>CALUJC010000038.1 GCA_944320865.1 uncultured Bacteroides sp. | reverse complement strand
GGTTCAACCCCATACCGACGGGACATAGCTTGTTCGACCCCTTCGAGGTCGGGGTGCTTGCGCTCACCTGCATACACCGCAGGTACCGCTGCGCGGCACACAGCGGTTAAGCATGGTTGGACGGCGTTGCCGTCCGCAAATACTCCGCCTCTCGTTGCCTCGTCAACTTGTCTCCTTGTCAACTAAATTATCATTTTCCTTAACAATATCCCCTGCTTTTCAAGCCTATCCCTCCTGCTTTTCGCCGTATCTTGTCCGTATTTCCTACGGTCCACCTCCGACCTAATACGCCGAAGGATTATCGGACTTGTGTCGGACTTGTATCGGAGGAGAGTCGGAGGTGGTACGTAGTTGAGGCGTATTTGTCATGGTAATATATTGAATAAGAATTGATTATGAATGTCCGTCGGGGTGTTTTTTGTAAGGAAAGGTGAATGATTGAAATTTTTCATGTAAAGATTTGTTTATGCGGTGGGAAAAATATGCAGGAATAAAAATATTCATACAAATATTCGGAGTTTATCTGTTGTGGCGCTACTTGTGCAGGCTCTTTCTATATTTTTCCTTATCTTTGCGGCGACTCTCTAAGAGCCTGTTTAAATTTTGCTCAGCCTCATTTTGAGGGCTGTTTTCGAGGATATTTTTCTGTTGTCATGAGGAGCGTAGCGGGCTACGTGACGAATAACAACAGGAAAAGAGACCGGAAAGAGGCTCAAAAAGGGGCTGATAAAAACTTAAAAGAGGAAAATTTAAGAGCCTGTTTAAATTTTGCTCAGTCCTATTTTGAGGGCTGTTTTCGAGGATATTTTTCTGTTGTTATGAGGAGCATAGCGGGCTATGTGACGAGAGACAACAGAAAAATAGACCGAAAAGAGGCTCAAAGAGGACTGAATAAAAAGCTTTCAGAGGAAAATTTAAACAGGCTCTAAACAGGCTCTGAACTTGAAACCTGAAAAAGATGAAGAGACTGCCCTACATTCTCCTGCTGTTCATGGCCTTGGTGGCCGGCTGCGCGCAGCGCGAGCGCCCGGAAGTGGTTGCCGCGCTGCGCGGGGCGGAGCATCTGCTGGCTACTGATGCCGACAGCGCCGCCCGCCTGTTGGCCCGCCTGCCTGCGCCGGACAGCCTCACCCGTCCCGAGGTGGCTCGGTGGTGCATGCTGCAGGGGCAGCTGGCGGATACGTTCTTGTCGCACTCCTTGCCCGCCTTCCGCCACTACCGGCGGGCGGCGCAGTGGTATGCCTCGCACGGCACGCCCGGCGAGCAGGCGCGCATCTTGCTCTACCTGGGCCGCGCTTATCTGGAAGACGGCGACTACGAGCGGGCCATGACCGCCTATGCCCAAGCCCTGGCGGTGGCTGAGCAACATGGGCTGCACAACCGTGCGGGCTACATCCACAGCTACATGGCGGATATGTATGCCGAGCGGGCAATGTGGAACGAGGCCATCGGCAAGTATCGCACGGCTGCCGAATGTTTTCAAAAGGCCGGAAACCTGAAAAGCTATGCCTACGCCCTGCGCGACATGGGGCGGGAGTATGCCCTGATGGACTCGCTGCCCAAGGCATTGGAGATATTGTTCAAGGCGGATTCGGTGGCGGATGTGGTGGGCGACGAAGAACAGAAAACTTGTATGGCCAATTATATTGGAAATGTTTATCGCTTTATGGGGGATTTCCAAAGGGCAAAAAGATATCTGTTTAAAACTTTGAAAGCCAAACATGATACAATACCGGCTATTATTGCCGTTGTAGAATTATATTTGGATATGGACTCGCTACAAAAAGCAAAAGATTTGTTGGAAAACTTATCTCCTCGAAATCTTGAGAATGCTTATAGTATCCATTTATTGTATTATGAACTTTATAAAAAAGAGGGAAAATATGACTTAGCGCTCGAAAATCTTGAAGAATATAAATACCTGACAGATTCTCTTATTATGGCAGAGAATGAGGCTAAAATATTGAATATTGAACGCAAATATAACGACCAAGAAAGGTTGAAAGAAATTCATGGGTTAAAAACTATCAAGAAGGTACATGCCTTTATTTCTATCAGTTGCATTTTAGGCATTCTATTAATTATCTTGTTAGTCTTGTTATATAGGAAAGGGGTAAAGGAAAAAATGCAGGCTCAGCAGATAGAGTTGAGTACGATGAAAAACCAATTGCTTCATTTCTCATTGGAATTGGAAAAGAGGAAGGCGCAACTTATTGACTTAAAAAAGGAAAGTGATGAATATCAGAAGCAGAAAGGAAGAATTGCTGAACTGGTATCGGCTTGTCGGAAATTACAGTATAAGCTGACTGTTTCATCATCTATCTATAAAGAATTGGCAAATTTAGCCAGCCAAAATAAATATAGCGTAGGAAAATCCCTCCTTACTGAACGGCATTGGACACGGATTGAGAATGAAATCATGACGATTTACCCTTCTTTAAAATCATACATTTTCAACGTTTGTCCTGAAATGTCAGATCAGGAATGGCGTTATTGTTGTTTCTTTATGTGTGGCTTTGATGTCAATACAGAAGCGCGCTTGTTGGATATTAACCCGGCTTCTGTTCGCACTAAACATTTGCGACTGAAAGAAAAGCTGAAAATCACGTTGCCACCTAAGACTTCTTTGTACGACTATTTGGTGGGAGAATTGCTCTGAATTTTGTCTATCAAGCCTCTCTTGTCTATACTTTGTCTATTATGTTTTGTGTAAAGTATTGATTATCAGTAGTTATATGTCTATGCTGTAAATGCTGTGTCTGTATCATTATTCTTTTGTTTGTGGTAATTTTGCAGTAAACCAAAAACAGAAGAAATATGAAAATGTTACAATTCATTTTATTGCTATCTTTTCTGGCAGTAGTTCCTTCTTCAATACAAAGTGCTGTGTTTAGTAAGGAAAAAATTATCATTAAATCGCAAGGTGGTTGGTGTGGAAAAGGGAAAAAAGTGCCTATGTTTATTCCGATTGAAGCTTATTTGGTTAATAATGGCTATATCGAAATTTCTCTTATCAGTCAAGGGAACTATCCTTTTACTATTCAAATTATGGATAGTAGTGAGAATCTTGTGTATGAGAATAGCTTTTATTTATCTGGTGGTGACATTCATACAATTGATATAGCAGAACTTGTACCAGGAGAGTATATGCTCATTTTTCGAAGTGAATATCTGAAAGTAGAAGGGAAATTTGAAAAAGAGTAGTAATAACCTAAGGTAATAATGATATCATAATCAATAGATGAAAAGTACTAACTAATAACCACTTTATTAACTTTAAAAACAAACGACATGAAAACAATGAATTTTTTGTTAGCATTAATTGTGTGCATAGCATGCGTAAGTTGCTTAAATGAAGAGGAAAATTTTGTGGCATCTTCTGAGAATCAGTTGTATGACCCTACAAGAAAAGTCTTTGCCACATATGAAGACTTTAAAATCTATTGTGAACACTTGCAAAAGGATGGCATTGCTGTTGCTGATGAAGCAGAACAGAGTATTGTGGAATGTTACAAGCAGTTGACCGGTTTAAGCGAATTGTTCAATGAGAAGAATGAATACCAAATAGGAGATACTATCTATAAGTTAGGTGCTTCTGGCTACACGCAATATAAAATCCATACAAAGGCTTATCGTTCTGTCATAAGTCTTATCAACGACGAAGAGAAGCTCATCAACAACCTTCAGGCATACCACAAAATTGACAAAGCAATTTACGAAATAACCGATGGAGCTTTGCTATATTATAGTGGGAAGCCTATCATAGAATTAAAGGAAATAACAAATGACGCTCCGGGAACTAAGGTTAATATCCAGCACGATACGAAAGTCACTGTCGCCTTTTGGGTAGCCCATAGCACCAATGCCATTACTTGCGGTTACCGGGTTAGCGCAGAAAGGGAATCCACAGGGAAAGCGTATAGCACCCGACTTATACTTGAATGGCAAGGAATATATATAGAAATAGGACTCCCCAATGGCCGTTATGAAACCATTGCCCTTGGCAGTGATGGAATAGAAGAGGATAATGTATCCACCCTCAGTGTTCCAGATTACAAAAGAGAATCGCTATATGCAAATGACATGAATATAAATTTAGTCAGAGGAACGATAACAGGAACAGCCAAAGCACCTAATGGGAAATTCGTAACCGCAACAATACAGCGATAAACATGGAACACAAATAACAAGAGGATGTGCATAATGCAAGGTTGTTATCATTCTGTCATCTTGAGCGTAGTCAAAAGGTCTTACATGAAGTAGTAAAATGAATATTAAGATCCCTCCACTTCGGTCGGGAAGACAGAATGATATGACAATCACATTTCGGCACTTTCTCTACTAACCATAATAACCAAACAGTTACTATCATGAAAAATAGAATTGAACAATTTGCAAACAAGGCAATAATGTTTCTCATATTGTGTTTACTTGCACAGTGCAAGGACGAAACACTGGAGGTAATGACTTTTGAACAGAAAGAAGCGGACGTTGCTTCGCCTGCCACTACAAACAACGATATTGACAATGGCTTTGAATATCAATATGGCAAATTTTATACTAAAGGAATAGATAGGAAAAATGTTAAGAGCACCAAGAGCGGTGCAAATGAAATGTTGTTGACGCGAACTTATACTATAAACGTAAATGAAGGTGGTGAATATAGTTTTGCAGCTCATATATTGCCTGTACGTTTGCCATCAAATTTAAGAAAGGATAGTGAATTACAAAATGTTTCTGTTTACGTAAATGGTGAATACCGGGGTGACTTGAATATAACGAAACCTAACTGGGAATTAGTGCAAATAAAAGGGAATAAAAGTGTTCTTTTGCAATCGGGTATTAACACGATTACTTTTGAATCGGAAGCTCCTTTTTATCCAGACATTGATGGGATGAGGATATCAAAGAGTGCTCAAAATTTGTTGGTGGAGAACAAGCAATATGATGATTATATCCGTTATTTGCGGCAAAATGTGCAAGGTAGAGAACTTGCTACACGTTCTGCATTTACAAATCAAAGTGATTGGAAAGTATCTCCTGTGGTAAAAGAAACTCCTGGATGCAACTATAAGCACAAGGAACAAGTCCCTATTGCCTATACTTATTATAAGAAATTGTCTTTAACTAAAGGAAATTGGACCTTTGAGACCAATCCTATCCAAGGGGAGTCTTATACCTCAGTAGATCCTGTTATGTATTTGTTTAAGGCGGATGATCCTCATGACTATTCTTATTATAGCGATGATTCTAATCATTTTCATCCTAAAATTACTGCGAAGAATATTCCGAGTGGAGACTATTATTTAGTTATACGTTCTAAAAATTCTTGGAATGCACAAAGTGCATTGGGCAGAGAGGGGTTAGTTAATGTCTTTTGTAATGGTGAATTGATGAATGAGAATATGCCAATCTCTGGATGTATTGTAGAAGCAGGTTCCAGTAAAGGTACAATGAACTATTTTACTGCCTATACTACAGGTATAGCAACGTTTTGGATGATTGAGCATAAATCTAACAAGATGAAATTTAAGTGTGGTGACTATTTCTTTATGGATCCGCAAGATTTTCAATGGTTTGATGATTCACGTTTTTCTTTGAACAAACAGAGTGATGTTGCCTATGATGTACTAATTTCTGCAAGAGGTGCAATGGGGTTCTATTTCGGAAATTGTGATTTTTATGGCTCTGTTCCAGAAGCAGGCAGTGATTATTTGAATGCTTTTCCTAATTATAAGAAAGGAGATGCTTTGCGTAGTGCCAACTATTCGTCCACATATAACTCTGCAGCTTGGGCCGGCGGTTTAACCAATTGTGTGTTTTGGGGTAAAAGTACGTCAGGAGCTACTATGAATAATTATGGAAGTCCTTATGTGTGGGAGACATGGGATAATTATTTTGCTAATCAACCGCCAAGATATGCTAATGCAGTTAGTTATCGAAGAACGTATACAGGTCCTGCCGTTATTGCCGTATGGTCGAAAGACGGCACTATATCCGGAGTTTCCTATTTCTCCGTAAGAGGTGATGCCAATGGTCAAGCCCATGGCTATGCGTGGGAAACGAAGATTACTAATAAAGGGCGTATCTTTCATCCGCTAAATGCGCTTAACGGTACAGAGGTAGGACAAGTAATAGGGTACTATAACAAAATATCGGATTTAGATTTGCAACAAGTTGGCACCAAAAGTTCGAAGCCTGTTGAAATGACATTCGAAGAATCTGTCAGGAAAGGATATACGGTTATCGAAGACATCCGTTTGGATGAAGAACAAGAACAACTCATAAAAACTTATAACTTATTGACCCGTTCTGCCCTTGAATTAGATGATTTATATAAGAAATGGGGAGAAAGGATAAATGGCGATGAATATATTTACACCAGTAATCCTTACGAACTTATTGAAACCAAAGAAGGACAAGACTTGATGAATTATGCCAAGCAACATTTGGAAGAAAGCATTCCATTTTTCACCGGAATCATGTTTTCAGATGAGGCTCGGAATACGTTGGAAGGCAATATTGCTCCGTTTATGTTTTGCGATTTGCTGCAAGATTCCCACGCACCTTTAATGGAGGCAATAAAGGAAGACTGGAAGAAAAACAGCCGCACGAAGGACGGTGCCTATATAGCCCCGCTTCCTATAAATTTTGCGAAGAAATATGCGAAGTCTATATTAGACAAAGAGTTTTTGAATCGTGATATTAAATATTCAATAAATGAAAGACGATGAAAACAAACATTTTTATTATATCCTGCATCTGCTTATTCGCATCTTGCACCAACACTGAAAACATTGTACCTACTATGGACAAGATAGAATTGACGCAAGAGGAATATATCAGTATAGCCAATGATGAAACCGGTACAATAGAGGAATCAGAAGCCTTGGAGTTGGTTCGAAATTTCACTAAGTCAATGGCTAATTCCGACAAGACATCAATGTACATCAAAAGAAAAATTTATTCCACAGCTGAAGATGGCGACAAAACGCCAAACACAAACACTAAAAGTGCTTCCGACAACTCCATTCCAATATTTGAAGTGGAACTGAAAAATGATAGTACAGTAGGATATTCCCTGGTTTCTGCTGACAAAAGATTTCCTGCTGTTTTAGCCTATGTACCGATACATAGCCAATTGGAAGGACTGCAAAGCGCTGGTGCAGAGATAATGATTGGAATGGCGACAAAAATTGCACAACATTCTGTTGCCAAGGTGGAAGCAATCAAGGATTCCCTTAGAAGAAAAACGTTATTAAAATTGGCAAGAATGTTGGACAAAAACGTTGAGTCAATTTCTTTTAACGATGTCAAAAATTTGATTACAGTAGAATCTTCATTTGCAACTCGAAGTGAAAAAGAAGACACCCCTTCTACCGGCATATTGCAATCGGAAGTGTCACCTATGATTAAAGTTTCTTGGGATCAAACGGCACCTTATAATAGGAAATTGAAGCAAGCGTGTGATTATGACAGCTATGATGGCTATGAAGGACGTTATCCGGCTGGTTGTGGTGTAGTATGTATTGCCCAAATTTTGTCCTATTTTGAACCTCCGATGTTTGCGGATGGAATTACTATTGACTGGAAGTTATTAAAATCATCTCCTAAAGTGACAATATATGATACTCCAGCAAGAATTAACCAAATATCCATATTAATGAAATTCATCGGAAATAGGACTAACACTAAATATTCATGTGAGGTTGGAGGAAGTACCGATGTTGGCGCGGCAGTAAAAAACTTTTTGCCATTATTCAATATTGTGGCTGATTCCAAAAGTAGTTGGAATATGAGTAAGGTAAAGGCTTCACTAGGAACTAATAGTCAAAATGCAAAACCTATAATAATAACTGGAGCGTGCGATACAGGAAGTCATGCTTGGATATTAGATGGATTTCAAAAGAGACTTGATAATTCTGGAAAAGAATTATATTATGTACATGCCAATATGGGGTGGAGCGGTAATGAAGATGGCTATTACTTAGCTGAAAGTTCCATGAGCTTCCAGACCAGTGTAGATAATTATAATCGGAATATCAACATATATCCCAATGTACGTAAAAAATAGGCATTGAAACAAGGGTATGGACGGTTGTTCTTTCCAATGTCCATGCCCCTGTTTAGTATAATATTCACAAACAAAAAGTAAATGCAATGAATATATTAAAAACAAGCATACTCTATGTAAGCATTGTCTACGCACTGACATTGTTATCGTCATGTGACAAAGAATTAGACCTTGGTACGGACGAAGTGAAGCTCCGCGTGGGTGAAACGGTAACGGTTGAGGTGAAACATGCTGGAAAGAATTGTACAGCTGAGGTTGACAATCCCAATATAGTAACGGCAACGGTGAAAGACGGGCATTTGGAACTGTATGCCACGGACGAAGGGGTAACGCTTGTCCGCTTGACCAATGATAAGAATGAGAGTGTTGAACTTCTGGTGACTTCTGTCTTGGACTTGGAGGGTGGCTATTGGGTCATAAAAAGTGAAGGGGATATAGCAGGTTCCTGTAGTTCTGATGATTTGGATATGGGAGGAATCGTTCAGTATTTGTTAAAAAAGAATTTGCCTTTTGCCTTGGCCAAACGATATGTTTTTGTGGCAAATGGGGAAGAACCACCAATAGACGATGGCATAAAAAGCATACAGTACCAGTTTATAGATGGACGAATCGTTGCTGAAGATGAATCCGGCGGAAAAAGTATATTCACCATTATTCAACGGACAAAAAAAAGTATGACTACCCAAGAGGACTTGACTGAATATTACCAGGCATTGTACCCGAATGCCGGGATAAAAGACGTGAAACGGGAGATTACCTGGACGCGATACATTCCTTACTATTAAGTCAAGACATTCCACCGACAGCAGTTTCTGTTGAAACTGAGGAGCAATAAAAGGGGACTTTCCAACAAAAAACATATCTTTACCCGCATAGAAATTTAGAGCCTGTCGTTTAAATTTTGCTCAGCCTTATTTTGAGGGCTGAATAAAAGAGGAAAATACAAACAGGCTCTAAACTTTATTTTAAAATTATGGAAACCTTTAGACCAGGAGTCTAAGGTGGATTCTTTTAGCACTATTTTCAAAGATTTTTTCTATTGCCATTTACTTTCCCCACCTAGATGCCTGTAATGTCCGCGTTTTTTTCTACATTTGCGCTTTCAAACCGATTATTCACACAACAGACTTCAATACAATGGAAGAAAAAATCATTATCCTCGATTTCGGCTCGCAGACTACCCAACTCATAGGGCGCCGCTTGCGCGAGCTGAACGTGTATTGCGAAATTGTGCCTTACAACAAGTTTCCGCACGGCGACGAAAGCGTGCGGGGCGTCATCCTCTCGGGAAGCCCCTTCTCGGTGTACGACCAGGAGGCTTTTAAGGTCGACCTGTCGGACATACGCGGACGTCTGCCTCTGCTGGGCATTTGCTACGGCGCGCAGTTCATGGCCTATACCTACGGCGGTAATGTGGAGCCTGCCGGAAGCCGTGAGTACGGGCGGGCACACCTCAGTGTGTTTGACGGCGACAACCTGCTGTTTCATGGCGTGCGTCCCGGCACCCAGGTGTGGATGAGCCACGGCGACACCATCACTGCCATTCCCGCAGGGTTTAAAATCATTGCGTCGACCGATAAAGTGAAGATTGCCGCCTATCAGGTGGAGGGCGAGCAGACGTGGGGCGTGCAGTTCCACCCAGAAGTGTTCCACTCGGAAGACGGCACGCAGATGCTGAAGAACTTCGTCGTGGAAGCCTGTGGTTGCCACCAGACGTGGAGCCCGGCATCGTTTGTGGACACCACGGTGGCGGAGCTGAAGGAGCAGATTGGTAACGACCGCGTCATCCTGGGTCTGAGCGGTGGCGTGGATTCTTCCGTAGCTGCCGTGCTGCTGAACCGTGCCATCGGCAAGAACCTGACCTGCATCTTCGTAGACCACGGCCTGCTGCGCAAGGACGAGTTCAAGAACGTGATGCACGACTATGAGTGTCTCGGGCTGAACGTCATCGGCGTGGATGCTTCAGAGAAGTTTTTCCGCGATCTGGAGGGCGTGACCGACCCCGAGCAGAAGCGTAAAATCATCGGCCGCGACTTCGTGGAGGTGTTCAATGCCGAAGCCCACAAGATAACCGATGCCCGCTGGCTGGCACAGGGTACCATTTACCCCGACCGCATAGAGAGCCTGAACATTACGGGCAAGGTCATCAAGAGCCACCACAATGTGGGCGGCCTGCCCAAGGAGATGAACCTCCGGCTCTGTGAACCGCTGAAATGGCTGTTCAAAGACGAAGTGCGCCGCGTGGGCCGCGAGCTGGGCATACCCGAGCACCTCATCGGCCGCCACCCCTTCCCGGGGCCGGGCCTGGCCGTGCGTATCTTGGGCGACATCACCCGCGAGAAGGTGCGTATCCTGCAGGATGCCGACGATATCTTCATCCGGGGCCTGTGGGATTGGAAGGTGCAGGATGCCGAAGGGAACGAAACCTGCCTCTACCACCAGGTGTGGCAGGCCGGTGTCATCCTGCTGCCCGTGCAGAGCGTGGGCGTGATGGGCGATGAGCGCACTTACGAGCGTGCCGTGGCCCTGCGTGCCGTGACCAGCACTGATGCCATGACCGCCGACTGGGCCCGCCTGCCCTATGACTTCCTTGCCAAAGTCTCTAACGATATTATTAATAAGGTAAAAGGCGTGAACCGCGTCACTTACGACATCTCGTCGAAGCCACCTTCGACAATAGAGTGGGAATAATGGTTAATATGTTTAACAAAAAATAGAATAAAAATGAAAAGACTGGTAATTTGTTTATTCGTTGCGCTGGTAGCCATGGGTGTCAAGGCGCAGGAAGGTGTGTATTTGGGTGGAACGCTCAACATTTGGGGCGGTGATAATAGAACCACCTTTGGTATTGCTCCGGAGGTGGGGTATAACTTCAGCGACAAATGGGCGGTAGGCGGTACGTTGGAATTTTCGCATGCAAAGTCCAATGGGATAAAATCTAATGCCTTTGCACTTGCTCCTTATGCCCGCTACACGTTTTTTGAGACTGACCAATTGAGCTTGTTCGTAGATGGCGGTTTCGGCTTTTCTACGGTCGGTGTAAAGGGGGCTGACAATGTAAGCGGCTTTGAGATAGGTTTCAGGCCTGGTCTATCGTTCGCTGTGACTGACCACCTGAGCCTTTTGGCTAAAATCGGTTTCCTGGGTTATCGCGACGACTACCTTTATGGCTCAAACGGCGGTGGCCTCAGCCTGAGTAGCGGAGACCTTTCGTTTGGCTTCTACTACACGTTCTGATACGTGCAATAGATAGAAAAATAAATAGCTCCAACTTGTATGGGTTGGAGCTATTTTTGTAAATTTGTGTCCGTAGGCATGCTTATTTCAAGCAGTTGATATTGTAATTGATGCGGACACCGAAGTCGGTGACAAGTTTGTCAAGGCCAAGGGTCTTGTTGGGAGTAGGGTTGTCTTCTACCGGACGTTTGCCAGAAAGCATGTCTTCACAGATGGTAATCATATCCTTGAGGCGTTGCTGAGTTTCAGCGTTCTGACCATAATAATGGCCGGGATAGAGGCGTTGGATGTTGTGGCGTTCCATGCAGTGCAGCATTCGTTCGCAGGTATTTTGCAAAGTGGAGAAGGGCAGAGTCAGCAGCAGGTTGCCCGAACCGAATGAGTCGCCGCTGAAGCCGTAGCCGGCCTCTTTGTCGATGAAAGTGGTAGAGCCGGGAGTATGCCCAGGGGTGAAGATGACCGTTAGCTGTCTGTTACCCAAATCAATAACTTCATGGTCTTTCAGGTACTTGACTTCGCCTTTGTAGTCGGGCATGAATTGGGGGATGTTGACCGTATCGGCTGCATTGATGTATAGGCTTGGGAAATAGTTGATGGCGGAACCGGTATGGTCGGGATGTACATGGGTGATAATCAGTGTGACAGGCTTGGAGGTCAGTTTTGCCACAAGTTTGTCTAAATCCTTAATCCGTGTACCGGCATCAATTAGTACGGCCCGTTTGTCACCTTCCACAAGATAGATGCTTTCGGCTGCCATCAGGTGGCCGTTGCCTTCCCAGGTGTGTTCATCAATTTGACGGAAAATGACATCGGGAGTTTCAAGGACTACCTTTTCGGAATATGTACCAACACTTTGTGCAAAGATTTCGAAATGGCTTGCCGCAACCAGTGCGGCGATAATGGTTAGAATCTTTTTCATGTGATAAGGGTTTAATGGATTAATATTTCATGTGTTGATTGGTGTCTTTGGGTGGAAGATTACTTTTTTACTCTTTTCAGCGGCAAGCGTGGAAACATCTTGCGGAAGCGGACAAGCTGGTGGGTGATGCTGCCTCCGGCAATTACCACGGTTACAGCTACAATGATGAGGAAGATGCCCATACAGTCGCGTGCCGTGAGCCGTTCGCCGAAAACGGTGACGCCAAAGATGATGGCCGTCAGCGGTTCAAGCGCGCCAAGGATAGCGGTAGGGGTGGAACCTATGCGCTGAATGGCGCTTGTGGTACACAGAAAAGATATGGCTGTGGGGAATATGGCCAACGCCAGCAAGTTGCCCCACAACCACCACTGGCCGGGCAGGCTGATGCCGCCGTTGATATAAAGGCGCACGACAAACAGCAATACGCCGAACAGCAGGATGTAGAACGTCACCTTCAGCGTAGCCATTTCCTTTAGTGCCGGGCGGTTGATGCTCACGATGTAGATGGCATAGGACAGGGCGGAACCCAGTACCAGCAGCGTGCCGGTCAGGCTAAGCGTAGCGCCGTCTCCTCCTTGATACAGCATGCCTATGCCGCCCAGGGCCATGAGGATACACAAGGCGGTCTGTGTCGTTACTTTTTCCTTGTAGACCAATGCCATGATGAGGGCCACCATAATGGGGTAGACAAACAGGATGGTGGAAGCGATGCCTGCGTCCATGTAGTTGTAGGACTGGAAGAGGGTGAGCGATGACAATGCTACCAGGATGCCCATGACGATGAGGGGGAGCACGTCTTTCTTCTGCAGGCGGAAGTCGCTTCCCCGCCTCGTCTTGAGCATGGCACCTACCAGCGGGATGGCAAACAGGTAGCGGAAGAACAGTACGGAGTCGGGGTTCATGCCATCTGCATAGAGGGGCAGGGCAAACAGTGGGTTCATGCCGTAAGTGGCGGCGGCGATGATGGCCAAGAGGTAGCCTTTGGTCTTTTCACTCATAGGCAGTTCTCTGTTAGCAGTTCCAGCTGCGGGACAACAATTTCTCCCCGGTGCAGTTCTATCCAGCCGTCTTCTTGCATTTTGTTCAATGTCTTCGATACAGCCAAGCGGGTCTCGTTGATGATACGGGCCAAGTCGTCCATCTTGATTTTTAGTATCTTCTTCCCTTTGTTATACTCGCAGTGCTGGCAGATGAAGTAGGCAATGCGCCCCTCGGTGTCGTCGGGAGAGGGTAACCAAAGTCTGGCTTTCAGGCTTTGTACCCGGTTGCAGACAATATTGCAGTAGTTCAACCGGAAGATGTCGTACCGCCACAGCTCCTTCAGCACGAAGGCTTTGCTGATGCTTACGGCATGCACCTCGCTGTCGGCAACGGTATGGGTGGCCGAGTAGTTGGTGTACATGCCGAACATGGATTGTGGCTCCAGCAGGCAGGGGGCTTGTTGGTATTCGATGAGGCTGTAGGCCTTGGCACTGGTTTGCGAGGCCACTTCGCCCTTCAGGATGAATATCAGTTGCGTGCAGGGTTCTCCGGCTTGGGCAAGGGTGTCACCGGCCTTGTGCTTGGTGAAGTGCAGCTTTACTTTGCCTAAGATATTGGTAAAATCCTCGTGTGCAAGTCCTTGGAAAAGGGGGAGTTGCAACAACGTGTCAAACATTGTATCCATAAGTGTCGTACGGTTTCCGATAAGTCTTGGCAAAAGTAGGCAATATCATGTAGCGTCGTTGCCACCCTTTCTCCCTTTTTGCTTTTTTTATCTTTTCTTAAAGAAAGAGGCTGCGGGTGTCCTGTTTACTTGGATGGGTGGGTGAAAACATGTATATTTGCGCTGTTTAATAAAGGAGGATACCTATATGTTTACAGCTTTTAGTTTCCAGCAGATGTTCAGTGCATTCATCGTGCTTTTTGCGGTAATCGACATTATCGGTGCCATTCCAATCATCATAAGCCTCAAGGAGAAAGGTAAGGATGTCAATGCGCTAAAGGCCACGCTTATATCTTTCGGTCTGTTATTGGGGTTCTTCTACGTGGGAGACATGATGCTGCGTCTGTTCCATGTGGACATCGAATCGTTTGCCGTGGCGGGGGCGGTAGTTATTTTCCTCATGTCGCTGGAGATGATTCTCGATGTGGAGATATTCAAGAACCAGGGACCCATAAAGGAGGCTACGCTCGTACCGCTGGTGTTCCCGTTGCTCGCGGGGGCGGGGGCGTTTACCACGTTGTTGTCGCTCAAGGCGGAGTATGCCGACGTGAACATCATTATCGCGCTGGTGTTGAACATGGTGTGGGTGTATATAGTGGTGAGCATGACGGGACGCATCGAGCGCTTCCTGGGCAAGGGAGGGATATACATCGTCCGCAAGTTCTTCGGCATCATCCTGCTGGCCATATCCGTCAAGCTGTTCATGGCTAATATATCCATGTTGATAAAGCACCTGGGCTGACGTCGCCGCATGTGTCAGTGCTTGCGCCAGAAGGCTGAGTAGAACATCAACATGATGGCAAACATCTCCAGACGGCCTACCAGCATGAGGGCTGAACTTATCCACTTACCGGCCTCCGGCAGGGCGCTCCAAGAGTAGGCCGGCCCGAAGTTGCCAAGCGCCATGCCCGCGTTTCCCATGCTGGAGACGGCCACGCCGAAGGCATCCGTCAGCTCCACCCCCGTGGCCACGAGGCCCAGCCACCCCACGAAGATGCACAGCAGATAGCAGATGACGAAGATGCCCACCGTGAGCACTACGCTCTGGGACACGGCCTGACGGTTGACCCGCACAGGCAGCACAGCATTGGGGTGCAGCATGCGGCGCAGGTGGTTGCGTATGGCTTTGGCCAATATGACCAGGCGCAGTGCCTTGATGCCGCCGCTCGTAGAGCCCGTACACCCGCCTGCCAGCATGGCGTAGACTAGCAAAATCCAAGTGAGCGGCGGCCACTGCATGTAGTCGTCCGTGCCGAAGCCGGTAGACGTGTGCAGGCTGGCCACCTGAAACAGCGCACTCCTGAAGGCTTGCTCCACCCCGTAGTCCCGCTGCCACACCAGCATGGCCGCTATCACCGCCGTCACCACTGCCACCGAGGTGAGAAACCAGCGCGTCTCCTCGTCGCGCCACACTTTGCCCGGACGCCCCTTCAGTGCTGAAAAGTAGAGCGAGAAATTGATGGCCGACAGCAGCATCCCCGCAGCTATCACATACTCTATGAAGGGTGACTGCCACGCCGCCACACTGGCCTGCCGGGTGGAAAATCCGCCCGTAGCCACTGTAGCCATAGAGTGGCACAAGGCGTCGAACCACCCCATGCCGCCCACTCTGAGCAGCACCACCAGCACCACCGTCAGCCCCAGGTAGATACTCCACAGCAGGCGCGCCATGACATTCACCTTGGAGTGAATCTTGTCGTGCGTCACCCCCACGGCCTCACCCGAAAACAGCTGCAAGCTGCCCTCGCCAAAGATAGGCAGCACCGCCAAGGCAAAGAGCACAATGCCCAGACCACCTATCCAGTGCGTCAGCGCGCGCCAGAACAATATGGCATGCGGCTCGCTGTCAATGTCGTCCAGAATGGTTGCCCCCGTGGTGGTGAAGCCGGACATGGTCTCGAAGAAGGCCTCGCCTGCCGTCTCCACACTGCCACACAGCAGGAAGGGCAGCATGCCCAATGCCGTGAACAACACCCAGGTGAGCGACGCTATGCAGTAGCCGTCACGTTTGCCCAGGCGGCGGTCCGCCCCACGGCTTGCGGCGAGCAGCACCCCTGCACAGCCTGTGGCCGCCAGCGCTGTCCAAAGGAAGGCATCCACCTCCGCCTCGCCATACAGCCATGCCACACCGGCACAAGCCACGAACATCAGTACCTCGATAAGTACCAGCACCCCAAGCACGCGGCATATCATCCGCCCGTTTACCGCACTGCGGCCCACACGCCGCCTGTCTATCACTTCATGCATACGCTCTGTCCTCCTGTCACGGTGTCACGGCACGTGCCGCGCCACACGCTTTATGATGTATATCTATAATATGGTATAACTTGTGCACCTCACGTGTGCGCCGCGAATATACACCCATTGACTGGAATAAGCAAGCCTGCGCCCCCCTTTTTTGTGGCTGGGGGCGGTGGCGGGCACGCTGTGTGCCTTTGCCTTCAAAAACGAGGGGCCGCAGCGACGCGACCCCTGGGGTAGTGATGATGATGAAGATGATGAAGAGGGTGAGGAGGAAGAAGGTGATGAGGGGGAGGGGAATCCGGTTACCCCATTAATCCCTAATCACTAATACTTAACACCTAACCAAGCTGGTGGTCGCCATCGTCCTCGCCGGTGCCGTCGCCGTCGTCATCGGGCGTGGTGGGGGTGACGCCGATGTAGAGGGCGCTCTCCACCGTGCGGGGCGACTTGCGCAGGACACCGCTGCTGGAATACTGGGTGGCGATGCGCAGCGTGTAGGTGCCCTCGGCCAGCCCGGCGGGAATGATGAACACCAGCTTCTTGGGCTCGTTCACGGCCACCATGGCGGGGTCGATGTGTGTTTCCGTGCCGTCCTCGCTGACGAGGGTGATGCCTACCGACGGGTCGTCGCCCGCCAGCTTCAGGTAGTTGCCCTCCACGGTGAAGGGGTAGCCCGGGGTGGCGGTGCGGTCGGTGGCGCGGGTGGCGGCGTCGGTGGTGCCGCTCACGTACATCACCTCGGCCTTCTCGCCCAGCACGTTCACCGTGGTCTGGCGGATGGCTTCACGCCAGTCGGTGCCCTGTGCGATGGTGATGTTCAGTTGGTTCACCTCGGGGTCCCACGACGCGCCTGCACGACCCTTGGGAGAGGCCACGGCGGAGAACAGGCCATTGCTGACACGCATCCCCGAGAGGGTGAGCCGCTGTATGATGCGGTGTTCGAGCTTGATGACGGCTTCCACCGTCTCGCGCTCCAGGCCGGGGTTGACAGCCATTATCTCAGAGATGACGCGGTCGAAGTCGGCCGTGCCGTTGGATACTAAGATGAAACGCTTGTCGCCCTCCTCTTTCGTGAGGGGGTTGTCTACGCTCTGCACGTTGAGCGTGTACTTGATTTCGTCACTCATATTCTTTTTCTATTTAAAAGTTAATACTCTATTTATCGTGTGGTGGGTACACCCTATTATCGTGTGGTGGATGCGCCCCATTATCGTGTGGTGGGTGCGCCCCATTATCGTGTGGTGGGTGCGCCCTATTATCGTGTGGTGGGTGCACCACATTATCGTGTGGTGGGTGCACCACATTATCGTGTGGTGGGTGCACCACTTATTGCACGTCCGGGTTGGGCACGAGCACCAGGGGCAGGGAGGCCTTGGTTGCCTCGTCCGTGTTCTCTTCCCAGATGTAGTTGTTGTCGGCAAGCTGCTTGTTCATGGCTTCGGCGGCTGCCTGCCAGTCGTTGTCGTCCACCCGGGTGGCATCGCCATCGCCAGTATTAATGCCTTCCCCATCCCCGTCATAATAGCAGGCGGTGATGCTCCCCTCTACAAGATTTGCTATTTGACCACAGCCAATTGCTTCTATAAAGTTGCAGGATGCCGCATAGCAGGCGGTAACCGAACCCGAATCATCGACAAATCCTGCGATGCCACCTGCCATTCCTCCGCCTGCATTAACGGTGCACCCGGACACGGCGCAAGCGATAACCGTGCCCTCTTCTATGTGCCCGACTATTCCTCCTGTTATACCTTCATTATTACTGAGTTTGGCGTTCACCAACAGCAGGTTCTTGACAGTGCCTCCGCTTAACACCCCGATAAATCCAACGGGATTCCGACCGGTAACGTCGAGGTTGCTGATGGTATGCCCCGCGCCGTCGAATGTGCCGTCGAAGCTCGTGATGTCCGTTCCCCCCTGCCATGTCTGCCCGCTCATGTCGATGTCGGCGGCCAGGGTGCAGTTGTAATAGATTTCGGTGTCAGAATTGTAACTGTCTGCCCATGCCCGCAGGCCTTGGGGGGTGTAGACGGTGTAGGTGTTGGTTTCAGCATCGTTCCATTCTACGATTCATTTCTTCATTGCTGATGTACCTGCCTGCGGCAAAGTCTGCCTCACTTTCATCTATCCAGGCATTGATTTCTTCCATGGTGTAGGGAGTGAGGTGTTCTTCCTCTTCCTCCCGGCTTTCTTCAATCAGCTTTTCGCCCAGCCAGCGTTTATTGTCCGCGCTGAGGGGTTGCAGCATCTGCAAGATGCTTTCCAATGACAGGGTTGCGTTCATAATCGGTTTCTCCTTTCTTCAAGTCTGTGGGGCAAAGATAGGGTAAATCTTTAAAAGAATGCGCGTCCGGTGGTGGAAAAATCTAAAAAAGCACTACCTTAGCGGCGTGATAGCTATCCCCATGCTATAATGAGACGCATTATGAAGAAGATTCGTTTAAAGCCGTGGCAACTTTATGCCGGCACGTTTGTCCTGCTGTTTGCCATCAACGTGTTTATCCGCTGGCGTGACCCGCGCGGTGTGGCGTGGGCGGACAACCTGCTACAAAGCTTGCTTATGACAATTGCGCTCACCATAGGCTTTGCCGTGGGCGACCGTTATCGCCGCAAGAACGAGAAACATCAACAGGAAATAATGAAACGACTGAAAGAAATGCGCTAATTTAGATAAGTATGAAGAAGATTCATCTGAAACCTTGGTTACTATATGCCATCACCTTTGTTTTGCTGATGGTAGTAAACGGCACGCGCTGGCGCCTTTTCCCCGGCGACGACCCCGAAGGCGGGAATCTGCTGGTCAACGCAGTGCTGGCACTGATGGGAACGGCGGTTTTCGCCCTCATCTACACCCTGTGGCGCAAATGCCGCGGGACGAAAAAAGAGAATTGACGTTATCTTAATAAAAAACTTATGGAACTGAAAATTGCCGTATTGCCCGGTGACGGTATCGGGCCTGAGATTTCCGCCGTAGGGGTGGACGTGATGACTGCCGTATGCAAGAAGTTTGGTCACAAGGTGACTTACCAATATGCCCTCTGCGGGGCGGACGCCATCGACAAGGTGGGCGACCCCTTTCCGGAAGACACCTATAATATATGCAAGGAGGCCGACGCCGTGCTCTTCTCCGCCGTGGGCGACCCCAAGTATGACAACGACCCCACCGCCAAGGTGCGCCCCGAACAGGGCCTGCTGGCCATGCGCAAGAAGCTGGGCCTTTATGCCAACATCCGCCCCGTGCAGACGTTCAAGTGCCTGTTGCACAAGAGTCCCCTGCGTGCCGAGCTGGTGGAAGGGGCCGACTTCCTCTGCATCCGCGAACTGACGGGTGGCATGTACTTCGGCGAAAAGTACCAGGACAACGACAAGGCGTGGGACACCAACTACTATACCCGTCCGGAGATTGAGCGCATCCTGCGCGTGGCCTTCGAGTATGCCATGCGCCGCCGCAAGCATGTCACCGTGGTGGACAAGGCCAACGTGCTTGCCTCCTCCCGCCTCTGGCGCCAGATAGCGCAGGAGATGGCACCCCAATATCCCGAAGTGACCACCGACTACATGTTCGTGGACAATGCCGCCATGAAGATGATTCAGGAGCCACGCTTCTTCGACGTGATGGTGACGGAGAATACCTTTGGCGACATCCTGACGGACGAAGGTTCGGTCATCAGCGGCTCGATGGGTCTCCTGCCCTCAGCCTCCACGGGGGACAGCACACCCGTGTTTGAACCTATCCATGGCAGCTGGCCGCAAGCCAAGGGACAGAACATTGCCAACCCTCTGGCGCAAGTCTTGTCCGTCGCCATGCTTTTCGAGCACTTCGGCCTTGCGGAGGAGGGCGCTTTGGTGCGCCAAGCCGTAGACGCCTCGCTGGACGCCAATGTCCGCACACCGGAAATACAGGTGGAAGGCGGCGCGAAGTATGGCACAAAGGAAGTAGGGCAGTGGCTCGTGAAGTATATAAATAGATAAGTATGCAAATCGCCAAGAATCTTTTAGACTTAGTAGGCCGTACCCCCTTGCTGGAGCTTGCCGCCTACAGTCGTGCCGAGGGCTTGTCCTGTCCGCTCGTCGCCAAGCTGGAGATGCTCAATCCCAGCGGAAGCGTGAAGGCACGCACCGCCCTTGCCATGGTGGAGGATGCTGAACGTAGGGGCGTGCTTCGTCCCGGCTCCACGCTCATCGAACCAACCAGCGGCAATACGGGCATCGGCCTTGCCATGGTGGCGCGCGTCAAAGGTTATCGCCTGCTGCTCACCATGCCTGACACCATGAGCTTGGAGCGGCGCAACCTGCTTCGAGCCTACGGTGCTGAACTGGTGTTGACACCCGGAAACGAAGGCATGGCAGGATCGGTGGCCAAGGCCGAAGAGCTTCGCGCCTCCATACCCGGTGCCGTCATCTTGGGGCAATTCGACAATCCCGCCAATGCCGACATACACCTTCGCACCACCGGCGAGGAAATCTGGTGGGACACAGACGGACAGGTGGATGCCTTTGTGGCCGGGGTAGGCACCGGAGGCACATTGACAGGCGTGGCACGCGCGTTGAAGAAGCATAATCCTCAGGTGCATATTGTGGCTGTAGAGCCGGCTTCCTCGCCTGTGCTGGAAGGAGGCAAGGCCGGGCCTCATGGTTTGCAAGGCATTGGCGCCAACTTCATCCCCGGCAATTATGACCCTTCGGTGGTGGACGAGATTATACCCGTGGGCGATGCTGACGCTTTCCATGCCGCCCGCCAGTTGGCCGAGCGGGAGGGGTTGCTGGCGGGCATATCCTCCGGTGCAGCGCTTCATGCCGCCCGACTGTTGGCCGCCCGTCCCCATATGGCAGGGAAGAGGGTAGTCGTGCTTCTGTCCGATACGGGGGAACGCTATTTGTCGACAGGCTTGTTTGCCTCAGATGCCAACCGGGAGGAACAGGCATGAAGCAGTTTATGGTAATCCTTTTCGGACTGGTGATAGCCACTTCTCTATCTGCCCAGACCTATGCGGAGTGGTGCGACCGTGCCCTCTCTGCCATTGCACACGATAGCCTTCCCCAGGCCGAGCACTATATCCGCCAGGCCCTGAAGCAAGACCCTGCCAATTCTCATAATGCCCTGTTGTTCTCCAATTTAGGTCATATCCAGCATAATCAGCATAAATATGATGAAGCACTGGAGTCATACAACCTTGCTTTAGGTATTGCCCCTCGTAATGTCCCTATTTTGCTGAACCGTGCCGCCCTTTGCATGGAGTTAGGTAAGTATGGGCAGGCGCAAGCTGATTATTCGTTAGTGCTCGATTTGCAACCCGGTAATCGGGAGGCATTGCTGATGCGTGCTTATGTCTACCGCCAAAGGAATGATTATCATTCGGCACGTGCCGATTACGATACGCTTTTGAAGCATATACCACAGGACTTTGAAGGACGCTTGGGGTTGGCAATGCTGGAACAAAAAGAGAAAAGGTATGATGCTTCCCTTGCCTTGTTAACCCGTATGGTGGACGAAAAGGCAGAAGGTTCTTCTCTGCTTACCTCCTCCCAGCATGCCGTAGTTTATGTGGCACGGGCCGGGGTGGAAAAAGAAAGAGGTAATAACGATCGTGCACTGATGGATTTGGATGAGGCGATCCGTTTGGATGCCTCTCTTGCGGAAGCCTACTTGGCGCGTGGGCAGATTTACCTTTTGCAGAAGAAAAAAGATTTTGCCCGCCAAGACTTTGAGCGGGCGGTGGCATTGGGTATCCCGATGGTGGAAATGAGGGGTTGGTTGGAGCAATGCAAATAGCAAAGAACATAATATTTCTTGTGTATGCTCTTATTTTGAAGTGGAATCTGTATCTTTGCACCCTCAAAAATCTGAAGGACGATTATGATTACAGTATCCAACGTGTCAGTGCAGTTCGGCAAACGCGTATTGTTCAATGAGGTAAACTTGAAGTTTACGAGTGGTAATTGCTACGGTATCATCGGTGCCAATGGGGCAGGTAAGTCTACTTTCCTGAAAGTGATAGCGGGCGAAAAGGAGCCTACTACGGGTTCTGTTGTCTTAGGGCCGGGCGAGCGCTTGTCTGTATTGAGTCAGGACCACTTTAAATGGGATGCCTTTACGGTGATGGATACGGTAATGATGGGTCATAGTGTACTGTGGGACATTATGAAGCAGCGTGAGGCTCTTTATGCCAAGGAAGATTTTACGGATGAAGACGGAATACGGGTATCTGAACTGGAAGAAAAATTTGCCGAGCTGGATGGTTGGAATGCAGAGAGTGATGCCGCCGCCTTGTTGAGTGGTTTGGGGATTAAGGAAGACAAACATTATGTGTTGATGGGCGAACTGAACAACAAGGAGAAAGTGCGTGTCATGTTGGCGCAAGCCTTGTATGGCAATCCCGATAATCTGTTGTTGGATGAACCTACCAATGACTTGGACATGGAAACCGTAACTTGGTTGGAAGATTACCTCGCCAATTTTGAACATACGGTATTGGTGGTCAGCCACGACCGTCATTTCTTGGATTCCGTTTGCACTCATACGGTGGACATCGACTATGGTAAAATCAACTTGTTTGCGGGGAATTATAGCTTTTGGTACCAATCCAGCCAGCTTGCTTTACGCCAACAACAAAACCAAAAGGCCAAGGCAGAGGAAAAACGTAAGGAATTGGAAGAATTTATCCGTCGTTTCAGTGCCAATGTGGCCAAGAGCAAACAGACCACCAGCCGCAAGAAGATGCTTGAGAAGCTAACTGTGGACGAAATTAAGCCTTCCTCTCGCAAATACCCCGGCATCATTTTTACACCCGAGCGTGAGCCCGGTAATCAGATATTGGAAGTCTCGGGGTTAACTAAATCTTTGGAAGATGGTACGGTATTGTTCCGCGATGTGAACTTCAATGTAGAGAAAGGTGATAAGATAGTTTTCCTTTCTCGCGACCCACGCGCCATGACGGCTCTGTTTGAAATCATTAATGGCAATGTGAAGCCTGATGCCGGTCATTACAATTGGGGGGTGACTATCACCACCGCTTATCTGCCGCTGGACAATACGGCTTTTTTCAACACCGACCTTAACCTGGTGGATTGGTTAAGCCAATTCGGCGAGGGTAATGAAGTTTATATGAAGAGTTTCTTGGGACGTATGCTTTTTTCCGGCGAAGAAGTGCTGAAAAAGGCCAGTGTGCTATCCGGAGGCGAAAAGATGCGTTGTATGATTGCCCGGATGCAGCTGCGCAATGCCAATTGCCTTATCCTCGATACTCCGACCAACCATCTTGACTTGGAATCCATCCAAGCCTTCAACAACAACCTGAAGATTTATAAGGGCAACATCTTGTTTTCTTCTCACGACCATGAGTTCATTCAAACTGTGGCCAATCGTATTATAGAACTGACGCCGAATGGCATTATTGACAAGATGATGGAATATGATGAATACATCACTTCCGAGCATATTAAAGAGATGAAGGCTCGGCTGTATGCCCAAGGGTAAAAGAAAAGATTACTGCTTGTAAATCAATTTGTTCTCTTCTTCTCCGAAAAGCTTGTCTCCCACAGTGGTGATTTTATTGCCGGTAGCCAATACGCAGTGTAACCTTTGGCAACCCATGAAAGCCCCATATTCGATAGCTGTGACTTCGGGAGGAAGAACCAAGGTCCCTGCTAAACGGGTGCATCCACTGAAAGCTCTCTGTCCGATGCTTTTCAAGCCTTTGGGGAGAGTTATTTTCAGCATATATTTTTTTTGTGTAAACGTATACTCGGGGATGGAGGTGGCATAGCTTTCCGATAGGTTTACGGACACCAGATTGGGCATGAAGTCGCGTATCAAGGCAAAATCTGTTTCATCGAGTTTCCCTTCGATTGTCAGAAAGTTTATGCTTGTTGGTTGTATCGCTTTACGTTGAAGTTTTTCAGTGAGATTTTCTGTATTCTTTAATTTTACAGTCACGCTTATCGGTTCGCCTTCAATGATGGCGAAATGTTTCCATTGAGCATTGCTTTGATAAGCGTTTCCGCATCCAGTCGGTACGAAGATGGCGGTAAGACTATCTGCAAGTGCTTCCGGCATGAGAACAGGAGGTGTCTGCCTGCGTATCTGGCAAATGTCCAAGTTCTTGCAGGCCTTGAATGCATATTCCTCTATTTTCTTAATGTGTTCAGGGAGTATTACATGTTCCAAGCTGGATTTGTCCGAATAAGTACTATCTTCCTTTGGGGGGCAGAAAGCATAGGCGGGAATGTTGTTGGCCGGATATAGGCAGAAACGTTCGGTTTGTGTACCCCTTTTCCCAGTGTATCTGCTGATATTTGCTTTGGAGAGGTCAAGTACACGGAGCATTTTGAATTCTTCTCGCAGGTATTTGAAATCTATAGCATTTATGTTCCCTTGTAAAATAAGGTGGCTGATGTTATTAGCCGTCTGGGGAGGTATCATCTCCGACAAAGTACCAGGTTTAGGCACATAAACCCTATGTGAGGCTTGTGCCATGGTTGATAACGCAGGATACAGACCTATAATGGTCATTAGCAGAATACGATATAATCTTTTCATGGGGGTATTAATTGCTTGTCCAAAGATAGTGAAATTCATGCAAATACTATCAGTATTTAGGCGAGTTTTAGTATATTCGCATATTGAATTAAGCATGTTTAAAGAAACACAGATGTGATAGCCATTACTGATATATAATCACAAGCAAAATAAAACAAAAACAAATCATGAAAAGAAAAACGTTACTCCTACTGTTGCTGTTATGCACAGTATGCTGCGGGCTGCACGCGGTGCAGCTGAAGTCAGTCTACACCCAGCGGCCTGATGACCCCGAGGCCTATTACTTCACCCCTGAGAACTATGGATTTAAGGCCGATGGGCGGCAGGATGTGACCGACGCCCTGCAGCGCGCCATCTTCCAGGTGAAGCGGGAGAAGAACTTCGGCATCCTCTTTCTGCCCGAGGGCGAATACCGCATCAGCCGCACCATCCAGATACCCTCGTCGGTGCGCCTGATAGGCTATGGCAAGCGGCGTCCCGTCATCTACCTGGCGGCGGACACGCCGGGCTTCCAGGAGGGGCGGCAGTACATGGTGTGGTTCACCGGCGGCATCGCTCCCGAGGGGCGTGAGCCGCAGGATGCCGGGGCAGGCACATTCTATAGTGCGCTGTCCAACGTCGATTTCCGCATCGGCCGGGGCAACTCGGCAGCCATCGCCATCCGCTCTCACTTTGCGCAGCACAGCTTCATCAGCCACTGCCACATCGAGATAGGCAGCGGCCTGGCCGGCATCTGGGATGTGGGCAACGAGATGGAGAATGTCAGCTTCCGCGGCGGGCAGTATGGCATCATCTCCGGCCGCACCTCCCCCGGCTGGCCCATGATGATGGTGGACACCTACTTCGAGGGGCAGAGCCGGGCGGCCGTCCTCTCCAAGGAGGTGGGCTTTGCCATTGTAGGCATGCACGTCAAGAACTGCCCCGTGGCCTTCGAGATGGCCGAGGGACTGGCCGACCGCCTGCATGTGGAGGACGCGCTGTGGGAGAACGTGCAGACCGGCGTCCGCGTCGGCGTCACGGGCAACACCTTCTCGCAGCTGAACATGACGAACGTGTCCTGCCGCAACGTGCCCGTGCTGGTGCAGTATGCCTCGGGCCAGGCGCCGGTGGAGGCTCCCGCCAAGCTCTATGTGGTGAGCGACCTGACCTATGGCCTCACCTACGACAGCATGGAGGCTGAACCTGCCTTTCGCCAGACTTGCGACCTCCGCCCCGTCAGCTCCCTGCCCAAGCGGCTGGATGCCGCCATCCCGCAGTTGCCCGGCATGGACACGTGGGTCAATGTGCGCACCTTCGGCGCCAAGGGCGATGGGGAGACGGACGACACCCAGGCCTTCGAGCAGGCCATTGCCAGCGGAAAGCCCGTCTACGTTCCCCAGGGCTGGTACAGGCTGACCCGCACGTTGCAGATGCGGGAGGGCACCCGGCTCATCGGCCTGCATCCCTTCGGCACGCAGCTCGTGCTGAAGGAGAGCGAGCCCGCCTTCAGCGGCTTTGGCACGCCCGTGCCCTTGCTGCAATCATCGCAGGGTGGCGCCGATGTGCTGAACGGCATCGGCATCAACACCGGCGCCTACAACTACCGCGCCGTGGGCGTGAAGTGGATGGCGGGCGAGGGCTCGTATATGAACGATGTGAAGTTTGTAGGCGGCCACGGCACGCTGGCCAAGCCCGCTAAGGAGGGGGAAGCCCGTCCGCGCCGCCGGGCGGAACGCCGCATCAGCAGTCCCTCGGCACCCGTCATGGAGACCGGCAAAGACCTGGCCTGGGACAACCAGTACTGGAGCCTCTGGGTGGCCGACGGCGGCGGGGGCACCTTCAAGGACATCTGGACTGCCGACACCTATGCCGCCGCAGGCCTCTACGTGAGCGACACCGAGACCCCGGGGCGCATCTACGCCATGTCGCTCGAGCACCACGTGCGCACCGAGGCCCGCTTCAGCAACGTAGCCAATTGGAAGGTCTACGCCTTCCAGTTTGAGGAAGAAGGCAAGGAAGGCCCGGACTGCCACATGGCCGAACTGTCCGGCTGCCGGGACCTGGAGTTTGTCAACGTATGGATGTACCGCGTCATCCGCGCCTACCTGCCCAAGGAGATAGGCTTCCGCGTGTGGGACTGCGAGAACATCACCTTCCGCAACATGCACAACTACACGCAGGTGCTGCCCGTCATAGAGTTTCCCGTCTACGACATGAACAAGCGCCTGCCCGTCTATTCGTGGGACTTTGCCCGGCTCACCATCACCGGGCAGGAGCAGGGACTCCGCCCCTCGCTCGACACCGTGGGCACCCCCGTGCGCTTGGCCACCGGCTTCGAGCTGGCCTCCGGCGCTGCTGCGGATAGCGAAGGCAACGTGTACTTCTGCGAGAACCGCCTGAAGAAGATATACAAGTGGTCGGCCCAGACCGGCGAAGTAACCCTCCTGGCCGACTATCCGTGGAAGCCCTTCACCCTGGCTGTGGACACGCAGGACAACCTGCTCGTCATCTTCCGCTACGACCCGCAGCCGGGCTACCTGGTGGACGGGCGGCAGGAGACGGTGCCCGTCTTGCCGGACGACAACCCCATGTACAGCGGTTGGGGCAACGGTGGCTGGGCGGCCTGGGGATACTCCTTTGACCCGGACAATGCCGATGCTACCATGAAGCCCATGCCCCGCGTGAAGACGGCGGAGGCAGCAGAGGTGGCCCGCGTCATCCATCCGTCCAGCCGCTGGCGCGGCGACTTCGACAAGGTGGTGGAGAGCATGCCCGAATACAGCTTCCTGGCTCCCGACGGCGTGACGCTGATACCCGAAACCTACGACCTGGGCCGTTCGTGTGCCCTGACCGCCGTAGTTCCCGGGCAGCAAGAGAAGGTCTACATCACCAACGAGAACAACAAGACCACCCTTGCCTTCGCCGTAGATGCCGACGGCAGCCTGTCTCAGCCTCAAGAGCTGTGCCCCTACGGCCAATACAGCAACGTGACGGACAGCGAGGGCAACATCTACGTGGCCGACGGCGAGATACACGTCTACAGCCCCGACGGCAAGGAGCTGCGGCGCATCCGCCTGGAGGAGCGGCCCATCTCGCTGGCCATTGGCGGCAAGCAGGGCGAACTGCTGTTTGCCACGACCACGCGGTCCATCTATGCGCTTCGCATCAAGCGTTGACAGGGATTAATGGTTAGTGGTTGGTGATTAGTGATTAGTGGTTAATAGGAAGCGCTCCCTCCCTCACTAACCACTAATCACTCTTTTCGTGTCGTGATGTGGAAGCAGCCTTGCCGCACTTCATACTTCACGTAGCAGCGGTCGGCCTTTTGCAGGTCGCGCAGCACTTCGGCCAGCACGAGTTTCAGGGTGTCGGCGCTGACGTCCTGCATGGGGCGGCCATCCGGGTCTTCCACCTTCTCAAAACGTTTCCAGCTGACGTCGAACGTGGTGCCGTAGCAATGGGCCGAGTTGGCCGAGGCATTGACGTTGCGCCGGCGCAGCTTCTTCACGTCCTTCACCGTGCGCAGCACCGAGGTCATCACCACCTTGTTTGGATTCAGTCCCTTGCACCGGAGCGAGTCGAGGAAGTTGGCCCCGATGGTGTCCAGCAGGTTGGCGGCGCCGGGGGTGAGGTAGGGGATGGAGTGCGTCAGCGAGTCTACGGCATAGCGCTCGTTGTCGGCAATGAGGTGCAGCGTGCTCGTCATCTCCGCGGCCTCTTCTTGCGAAGCCACGGGAGGCACGCCCAGTGCCCGGGCCACCTTGAGGTGCTTGGGGTTCTGGTCGTTGAAGGTGCGCTGAAAGCCTTGCACGCCGCGTATGTTGCGCGGCTCGTTCATCTTCATCGACATGTCTTTCTTTTTGCAGCCGCCAAAGGCACAGGCGGTTGCCAGCCCTATCAGGAGCAGGGCAATCGGTTTTCTATAACAACAGTAGTTCATCGGCTTATGTTTTGCGGGCAAAGGTACGCATTTTTTCCCTTTGCCGGTGCAGATACCAGAAGCAGATGAGCAACGAAACCATTGTGGCCAGCGGTGGGGCAAATCCCATCCAGAACAACGACGTGGGGTCGATGTGGCTGAACGCCCACGACAGCGGTATGCGGAACAGGAACGTGGCGATGAGGCTGTGCACCATGGGGAACCACGAGTTGCCCTGCCCGCTGAAGTAGGCGTTGATGCAGAACACGAAGCTCACCATGATGCAGTCTATGCTGTACCCGTGCAGGTATTGTGCTCCCATGCTTATGACGGCCGGGTCGCTGGTGAAGATGCCCGTCAGCGTTTCGGGCAGGAACTGCGAATAGAGGCATACGCCTACGCCGAATACCAGCGCCATGCCGATGCCCGACTTCAGGCAGAGGTTCATGCGCTCCGTCAGCCCTGCGCCGTAGTTTTGTGCCGTCATGGCAGCTATGGCCGACGAGATGGCAGCGGGCGGCAGCATGGCAAAGACGATAATCTTCTCCACCACCCCCAGCGCCGCCGAGGCCACCACCCCCATTTGGTTGACGATAACCGTAATGAGCAGGAACGACACGTTTATCAGCGCATCCTGTAAGGCTATGGGCGCGCCCAGCGTAAGCACCCGGCGCGACAAGCGTCCGTTAAGCCGGACATCCTTTCGGTTGAACTCGAACGCAAAGCCCCGTCGGTGCAGGTACCACAATGCGGTGCCGAAGCTTATGCCCTGCGAGGCAATGGTGGCCGTGGCCGCCCCGGCTGCCCGCATGTGCAGTCCGCCCACCAGCACGAAGTCCAGCACGATGTTGATGGCGCAGGCCAGGGCCACGAAGTAGAGCGGCGTGCGCGAGTCGCCCAGCCCGCGCAGGATGCCGCACACCACGTTGTACCCTATGATGAACGGAATGCCCAGCGAGCAGATAAGCAGGTAGTGCTCCGTGTCGGCCATGGCCTCGGCCGGCGTGTGCATGGCCACGGCTATGGGGTTGTGCAGCGCGGTCATCAGCAGCGTCAGCACCCCGCCCACAATGGCAAACAGCCACACCGACGAGCCGACAATCGTCGCCAGCTCCTTGCCGTCCTTTGCGCCCGAGGCAATGCCAATGAGCACCGTGATGCCCGTGGTCAGCCCCAGTATGATGCCCGTCACCGTCTGCATCACCTGGCTGCCTATGGCCACACCTGCCACGCTGGCCGCGTCGTCGAACCACCCCACTACAAACAGGTCGGCTCCGCCATACAATGCCTGCAGCACGTTGGCCAGCAGGTAAGGCACGGCAAACTGCAGCAGCACCTTCGGCACGCTGCCTTGGGTTAAATCGAGTTCTTGTTTCATGTCGCTTATCCAATAAAAAGGCCGGACAAGCCTGATTGGTTTTACCCAGTCATCTTACCCGGCAGTGTCTTATCTTGCCCTCTCCGATGAGGATTACAAAACTCATTTCGCGCTGCAAAGATGGGACAAATCGTCGAGGCAATCAAAAGTTTGCAGGCTTTTATGGTTAAATAATCATAAACCGCATGACTCCGCAAGGCGTGAAGAAGCGGGTGTGTAAAAGCTTTTCTTTCTTCCTGCGCGACTTGTAAAGTGTTGGTAATGAGTGGATATTCCGCTTCATCGGTGGCATAGTACAGCCAGCTTGGTAGCGATACTACGCCAGCGCGCGGGCGATACTACGCTTGGTCGGTAGCGTTGGAAGGCTGCCGGGGAGAGGGTGGGGTGTTGAGAAAAGAGATGGCAAAGCATAGGAAGTTTTGATAGGAAAAAACGGGCTTATTGTATGGTAATCGAAAAAATATGCCTAACTTTGCACCGCCTACGCCGATAGAAGAGGCGGGGCAGACATATATGTAAGAGGCGTTTACTTGACGTCTTGTCTTCTACAGTTCAAACTTCGCAACTTTGAAATTCAGTAGGGAAGACAGGGCAACGGTAGATGCCTACGGGTGTGTAAATGTTATCCGGCACGCGCAGTGTGCGTGCCGGATACTGATACATATCGGCGTGGGCTCTGCGTTGCTTATCCTCTACTGATAGGCAATGCGAAGGCCTGAACTGTAGGATAAGTGACAGGTACAGTTCCCACGTCTTTCGCATTTATGGATTTTCTTATATTATTTATGGTATAAACCTGTCCTGCCTTGGGGAACTGTCAGGCATAACGAAGAATATCTATATTATGCGAATCGTTTATGCGTTTTCCCGAAAGTGCATGAAGGCCAGTCTTTGGAGGGCAGTTCTGCTTTCCGTGTTTTGCATTATGACTTATTCGTGCAGCAATGAGTTGCACATGCTGTTTCCCGAAGGGCCTGCCGGCCCTCAGGGAGCGGACGGCAAGTCGGCCTACGAGGTGTGGGTGGAAGAAGTGAACAACGGAACCATCGATTGGCCACAAGACCGGACGGACATCAACAACTTTTTCCTATACCTGAAGGGTGAAGATGGTAAGGACGGCGTCGATGGTAGTGACGGTGCCGATGGCAAGAGTGCCTACGAACTATGGGTAGAAGAAGTAGGCAAGGGATTGGAGAATCCCCATAACCCCGGACACGACTGGCCGAAAGACCAAACTGAGTTGAACGACTTTTGGTACTACCTGGCCGGAGCTGATGGCAAAGACGGTGTGACGCCCAACATTGGCGATAACGGCAACTGGTGGGTAAACGGCGAAGATACAGGCATTCCGGCTACCGGAAAAGACGGTCAGGATGGTGAAGATGGCGAGGACGGACACACGCCTGAAATTACTATCGGTGCCAACGGCAACTGGTTTATCGACGGCGTGGACACCGGCATGCCCTCGCGCGGCGAAGACGGCAAGCCTGGCCAAAACGGACATACTCCTGAAATTACTATCGGCACCAACGGCAACTGGTATATAGATGGCGTGGACACAGGCATGCCTTCGCGTGGCGAAGACGGCGATGATGGGCGTCCGGGATCCGATGGTGATATGCCGGATATTACGATTGGTGCCAATGGCAACTGGTTTATCAACGGAGTAGATACCGGCAAGCCCTCGCGTGGCGAGCAAGGAGAACAAGGGAAGCCGGGTGAACAAGGAAAACCAGGTGAACAAGGAAAACCGGGCGCTGCCGGACAGAGCGCTTACGAACTTTGGAAGCAGGAAGTCGAGAAGGGTACGGTGTACAAAGATGGCAAACAATGGCCGACAAATAAAACTTCGGTTGATGACTTCTGGGAGTTCCTGCGCGGCAAGGATGGTGAAGACGGGAAACCGGGACAAGACGGCCAGGACGGCGCCACAATTATCTTAGGCAAACCCAATGTGATAATCCAGTACTACGGCGACCCTGACCTGAAAGAGTATGTTGACTGGGAGGACGGCTCCGTCACCTATAAGAT
>CALUJC010000037.1 GCA_944320865.1 uncultured Bacteroides sp. | reverse complement strand
GCTATCTTCATGGCCAATGCCGGAGGTGCGTGGGACAATGCCAAGAAGTATGTCGAGGAGGGTAACTTCGGCGGCAAGGGCAGCGAGGTGCACAAGGCCACCGTGGTGGGCGACACCGTGGGCGACCCCTTCAAGGACACCTCCGGCCCCAGTCTGAACATCCTCATCAAGCTGATGTCGATGGTGGCCATCGTGATGGCGGGGCTCACCGTGACGTGGAGCCTGTTCTGAGCCTTGGCAGGGCAGGGGATTGTGTTAAAAAAGCCTTTCGGGCGCAGACATAACCCCCTGCCGCCCAACATTGGTGAGGTGGAGGTAACCAAGTGAGACGTAGGTAACTACTTGATAAATAGTGTAGAATGGTCTACCTTTGCACCGTAATCATAAACCCTTAGACGTATGAAACAGATAGAGAACATTGCAAGTGCGGACAACTTTACCGCCATTAGTGTAGGCAAACTGAGTGAACTGGGCGACTATGTGCTGGAGCTGGGCCCCGGCGTGAAGATTCCCGGAAAGGTATTTGGCGGCGCAGCCGTGCAGGCCACGGGCGGAGAGTTCTCCTTCCAGATGTTTCAGCCGGGCACGGAGACGGGCTTCCTGCACACGCACAAGAACCACGAGGAGCTGTACTTCTTCCTCAGCGGCCGGGGCGAGTTTCAGGTAGACGGACAGGTGTTTCCCGTAGGCGAAGGCAGCGTGGTGCGCGTGGCTCCGGCCGGCGTGCGCTCGGTGCGCAATAATGGGGGCGAGCCGCTCGTCATGCTGTGCGTGCAGTATCGTGGCGGCACGTTTACGGCCGAAGATGCCGCCGATGGCAACATCCTTGGTGAAAAGGTAGTGTGGTAAGCAGCTGAGGCATTGCCCGCTATATGGAGCACCACAGCGTGACGAGGAAAGGCACGCTGAAGTCTACAAGAAATCCGTGGAATATGGACACCACCACAAACCCTTGCCCCGACGTGCGGGCAATGATGGGCAGGGTGGTGTCCATTGTTGTTGCTCCGCCGGCGGAGATGGGGGCCAGCGGGCCGAACCACCGCGCCAGCAAGGGGGCGCAGAGCAGGGTGATGATTTCGCGGCAGATGTTGGCCAGCAGGGCCACGGTGCCCAGTTCCGCCCCGCGGTACTCCGTGATGAAGATGCTGGACAGCGAGTAGTAGCCGAAGCCCGAGCCCACGGCCAGGCAGTCGGCCACCGTGCGCCCTTGCAGCAGCAGGCCTATGACGGCCGTGCCTGCCAGCGTGCCCCCGATGGTGGCCACGGGCAGCAGCGCCAGGCGGGGCGACAGGGCGCGGAAGCTATTCAAGGTTTGCGGGTCGCTTCCCACGCTGATGCCTACGCAAAACATCAGTGCGCAGAGGGCGTAGAAGTTGATATCCGTCTGCGAGAGGTCGGGCAATACATCTGCCAGTCCGCAGGCCACTCCCAATGCAAAAAATCCTACGATGATGAGGCTGCCTTTCATTTTCGGCCTCCTTTCCCTTGTTGTACCAGTTTCCATAGTCCCCAGGCTGCCAGCACGCTGCCCAATGTGCCCCCTGTGGCCAGCAGTAATGCTTCCCCGCCCAGCGTGTGCAGGGCGCTGATGATGCGTTCATCACTGCCCACTTCCACACCCAGGATGAACAGCAGCGCCCAGATGAGCAGTGTGATAATCCCTTGTATCTTGACCTGCACCCGGCGGCGCAACAGGTATCCGGCGGCTATGCCGGCCAGCATGAGAAGGATGACTGTAAACATTTTGCCGAATATTTCTTGTTTTTCCGGCTGCAAAGGTACGAAAAGCAAGGAGACTATGATAATGGCAACGTCTGGTTTCCTCGGCCTTGCACGCTTTTGCATCCACTTTTTTAGCGGGAACTGGCATGCTTAACATGATGGGTATAAGTTTAGTAGGTGTTTGTGGCATCTACTTGGTGCAGAATTCCTGTTTGCAGGGAGCACGATTTCTTGTATTTTTGTACATAGTTGACATTACATTACTAACTTTTAAAACAACCCAAAACAATGAATCTGAAAAGAAAGACTTTAAAAGGAGCAGGCTTTTTGTGTGCCTGCACGGTTTCGACGCTTTTGGCATCGTGTGCTGCTTCCGGTGGAAATGAAGTGAGCGCATACGTCACTACTGCCGACCGTGTTTATGACCTTGCCAAGGATACCTTGAACTTTACACCGTCGGCAGGCGAGGCCGGGACTGCAGTTATCCGCCTGGATGCCGCCACGCGCTATCAGACGATGGACGGATTTGGCGCCGCCATTACGGGTGCTACCAGCTACAACCTTTCGCTGATGCCGGAAGAGGTGCGCAAGCAATTCCTGGCAGACACTTTCTCGCCCGACAAGTATGGTTTCAGTTATGTGCGGGTGCCTATCGGCTGTTCGGATTTCTCGCTGAGCGACTATACATGTTGCGATACGCCGGGTATTGAGAACTTTGCCTTGACGTTGGAGGAAACGAAGTACATTATTCCTGTCCTGAAGGAGATATTGGCCATCAATCCCGATTTGAAAATTCTGGCTTCTCCCTGGACATGTCCCCGCTGGATGAAGGTAAAAGACTTGAAGACCAAAGAACCGTTTGAGTCTTGGACGAGCGGCCACCTGAACCCCGATTATTATCAGGATTATGCCACTTACTTTGTGAAGTGGCTGGAAGCCTTCAAGCAGGCAGGCATCACGGTGAATGCCATTACCGTGCAGAATGAGCCGTTGAATCATGGCAACTCAGCCTCCCTCTTCATGGGCTGGGAGGAGCAGCGCGACTTTGTGAAGACTGCCCTCGGCCCGGCTATCAAGAAGAACTTTCCCGAAGTGAAGATTTATGCCTTCGACCATAATTACAATTACGACAATTTGCCCGACCAGCAGGATTATCCGCTGAAAATTTATGCCGACCTTGAAGCTAAGCAGTACTTTGCCGGGGCTGCCTACCATAATTACGGCGGCAACCGCGAGGAGCTGCTGGACATCCACGCCAAGGCGCCGGACATGGAGCTGGTGTTTACCGAAACCTCCATCGGCACGTGGAACAAGGGTAATGACCTCGCTTTGGCCTTAAACCGCGACATGGAAGAAGTAGGGCTGGGCACGGTGAGCAACTGGTGCCGGGGCGTGATAGTGTGGAACCTGGTGCTGGACAGCGACCGTGGCCCTCATGGCGGGCCGGGGGCTTGTGCCACCTGCTATGGTGCAGTGGATGTGGACAATGAAACGTATACCCGCATCACCCGCAATTCTCATTACTACCTCATTGCCCACCTGGCCTCGGTGGTTAAGCCTGGCGCCGTGCGTATCGGCACTTCCGCTGAGGCTGCCGACGGGCTGATGTACTCGGCATTCGAGAATGCGGACGGCACATATGCCCTCGTGCTGAGCAACAGTGCGGACAGTGCGCGTAGCATTACGGTAGATGACGGCATGCACAGCTTTACGGCCGAAGTTCCGGCCAAGGCTGTGGCTTCCTACCGTTGGCAGAAGTAAGTGTTGTCCATAAAAAATGCCCCGGTAGCGGCTTCCAAGGCTGCTGCCGGGGCATTTTATGTTAGGAAGGGAAGGGCATCAATAGCCGAAGATGTCTTCCGTGGTCAGCCGGGTGACGGGGCCCAGCTTCTCCAGCGCCTTCATGTCGAGGTCTTTGAAGCTGCCCAGGATGCCGTAGTAATACGTGCGTCCTTTCACCCATTGCTGCTGGAAGGCGGCCACGTCGTCCAGCGTCAGGTTCTGAATGTCGTTGTAGAGCTTGATGCGGCTGTCTACCGTCTGGCCCAGGTCTTGTGCATCGAGGTAGTTCCAGATGACGCTCATGCCGGTGACGCGGTCGGTGCGCAGGCGGGTTATCATGGCGTCCTTGGCTAGGCGGAAGGCGTTTTCGGAGAGCGGCATGTTGTTGATGATGTCGTTGAAGGTGTTCACGGCGTCCATCAGCTTATCGCTCTGCGTGGCTATCTGCGACACGAAGTAATAATCCTGGTCGAGATAAGGAGGCCTGTTCAGTCCTGCCCAGGCAGAGTAGGCCAGTCCGCGGCTTTCGCGCATTTCCTGGAAGACGATGCTGTTCATGCCTCCGCCGAAGTATTCGTCATACAGCTGGCGGCCGGGCTCGATGGCGGGGTCGAACTTCTCGCCCCGGCTGGAGTATTGCAGCATGTAGAGGTTCTTGGCATCATAGGGAGCTATGAACACGCGTGTTTCGGGCGTCTGCCGCAGGGTCACGCGGTAGGCGGGGGCGGGAATGTCCTTCAGCGCGGCGGGTGTGCGGTGTTCCTTGTCGATGACGGCCAGCAGCTCGTCCTGCGTGCTGGGCCCGTAGTAGAGGATGCGGTGCTTGTAGCTGCCCAGGCCGTGGATGCGGTCGACGAGCGTTTGCGGGTCGGTGGCCTTCAGTTCGGCTTCGTTCAGTGCCAGTTTGGTGGCTTGCGGGCCGTACCACACGTATTGCATCAGGCGGCTGAAGTTGCGGCTTTGGTTCAGCTTGGCATCCTGGCGGGCTTTCAGTTGGTCGGCCACGAGGTTGGCATAGGCTTGCGGGTTGACTTGAGCGTCGGCCAGCAGCTTCTCGAAGAGGGCGATGGCCTGCGGCAGGTATTCATTGAGTCCGGTCAGCGTGACGTAGGTGCGGCGTTGCCCGCTGGATACGCCGAAGCTGCATGCCATGCGGTAGAATGCTTGTTTCACCTGTTCGGGTGTCATGTCGCTGGTGCCCAGGTATTCCAGGTATTGGGCTGCCATGCCCAGGTAGCGGTCTTGCTCGGCACCCATGTCAAAGTAGTAGACCAGTTGGAAGATGTCGTTCTCCTCGTTCTGCTTGTAGAGCACGGGGATGGCGCCGTTCTTGGCCGTGAGTTGCGTCAGGTCTTTCGTGTAGTCCAGGAAGACGGGCTCGATGGGTGCGGCGGCAGCGGCCTCGGCCTGAATCTGGGTGAGGAAGGCGCTGGCCGTGTCGCGGTTCATGGCGATAGGCGTGATGTGCGGCTTGTCTATCTTCTTTTCATTGGGGTCTTTGCCCTGGCGCTTGTAGATGAGGGCGTAGTTGTCGTCGCGCAGATACTTGTTGGCCAGGTCTACCACCTGTTGCTTGGTCACCTTGGCAATGCGGTTCAGCATGCTGGCTTCATTGGCCCAGTCGGTGCCGTTCACAAACGATTGCACAAACCAGTCGGCGCGGCTTGCGTTGCTTTGCAGGGTGTATTGCTGATACAGCTTGAAGTTGTTCAGCGTGGCCTCCAGCAGGGCGTCGTCGAAGTCGCCGTCGCGCAGCTTCTTCACCTCGGCCAGCAGCAGGTCTTTCACCTCGTCGAGCGACTGGCCTGCCTTGGGCCGTCCGGCCATTTCAAAGGTGCCGTAGTCGGCCATCAGCGAGGGGTAGGCATAGGCGCTCAGCGTCTTCTGCTGTTGGGTCAGGTCGAGGTCGATGAGGCCGGCCTGTCCGTTGTACAGTATCTGGCCCACTACCTGCATCAGTTCGGCATCGGGGTCGGCGGCTGCGGGGAGGCGCCAGGCCAGGGTGACGTTTTCGGCATCGGGTCCCAGCACTTCGCGCACGATGGGGGCGGTGATGTCGTCTTCCTTAGGCAGGTCCAGTTTAGGCAGATTGGGGTTGGGCTGCAGCGAGCCGAAGTACTTGTCGATGGTGGCAATCATTTGGTCGGGGTCGAAGTCGCCGCTGAGGCAGATGGCCATGTTGTTGGGCACGTACCACGTCTTGTAGTAGTTCTTGATGTTGGTGATAGAGGGGTTCTTCAGGTGCTCCTGCGTGCCCAGCACCGTCTGCGTGCCGTAGGGGTGGTGGGGGAAGAGGGCGGAGAGGGTGGCCTCCCACACTTTGCGGGCATCTTGCGTGAGGGACATGTTCTTTTCTTCGTACACCGTCTCCAGCTCGGTGTGGAAGCCGCGGATGACGCAGTTGCGGAAGCGTTCGGCCTGAATCTTGGCCCACTCTTCTACCTGGTTCGAGGGGATGTCCTCGGTGTAGCAGGTCACGTCGAAGCTGGTGTAGGCGTTGGTGCCGTTGGCGCCGATAGCGGCCATCAGCTTGTCGTACTCGTTGGGGATGGCCAGCTTGGAGGCTTCGTAGGACAGGCTGTCTATCACGTGGTAGATGGCCTTGCGCTCGGCCTCGCCGGTGGTCTTGCGGTACACCTCAAACTGCTGTTCTATCTGGTCGAGCAGCGGCTTTTCGGCCTCGTAGTTCTGGGTGCCGAAGTGCGTGGTGCCCTTGAACATGAGGTGCTCGAAGTAGTGCGCCAGTCCGGTAGTCTCGGCCGGGTCGTTCTTGCCGCCCACGCGCACGGCTATGTAGGTTTGGATGCGTGGTTCGTCGGGGTTGACGCTCATGTACACCTTCAGCCCGTTGTCCAGCGTGTAGATGCGTGCCTTCAAGGGGTCGTCGGGTACGGTTTCGTACGCGTACTTCGGGGAGCAGCTCCCCAAAGCCAGGGCAGCCAGCACCAGGGCGGGCATGCCCAACATTTTCAGTAGTTTGTTCATAAATTTTCTGATGTTAAATTAGTGAACGCAAATGTAGGTGTTTTTTCGGCAGGGTGTATGGAAAGAGAGCGACGTTTTTTACAATTCTTTTGGTTGCATGGCCAGATTGGTAGCTTAGTATCGCTTGCTCGGTGGCGTAGTATCGCTCGCTCGGTGGCTGTGTATCTCCCGATGATGAAGGACGGCAGGACAATGTTGGGGTGGAATAGGACAGCTTTTGCATTTCCTTTGATGGCGTAAACCGCAGATATTTAATGATATTTGCAGCGGAAAAACGATGTGAAATGAACGTGAAGAAAACAGAACGTACCCCGAAAGCCCCCAAGGGAAATCCGTATATGGGATTTTTGTGGGGCATCTTGATTGTGCTATTGCTCAACGGGCTGATTTTCCCGAAAATAGCCGAGCAGCAGATTGTGGAGACTGATTACGGGACTTTTATAGAAAAGGTGGATAGCGGACAGGTGAAGGATGTTGCCATCGAAAGCAACCGCATTTATTTTACCACTGAGGAAAACGACAAGACGGTGGTGTATCAGACGGGCGAAGCCAACGATCCCCGGTTGGTGGAGAGGTTGCTGAATGCCGACAGTCCGAACGAAAACCACAAGATAGCCTTCAACCAGATTGTTCCGCGTGAGAACTCGCCGTTGCTAAATTTCATCTTGATGTGGATTTTGCCGGGATTGATATTTTACATCATCTGGCGACAGGCCAGCAAGAGCATCCAGGCACGGATGGGGGCGGGCGGCAATTTCCTTTCGTTTGGCAACAGCGGTGCCAAGATTTACGCGGAGTCGGACATCAAGACTACTTTTGCCGACGTTGCCGGCCAAGATGAAGCCAAAGAAACCCTGAAGGAAATCGTGGACTTCTTGCACAACCCCGGCAAATACGCCGAGATAGGAGCCACCCTGCCCAAGGGTGCCTTGCTTGTAGGCCCTCCGGGTACGGGCAAAACGCTGATAGCCCGCGCGGTGGCCGGCGAAGCGAAAGTTCCTTTCTTTGCCCTCTCCGGTTCCGAATTCGTGCAGATGTTTGTGGGCATGGGCGCTGCCAAGGTGCGCGACTTGTTCAAGCAAGCCAACGAGAAAGCCCCGTGCATCATTTTCATCGACGAGATAGACGCCATAGGCAAGCGGCGTGACACTGCCATGGGCAACGATGAGCGTGAACAGACTTTGAACCAGCTGCTGACCGAGATGGACGGCTTCGACGGGCGCAAGGGCGTGGTGATACTGGCCGCCACCAACCGTCCGGAAAGCCTGGACAAGGCGTTGCTGCGTCCGGGACGTTTCGACCGGCGCGTGCAAATGGAATTGCCCGACCTGGAAGGCCGGAAAGCCATCCTCGCAGTACATCTGAAGAAAGTAAAGCACGAGGCCATCGACATGGACATCGTGGCGCGTGCCACCGCCGGCTCCTCGGGGGCGGAACTGGCCAATATTGTCAACGAAGCCGCCTTGCGTGCCGTGCGCATGGGGCGTCAGTCCGTCACGACTCCCGATTTGGAAGAGAGTGTGGAAACTGTCCTTGCAGGGGCACAGAAGAAGAATGCCGTACTTTCTGCCACGGAAAAGAAGTTGGTGGCTTACCACGAGATAGGCCATGCGCTGGTGGCCGCCATGCAGACGCATTCGGCCCCGGTGCACAAGATAACCATCATCCCGCGCACTTCGGGCGCTCTCGGCTATACCATGCAGGTGGACAGCGGCGAGCATTTCTTGCTGAGTAAGGACGATTTGTTCAACCGCATCGTCACCCTCACGGGCGGGCGTTCGGCCGAGGAGGTTATGTTCGGCACCGTTACCACCGGGGCTTCCAATGACATCGAGCAGGCCACCAAGCTGGCACGTGCCATGGTGACCCGTTACGGCATGAGCGACAAGTACGACATGATGGGGCTGGAAACCGTCAACAACGCTTACCTGGGCGGCGACACCTCCCTTGCATGTTCTGCCGATACCGCCGCCGACATTGACAAGGAAGTGTTGCTCGTTATTAAGCAAGCCCACCAAAAAGCCAAAGACATCATCTCTACCCATCAGGGCCTCATGCACCGGGCGGCCTCTTTCCTGATAGAAAAGGAAACCATTACGGGCGACGAGTTCATGAAGATAGTGGGTGGAACCTTGTCCTAAGCCGTTAACTTTCAATCGTGCCTGGGTTAGTTGGCCGCTATCTCACTTTTTTGTATTATCTTTGCCCTCTCAAAACAACGCGTTTATGATTACCATCGAACAACTGAAGGATGTCAAGGAACGTACCGAAGCGTTGAACCGCTACCTGGACATCGAAGGAAAGAAGATACAAGTAGAAGAAGAACAGCTGCGCACGCAGGCTCCCGGCTTCTGGGACGACCAGAAGGCCGCCGAAGCCCAAATGAAGAAAGTGAAGGCCCTGCAGCAATGGATTAACGGCTACACCGAGGTGAAAACCCTAGCCGACGAACTGCAACTGGCCTACGACTTCCATAAGGACGAGCTGGTGACCGAGGAAGAAGTGGACGAGGCCTACGCCAAAGCTCTCGCGGCCGTGGAGGCCCTGGAGCTGAAGAACATGCTGCGCGACGAGGCCGACCAGATGGATTGCGTGCTGAAGATAAACTCCGGCGCCGGAGGCACCGAAAGCCAGGACTGGGCCAGCATGCTGATGCGCATGTACCTGCGCTATGCCGAGACCCACGGATACAAGACCGCCATTGCCAACTTGCAGGAGGGCGACGAGGCGGGCATCAAGACCTGCACCATCGAGATAAGCGGCGACTATGCCTACGGCTACCTGAAGGGGGAGAACGGGGTGCACCGCCTGGTGCGCGTCTCTCCCTACAACGCCCAGGGCAAGCGCATGACGTCGTTCGCCTCCGTCTTCGTCACCCCGCTGGTAGACGACACCATCGAGGTGAACATCGAGCCGGCACGCATCTCGTGGGACACCTTCCGCAGCGGCGGCGCGGGCGGACAGAACGTCAACAAGGTAGAGTCCGGCGTGCGTCTGCGCTACCAGTACAAAGACCCTTACACCGGTGAGGAAGAAGAAATCCTCATCGAGAACACCGAGACGCGCGACCAGCCCAAGAACCGTGAGAACGCCCTCCGCCTCCTCCGCTCCATGCTCTACGACAAGGAGATGAAGCACCGCATGGCCGAACAAGCCAAGATAGAGGCTGGTAAGAAGAAGATAGAATGGGGCTCGCAGATACGCAGCTACGTCTTCGACGACCGCCGCGTGAAGGACCACCGCACCAACTACCAGACCAGTGACGTGAACGGCGTGATGGACGGCAAGATAGACGGCTTCATCAAGGCCTACCTGATGGAGTTTGCAGGCGAGGGCGAAGGCAACGGGTAAAAAAACAGCCCGCTTCTCTTGCATACGTCCCGGAAATGCACTTACTTTGTTTGTTGTTGAACTAAAACTATTGAAGAACCATGAGCAAGAAAGGAAGAAAACCGGCTACACATACCCGCAGGGAAGAAGAAAAAGGAAACAAAGTCATTGTGGTAATCGGTGTGGTGGCCGTGTTGCTGGCCATCGGCATCATTGCCGTAGCAGCATTGATGGGCTGATGACTGCCCATCAGGAGATAGAGCGCAAGTTCCTGGTGACGGGCGACGGCTACCGGCAGGCGGCCTCGTCGCAGTGCAGGGTGGTGCAAGGTTACATCAGCAGTGCCAGGGGGCGCACCGTGCGGGTGCGCATCCGCGACGGGCGTGGCTACCTCACCATCAAGGGGGCTTCCAACGCCTCGGGCACTACACGCTACGAGTGGGAAAGGGAACTGCCCCTCAATGAGGCGGAGGAGCTGATGAAGCTGTGCGAGCCGGGCATCATCGACAAGACCCGCTACCTGGTGCCTTGCGGAGGCCATACGTTTGAGGTGGACGAGTTCCATGGCGAAAACCAAGGGCTGGTGGTGGCCGAAGTGGAACTTGCCCACGAGGACGAGCCCTTTGAACGTCCCCCCTTCATCGGCCGTGAAGTGACGGGCGACGTGCGTTACTACAATTCGCAACTGATGAAGCATCCCTACCGGACGTGGTGAGGGAAGCGCATCCCGCAGTATCGGTATGGGACAGATTTACCAATATTTGCCGCAGGAGCTGGTCACCTTCCTTTTGGTTGCCGTGTTCTCCCTGCTTATCGGCCTTTCGCAACGGCGCATCAGCCTGAAGCGGGAGGGTGAGACCACCTTGTTTGGCACCGACCGCACGTTTACCTTCATCGGCATATTGGGCTACTTGCTTTACATCCTGGAGCCGGAGGGTTACCGCCTGTTTATAGGCGGCGGTTTGGTGCTGGGCGTGTTGCTGGCGCTGAACTATTACGTGAAGCAGGTGCAGTATCATGTGTTTGGCATTACCACCATCGTCATTGCACTCATCACTTATTGTCTGGCTCCCATTGTGCTGACGCAGCCCATGTGGTTTTCGGTGATGGTGGTCGTGGTGGTGCTGCTGCTCACCGAACTGAAACATACCTTTACCGAGCTGGCGCAGCGCATGAAGAACGACGAGATGATTACGCTGGCCAAGTTTCTTGCCATCAGCGGCATCATCCTCCCCATGCTTCCCGACAAGAATATTTCCCCGAATATCAGCCTGACGCCGTATAACATTTGGCTGACCACGGTGGTGGTGTCGGGTATCTCTTACCTGTCTTACCTGTTGCGGCGCTACGTGTTCCATCGGTCGGGCATCTTGGTGTCGGGCATCATCGGCGGGCTGTACAGCAGTACGGCCACCATCACTGTACTGGCGCGCAAGAGCCGCGAGGCTGCCCCGCAGGACGTGCCTGAGTATGTGGCGGCCATGTTGTTTGCCGTCAGTATGATGTTCCTGCGCTTCCTGATACTGATAGGCATTTTCAGCATGGAGGCATTGGCGGTCATATACCCTTATCTGCTTGCTATGTCTGTGGTGTCGGCAGGAGTGGCCTGGTATATGCACACCCGCCGGCAGCGCACCAAGGTAGATGGGCAACTGGAGGAGGACGATACGAAAAACCCCTTGGAGTTTAAGGTAGCGCTGATTTTTGCCTTGCTGTTCGTGGTGTTCACATTGCTCACGCACTACACGCTTGTCTATGCCGGCACGCAGGGGCTGAATGTGCTGTCGTTCGTCTCCGGCTTCAGCGACATCACTCCTTTCATCTTGAACCTGGTGCAGGGCACGGGTGGTGTGGCCGTGCTGGTCATTGCGGCGTGCAGCCTGCAGGCCATCATCAGCAACATTGTGGTGAACATGTGCTATGCCTTGTTCTTCGCCGGGCGGAAGAGCTTGCTGCGCCCTTGGATTCTGGGCGGCTTCGGCTGCGTCATTGCCGCCAACGTGGCGTTGCTGCTGGTGTTCTACTACTTGTAACCTATATTTCCCCTTTCCGTATGGCTTCCATCACGTTGGCAGGTGCACGCTTGGCTTGCAGCTCGCGCTTCATGAAGTCCATGTAAGGTGCCGCGTGGTCGAAGAACTGGTAATAGCCTTGGCACAGGTAGTTCAGGCCGGGCTCGCCGTCCTTGGTCTTACAGAAACGGTTCTTGGGGCATTCGCCGTTGCAGGCAAAGAGGTAGGGACACTCTTTGCATTGCGTAGGCAGGGACTCCCGCTTGGCAAGTCCGAATTTCTGTTGACGTTCGCCATACATCATTTCCACTAAGGTTTTCGAGTAAATGTTGCCCAGTTTGTATTGGGGGAAGACGAAGTGGTCGCACGAGTAAACATCGCCGTTGAACTCCATGACTCCCGCATGGCCGCATGTCTTGGCCAGGGTGCAGACACCCGGTTGTTCGCCCACCCAGTTGGCCAGGGTGGAGTCGAACAGCTGGATGTAGTAGTTACCCACATCGTGGCGCACCCATTCATCGAAGATGGTGCACAGGAAGTTGCCCCATTGCCGGGAAGTGACGGAAAAGTCGGTGAGCCCCTCCTTGCTGTCCTCGTCTACCGCAGCCAGGTGCCGCCCGTCCGCATGGGGGGCAAGGCGTTCCACGATAGGGGCAAACTGGATGTAGTGGCAATCCAGCTCTTTGAAGAAGTGGTAGAACTCCAGCGGATAGTCGGCATTGTAGTCGTTCACCACCGCCATGGCGTTCCACTCCACGTTGTGCTTCTTCAGCAGGTTGATGCCTTGCATGACTTTCACGAACGAAGGCCGCCCCTGCTTGTTCTTGCGGTATTCGTCGTGAAACTCCTGCGGGCCGTCAATGGAGATGCCCACCAGCCACTGGTTGTCGTGCAGGAAGCGGCACCATTCATCGGTGAGCAGTGTGCCGTTGGTCTGCAGGCAGTTGTCTATCTGCCGGCCGCGGGCATACTTGCGTTGCAACTCCACGGCTTTTTGGTAGAAGGAGAGGGGGCGCATCAGCGTTTCCCCGCCGTGCCAGGTAAACAGTACGTTCGGGCTGGTCTGCGAGTTGATGTATTCCTCAATGAACTTTTCGAGCAGTTCGTCGCTCATCACGTGTTTGGGGTTGTCTTGGTACAGTTTTGCCTTTTCCAGGTAGTAGCAGTAGTCGCATGCCAGGTTGCACAGGGCGCCGGCAGGCTTCAGCATCACGTAGAGCGGGCGGGCAAAGGGAGCAAGGGTAGTCATAGTGGTAATTTCTTTATAAATTGTTGGTAATCGTTATTTATAGTCTTTGGGGTTGACGCCGAAATGCTTTTTGAAGCTCACCGAGAAGTGGGAAACGGTGCCGAAGCCTGTCAGGTCGGCCACTTCCGAAACGTTGTATTTCCCGCTTCTCAGCAGTTCGGCGGCTTTGTTCAGCTTGTATTTCATGAAGAAGTGCGTAGGCGTTTCTCCGGTCAGTCCTTTCAGCTTGTAGTTGAACTTCGTCCGGCTCATAAAGAGCTTCTCGGCCACGTCGTTGAAGTTCCACTCTTCCTGGTCCATCATGCTGTCCATGAGTTTATACAGGTCTTTTAGAAACGCTGTGTCTTGGGGTGACAGGGCTTCGGCAATGTCTTTTGTGGCATTGGTGGCCGATGACAGCAGAGCCCGCAGGTGGTTTCTATTGCTTAGTATGGAGCGGATAAGTGCTTTCAGGTAATCGGGGTCGAAGGGCTTGGTGACGTAGGCACTGGCTTCACTGCTCAGCCCCTCTATCTGTTCTCTGGTTTGTGCCTTGGCCGTTAGCAGAACGATGGGGATATGGCAATATAGTTTGTCTTTCTTCAGCTTGCGGCAAAAGTCATAGCCTGACATCTCGCCCATGATGACATCGGATAGAATAAGGTCTGGCTCCACCGTCTTTAAAGCCTCCAAGGCCGATTCGGCGCTATATTTGTTTACGATGTTATATTCCGGTGTCAGCAACAGGGTGAGGTAGGCGGCTACTTGGGTGTCATCGTCCACTACCATCAGGGTGGGTTTCTGCGGGTCGATGACAGGGGCGCTGACGGCCGGCATGGAGGAATCTACCGATATTTGGGGATTGTCTGTGGTTTCTTCTTGGCGGGAGTCGGCGGCATAGGCGCTTTCGTCGGCAGGTAGAAGTACGTGGAAGATGGCACCGTGTTTCTCAGCTTCTTCTCCTTTCACATTGTCGGCCATAACTTCCCCATGGTGCAGTTGCACCAGTCTTTTCACGTAGTAGAGGCCGATGCCGGTGCCCCAGTTGGCATATTTCAATCCCGATTTGTTATCGGCCTGGTAATATCGTTTGAAGATGTCTTCCAGTTGCTCCGGTGGTATGCCTTTCCCACTATCCTGCACGTAGATGTGCAGATATCGTTCGGCTTTGGGCTCCAGGGCCGGCATGATGCTTTTGGCATGAGCTGCGTCTATACATTCAAAGCCTATGTGTATGCTTCCTCCCTGCGGAGTGTGTTTCAAGGCATTGGTGAACAGGTTGCTTAGGATTTTGCCTAATTTGTCTTTGTCTAACCACCCAAAGAAGGCTCCTTCAAGTCCCGACCGTTCCACCCGGATGTTTTTCTGGCGGGCGCCTGCTTGCAGGAGGTCAATCCAATGGTTTGTTTCGTCTACAATGTCACATTTGGTTATTTGCATCTTCAGCGCATCATATTCCAGCTTGTTGAAGTCCAGCATCTGGTCGATAAGGCGTAGCATTTGGTTGATGCTTTGCGACACCACGTTCAGCAGGCGATGTGCTTCTCCGGACAGGTTCTTGTCTTTCTTTAATGTAGCAATGGGGCCGAAAATCATGGTCAGCGGGTTGCGGAACTCGTGGGAGATGTTGGCGAAGAAGTTCATGTTCATTTGGTTGGCCAGGTGCTCGCGTTCTTTGTCGCGTTGCAGCATCTCGGCTTTCAGGTGTTCGGCTTTGATGCGCAGGTAGAGGCGGTTGATGTAGAACACTATTCCGGCTACCAGGATGACGTAGGCTACCAAGGCAGGCATAGAAAGCCACGGAGCTGGCCCTATAGCGATACGGACGTGCTGTTCCAAGCCCCCCGTCTCGGCCTTCCCCGGAATGTCCAGCCTCAGCCTGAAGGTGTAGTGTCCGGCCGGCAGGTTGGAGTAGATGACGGGGTGGCGTTCGTCGCTTTCAATCCAGTTGTGTTCAAAACCCTCCAGCTTGTATCGGCATGTGTATTGTGGGGAAAGGGCATAATTGACAGTGCTGAAGAAGAAAGTCAGGTCGTTTTCGTTCCATTTCAGGTTCAGGTTGGTATCTGGTTGGCACAGGTAGTCTATGCCTGTTGCCTGGTTGGCTTTGTTTACCAATACTTTCTCTATGTGTATGCTTGGCAGGCTGTATTGCTCCAAGGCTGAGGGGGTAAATATGGTACAGCCTTGGGTATGGCCAAAGAAGAAAATGGAGTCTTGCACCATGCAGGCACTGTGTTGGTTGAATATCCTGTGCCGGTAGGTTCCTTCTGCCGTATTGGAGTAATGGGTCATTTCCTTTGTCCGGGGGCTGTATGTCACCATGCCTTGGTGCGTGCCTATCCACAGGTTGCCGTCCTTGTCTTCAAGCATGCTGCTGACGTGCAGGTTGGCAAGCGGCTCTATGAGGGTTAGTTTGCGGGTGGACAGGTGCAGCTGGTAGAGCCCTTTGTCGCTTCCTATCCATAGTTGTTGCTGCCGGTCTTGATAAATGCAGGTGGGGTTTATGCCTTTGGGATTGTAGTTCGTGGGCTGCGTGTCGAGCGGTTTCACTTGTCCGTTTTCAGGGTAGTAGCAGGCCAATTGCAGGTCGGGCATGCAAATCAGTATTTCTCCGCCGGAAAGCGTTTGCAGGCAACTGTTCACCGTATAGGCCGGCAACGCCATGGCTATGGTGTCGGTGTGGCAGTCGCGGGTGCCCGACACCTTTACCAGGCAGTCCTTGTCTGTGGTCAGGTAGAGGTTGCCTTGCTTGTCGGCGCAGTAGTTTCCTATGGAGGTATTCTGCATGCCGTAGCGGATGATGCTTTCCGTAACGATTCGCTTCCCGTCGTAGCGGCAACGCATCAGCCGGCTGTTGTTGAGCAGCCATATCTTGCCTTGATTGCAGAATATCTTGTCCATCTTGTGTTGGAACCGTGGGGTCAGTATGCCTTCGATATCCGTGTTGCGGAAGACAGTGAGCTGCTGCGTGGCCGGGTCGTAGCGGAAGAGGCTGTTGTTGCCTTGGATGCCATACACCGCCCCGTCTTCCGCCGCCGAAAGGGAACGGATGGACTTCCCCTTCAGCCGTTCGGTCAGCGCGTGGTGTTGCAGAATCGTCTTGTCCGGCTGCCCCTTCAGGTTGATGAAACCGCTGTTGGGAAAGCCTATCCACAAATCCTGCCTCTCGTCCACATACACTGTGGAGATGAGCGAGGAGTAGTGGCGCATCACCCTGTCGGTCATCTCCTCTTCCACATCCAGGCTGCGGGTTTGCGGATTGTATGAGTAGATTTTGTCTTTGGCCACTATCCATATCTTGGAGCGGTAGGCAAACATCTCCCTGGGCACGATGTCGCCCCGGGCATATTGGGCAGAGTCGCAAAGAATGTCCAGGTGCTGGCTGTCTATGTCGTATTTGAGCAGGCCGTTCCCGCCGCTCACCCAGATGCAGTTGTCTTTTATCAGGGCATTTAGCATGTTGAAGGCAGCCGGGTTGGGCAGTGAAAGCGTGTGCTTGAAGTGTTGGTCGTAGCATTGTATGCCTTGTGTCGTGACTCTCCACAGGCGGTCTTGCCGGTCTATGAGGAAGTGCGAAGTGCTGGTTCGGTTGTTGTCGGGGGCTGCAAGTGTCAGGCGGGCACTGTTGTTGTGTTCGTCATATTGGTACACCCCTTCGGTGGTGACAAAGAAAAGCTGTCCTTGGCTGTTTTCCAGAATCTGCAGGGTATAGGCCTGTTTGGCGGGTAGAGGCACGTTCTTGAATCTGTCGTAGCCGGTGTATTGGCACACTCCGCTGCCTGTGCCCACCCATATCCTGTCCCGGCTGTCGCGAAAGAGGGTGTTAATCTGGTTGCCGGCAAGGCTGGCAGAGTCTCCGGGCACGTATGAATATTGGCGATAAGCACTGCCGTCGAAAAGGTTCAGCCCGTCCGATGTCCCTATCCACATGTAGCCGTTCTTGTCCATCGCGAAGGCCGTAACGTCTTCCGATGACAAATTGTAGGCATAGGCCGGAGCCGATAAGGCCGAGAGCCGGCTGTGCTTGCGGGTGCAGCAAGTACACAGGCACAGCCCTGCAAGGCAGAGCAGGTAAGTGGCAAAGTCTTTTTTCATGAGTATGATTTTAAGCCTTGCAAAGATAATGCTTTTCTGTTATCGGGGAAAAACAGCCTTCTTTTCTTATTTTTCTTGGGAATAGGTAAAACGATTGTGTATCAGTACTGTAAAAGCCTGCCCTTTGCAAGAATTTGAAAAAAAATGCAAGAATACGAAAAAACTACCTTCTGCTGCGAAAACATGTTGCAAGAACCAGAAAGCCCCGGCCACCCTTGCTCTCTTACCTTTGCTGCAGGAAAAAATTGAAAAACAACCCTACCTAAAACAAACGAAATGAAAAACCAGAACATGAAACTTTGGGCAGCACTCGCGCTGGGAGCCGTGTGCGCCCTTCCTGCCCAAGCGCAGAAACAGAAAGCAGCGGTGAAAGACACGGTGGCCACCGTGCAGCACGGAGCCAACAACATGATGCTCAACGCCTCCAGTGAGAGCGAACCGCGATTCATCAACGTGGGCTTGCCCGAAGCCACGGGAGGCACAGTGGTGACGGAAAACGGCCTCTCGGTAACCTACGACACCTACACGCTGAGAACCAACCAGGCCTGGCGGCAGGACGGTAGTTTTGCCGGAGCTACCTCGCGCAATCTTTCGGAGACGGCCATCAAGCTGGGCGAAGTGGGCGTATCCATGATTACCAATTCCAAGAAAGGCGGCAACAAGTTTGCCGGAGTATTCAACCTCAAGACCAACTCTTTCGGTCTGATGAGTGGCAACCTCTCGCTGAGCGGCCCGCTGAAGCGTGGTTGGTATTATGCCGCCAACGCCTTTGTCAACCTCGACCCGGGGACAACGAATGTCAACTTTACCCGCTTCCTGGATAAAACGCAACTTTACAAAGGCATCCTGACCAAGAGGTATAAGAAAGGCGAGTTCAACGTGCAATATAAGCATGTCACCTCCAAGATGATTAATACCAAGATGTCGCCTTATATTTATCGCGACGGCAAGCAGGTCGACGCTTTGGACAACTTCGACATTTCCCACGGCAATTACCTGGGCAACTCCATCACCTGGCATGTGAAAGACCCCTTGACCGGTGAGTACAAGGACATCAACATCATGGACGATACCGGCACGCGCACACACATGCTCGACCTCTTTGGCAACCACACCTTCGACAACGGCATGAACCTCGACTATAGTTTCCGCTACCAACACGCCAACGCGGGTAGTGGGGAGTTCGCCTATTTTGCCATTACGGATGCCACCGTCCCGACAGAAGGCCAACGCTACATCTATGCCAACAAGGCCACCGACCAGCCTTACACGGGATTGGTGCAGAACGCTACCTACCAGTATTCATCGGGCACGCCTGTCAACAATGCCTTTGGCCGCCTGGAACTGAGCAAGAAGCACCGCAAGCACCAGTGGCTGGTGGGGCTGCAGTCTTCTTACTCCAATGTGGATAACTATGCCACGGGCTACTTTTCCTTCTTGCAGGAAGTAGCCGAGAATCCGCAGCACCTCATCCAGCAAAGCTATGTGAACGGTGCTTGGCAAAACACGCAGGCCGACCGCTACGGGCAGTGGAACTACAACGGCTCTATGCTTTACTTCGACGGCTCGGAGACGCGCAATGCCATCTATGCCACCGAGCAATGGAAAATCCTTCCCAACCTGAAACTCGACCTGGGCGCCCGCTTTGAGTGGCACCACATCAATGGCAACTGGGCACCTACCGAGGTGCGCAACACGTGGGCCGACAAAACCTGGGTGTCCGGCGACACGCAAAAGATAAAGAAGAATAACTTCAACAAGAGCTTCACCGCCACGCTGACCTGGAACATCTTGAACAACTTCGGTCTGATAGGCGATGCCTACTACATTGAGGCTACCGATGCCCTGAGCGTGTACAAGACGAGCAACGACCCCCTGGCCAAGACCAACGTGGTACCCTACTTTGCCGGCGGTGTGTTCTTCAACAGCAAGTGGATCAGCATCATTTCCCGCATCAGCCACATCAGCCGCTCCAACCTTGTAGCCTCCGGAGGCTTTACCAACTCGGCGGGCGAAAACACCAAGCTGTCGTTCAACTACGACATCCAGACCCTGGGCTGGGTTACCGATGCCAACATCACCCCTTTCAAGGGCTTCAACCTGCATCTGATGCTGACGTTGCAGAATCCTAAATATGACAACTTCGAGTTCGACGTCTTCGGCGAGCACTACAACTACAACGGAGTGCCTGCCCGCGCCACGTCCAAGACGCTGATAGAGATAGACCCCAGCTACGAGTGGAAGAAGTTCCGCGTGTGGGCCAGTGCCCGCTACTTCAGCAAGCAGCCTTGCAGCTACCCTGCCTCGCTCTACTTCCCCTCGCGGTGGGAGACGTTCGCCGGCTTCGACTACAAGTACAACAAGCACATCAACTTCAGCTTGAACATGGTGAACCTGCTCAACCAGACCGGTGCCCAAGGCCGCATCTCCGGCACTAACACCGCCATCGACCCCACGCCTTATTACGACAAACCGGTGGCCGGTACCTATATCCGCCCCTTCACCGTAGAGTTCAAGACGCAAATAAAGTTCTAACCGTATAACCTTTAAACAACAAGAAACATGAAACTCCAATATTTATCATGCCTCGTAGGCGGGTGCTTGGCTATGCTTCCCGCCGCTTCGCAAGCCAAAGACAGTAAGAAAGACCGCAACGCCGATCCGCGTCCCAACATCCTGCTCATCCTTGCCGATGATATGGGCAAAGAGTGCCTGGGCACCTATGGCAGCACGTACCACACGCCAAACCTCGACCGCTTTGCCGAAGAGGGTGTGAAGTTCAACTACGCTACCGCCCAGCCGCTCAGCACCCCCTCGCGCGTAGAGCTGCTCACCGGCCGCTATAATTACAAGAACTACTCCAGATTCGGCTTCATGAATCAAGACCAGCACACCTTTGCCCAGCTGGCCCAGCAGGCCGGCTACAAAACCATGATTGCCGGCAAATGGCAACTCGGCACCAACAGCAAGCTGCCCGCCCACTTCGGTTTCGACAACTATTGCCTCTACCACCTGCGTTACAAGGGCAACAAGTATGCCCAGCCGCTGTTTGAGGCCGACGGCGTGATGCACGACGACTGCACGCAGGATGATTACGGCCCCGACTACTTCTCCAACTACGTCATGAACTTCATGGAGGAGAACAAAGACCGCCCCTTCCTGGCTTACTACGCCATGACCCTGGTGCACGACCCCTTCAACCCCACGCCCGAGAGCGATGACTGGGACATCGACCCCAAGCTGCGCTTTACGGCTGCTGACAAGTACTTCCCCGACATGGTGAGCTATTGCGACAAGATTTTCGGCAAGCTGATGGACAAGTTGGATGAACTGGGCATTGCAGACAACACCATCGTCATCTTCGTGGGAGACAACGGCACAGCCCAATACATCACCACGCCCATGAAAGACGGCTCCGTGGTGCGCGGCGGTAAGGCTACTACCAAAGAGACCGGCACCGCAGTGCCCATGCTAGCCCGTTGGGGCAAGTACGACTTGAAGAAGCACACCACTGTCGACATGATGGACTTTACCGACTTCCTGCCCACCTTTGCCGAAGCCATGCAGGTGGAGGTGCCTCAAGACTGGGATGTGGATGGCGTCAGCTTCCTGCCCGTGCTGAAGGGGGAGAAGAATCCCAACGCCCGCGAGTGGGTCTTTGTGCACTACAAAGCCAACCATGTGCCGCAGGCAGGTCTGGAGAAGTATGCTGCCCGCTACTTCAAGAACCGGCGTTACAAACTCTATTCCAACGAGGAGTTTTATGACTTTGTGAACGACCCCGAAGAGCAACGCCCCATAGGAGTAGGAAAGGGCACGCCCGAAGCCGAAGCTGCCCGCAAGCAGTTCCAGGCTTTGATGGACCAACTGCCCGAATGGAAATTCACCGACGACAATGTACCCATGGTAGTGCTGCCCGGCCTGGAGCCTGAGCATGTGGGCGGAGGCAGAGACTATGTAAAACCCGCTAAGAAATGAAACCGTATCCCTTACTCTTGGCAAGCGGTGCCCTGCTGATGCAGGGTGCCGCCCTCCGGGCTCAAGACGAGAAGCCCAACATCATTTGGATAACCTGCGAGGACATTTCCCCCTACATGTCGGTCTATGGCGACCGGGTGGTCAGCACCTCCAACATCGACCGCCTGGCCGACGAGGGCATGCGTTTTCAAAGCGTCTACACCACGGCCGGAGTCAGCGCGCCCAGCCGCTCGTGCATCATTACCGGCATGTATCCCATGTCGATAGGCACGCAGCACATGCGCACACAGATAGAGACACCCGAAGTGAGCCGGAAGATAGGCGTGCCGCCCTATTCGGCAGTCCTGCCGGATTATGTCAAGGCGTTCCCCGAATACCTGCGCAGGCACGGCTACTACACCACCAACAACTTGAAGACCGACTACCAGTTCATTGCCCCGGTCACGGTGTGGGACGAGTGCGGCTCTGCCGCCACCTATCGGCATGCGCCCCAAGGGCAACCGTTCTTCAGCATCTTCAACCTGTTCATCACCCACGAGTCGCAGCTCTTTGAGCAGTCGCCCTATTTTGACGAGCATCCCGAACTGCTGGTCGACCCGGCCGATGTCACCCTTCCGCCTTACTATAAGGACACGGAAGAAGCCCGCCGTTGCATGGCGCGCATGCTGAGCAACGTGCAGCTGATGGACTTCCACTTGGGTCAAATCATTGAGCAGCTGAAGCAGGATGGCGTGTACGACAACTCCTACATTTTCTTCTTCAGCGACCATGGCGGCACCATGCCCTGGATGAAGCGCGAAATATTGGAGCGGGGTACGCACATCCCCTTCATCGTGAAGTTTCCCAAAGGAGCCCATGCCGGCACAGTCAACGACGACCTCATCAGCTCGGTAGACTTTGCCCCCACCATCCTCTCCCTGGCGGGCATCGACATCCCCGACTACATGCAGGGGCAAGCCTTCTTGGGCAGTCAGGCCTCCATGGAGAAGCGGCAATACGTCTACGCCGCCCGCGACCGTCTGGACGAATGCTACGACCGGGTGCGCAGCGTACGCGACAAGCGCTTCCGCTATATCTACAACTTCATGCCCGACCGTCCCAAGTACATGAACATCACCTACCGGCTGGGCATCCCCATGATGCGCGAACTGCTGCAACTGCACGAAGAAGGCAAACTGGACGCCTGTCAGGAGGATTGGTTCAAGCCTACCAAGCCGCAGGAAGAACTCTACGACGTGGTGAACGACCCGCACGAGCTGCACAACCTGGTCGACGACCCGGCCTACAGAGGCAAGCTGGAAGAACTGCGCACCGCTTTCCGCCGCTGGATGGACGAAGTGGGCGACCTTTCCTACATGTCCGAAAAAGAGATGGTGACCAACTGGTGGCACGGGCAAGACCACGCACCGCTCACCGGCGAGCCGGTGCTCCACAAGGTGGCAGGCGGCTACACCCTGTCTTGCCCCACGAAAGGCGCTTCCATCGGCTACAAAATATTGAAGCCGGGGCAGGAAAACGGGAAGGTGAAGGTCATCCGCCAGTCTTACGACTCAGGCTATGTCATCGGGAAGCAGCCCAACGGGGTGGAGGAAGAAACCGACACGCCGTGGCAGGTCTACCAGGAAGGCACGGTGCTGCACCTCAACCCGGGCGAACGCCTCCTGGTCAATGCCAAGCGCATAGGCTATGAAGAGAATGTGAAAACCTTTAATTTTTAATCAAACATCTAACGTATAACGACATGAAACCTTTCGACTTTAAACTCCATGCCACGGCGCAGGCCGTCACCCTGTTTTCGGTGCTGATGTGCAGTCATGGCAATGCTTGGGCGCAGCAGAAAGCCCAGTCAATGAATGCCTCCGCCGCTGAGGCCGGCAAGTACAACGTGCTGTTTATCGTGGCCGATGACCTGAATTGCGACATGGGTTGCTTTGACGACCCCATTGTGAAGACTCCCAACCTGGACAAGCTGCGCAGCAACGCCGTGCGCTTCAACAACAACTATTGCCAATACCCCTTCTCGGGTCCCAGCCGGGCCTCTTTCCTCACCGGCTACTTGCCCGAGCATACCGGGGTGACAGACCTCGTGGCCAACTTCCGCGACAATGTGCCGGCTGCCGTCACCCTGCCCGAACTGTTCAAGAAGAACGGCTACTTCACAGCGCGTGTGGGCAAGGTGTTTCATGCCGGCGTACCCAACGACATTGGTAAGCCGGGCAAAGACGACCCACAGTCGTGGACGGATACCTTCAACCCTATCGGTATAGACAAGACGCAGGAAGACCGCGTCATCAACTACACTCCGCAACGCCACTTGGGCAGCGCCCTGAGCTTCATGATGACCGAGGGTTCGGACGACGAGCACACCGATGCCATCGGCGCCAACATTGTGTGCAGCATGATAAAGGAGCACAAGGATGAGCCTTTCTTCATCGCCATGGGCTTCTACCGTCCCCATTCTCCCTACGTGGCTCCCAAGAAGTACTTCGACCTCTACCCCATGGAGCAAATCACGCTGCCCGAGGTACCTGAAGACGACTGGGACAACAAGCCCCTCTACGAGCGCTTCACCGACCCCCTGAACTGGGGCGTGCCCGAAGACAAGCTCCGCGAGGTAAAGCGTGCCTACTACGCCTCCATCTCCTTTATGGATGCCCAGGTGGGCAAGCTGCTGGACACGTTGGAGGAGGAAGGCCTGGCCGATAAAACCATCATTGTCTTCTGCAGCGACCACGGCTATAATCTGGGCCAACACGGCATGTGGATGAAGCAAGCCCTTTTTGAGCACACCACCCGCACGCCGCTCATCATTGCCGTGCCGGGCATAACGCGGGGCAAGGGCCAGACGTCGCGCGTCATAGAGATGCTCGATGTCTACCCCACGCTGGCCGAGGTGTGCGGCCTGACGGGCACGCCCCGCGACCTGGACGGTCGCAGCCTGCTGCCTCTGCTGAAAGACACCGAAGCCCGGTGGGAGGGCGCCGCTTATAGCCAGGTGCTGCGTGTGGCCAACCCCTCGCTGACCTATATGAAGAAAGGCGAGCGCGCCATGGGGCGCAGCATCCGTGTAGACCGCTACCGCTACACCGAGTGGGACGAAGGTGCCAAGGGCGGCGAGCTCTACGACTACGAGGCCGACCCCAACGAGTTCAACAACCTCTACAACAACCCCAAGTACAAGGCCCTGCAGGCCGAACTGCGGGCGAAGCTGCATGCCAAGTATGAGTAGGCGGTGCCCGTCATAAGCAGACAATACAAGGAGGGGCAGAAGCGTGCATTAGGGCAAAGCTTCTGCCTCACTTTTTGTTGCCTGTAGGGAGAATCAGTATGGGCTACTCTATTTCCTATGGCTTCAAACATCCGATGGGGACAACGTATATGCCGTCCTCCGGGCGTCGGAAAGCATATTCTCCGGTGGCGGTCAAAATCAATTTGAATGCCGGAGCTTTCATGCGGGAAGTGTCAATCTGTTCCGCTAACAGGTTGAGTGTTTTTGCCCCTTCACTTATCAGCGACTGTCCTCCCAGCTTTATTTCAATCAGTCCGTATTTTCCGTTGCGCAGATGCATGACGGCATCGCATTTCAACCCGCTTTTGTCCCGATAGTGGTATACCTTTCCGTTCAGCGCTTCGGCAAATACGCGCAAATCTCTTACGCACAGGGCTTCGAAGAAGAAGCCCATCGTGTTCAAGTCATCCATCAGGTCGGCAGGACCTAAGCCTAAGGCTGCAGTGGCAATGGACGGGTCGACAAAATAGCGTGTGTCGGCAGTCCGGATGGCGGTTTTGGAGCGTAGGTTGGGATTCCACGCAGGCATGTCCTCTATGACGAAAATCTTTCTCAATGCTGCAAGATAAGATGTTATGGTATTATCGTCGAGTGTCGTGGCATCATTGTTCCTCAAGTCCTCGCGCAATGTCGCAATAGATGCCTGCGTGCCTTGATGGCGTGCATATGCCCGCATCAGGCGTTGCACCCTTTCCGAGGCCCGCTTCACACCGTCTACTTTGGTGATGTCTTCTTTCGTCACGGCATCGTAGTAGTCGAAGGCTTGCTCTAAGGCTGCTTCTTCGGCAAGGTCTACGGCTATGGGCCACCCTCCGCGGCAAATGAGGAATGCAATGTCCTGCAATTTCAAGTCATTTTTTTCGAGTATCTTTTCCGGGGTGTTGAACAGTGTGGCCAGGCTTACGCTTCCGTTCGACTCTCCGGATTCAAACAGGGACATTGGCCGCATGGTGAGCCATGCAAACCTGCCGGTGCCGGAATGTTCTCGCTCTTTCTCAGCCTCCTTGTCCGGCACGGCGGAACCAGTCAGTATGAATTGTCCCATTTCACGGCGGTGGTCAACAGTGTACCGCACCGCATCCCAGAGTTTCGGAACGGTCTGCCACTCGTCAATCAGCATCGGGGGAGCTCCAGACAGGGCGGTGTCCATGTCTATTTCCAGCAGGCTCTTGAATTGTTCTTTAGTGTCGGGTCTTGCCAGCATGACCTTGCTTGTGGCAATCTCTTCTGCCGTAGTCGTTTTTCCGCACCATTTGGGGCCTTCTATAAGCACTGCGCCTTTGGCTTGTAATTTTTGTGCCAATAGCTTGTCCATTATCCTCTGTCTATACCTCTCCATACCTTGAATGTTTAGACAAAGGTAGTGAAAAAAATGGAACTCCAGCCTTCCGTCTAAAGAAAAATAGGGAATTTGGCACGTATTTATTAGGGAATTTGGCGCGGATTCATTCAGTAATTTGGCATGGTAAATTGTTTTTGAGCCATACTTTGTACGTATCAATTACCTTTCGCCTTCGCTTCTATAGCGAGGGCTTTAGAGCGAAGGTGGTACGAAGATGGTACGAACATGGTAGGTAGAAGGTGTATGTCGGGAGTGACTTATTTTTCGGTATGCTTCAAGAAGCAGTTTGGGGTTAATCCCAGCGAATTCCGGTAAGATTGCAAGCATGCGAAAAAGTTTGCATGTTATTGAAACGGTTTTTATTGGTTGGCGGTTTATCTTTGTATCATTCTTACTTAAATCAAACATTGCGATAACAAAATGAAAACATTACCCCAGTTTAACATCTTTCTGTTTTCTGCGGCTGCGCTGTGCAGCTGTGCAGGCAAGCAAGCGGGCGAGGCAAGCCGCCCCAACATCCTTTACATCATGTGTGATGACCACTCGTACCAGACCATCAGCGCGTATGGCAGCGCGGTGTCGCGGCTGGCTCCTACGCCCAACATCGACAGGCTGGCCAGCGAGGGCATGCTGTTCGACCGGGCGTTTGTCGAGAACTCGCTGTCCGCCCCCAGCCGCGCCTGCCTGATGACGGGGCTGTACAGCCACCAGAACGGACAAGAACAACTGTGCGAGGGCATCGACACCACCAAGACATTCTTCAGCGAACTGTTGCAGCAGGCGGGCTACGAGACGGGCATCGTGGGCAAGTGGCACCTGATGTGCGAGCCCAAGGGCTTTGACTACTACCACGTGCTGAACGACCAGGGGCAGTATTACAACCCCGCCTTCAAGAGCAAGGATACGCAGGGCAAGTATGTGCAAGAGCAGGGCTATGCCACGTCGCTCATCACCCGGCACACCATAGAGTTTCTCGACGGGCGCGACAAGAGCAAGCCTTTCTGCCTGATGGTGCACCACAAGGCTCCCCACCGCAACTGGATGCCCGAGCAGCAGTATCTCGACCTGTATGAAGACGTGGAGTTCCCCATCCCCGAAACCTTTTGGGACGACTATGCCACCCGTGGCGTGGCTGCCCGCGAGCAGAAGATGAGCGTGGCGCGCGACATGGAGATGGTGCAGGACCTGAAGGTGGAGGAGCTGGTCGACACGCTTACCCCCGGGGGCCGCTTTACCTACGCCTGCCTGATGGGCGAACTGGGCCGTCTTACTCCGGAAGAACGCGCGGCCTGGGATGCCCACTACAAGCCGCGCAACAAGCGGCTGCTGGAAGCTAACCTGTCGGGCAAGGAATTGGCAGTGTGGAAGTACCAGAACTACATGAAGGACTACTTGCGCTGCATCAAGTCGGTAGACGACAGTGTGGGCGAACTGCTGGCTTACCTGGAAAAGGAAGGGCTGCTGGACAATACCCTCATTGTCTACACCTCCGACCAAGGCTTTTGGATGGGCGAGCACGGGTGGTTCGACAAGCGGTTCATGTACGAGGAGTCGTTCCGCACGCCGCTGCTGGTGCGCTATCCCAAGGCCATCGAGGCCGGCAGCCGCTGCAGCGCCTTGGTGCAGAACATCGACTTTGCCCCTACGCTGCTCAGCGTGGCCGGCGTCTCCGTGCCCGACGAGATGGAAGGACGCTCCCTGCTTCCGCTCTTTGGCAGCGGGCGCGACAGCGTGGAGTGGCGCACGAGCCTCTATTACCATTATTACGACTACCCCACCTATCACATGGTGCGCCGCCACGACGGGGTGCGTACCGACCGCTACAAGCTGGTACACTTCTACGGGAAGGGCGGCGAAGCCGGCGCCACGCCCAACATGCTGAAGCCGGGCACGCGCGAAAACGGCACGTTCAACATGCTGAAGGCATCCAACTACTTCCCTGCCTCCAGTCCGGACATTGACTACAACGAGCTGTACGACCTGCAGGAAGACCCCCACGAGCTGAACAACCTGTATGGCAAGCCCGGCTATGAAGCCATTACGGCCGAGCTGCAGCAACTCTTGGACGATTACCGCATGCGGCTCAAGGTGCAGGAGTATTGATAGAAGGGGGAGGAAGGGGTGTGCAAAATGCAGAGCAACTATCATTTTGTCATTCTGAGCGCAAGCGAAGAATCTCCTAAATGCATAAATAAGTGGGAGATCCTTCATACCCCCTCAGGCTCCCCCGTTATCGGGGGAGAACAACGTTCAGGATGACAGAGCGAAATGATAGTCAAAATTTGTTTCGCCCCCCCTTTCTTACTTGTTGTAATTTCTTTGAAGCTATTTCATCTCCAATTCTTTCTCAATTTCCTCAATTGTAGGCAGACTGCCCCGGAAATCTTTCGGCAAAGCCTGTCCTAATTCATAGTCGGAAATTCCTATCGGTTTCTGAATATCGCGCAAGGCATATTCGGCTTTGATACGGTCTTTGGTCTTGCAAAGCAAAAGACCGATAGTGCGGTTGTCACCCTCACGGCAAAGTATGTCATCCACGGCAGAACAGTAAAAGTTAAGCTTGCCGATATATTCCGGCATGAACTCAGTATCTTTCAGTTCAATTACCAGATATCGGTGCAGAAAAGTGTTGTACATCAGGATGTCAATGTAATAGTCATCTCCCGACACTTCAATGTGATATTGCCGTCCCATAAAGGCGAATCCGGCTCCCATTTCTATGAGGAACTTCTCCACATGGCTGACCAGACCTATTTCCACATCACGTTCATTGTATTGGTCAGTGAAAGTCAGCATGTCAAATATATAAGGATCTTTGAGCATTGATTTTACCTCGCTTGCTTCCGGTGCGGGCAAGGTTGCAGTGAAATTGTTTGCCAACGCCCCATGCTTGCCATAATGGTCAAGTTTGATGGCCTCCTGCAAATAACGGGTAGTCCAATGATTAGTAATGCTTTGTACCATATACCAGTAACGGGCTCGTATATCCTTGACCTGCTTCATCAGTACAAGGTTATGTGTTCAATCTAGATGCTTGATAGGAAGAGTGAAATTATACCCATTAAATTGCGAAATCACTGATTTCGTAATTGACATCGTAGCTTTGTCTGATTGCGCAATCACTGGTTGCGTAATTGCGGGAACGACTCCTTTTACCGTCGTCAGCTCCTGATTGTATTCATTGAAGAACTGTATCATGCACTGCATATTACGCACGGAGAATCCTTTTATTTCAGGATAGTCGTTCTTCAAATCCACAGCGAGCCGCTGCAAAGTCTTCTTGCCCCATCCATCGGCAATCTGGCTCTGCTGTAGCATCCCGCCAATGTCCCAATACATTCGCAGCATTTCCTCATTAGCAGCATAAATCGCACGCTGTTGTGCAAGCAATACTCTTTGCCTGATCTGACGGAGTAATTTCGCATATCCACGAAAACTGTCCGTTAACATATCATTTACTTGGGCACTCATATTCTTTTCCCTATTTGATTGCAAAGGTACATTTTTAATCAGCTGGGGCATAAAAGTTGCTCGATAATATTTTCGATATTTCCTGTAGGTCAAATTCCAGTCTCTCTCTTGGACGATTACCGCACGCGGCTCAAGGTGCAGGAGTATTGATAGAAGGGCAATATTTTTCCCCAGTTAGGAAAAAATTATTTCTCGCTTGGAGAGGTTTTGTTTCCTAACTGGGGAATTTTTGGGGGCTTTTCAGAAAAGGAATTATTAAATAGTAGTTGCCTATTCTATCATTTGCGATATCTGGTATGATTCGCCATTATAGGTGAAATGCCATACGACAATCGGATTGTATACTCTTGTCAGATTATCCGTACCAAGGTTCTTGGTTTCCCCAGGGCTCAAAGTCCCTAGCAGTGAGGCATCTTCTGTTGAGGCTACCACCCTTTCATCCATGGAGTCTATTATCTCAAATTTCGTCAAGGTGACTTCACGACTGCTGTTGTTGGTGATGTAGGAATAGAGCCACCCGGAGTGGTAGCCCATGATGTTTGTTCCGGAGAAAGACATGCGCAATTCCATCATAGAGGTGATGTCCGTTACATATACTGCAATTGTGGATGAAAATTCACCGTCTTCTGCCGTCACCGTGATATTTGCCGTACCCATGGAATTTGCTGACAGCATTTCGCCCTCAACAGATACTACTGCTGTGTTGTCGCTGGAGATGGTGACATTTTTATTGGCTGCATCAGTTGGGAACACTTCATAAACCACTTTTACTTTATCGCCTACGAGTAGTGCATCTATGTCATGTACTTGTATTCCTGTTACTTTTACAGGAATAACTTCCACTTCGCATTTGCTCTCTACTTTCCCATTTGCCGATTTAACGGAAATCGTACATTTACCCACCTTGTGAGCCGTCACAATGCCATCTTCCACGGTCGCAACAGTTTCATCGGAAGAAGACCATAAGAGTGTTTTATCTGTTGCATTGCTGGGAAGTACCTCAGCAGTCAAAGTATAAGTCCGGTTATTTTCTACTACTATTTGACTTTCACTCAAGGTTATGGCTTCTACTTCTACAGGTTCAACGGACACTTTGCATGTAGCAGAAATATCTGTCCCGGAAATTGTGACGGTAATTTCCGCTTCGCCCGCACCTGTGGCAGTTACGGTGCCTTTGTTCACCGTTGCGACTTTTTCATTGCTCGTAGATCATTCCACATCTTTAACGGTGGTATTTTCAGGTTCTATGGTATAGTGCAAATCGAATGTTTCGCCGGCTTTCAGCTCAAGCGTATTCTCAGAGAGTGTAATAGCCGTTGCTTCCACATTGGTGACCGTAATAGTGCACTCATCAGTCAGAACAATTCCTTGGGAAGTAGCAGTAAGCGTAATGGTAGCAGTGCCTTCCTTCATTGCTTTCACAAGCCCATCGGCGTTGACAGTAGCGACTGTGCTGTTTGATGACACCCATTGCGCTGCAGGCCTTTCTATTCCGGATGGCAAATAGCTGAATTCCAATTGATGTTCTTCGCCTACCTTCATTTGTACTCCGGCATCAGTGATAGATACTGATTCCAATACTACTTGTTCTTCTTCCTTAGAACATCCTGCCAGCAACATAGCCGGTAGAATCAAGATCAAAAGTAACAACTTTCTCATTTTTGCTTTTTTCATTGTACTTGAAATTAAACGTATTTTGTTGCAATATTGCCAATGTTCATAGGCAAGTCATACGTTTAACTAAAAGAAAAAGCGCAGACTTTCGCCATACGCCTTCTTGGCTCACCACAAGCCACAATTATCTATGGGAAAGCCCACGCTTATTGCGTGTTCCCAATGATAATTGTAATAGCTCGTTCATTTCCGAGGTGGTGATTCAGAAGGCGATTGAGCTATATATGTCAAGTTGTAGTTAAGCGTTACGCTTACATACGCTACAAATGTACTTCATAAATTTGATTTTTTCAAGATTATATCTAAAAAATAGAGATAAATCAATGTCACATAAGACGCACATTTTGCGTCTTATTGCCCGCATGATGCCTCTTTTCGTCCAAAAGTGGCAAACATCATGAATTTTTGCTACATCCATTGCGGAATCAAATAAAAGTATTATTTTTGCAATTGATATGACCTCCCACGCTTCCCGTAGAACAGCGCACCCGGGGAGGTCTTCGAGTTTTTATATAATAGCTTCCGGTAGGATTGATTGATAAAACAGATTATACAAAGAAGCCGTTGACCATCGCCGAGCAGGTTGTACGGCTAAAACAGCGGGGACTTGTTTTTGATGATGAAAACGAGGCATCCGCTTATTTGTTCAATATCAGCTACTACCGACTTCGTGCATACACTTATCCGTTTCAAGAGAACGGTGAAGATTCCAAACACAACTTTACTCGCAAAGATATTCACTTCAAAGACATAATAGACCTTTATTGTTTTGACCGCAGACTACGTTCACTTATTTTTAATGCTATTGAAAAGATAGAAGTGGCAGTGCGTACAAAAATCATACAGGTATATGCCGAAAGTACAGGCGATAGTCATTGGTACGATGATGAAAGCTTATATCGTTTTGGTTATGATGAATTAATGGATCATATTGATGCTGATATAAACCGAAGTAATGAAGATTTTATCAAGCATTACAAATCAAAATACAACAATCCTCCGATGCCACCAAGTTGGATGGCACTTGAAGTAATATCGTTTGCCACATTGAGCCGCTTGTTCCAATCTTTAAAGTTGGACAGCCGTAAAGAGTATATTACTGAACAATTTGGTTTGAAGAAAGTGGCTATATTGGAGAATTGGCTACACGCTATTTCCAATCTCCGCAATTGTTGTGCTCATCACAGTCGTACTTGGAATCGCCGTTTTATGGTTAGCGTAACATTGCCATATAACACTCATTATCCGTTTATGGATAGGACAACAATAGGACAAATACGCACAAACAAATTGTTTGCTGTACTTTCTTGTATCGCGTATATCCTTGATATTATTAGTCCTGGAAGCGACTTCAAAAAGAATATCAAAGAATTACGTGAGTTCGGGATAAAATTAAAACAAAGTCAGTTGTTTTGATTGCTGGATTGTGTACCCTTGCAGTGCTTCA
>CALUJC010000036.1 GCA_944320865.1 uncultured Bacteroides sp. | reverse complement strand
TTTGTCAGATATAAAGTTACGAAAAATACTTGTGATTACCTATTTTTTTTAGAACTTTATTATCCCGAACTCACGTATTCAATGTGCCTACATTGGGAGTCTCACCTCCGGGACTGCTCGAACAACCATTGACAAACACGGCGAATGTTTTGGGCACAGGGACTTTGAACCCTTTGGGTGAAGGATCATAAATCGTTTTTATGGATGAAACATCATTTATGCTTCCTCCGTCAGTTTGGTTGTTCCATAGAGTCCGCACGGGGGCTTCGTTCCAATTTGCGGTGTTACTACGGACGTAAAAGACATTTGGATGCTGAATGGATTCGCCGATAGAAACCCTTTTGGCTTCAGTCCGATATCCATAGCCCGCTGTCCCCGCTTGATGAGGCCTGTAATCTTCTTTTCCTATCTCGTTCCAGTTCTTCAATGCCACCAACGGGTCTTTGCGTCCCCATTGGTAATAGGTGGAGCCTACGTCTTTATAGTCGAATAATTCTCCTTTCTGTATGACTTTTAAATCTCGTTTTTCCCCACTCCGTTCTTGTGTAAACTTAATTGCAAACTCCCGTTGGTTGTAATACACTTGCTTGTTGTCTACCCATCCCAAGTTGTATTTCATCAGGCCGTAGGTGCTGTTATCGCTGCCATAACCCTGTACTGTGTATGTTTCGCCCAATACATTGTGCTCGGTCACCCAAATGTGCCAGCTCCACATGATGTCACCGTTTGTATCCCGCGCCGCCAATACTGCGTTGGCCTGTTGCAGGTATTTGGGGTCGATGGTGAAGATGAGATATTTCTTGTCATCGCTGAGCTTGATGTCCTTGAACATATAGAAACCATCGCTCCATACGAGGGTGGCGTCATGGGCATTATTAATCCATGGTTGGGTGATGGAAGCATTCTTGTAATCCTTAAAATCCTTGTTGACTGCTTCGCTGTTATACTGCCCGTTCTTTAAAGCGTTTCCATACACCAGCGGGAGTTTGTAGGTGCCGGCGGCATTCACTACATAACAATTTGCCGCAGTCTCTTGGTCATCGCTGCCGTTATCCGTTGCCAAATTATACGGAGCGTCTGTGGTGCCTTTAGGAGTGTTGCTCTTTAATGTTTGTTCATCGTTGTCATAAGTTGTATGCAAAGTAGCACCTTCTACCGCAAAATTGTAAGGTTGTTCAGTGGTACTGCCTTTGTTTGTTGAAGTGAAAACGGGTGTATATGTTTGGGTAATATTTGTTTCGCTCTTGTCAAACATATTGATTTCTATTCCGTTCTGATATTCCGCGTTCCACGCTACCGCCTCCTTCACATCGTGATTTCCTTTCCGCTGGCGGTAGCTCGTCACGGTGTACTGTGCCTGCGTTTCGCCAAGCTCGAAGGTAATCTTCTCCGTCACCTTGAACACATACTCCCAGTTGATTGACTCGGTGGAGATGGCGTAGGTATAAATATGGCCTGCTTCCCATTCGCCGGTTAGTGAGCCGGTCAGAATCCTTTCGCCTTCTTCGGTATCCACTTTCACTTCTACCGTTACGCCCTTTAGCGATTGCGGAATCAGCATGAAAGTGGTTGCTTCATTCTCGTCCGTGATGGGTTGGGTGTTTTCCTTTCCGTCATTGTCCGTCAATGCTACATCGAACTCTTGACTGAAGTCTTTTTTCTCTTCTTCGTCCAATGTCCATGTAAAAGTTTCCTTTTCCGTATCGTAGGTGCACGAACCTTCCCCATACAAATTTTTCAGGGTGATGCTCTTGACGGTGCAATTAGTCACGTCTTTTGCCACGAACTTCACTCCGGCAAGCGCATGCTTGAACTTCAGCGAAACCGTACCACCCTCGGATGTCTCTTTGCTGCACGCTTTATGGGCAAACATGATGTCGGGCTGGTCGGTGGCTTGGTCTGGTACGGTATAATTGAATGTGATTTTCTTGTTGTCGGTAATTGTTATGCTGTTATTGTCAAACGGGGCGTAGGCGTAGAAGTCGAGAGATACTTTGGCGGGCCAGAAATAGGTCTCGTCGGGCGACCATACGCCGTTCGCTTCCTTGCTTATCTTCTCCTGCATGAACAGGTCGCCGCCATCGGTATAGGCGGTCACATCGAAGTTTTTGCATACATTCGTGAAGTTTTCCTCGTCCACCGGCACGCCCCGTGTCGCTTCCCTTTTCTGGTGAGCGGAAGGAGCAGAATAGTTCTCCGTCACCCACGGATGCAGGTAGAGGGTGTCTTCTCCTCCTGGGGCAAGCAGCATGACAGGTGTGTCGTCGGCATTTAAGGCACGTGTTTCCGGTGTGTCTTCGGTAGAGGTGGGGGTAACGATGCCAAACCTCACGGCATTGCTATTCAACCCCCGGTTGCTTATAAGTTCTTCTTGCGAGCACGACGCCACGGCGAGCCCTATCGCCGCCAGCATCCCTATCTTCTGAAACAGATTTCGTGTTATCATAATTTCAGTCCTTTCATGAAAGTTTTGTGTTGTACATTGGTAGCCGGGAAGGGAACATTCAACCCCGCCCGGCCTGGGTGTTATGCCTGAAAATTTGGCATTAAAGGTTATTATTCACCGTCGTCTGTACTCATATCAATATCTTGGCCAGTTCCGTTGATGAATACATCCACCGTAACATCGAAGTCAATGCCAACCAGTGTGGGATCCGGATCCTTTTCATCTCCAGGCTCATAGCCGGCACCTTCGCCAAAGATAAAGGTGTAGACGTACTTCTTGCCTTGCTCCCAAGTGATGTTCTCTGCAGGAACGGCGATTTCAGCATAGTCTTCTTCTGCATCCGACGGCCATACTTGGATGTTCTTGTCCGTCCCGCTCAGGATTTGGCAATTCAGCAGGAAGTAAACATTGTTAGATTTATTACAACCTTCTGTTGAGGGATCCCAAGGAGTCAATGCCTGCGGAATCATGAACAAGGCACCGGTTGCATTGCTGAGGTCTTTGGCTGTTGAGACAACGCCATCCAATGTAACTCCATTAGCATCCATGCCTGCGCTGAAAGTTGTAGCTTCGGTTGGAGTACCCCATGTGCCCTGCGTACCTGAAGTAATCGATCCGCTTTCACTTGCTACATTGTCAGTCGTAGCACTCGTAGGATATGTAAAGTCGCCTTTCTTCTTGATATTGGCAATCTTCACACCCTTGACAATTACCTTCAGGTTCTTATTCGTATTCTTCGCCTTGAACACGATTTGAGACAGGGCGTGACGGAAGTTGATGTTGACAGCAGATGCCGCGTGGTCTTCTTTCGTTTCATCCTTGTTCACGGCATAAAGCAAATCCACTTGCTTGTTTTGGTCAGTGTTTACCGTGAAGTTGGTAATCTTTTGCGCATCCTTTGAAATGTTTACTGTTCCTCCGCAATTTTCGGCAGGTGATACAGAATAGAAATCTACATCCGTTGCCGGCCAGAAGATAGTACCATCATAAGTCCAATCATCGCCGTCTTTCGATACTTCTAAACCGTTCATCAAGGTCTTGCCATCGGTGAATCCCCAAACCTTGAAATTGTCGATAGTGCTCGTCGTCGTTGCCTGTGCACGGGTCGACGCCTCAGTTGCCACTTGGAAGCTGATGCCACGTCCTTGGTTCACTTCCAACACATCTTCATTGTTGCAGGCCACCAATGCGACAGCCGACAACGCTACTGCTAAATACTTACTTTTCATCATTGCTTAAAAATTTAAGTGAAACATATAATATTAAGTGGGTATGTAGGATTAAATGATAATTTAGTTGACAAGGAGACAAGTTGACGAGGCAACGAGGGAGTGATATTGCGGACGGCCACGCCGTCCAACCATGCTTAACCGCTGTGTGCCGCGCAGCGGTACCTGCGGTGTATGCAGGTGAGCGCAAGCCCCCCGACCTCGAAGGGGTCGAACAAGCTATGTCCCGTCGGTATGGGGTTGAACCTCTTCGAGGTTCTATGCATCTGCTGATGGCTTCTTACCGCAGGTACCGCTGCGCGGCACACAGCGGTTAAGCATAGTTGGACAGTTTCACTGTCCTCGTAGCCTTGTTAACTTGTTCCCTCGTCAACTAAATTCCTATTTACATCTCTATTTCCTCATTCACCACAATCCAGTCGTCTACGCCGACCTCCATGTCGCCGCCCGTGATGGGTTCGGGCAGTGTCAGCCCGTCGATGACGATGTGCACGCGGCGCTTTTCAGGCGCTTCGTCCACCTGGTCGGTCACGTCGAAGGTGTAGTAATATTTCGAGCCGTCCTTCAGCCACGCGTAGAGCACCAGTTTGTGGGGAACGGTCTCTGCAGCATCGTCTGCCCGCGTCACGTCCGTTTCCATGTCATAGTGGCCGAAGGTGTGGAACTCGCCTTCTATGGTTGTCTCATCGCCTGCCGAAGCCTCGAAGGGCAGCGTCACATACTCCCGCCTTACCTGCTCCGCCGCACAGAACACCGAGCCGGACATGCCCGACAGCGAGGCACACATCTGCGTGATGCCACCAAGGTTCTCCACGTTGCGTATCTCGTAGGTGTAGTAGCAGATTTGCTCATGGGGCATCAGCGTCAGGCGGTGTTCGTCGCGCTCGATGGTGGTGCGCTCCGTCTCGCCGTCGCGCACAAACCAGTAGCTCAACCCCCGGTCGCGGATGTCAAGATTCATGGCGTGGTCGCCCCACATCATTTCCGGCGTGATGACCACCCGTTCCTCCTCCGTCCCTTCGGCGCGGGGAGCGTAGTTCGCCGTGTTGCCGTAGATGGGTTCAAAAAGATTTCCCTCGCGGGTGTAGCATTCCTTCTGCCAGAAGTCGCCCACGTTGCGGAACTGCACCACCTCGTAGTCGTTGTTGTAATACAGCACCTGGTATCGGCCCACGGGGATTTCCACCGTGCCGCCCTTCATGCCCGCCAGGTCGTAGCGCAGCGGCTCACCCGTCTGCGTGCCTTCCTCGTCCACCGGGTAGAACCACAGGCACATGCCTTCCACCGCGTTGTCGCGCTCGGCATCGGGCGCATAGCTCCAGTCGAACTCCACCAGCAGCTGTGCGGTGTGCGGGTGCAGGTAGCACAGTTCCTTATGTTCGCAGGCCGTGAAGAGCAGGGCCAATGCCATGAGATAGAATAGCCGTTTCATCGTTTGCCTCCTTTCCCTTTATTGATGTTGTCGCGTCCCAGGAGCCACACCAGCGATATTTCCAACTTCGTGGGGCCAAAGTAGTGGCGTTGTTTGGTCACCTGCCATACGTAGCAATCGTCTATCGGCAGGTATTCGTAATATTTCCCTCCCAGGTAGCCGATGCCTATGCTGAAATCCATGTTCAGCCTCCGGGCAACGGGCAGCGAGTAGCCATATTCCACGCCTCCGGCAAAGTTGGCGCGGTCGAAGAGCGTGCCGCCCGGTTCGCCGCCCATGTAGCCGCGCCCGCCGGTTTCGAAGTCGTAGGTCAGCACCTGCGCGTAGACGCCGAGGTGATGCCCCGTGAGCGGTTTCTCTTGGGCGGCCTTGCCCAGCCACCGGCGCACCGCGATGTCGCCCCCGTAGGCACGCCAATACCAGTGTATGCGGTCTTTCTTCCACCAGCCGTACATCCAGCCGGCGGAGAGGCTCCAGTCGTTTTTCAGATAAAATTCCACCCCGATGTTCGGAACCAGCGCGGCATCATATAGCAAATTGGTCTTCACCGCCATATAGAAAGGCTTCTTGGATGGCTCTTCCGCCCGGGGCGCCGGGTAGTGCCCCTCCATGGGCGTCAGGTGTCCCGGCAAGCCGGTTGAAGTTACTTCCGGCAAGGGTATCCGTTGTTTCAGCCCCGGGTCCACCGTTTCATAAAACAGCAGCATGGATGAATAACGCATTTCCGGGAAGAAGTGGCGCAGCATGTAGCGGAAGGGCACGCCGCCCGCCAATGCCATCAGCTGCCCTTTGCGCAGTTCCACCGTTTTCCCCGTGCTGTCGTGCCCCCATTCGGGCACATGGTGCAGAATGTCCAATACCTCTTTTTTATACGGCATGTCAGAGTCTTCCACCCGTCGGCGCAGTTCCTCCCAGTTGTAGCACCCGTCTTGCCAAAGGCCTGTCCGTCCCGACAAGGCGATGCCCTCTTCCCGCAGGTAGCCCATGAATGCATCCGTGCGCCCTGCATACAGGCGTCGGTTGATGGAGAGCGGACCTTCTAACGAGGCATACGATTTGATGCGGAAGTTGAAATTCCGGTTCCGTGGGTCTTCCGTCACCCGGCGCAGGCGTTGTACAAAACCGGCCAGCACCGTGTCGTTGCCATGGAATGCCGGCTCCAAAAGCGACTTCCCCACGCGGTAATACACCCGCACGGAATCTGTTTGAATTTGAGCCTGTGCGTACAGGCTGCACAGCAACAAGGCTGTCGTGAGGATTTTTCTCATAATCTTTGTTCCCATCGTCACTATTTATGAAGGTTATAATGAGATAATGGTTTTATCTTGATGGCAGTACTTGCCTGTTTGGCTGTTTGCGTTTTATCTTGTTTGCGGCTGCAAAGATAGGAATAAATTTCTATTCAAAGACGTTTATTCAATAAAATCTTCAATAAAATGTTTTCCTTCTTTAAAATCCGTTTCACCGTTTTCCGTCCTGTCTTATCCTTGTGCCCGTTTGTTTGCGGCTGCAAAAACAATAATAAGTTTTATAACACGCAATATTCTTTCAATAAAATGTTTTCCTTTCCTAATAATCATGAACACCCCCGCCGGGCAGTACGCGCGTTTCGGCGGGGTAGGGTATATTCAGACGCCAATGTGACAGGCAAGGTGGAAATTTCAAAATGAAAAGAGAAAAAGAGAAGAATATTTTGTCTGGCAAAAAGAAATGTACTACTTTTGCAGCAACATGCTTACCCCGCTTCCCATAAGAACAGCGCGCTCAGGGTAAGCTTTTTATTTTTATATACCTATGGAAACAAATAAGACCCCGTATCCTAAGCAGCTTATATCCTTTACAGAACAGATTGCCTTACTTAAGCAACGAGGTATGACTTTCACAGACGAAACAAAAGCCTTCCATTTGCTACAGAATATTAGTTATTACCGTTTGAGCGGTTATTGGTATCCTCTGTTGGCGGATAAACAACTGCATATCTTCAAGCCTGGCAGTACTTTTGAAGCTGCTTATAGTATGTATAAGTTTGACTGCGAATTTCGTCAACTGCTCATTGTTGAACTTGAAAAGATTGAGGTTGCTGTCCGTACTCAGATAGCATATATTCTTTCTTCACAGTATCATGCACACTGGTTTGAAGATTCCTCGCTCTTCTCGAACCCTGTCCGTCACGCAAAGGTCTTGGCAAAAATTGATGAAGAATATAGCCGCAGCGATGAAGAGTTCATAATGGCGTTCAAGAGAAAGTATTCCGATCATTTCCCTCCTAGTTGGATGACAATGGAGATTGCTTCTTTCGGGACACTGTCTATATTGTACGGAAATCTGTTACCCGGGCGGGCCAAGCGCGCCATAGCTGCTTATTTCGGGTTGGCAGATACGGTTTTTGCATCATGGCTGCACTGTATTGTGTATATACGGAATATCTGTGCTCATCACAGCCGTTTATGGAACAAGTCTTTAAGTATCCGTCCCTTAATGCCACGTTCACCACGTAATACTTTTATCGCATTGCCTGCCAGTGGAACGCAGCAGACATATTTTATACTAAGTATGATTATTTACTTGCTGAATAAGGTTAATCCCAATCATTCGTTTGTTTCGAGATTCAGAGAACTTCTGCGCCGTTATCCGTCAATTGATATTCGGGCAATGGGATTTCCTGCGGATTGGATAAATGAAAAACTCTGGAAAGATAGATTCTGAAATGACTTTTTCCGGACAATCAAAATCATAACATTTTACACCCGAAAATACGGAAACGGTACTAAATAGTAAGATTTCTTGTGTTTGACCACACTGTGTTTCAAGTTGATACGCTACCGATCTGTCCGCTCGTTTTACCTTCATCGTTCCTTCTTCGTACCCCATTCGTACCTCATTCGGTATTGCTTCGCTCTCGAATGCGCGCTATGGAGCGAAGGTGGAACGTAGGAAATACGGACAAGGTAAGTCTTTTATATTGACAGAAATGTGCAAAAAATGCCGCAGGGTGGGGCGGAATGGCGAAAAAAATGTATCTTTGCTACTGGAAACCTATATTTATTTAATGCATTGCCATGGAAGAACAACCTTACATCATGCGTGAAATCACGCCACTGTCCGACCGCGATTGCTTTTACATTGCCGACCGGCGCAAGAAGGAGTTTGCTTACCCCATCCACTGCCACTCGGAGTTTGAACTGAACTTTACGGAGCATGCCACCGGGGTGCGCCGCGTGGTGGGCGACTCGGCCGAGGTGATTGGCGACTACGACCTGGTGCTCATTGCCAGCAAGGACCTTGAGCACGTGTGGGAGCAACATGAGTGTACCTCGCAGAACATCCGCGAGATTACCATCCAGTTTTCTTCGGACCTGTTTTTCAAGAGTTGCCTCAATAAAAATCAGTTCGACAGCATCAAGCGTATGCTGGAGCGGGCGCAGTGCGGGCTGTGCTTCCCCATGGAGGCCATCATGAAGGTGTATCACTGGCTGGACAGGCTGGCTTCGGAGGAACAGGGCTTTTATGCGGTGCTGAACTTCTTGCGCATTTTGTATGAACTGTCGCTCTACGACGACGCCCGCCCGCTGGCCAGCTCGTCGTTTGCCAAGATAGAAACCTTGTCCGAGAGCCGCCGGGTGCGCAAGGTGCAGACGTACATCGCCGCCCACTTCCGCGAAGACCTGAGGCTGCCCCAGCTGGCGGAAATGGTGGGCATGACGCCGGTGGCTTTCAGCCGGTTCTTCCGCCTCCGCACGGGCAAGACGCTTTCCGACTACGTGCTCGACATCCGCCTGGGCAGCGCCAGCCGCTTGCTGGTGGACTCGGCGCAGACGGTGGCCGAAATATGCTACGACTGCGGCTTCAACAACCTCTCCAACTTCAACCGCCTGTTCCGGAAAAAGAAGGGCTGCGCACCCAAGGAATTCCGCGAAAACTACCGGAAAAAGAAAATTGTGGTATGATAAGATAAAATAGTATCGGCGGCGGACGGGCAAACGGGCTACCTTTGCCAATAGAAAAATGGGAATTTAGTTTAGCGATTAGTGGTTAGTGATTAGTGATGAGTGATTAATACGTGCAATAAGGAGGCGGTAACTGATTCCCCGCCTCCGGGGAGGAGGGGTGGCACGAAGTGACGGGGTGGTAGCGATTAACGCCTAATTTATATAACTTTTCCCTACCACCTCCCCCTTCGGGTACTCCTCCTCCCAGGAGGAGGAGAATTCAGTTACCCCAGCGCATTAATCACTAATCACTAAACGCTAAACACTAACAGATAAATTATCATTTAATTGTAAATTCACTTAATTAAAAAAGATGTTATACCATGAAAAAGGTAACTTTTCTTCTGTTGGCTTTTTTGTTGTGCGCCTCTTTTGCAATGGCGCAGATTCGCGGAAATGAAATTCGTGTAGTGGTGTCGCCCGACCATAGTGACTGGACTTATCAGTTGGGCGAGAAATGTACCTTCACCGTGCGTGTGGTGAAGGCGCAGAACCTGTTGCCCGATGTTACCATCGATTATGAGCTGGGACCTGAGATGTATCCCACGGACGTCCGCACGGGGGTAGTGCTGAAAGACGGCTCGCTGGTGCTGAAGGCCTCGATGAAAACGCCCGGCTTCCTGCGCTGCAAGGTGAAGGCCCATGTGGACGGCCGCACCTACGAGGGGCTGGCCACCGCCGCCTATGCGCCCGAACGCCTGCAGCCCGTGAGTCAGCTGCCGGCCGACTTCAATGAGTATTGGGCCAACACGCTAGCCGAGGCGCGCAAGACTCCGCTGAACCCTACCATGGTGTTGCTGCCCGAACGCTGCACAGAGTTGGACAACGTTTATCAGGTAAGCTTCCAGACCAAGCCTTGGGGCGGGCGCTATTACGGCATCCTGACGGTGCCGAAGGCCGAGGGCAAGTATCCAGCCCTGCTGCGTGTGCCGGGAGCCGGCGTGCGTCCTTATAGCGGGGACACCTATACTGCCCCCGGCAAGCTGATTGTGCTGGAGGTAGGCATTCATGGCATACCCGTCACCATGCAGCAGTCGGTTTACGACAATCTGGCCAATGGGGCTTTGAGTAATTATTGGACTTTCCGCCGGGACGACCGCGATGCTTTCTACTACAACCGTGTCATTGTGGGCGCGCTGCGTGCCGTAGACTTTATTTGCTCCTTGCCGCAATACAACGGCAAGGCCTTGGGCGTGACCGGCTCCAGCCAGGGCGGCGCCCTGTCGGTGATAACGGCGGCGCTCGACTCGCGGGTCACCTGCCTGGCTGCCGTCCATCCTGCCTTGTGCGACCACGAGGCTTGGTTTGAGAAGCGAGCTTGCGGCTGGCCTCATTATTACTTCTACTACGGTGCTCCTACGGACAAAGAGCGGCAGACGGCGCGCTACTACGACACGGCCAATTTTGCCCGCCAGCTCCGGGTGCCCGGCTGGTTCAGCTGGGGCTATAACGACGAGGTGTGCCCGCCCACTTCCATGTATGCCGCCTACAACGCCATCACCGCTCCCAAAGAGTTGCACCCCTATCTTGAAACGGGCCATTATTGGTATCAGGAGCAATGGGATGCCTGGCTGGAGTGGCTGAGGGGACAGCTGGGGGTGAAGTGAAAGAAATGGGAATTTAGTTGACGAGGGAACAAGTTAACAAGGCTACGAGGACAGTGCAACTGTCCAACTATGCTTAACCGCTGTGTGCCGCGCAGCGGTACCTGCGGTAAGAAGCCATCAGCAGATGCATAGAACCTCGAAGAGGTTCAACCCCATACCGACGGGACATAGCTTGTTCGACCCTTTCGAGGTCGGGATGCTTGCGCTCACCTACATACAACGCAGGTACCGCTGCGCGGCACACAGCGGTTAAGCATGGTTGGACGGCGTTGCCGTCCGCAATACTCGTCTCCTCGTTGCCTCGTTAACTTGTCCCCTTGTCAACTTATAAATTATCATTTAACAACAAAATATAATATGAAAAAGCTTCTTTTATTAGGTGCGACAGCATTGTTATTCCTCTTTGTGGTGGCCTGTGCTTCGAAATCCCACAGTGCGGAGCCGTCTCCGTTTGTCAAGGTGAGTGCCGAGGGGCAATTTATCCGCAAGGGCAAGCCTTATTACTTTGTAGGTACCAACTTTTGGTATGGCCCTATCTTGGCCTCGCAGGGACAGGGTGGCGACCGTGCCCGCCTGCACAAGGAGCTGGACTTCTTGCAGGGCATCGGGGTGACCAACCTGCGCGTGCTGGTGGGCGCCGATGGAGAGAACGGGGTGCCTACGCGCGTGCAGCCCTCTTTGCAGACGGCTCCGGGTGTGTATAATGATACCATTTTGGACGGGCTGGACTACTTTATGGCCGAGCTGGGCAAACGGGACATGACGGCCGTGCTCTACCTGAACAACTCGTGGGAGTGGAGCGGAGGTTACTCCGTCTACCTGCAATGGTCGGGACATGGCAAGGCGGTGGTGCCTGCCATCGACGGCTGGCCTGCCTACATGGAGTATGTGAAGCAGTACCAGCAATCGGACAGTGCCAAGGCTCTCTTTGCCAACCATGTGCGCTACATCGTGACCCGCACCAACCGGTATACGGGCAAGAAATACACGGAAGACCCTGCCCTCATGGCCTGGCAGATAGGCAATGAGCCGCGTGCTTTTTCTGAGGAAAACAAAGCTCCCTTTGCCCGCTGGATGGCCGAGGTGGCTGCACAGATAAAGTCGCTGGACGCGAACCACATGGTGGCGTCGGGCAGCGAAGGCATGTGGGGATGCGAGGGGAACATGGCCCTCTTTGAGCAAATACATGCCGACCCCAATATAGACTATCTGAACATCCACATCTGGCCCTACAACTGGGGCTGGGTAAAGGAAGACAGCCTGACGGAAATGCTTCCCCTGGCAAAGGAGAACACTCGGAAATACATAGAGGACCACTTGGCCGTAGGGAGCAAATACAAGAAACCGGTGGTGCTGGAGGAGTTTGGTTTCCCGCGCGATGGTTTCCGGTTCTCCAAAGATGCCCCTACCACGGCACGCGATGCCTACTATGCCTATGTGTTCGACCTGATTCGCCAGGAGCGTGACAAAGGCGGACTTTTTGCCGGATGCAACTTCTGGGGATGGGGCGGCTTTGCCAAGCAGACGCCGGGGCATATCTATTGGGAGCCGGGCGATGACTATACCGGCGACCCGGCGCAGGAGCAACAGGGCTTGAACTCGGTCTTTGCCACAGACAGCACGACTGTGCAGATAATAAAGGAAGAAAACGAGAAATTACGATAAAATAGAGGTATAGCATGAAAAAGATATTTTATGGTATTGTGATGGCAGGCGTTTTCTCCTCATCTGCCTTTTCACAAGTGATTTATGTCGATGATGCCGGAGAAAGGAAAGAGAATAAGGAGGAATTGTTCCAGCATCATCATTCACCAGAGGTAAGGCTGAAATCTATTCCGGTGCAGCAGGTGAAATTGCGCAACAGCTTGTTTTCCGAACGCTATGCATTGAATAAAAAATACCTGATGAGCTTGGAGAATGACAAGCTGTTGCAGAATTTTTATTATGAGGCAGGCATTTCGAAGACGGGCAATATTACGGTAAATAAAGATGGGAATTATCAGGATTTCTATTGGGGGTGGGAGTCGCCCAGCAACCAGTTGCGTGGCCACTTCCTTGGGCATTGGCTGTCGGCTGCCGCTTACATATATGCCGAGACTGGTGATAAGGAAGTGAAAGAAAAGGCTGACCGTATTGTCGCTGAATTGGCCGTTTGCCAAGAAAACAATGGAGGAGAGTGGGTAGGTTCCATTCCGGAGAAGTATTTATATTTGATGGCGGAAGGAAAAAACATTTGGTCGCCTCAATATACCCTTCATAAGACTTTGATGGGGCTGTATGACATGTATATGCTGACAGGCTCCCAACAGGCATTGGACGTATTGGATAGATTTGCCGACTGGTTTCATCGTTGGACGGGCGAACTGGTAGAGACAGGCAAGGCCTATGCGATATATGGAGGAGAAACAAGTGGCATGCTGGAAATATGGGCCAATATGTATGCATTGACGCAGAATGTGAAGTATAGGGATTTGATGGAAAGGTATGGGCAACCCGGATTGTTCCAGGCATTGGAGAAAGGGGAGGATGCCTTGTCCAATGATCATGCCAATGCCAGCATTCCTTGGTCGCATGGAGCGGCACGCTTGTATGAGGTGACGGGCAATGACTATTGGAAGCAGATGACGTTGGCTTTCTGGAAATGTGCAGTGCTCGACCGTGAATCATTTTGTACGGGAGGGCAGAATGCCGGAGAATTTTGGATTCCGCCTCATCAGTTGCATCATTTTATCGGAGAGAACAACCAGGAGCATTGCACGGTATACAACATGATACGTACAGCCGACTATCTGTATCGCTGGACGGGCGATGTGCAATATGCCGACTATATCGAACGGAATATCTACAATGGCTTATTGGCTCAACAACATCCAAGAACCGGCATGGTGGCTTATTTCCTTCCTATGGGAGCCGGTTATACAAAGGGAGGAGAGAAAGGTTGGGGACATCCGACGATGGATTTCTACTGTTGTCATGGCTCATTGGTACAGGCACAGACACGTTATTTGGAATATATCTATTTTGAATCGGAAAAAGGACTGGTTGTCAGCCAATACATCCCTTCGGAATTGAGTTGGAAGAAGGAAGGGACGGACGTGCATGTACAGCAGGATTTTACAGTAAGCCAGTTCAATAAGGATTATGCGGGTAGCCGCTGGAAGATGCAGCTGAAGATAAATGCGGAAGATCCTGTGCATTTTGATTTATGCTTGCGTTTGCCTTGGTGGTTGAAGGAAAAGGCCATTATAAAAGTAAACGGGCAACCGGAAAAGGTAAATGCACTCCATGGGTATCACACCATCAGCCGTACTTGGCAGAATGATGAGGTGTATATAGAATTCCCCACTTGCCTGTATGCCGAACCCTTGCCCGGCAGTGAAGACATGGTGGCTTATATGGAAGGTCCTATTGTGTTGGCCGGGCTTTGCGGGGAGGAAACGATGTTGCATGTTGCGGATAAGGAAAGTCCGGAAAGCATACTGATACCGGAATACGGGCAGGAGTATAAAATAGTGAGATGGAAGCAAAGCCATTACCGGACGAGTCATCAGGCAAAAGCTATTCGTTTCGTTCCTTTATATGAAATAGGAGATGAGCCGTATACCATTTACTTCCCGATACAGAAAGAGAAAAAATAGAAAGATGTGGAACTAAAGAATAAGATAAACCATGAAGATTCATGCATTGAATGTAGTGTTGGCCATTTGCCTGATGGCAGTGATGGCAAGTTGTGGCTCCAAGGCCTCCGGGCAAAAAAATGCGGAGCAAGTTGTGGATAAAAAAGTATCGGCCCTATCGGTAAAAGGGCTTCAATTGGTCAATGAGAAGGGGGAGCCGGTGGTGCTGCATGGGGTAAGCTACGGCTGGCATCAGTTTTGGCCGCGCTTCTATAATGCTTCGTCGGTGGACTATCTGGTCAACGATTGGGGCGCACAGGTGGTGCGTGCTTCCATGGGTGTGGAACTGGAAGGCGCCTATATAGACAACCCGGAAATGGGAATAAACTGCGTGCAGACCGTAGTGGATGCTGCCATAGAGAATGGCGTGTATGCCATTATAGACTGGCATAGCCACGGCTTGCGCACGGAGGAGGCCAAAGACTTCTTCAAGAAAATGGCGACCCGATATAAAGGGGTGCCCAACGTGATTTACGAAATATTCAACGAGCCGGTAGAAGACAGTTGGGCGGATGTAAAGGCCTATTCGATAGAGGTAATCAAGGTGATCCGTTCCATTGAGCCGGATGCCGTGATATTGGTGGGTTCCCCTCATTGGGACCAGGATATCCATATTGCTGCTGATGACCCTATCACTGGCTACGACAACCTGATGTATACCTTGCACTTCTATGCCAATACCCATAAGCAGGACCTGCGCGACCGTGGAGACTATGCCTTGGGTAAAGGGCTTCCCCTGTTTGTGTCGGAGTGTGCGTCCATGGAGGCGTCGGGCGATGGCGACATCAACGTGGAGGAATGGAACAAGTGGCTGGAATGGATGCAAAAGCATTCCATCAGTTGGGTAGTCTGGTCAGTATCCGATAAAGACGAGACTTGCTCCATGCTTTATCCATTGGCCTCTTCTGAAGGCAACTGGAAGGATGAAGACCTGAAAACGTGGGGCAAAATGGTACGCGATGAGTTGAAACGTAATCACTAAAGTGTGTAAATGATAATTTAGTTGACAAGGAGACAAGTTGACGAGGCAACGAGGGGCGGAGTATTTGCGGACGGCAACGCCGTCCAACCATGCTTAACCGCTGTGTGCCGCGCAGCGGTACCTGCGGTGTATGCAGGTGAGCGCAAGCCCCCCGACCTCGAAGGGGTCGAACAAGCTATGTCCCGTCGGTATGAGGTTGAACCTCTTCGAGGTTCTATGCATCTGCTGATGGCTTCTTACCGCAGGTACCGCTGCGCGGCACACAGCGGTTAAGCATAGTTGGACAGTTTCACTGTCCTCGTAGCCTTGTTAACTTGTTCCCTCGTCAACTAAATTCCCATTTATAGTATAAGCTAAATAGCATATCGTTGCTATTACCCCGATTCATATGTTAATGTAAAAATAGTATCGGAATCGGATAAGAGGGTGTCGTTTTGGCACCCTCTTTTCTTGTACATTTGCAATCGGTTCTATCGACATGAGTCTTTGTTACCTTAATTGTCCTTTGGCCTTTAATAGTCTTTTATGTATATACAATAAATACTAATAATTAAATGTAATTGCCTATGTGAAAGAAGTAAACAAAAGAAAACACTGCTGTCTTTACCATTGGAGAACGGACCTTGATGGATGTTGGCTTTTATGCGGACATGGCGGCAAAAGAAAGTTCCTATTATTAATCTAAGAAAAATACAAGTATGAATGTAACCATTAGAAAAACAGCCTTGCTTTTGGGTATATGTGCCACGTGTGGCTTAGGCAATACCCCACGACTTTGGGCGGCATCGGCCGATGCAGTGGAAGTTGTGCAGCAAACAAAACGAATCACGGGTACTGTTACCGATGCCATGGGGCCGGTGATTGGTGCCAATATTTTGGAAAAAGGTACTACTAACGGCGTGATTACCGATATCGATGGTAACTTTGCACTGGATGTGCAGCCGGGTGCCACTCTTGTTGTTTCTTTTATCGGGTATATATCCCAGGAAATTGTGATTACTAACCAAACCACGTTGAACATCACGTTGAAGGAAGATACGGAAATGCTGGATGAGGTTGTTGTGGTGGGTTATGGTACGATGAAGAAAAGCGACCTCTCGGGTGCTTCTGTTTCCATGAGTGAAGACCAATTGAAGGGGTCTATCATTACCAACCTCGACCAATCTCTGCAAGGACGTGCTGCCGGTGTGACGGCGGTCACTACGTCCGGTGCGCCGGGTTCTTCGTCTTCTATCCGTATCCGTGGCCAGGCTACCATTAATGCCAATGCCGAGCCGTTGTATGTTATCGACGGTGTGATTATGCAAGGCGGCGGGCAGAGCGGTGCCGACTTTGGTTTGGGTGATGCTTTGGGCAACGGTTCCGTATCTACCATTTCCCCGTTGTCTACCATCAACCCTGCCGATATTGTCAGCATGGAAATTTTGAAGGATGCTTCGGCAACCGCCATTTATGGTGCCCAAGGTGCTAACGGCGTTGTGCTGATTACCACGAAGCGCGGTAAGAGCGGTGAGGCCAAGTTTACGTACGATGGCATGTTTGCCGTGCAACGCCAGACGAAGCGCCTGGACATTATGAACTTGCGCGAGTATGCCAACTTCTATAACGACTTTGTCGATGTGGGCGAGGCAGATGAGAGCGCTTATCTTTCCGACCCCTCTTTGCTGGGCAAAGGTACCAACTGGCAAGATGCCATTTTCCAGACGGCCTTGCAGCACCAGCACCAGGTGAGCGCGCAGGGCGGTTCGGATAAGGTGCAGTATTATGTCTCGGGTTCGTATATGGACCAGGAGGGTACCATTATCGGCAGTGAGTTTAGCCGTTTCAGCGTGCGTACCAACTTGGACGCCCAGTTGAAGAAGTGGTTGAAATTGGGTTTGAGCGCTACTTACTCCAGCACGGACGAGAGCCTGAAGCTGGCGGACAGTAGCGAGGGTTTGATTAATTACTCATTGACCACCATCCCGAGCATTCCTATTTACAATGTGGACGGCAGCTATTCATCTATCTCGCAGGAGGGCTATACTAACCCGAACCCGGTGGCCTTGGCTTTGATGGACGACATCTTGCTGAACCGTCAGAAGTTGACGGGTAATATCTTTGCAGAAGTTACCCCGATAAAGAATTTAGTGTGGCATGCCGAGCTGGGCTACGACATCAGCGCCAGCAAGGCTGAACGCTATGAGCCGATGGTGAACCTGGGTACATGGATTCGCGATAACAATGAGAGCAGTATCCAAAAGAATAGTTCCACCTTCTGGCAGCTGAAAAACTACCTGACGTATAACGGCAGCATCGATAAACACAGTTACTCCGTGATGTTGGGACAGGAAATGTGGAAATCTGATTACGATTATTCCAGCGTGTTCAACACCAACCTGCCTTCTGATGAGGTACACAATCCGGCATTGGGTAATGGTACGCCTGCCATTGGCTACGGGTTTGGCAGTTCGTCCATGGCTTCTTTCTTTGCCCGTGCCACGTATAACTATGCCGACCGCTACCTGGCCACCTATACCTACCGTTATGACGGCTCTTCTAACTTCGGCCCTGAAAATCGTTGGGCAGGCTTCCATGCCATTGCAGCTTCCTGGCGTTTCTCCAACGAGAAGTTCTTTGAACCGTTGCAGAACGTCATCAGCAACGGTAAGTTGCGTATCGGTTGGGGACAGACGGGTAATGCCAACATCGGCGGTTACCGTTGGGGTTCGGCCATCAGCATCATGCCTACAGGGCTGGGAATGAGCTACCGACCGGCCAATATTGCCAATACCGGTATCAAGTGGGAGTCTCAGGAGCAAATCAACGTAGGTTTGGATTTGAGCTTCTTCCACGACCGCATTAACCTGACGGTGGACTGGTACAAGAAGGAGTCGAAAGACATGTTGATGCAGTTGCAGCTGCCCTCGTACATGGGTACCAGCGGTAATGCTTCATCGGCTTTGGCTGCGCCTTGGGGCAACTACGGGCACATCCGCAACACCGGTGTGGAAATCTCGCTGAACACACATCCGCTGATTGGTGAATTCCAGTGGGATTCTGATTTCCAGATTTCGGTGAACCGCAACAAGCTGGTAGCTTTGTCGGGCACCAGTGCCGCGCAGATTGTGGGCTATGGCCAATGGACGGACGTAGTGAGCGTGACCAATGTGGGCGAGTCGTTGTATAACTTCTACGGCTATGTGACCGATGGCGTATACGAGGATTTGGAAGATCTGCAGACTTCGCCTAAACCGGCCAACAGCTATCCGGCCAACGGCGTGTTTAACAAAAACAATACAGTGTGGGTAGGCGACATCAAGTACAAAGACCTGAATGGTGACGGCGTCATCGACGAGAACGACCGTACAAACATAGGCTCGCCCATGCCTAAGTTTACCTTCGGCTGGACCAATACTTTCCGTTACAAGAACTTCGACCTCTCTTTGTTTATCAACGGATCGGTGGGCAATAAGGTGTACAACTACCTGGGCATGTCGTTGACGCACATGAATTCCACGTGGACCAATCAATTGAATTCGGTGAACGACCGCGCTATCTTGGCGCCCATTGATGCGAACAAAGACTACACGAACGGTGCAGTGGTGAATGGTGTGACGGTATACCACTGGTATGATGACGTGACGAACGTGCGGGTTACCAATCCCGGCACTTCCACTCCCCGTGCTACCATTAATGACCCGAACGACAACGACCGTGTCAGCGACCGCTATGTGGAAGATGGTTCGTACATTCGTTTGAAGAACATCACGTTGGGCTATACCTTCCCCAAACGGCTGACGAACAAATGGCACATCGAGAACCTGCGCCTCTATGCCAACATACAGAACCTGCTGACCATTACCGGCTACAACGGTTACGACCCGGAAATCGGTGTCAGCACGGCAAGTGCCAATGTGATGGGCCTGGATAACGGCCGTTATCCCTCTCCTACGGTTTACTCATTTGGTTTGAATGTTACTTTTTAACGGCTAAATCTTGAAAGCAATATGAAATGCAATAATCTAAAATATGGTGTGTTGGCTGTAGCTTTGGCAATGGGGGTATCGGCTTGCGATAACTTCCTGGACAGGCCTACTATCGACAATTACAACACGAGCAATTATTATGAGACGGATGATCAATGTATCTCCGGTGTGAACTACCTGTACAACTCGCCTTGGTATGACTTTCAACGCGGTTTCATTAAAGTGGGTGAGGTGCTCTCCGGAAACTACTATTGGGGTAGCAGTCCTTACCTGACGTTTACGGTGAACGGTACCGACCAGGACCTGGTGAACATGTCTTACTCCTTGTGGGCGGTGATAGGCCATGCCAATACGGTGTACGACAACATCAAGGGCAGTCCAGCTTCTCAGGCGGTAAAGAACCAGTGCATGGGCGAATGCTTGACTTGGAAGGCCTTGGCTTATTTCTACCTGGTACGCAGCTTCGGCGATGTGCCCATTATCCACAACAATACGGAGGAATTGGTGAATGGTTCTTACAACGACAAGTATAAGGTGCAGAAGGCCGATGTGTATGAGTATATCATCATGACGCTGGAGAAAGCCATGGAGTTGTTGCCTGAATCAAGCGACCCCGGGCGTATCGATTACTATTGTGCCGAGGGCTTGTTGGCTAAGGTCTATCTGACCCGTGCCGGCATTTCCGGTTCGTTGAACGGGGATGACTTGGCCAAGGCGGCTTCGTATGCCAAGGATGTGATAGATAACTCCGGACGGCAGTTGCTGGACAATTACAGCGATGTATTCCGCTTGGCCAACAACGAGAGCGAGGAAAGTCTGATAGCCTGGCGTTGGACAGCTGAAGGTAATACGTGGACTTCGCAAAATACTTTGCAATCGGATTTGGCCATCGATGGTTTCGATGAGTTCGGCGACTGCTGGGGTGGTTGGTCCGGCTTGTCGGTGGACCTGCAAGAGGCATTTGGCGTGAAACTGTTGGAGCAGAGCCCCGACTCTTGGATAAATGCCACGGACACCCGTTGCCAGGCCACCATGTTCTTGCCGGGATGCACCTATCCTTACTTCTGGCAGGACAAGGGCGGTTTCGATTACCTGCGCTTTATTTACGATGACACTTACAATGCGGCAGCTACCGGCACGTTGCAAAGCGCTACCGGAAGCAATACAGTGAAGCACTTGTATGGCAATGCCCAAGACCATGTGGCCGGAGTAGGGCATTCGGCTGCTTATATGAAGAACAGTCTGGCTACCCATATCCTCCGCCTGTCAGATGTATACCTGATTTATGCGGAAGCCATGATGGGGACGGCTAAGCAGACATCGGATGCTTCGGCCATCGATGCTTACTTTGCCGTGCGGCAGCGGGCTATCCCGACGTTGGACAATAGCCATCGCCCCTCGACCCTTACTTGGGAAGATGTGTGGAAAGAACGCCGCCTGGAACTGGCCATGGAGGGTGACCGCTGGTATGACTACGTGCGTGTGTCTTACTACGACCCGCAGTTCTGCATCAATGAGCTGACCAGCCAAAAGCGTAATTCTTTCGTCGGTTTAGGCGACTTGTATGAGGCATATTACAGTACGCAAAGTTGGTCGGTAAATCCGGATGCCATGTACTATGACGATACGGTTGCTGCACCGAATGTCACGGCAGACAGCTTTACCCTTCCGTTCCCCACCGAAGACGTGGTGTTCAACCCGCACCTGATGGAAGACCCCATTCACGAGGATGTGCGTAGTTTGTATAGTTATTAATCTTAAATGCATACGAATATGAAATTACTGAATAAACTTATGAGGTTCGGTTTCTTCTGTGGCCTGGCTACCCTTACAGGATTCGCCACGGTGTCTTGCGAAGACGAGCCGGATAAATATGAAGTGGCAGGCGGCGTGCCTACCGTGCGCTACATCCGTTCTCCTTATGCGGCTTCGGCCGACTCCTTGATAACGGCAGCTACTACAGGAAGTACCGTTTGCTTGGTGGGAGAGAACCTGCGTAGTGTTTATGAACTTTACTTCAACGACCGTCAGGCTATCTTGAACAATAGCTACATTACAGACAATACGTTACTAGTAGATGTACCGCAGACTATTCCTGGAGAGGTATCTGATAAAATCTATATGGTGACCCGGAGCGGGCAGACGGTGGAGTATGATTTTCACGTCACGGTGCCTGCGCCTACGCTGACAGCCATGTCGTGCGAGTATGCGCCGGTAGGTAGCGAGGCCACCATTACGGGTAACTACTTTGTGGACGACCCCAACGTGCCGTTGGAAGTGATGTTCCCGGGCGATGTGCCGGTAACGGAGTTCACCGATATTTCGCAAAGCTCCATCAGCTTTATTGTGCCGGAGTGCACGGAAGAAGGACCGGTAGAGGTGACGACCATTTACGGTACTACGACGTCTGCCTTCCAATATCTGGATACACGCGGCATGTTGTTCGACTTCGATGGCGTGACCGGCTTGGGCAACCACGGCTGGCATGCACGTGAGATTCTGTCGGATGAAACATCCATTACGGGCAATTTCGTCCAATTGGGCGATGGCGTGACAGTCATGTCTGCCGATGGCGGATGGAATGATAGCCAGTTCTCTTTTGAGTATTGGGCCGGTTCTTGGGATAATCCGCAGAACGTGACTTCGGGCGATGGCATTGCTTTGTATAACTTGGTTGACTTCACCGACTACGCAGATATGGCGTTGAAGTTTGAGTTGTATATTCCTTCTTCCAATCCTTGGAGCGCAGGTGCCATGCAGGTAGCCTTCGAAGGTCTTGACCTGGTTACGCTTTCCGGTAATCCGATAGATGGCTACAGTGGCTACGTGGCAGGTGCCAATATGTATATATTCAATGGTGAGGGTACGCGTGATGAAGGTACATTTGGCCGGGCTATGTACCGTCCTTGGACCAGCACAGGTTCTTATCATACGGATGACCAGTGGGTAACGGTTACCATTCCATTGACCAGCTTTACTTATGACCGTGCAGGAGCCGCGACGACCAATGTGCCCAATTCTCCTGAAGACTTTGCCAGCCTGAATATCTTCGTAGTAGGCGGTGGCGTGAACGGAACAGAGTGCATGCCGATATTCAAGATTGACAATATACGTGCCGTGCCTAACAGATAATCTATAAAAGAGTAATATTATGAAACATATAAGTAACTTAAAGGTGTGGTTGCTCTCTTGCCTGGTTGCCTTGGGCTTCGCGGCATGCGACAATGACAATTTAGACACCCAGCAATATAAAGGTGGTGTGAGCCTGAATGTGTATGGCCCGCAGCCCGTGATGCGTGGAGGCACGTTGCGCTTCCTCGGTTCTAACCTCGACCAAGTGACGCAAGTCATTATTCCAGGAGTCGAGCCTATTACGGATATTGAAGTGCGCCAATCTGGGGCTCACAGCGAGATATTGGTGCAGGTGCCGGTAGATGGGCCGGAAGTGGGCTATGTGACGTTGGTAACTGCCAATGGTACGGAGATTGTGACCCAAACACAGTTGACGTATGAAGAACCTATCGTGTTTGAAGGCTTTTCGCCGGCAACGGCAATGCCGGGCGAGGTGATTACCATTACGGGCGATTACCTGAACCTGATTCATGAGGTGATTTTTGCCGATGAAGTGGCAGTGCCGGAGGCAGAATTCATTTCCCACAGCCGTTACCAGATTGAGGTAGTTGTGCCCGACGCTGCACAAACCGGGCAAATTATCCTGAGCGACGGCGTGGAAGACTTACCCAACTGGATTTATTCTGAAACAGAATTGGAGGTCGGCGTGCCGACGGTGACTTCGTTTATAGCTACCCGCTATAAAGCCGGCGAAGCGGTTACGATTACAGGTACGTATTTAAATATGGTGGCTTATGTGCGCTTCAATGCGTCAGCCGATGTACCTTATGATTTTCCGTCAGCCGACTTGGCGGAAGAAGGTGAGGCATCGTTTACGGTTAATGAAGATGGAACGCAGATAACGTTTGCCTTGCCGGCTGAGGCTGCTTCAGGTGCAGTGGAACTGGTGTTGCGTTCCGGTTTGACCGTTCCGGTGCAAAGTGAATTCACGCCTGTTTTGCCCGGCAATTTGGCAGCGGCACCTGCAGCCGTGAAGAATGGCGCAGACTTGACCATTACGGGCGTTGACATGGATTTGGTAGTCAGTGTAACTTTCCCCAACGTGGAGGAAGCTGTTCCGGTAAAGGAGGCTACGGCAACACGTGTAGTGGTTACTGTGCCCGATATGGCACAATCCGGTGACTTGGCATTGAATATGGCAAGCGGTGAATCTGTAACATTGGCTTATCAGACACTGAAACCTGCAATTACAGCCTTTAATCCCGTAGCATTGACTGCCGGAGAGGTAGTGACCATCACAGGTACAGATCTGGACTTGGTTGCCGGGGTAGCCTTTGAAGGCGAAGATAATCCGTCTGTCGTGATTGTCACGGAAGAAGACCGTAAAGCGTTTATCAAAGAGCAGGAAGAAGCGCTAAAGCAAAATCCGGATATGGAAATTGAGCCTGCTCCTGAGGTGAACTATATCGACGCGCAGACATTAAAAATCACAGTACCTTTGACGGCAAGTGCTTGTGCTCCCACACTGGTAATGAAAAATGGTGAGGAAGCGGAAACAACCGTGACGCTGAACATTACTCCGGCCACTGACCCGGTAGTGACGGCTATTACCCCCGAAGCTGTGGAAGCTGGTGAAGTCATTACGATAACCGGATTGAACATGAATACTGTAGAGAATTTCTACTTTGGTGATGTGAAAGTGACCGAATACGATACGCGTACAGCAACGGAAGTAACACTGACTGTTCCTGCCGAAGTTGAACCGGATACTTACTATGTTCGGATGGTTAACTATGCAGGGAAGGAGATTGTTTCGGATGTCCCGGTTGTAGTTGAATCTGCAGAAAAAGTTGTGATGGGAGATGTACATAATCTCGGCTCTTGGGCTGGCGAAGATGCTGGTGGAGCTTTCCGTATTTATAAAGCGGATTTGACAGCAGCGGGCTTTGCACCTGGATTTAAGATGAGATTTTATGTGTCCCAAAATGCATATACGCAAATTCAAGTTAACCATGCCAATTGGGGGGAATTGTTTGGAATCCTTCAATATGATGCAGGTGCATGCCCTGATGTAATCGAAATAGAAGTGACAGAAGACCTTTATAATACGATTATGAATACTTCGGATGGTTGGAGTGATACAGGAATCATTGTCCAAGGTGAGGGTTGCGTCATTTCTAAGGTCACTGTTCTTGAATAAATAAAATACATGGAATATGAAAATTAAAGCTTTGATACAAATGTTCGCATTGGCAGTACCCTTTATGCTGACTGCCTGCGACGACGAAATAGAAGTCAACATCCCCGAAGTCGCTGCCCCGGCGTTGGTATCCACGACCCCGGAAAACAATGCTTCCAGGGTGCGTCGTGGAGACATCACCATCACGGTGACTTACGATAAGAACGTGTTCTTTGCTACCAGTAATACCGACCAACTGCAATTTACAGGCGGCACCATAACCAGTGCTAACGTGATTGGTTCCAGCAATACGTTGACTGTGAATGTAAATGTGCCTACACGCGAAACGCAGTGCACGTTGACTATTCCCGCAGGGGTGGTGACCGGACCGAATGACATGCCGGCTCCGGCAGTGACGGTACAGTTCAGCACGATAGGTCTGGACGAGGCGTTGGTCAATGCCTCGGCTACTTCCGAAGCTGTGGAGTTGTACAATTACTTGTTGGAGAATTCCGAAACACGCACACTGTCGGCTATCATGGCCGATGTGGATTGGAACACGGATGAGGCTGAGCAGGTATTCCAGTGGACGGGCAAGTATCCGGCCATCAACTGCTTCGACTATCTGCACTTGAACTCATCGCCTGCCAACTGGATTGATTATAATGACATCACTCCCGTGAAAGACTGGTGGGATGCCGGTGGTATTGTGGCTGCTATGTGGCACTGGAATGTGCCGACATCCAACACTGCAACCTTGTCTGCCGATGAAACCGTGATTAGAGACTGGAATGCATTGTCGCTGACTTCGGCAGAAGCCAAGGCTTTGTTTGCCAAGGCTGAGGTGGGTGACAAGGTGACGGTGAATATAACGTATGTAGGTACCGATGCACAAGGCTCTTTCAAAGACGGGGCATCTTGGACCGGCCTTGTGGATGAAGCCGGGACGTCGTATGAATATTTCGATGTCGAAAAGGATGCGACAAGCTTCTCATTGACACTGGATGCCACTACTTTGGCAGCAGTGCAGGCCAACGGACTTATCATCAGCGGGCATAAATATACCATTACCAGCGTCGTATTGGAAGGTGTCCCCTCGGAAACCTACAACTTCTACGCCGAAAACAACGCCTTCGACCCCGCCAATGCCCTGACGGAAGGCACGTGGGAGAACGATGTCTACGAAGCCGACATGGCCGAGATTATCAGTTACCTGACGCTGCTGCAGGACGAGGGCATCCCCGTGCTGTGGCGTCCCTACCACGAAGCGGCCGGCGGTTGGTTCTGGTGGGGCAAGGATGCTGCCAGCTTCAAGGCCTTGTGGGTGGACATGTTTAACCGCTTCCAGGCTGCCGGACTGAACAACTTGATTTGGGTGTGGACATCTGAAACGGGCGATGACGACTGGTATCCCGGCGATGCCTACGTGGACATCATTGGCCGCGACCTTTATGGCAATGCCGCTGCCGACTGCGCTTCGCAATACAACACCCTTGCCGCCACCTACGGCAACAAGATGGTGGCCTTGAGCGAGTGCGGCTATGGCGAGTCGACAAGTTCTACTGTAGGATTGATTTCCGAACAATGGGCAGCCGGTGCACGCTGGGCATGGTTCATGCCGTGGTATAACGGCGACGACGCTTCGACCTTCCATGCCGACGAGGCTTGGTGGAAAGATGCCATGGAGCAGGAGTTTGTCATTTCGCGCGACGAACTTCCCGCCAGGCAGTAAAAAGATTGTTGGAAAGGATGCAATGACACTGTGAGGTGAAATGCCTCTGCCTCTTCAGATTGGGCGCGGGGAATAGCCCGCGCCCGATTTGTTTCCATGCATCCGCCGGGGCCGCAGAAATAGTGTTTGGGTGGCGTTGGAAACCTACCGTGGTGCAATCAGAACACCTCCGGAGAGGCCTTCCGCAGAGGCATTGTGCCGAAAAGAGATAAAAAAGTATTGGCTTTTCCGTGCGCAATCGCTTACCTTTGTGCTGACCAATACGGACCGGTATGGCACCCCTTGTGCTGTGCCTTGCTAATAACATTAACGATAAGGAGATTCATTATGAAAACAAAAGGAATGTTGGCCGTGCTTTTGGCTGCCGGGCTGCTTTCTTCGTGCGGCGGCGCTGCCAAGAAGCAACAGGCTGCGAGTGAAACGCCGGTACCCAGGACGCCGGAGACGGAGCGGCTGCTGGCCAACTTGAAACAAGTGCCCGCCCGGGGCATCATGTTCGGCCACCACGACGACACGGTGTACGGCATCGGCTGGGAGGGCGATGAAGGCCGCTCGGACGTGCAAAGCGTCTGCGGCGACTATCCCGCCGTCATCAGCTTCGACCTGGGCGAGCTGGAACTGGGTGGCGACGCCAGCCTTGACAAAGTGCCTTTCGACAAAATCAGGAAGGAAATCATCAACCAATACCGGCGCGGTGGCCTGGCCTCTTTGAGCTGGCATCCGCGCAATCCCAAGACCGGGGGCGACGCGTGGGACGTGTCCGACTCCACCGTGGTAAGCTCCATCTTGCCCGGAGGCGCCAACCATGCCAAGTTTGCCGGGTGGCTGACACGGGTGGCCGACTTCATCAACTCGTTGCAGACACCGGAAGGCGCGAAAGTCCCCGTGCTGTTCCGCCCCTGGCATGAGCATACGGGCAGTTGGTTCTGGTGGGGCGAAAAGCTCTGCTCGGCAGACGACTACAAGAGCTTGTGGCGCATGACGGTGGACAGCCTGCGTGCCCACGGCGTGGACAATGCCCTTTACGCCTACTCCTCGGGCACGGAGCCGAAAGACACCGTGCATTACTTGGAGCGTTATCCGGGTGATGACATTATCGACGTTATAGGTTTCGATGCTTACCAGTTCGACCGCGATGCCTTCCTGGCCTCGTTGGACAAGTCGCTCTGTGTGCTCGACACCGTGGCCCGAGCCCATGGCAAGGTCATGGCCATTACCGAGGCCGGCTATGAGGGCGTGCCCGATGCCAAGTGGTGGACGGGGACATTGCTTCCCGCCATAGAAAAATATCCGTTGGCCTACGTCCTGGTGTGGCGCAATGCCCGCGAGAAGGTGACGCATTTCTATGCCCCCTATCCTGGCCAGGCTTCCGCCAAGGATTTTGTAGACTTCTACAACCATCCGAAGACCCTCTTTGCAAAAGAGGTGAATCTGTATGAGTGAAAATGGGAATTTAGCGCGCGTAAGCGCGCTTTAATGAAGAATTAAGAATGATGAATGAAGAATTCTCAGGGATGCAAATGCGACGGTAACTGAATTCCCCGCCTCCGGGGAGGAGGAGAATTCAGTTACTTCCCTAATTCTTCATTCTTAGTTCTTCATTCTTCATTCTTCATTTCGGGGCTACGCCCCAATAAATTATCATTTATATATAATATCATAGACATGAAACCGTTTGTAGAAAAAGTACAAGAACTTCTCAACAAACATGAGGAACTGATTACCCGGAAAAATATCCCCCAAGAAGAGGGAAATGGCATATATACGCGTTATCGCTATCCGGTAGTTACCGCCGCCCATGCGCCGATATTCTGGCGTTATGACCTGGATGAAAAGACTAATCCTTACCTGATGGAACGCATTGGGGTGAATGCGGTGATGAATTCGGGTGCCATAAAGTGGAAGGGTAAATATTTGCTGGTGGTGCGCGTGGAAGGTGCCGACCGCAAGTCGTTTTTCGCTGTGGCCGAAAGCCCCAATGGGGTAGACAATTTCCGTTTTTGGGATTATCCGATAACCATGCCCGAAGACGTGATTCCTGCCACCAATGTGTACGACATGCGCCTCACTGCCCACGAGGACGGCTGGATTTATGGTGTCTTCTGCGCCGAGCGTCACGATGACACCGCCCCGGAAGGCGACCTTTCGGCGGCTACGGCCACGGCCGGCATAGCCCGCACCAAAGACCTGGTGAACTGGGAACGCCTGCCGGACTTGAAGACAAAGAGCCAGCAACGCAACGTGGTGCTTCACCCCGAATTCGTGGACGGCAAGTATGCCTTTTATACCCGCCCGCAGGATGGCTTCATCGACACGGGCAGTGGCGGAGGCATCGGCTGGGCGTTGGTGGACGACATCACCCATGCCGAGGTGAAAGAGGAAACCATCATCGACCGCCGCTATTACCACACCATCAAGGAGGTGAAAAATGGCGAGGGGCCGCATCCCATCAAGACACCCCAAGGCTGGTTGCACCTGGCCCACGGCGTGCGTGCCTGCGCGGCCGGCTTGCGCTACGTGCTCTACCTGTACATGACGGCACTCGACGACCCCACGCGGGTGATAGCCTCGCCCGCCGGTGCCTTCATGGTGCCCGAAGGGGAGGAACGTGTGGGCGACGTGAGCAACGTGCTCTTTTCCAACGGCTGGATAGCCGATGAAGATGGCAAGGTGTTCATCTACTACGCTTCGTCGGACACGCGGATGCATGTGGCCACCTCTACCGTGGACAAGTTGGTAGACTACTGCCTGCACACGCCTGCCGACGGATTCATCTCATCAGCTTGTGTGGAAACGCGAAAAAGGTTGATTGAGAAGAACCTGAAACTTTTGGCCACTTTGTAAACGAAAGCCGCAAGGCTGTAAGTGGCTGATGGATAACCGCATACTACTTTATTTTTTGTTTATCAAAAATAAAGTGTTACTTTAGTAGCGTTAAAGTGATGCTTTAATAAGGATAAAGTGTTGCTTTAACGCTGCTAAAGTAATACTTTAACGGCGATAAAGCGGAGCCTTGCTGGAATAAGGCAAAAATGAAAGGAATATTTACTATTTTAATAAACTGAAATTATATCATGGCAACACTGAAAGAAAAAATCGGCTATGGCTTTGGCGACATGTCTTCTTCCATGTTCTGGAAGATATTTTCCTATTACTTACCTTTCTTCTATTCTAATATTTTCGGCTTGAGCCTTGCCGATGCGGGCGTGCTGATGCTGGTGACCCGCATTTGGGATGCGGTGTCCGACCCGATGATGGGCGTTATTGCCGACCGCACGCATACCCGCTGGGGAAAATACCGTCCATACTTGCTTTGGGTGGCGGCTCCGTTTGCTATAGCGGGTATCCTGCTCTTTACTACGCCCGATTTCAGCCCTACGGGTAAGTTGATATGGGCATACGTCACCTACATTCTGATGATGACCGTCTACACCGGCATTAATGTGCCATACGGCGCAATGTTGGGAGTGATGACCGACGATTCGAACACCAAGACCGTGTTCTCCTCCTACCGCATGTTTTTTGCTTATGGCGGTAGCTTCATTGCTTTGGGGGCATGGGAGCCGTTGTGCAATTGGTTTGGCTCGATGGGCAATTCCGACACGCAATGTTGGCAATATGCCATGATTACCATAGCCAGCCTCTGTTTCGTAGGTTTCTTACTCTGCTTCAGCATGACACGCGAGCACGTTAAGGCCGCTCCCGGGAAATCGGTAGGCAAGGACGTTAAGTCATTGGTTCACAACGCTCCCTGGTGGATATTGAATGGAGCCGCCCTTCTGTCCAACTCCTTCAACACGGTGCGTGGCGCTACGGCTGCTTATTTCTTTAAAGACTACATCAGTGCCAATGCTTTCCTCGACTTCGGTCTCTTCAATGTCGTATTGTATGCCGGGTTGTTCCTCATGGTGGGCGAGGTGTGCAACATGCTTGGTGTGGCGCTGACAGTGCCCATCTCCGTGCGTTTGGGCAAAAAGTCCACATACATGCTTTCACTCGTGGGGTTGATAGTGCTGAGCGTCATCTTCTTCTTCCTGCCCAACACTCCGGCAGGCTGGTGGCTGATGCTGCTTTTCCAGATACTGATATCCATCTTTACAGGCATCATCTCCCCGCTGATATGGAGCATGTATGCCGATGTGGCCGACTATGCCGAGCATAAAGATGGTACCGCTTCTACGGGACTCATCTTCTCGTCTGGCTCCATGGCACAGAAGTTTGGCGGTGCTTTTGCCGGATGGGCGGTAATGGCGCTGCTGGCAGCCTTTGGCTACAACACTGCAGCCGATGCCGTACAGACACCCGAGGCTTTGGATGGCCTGCGCTATCTGATGAGTTTCATCCCTGCCGCCATAGCCGCACTTTCCATCCTGGTGTTGCTTATTTATCCGTTGAACCGTACGCGTATGGCTGCCATCAATTCTGATTTGAAGGCACGGCGGGGGGCGTAAATGGGAATTTAGTTGACGAGGGAACAAGTTAACAAGGCTACGAGGACAGTGGAACTGTCCAATTATGCTTAACCGCTGTGTGCCGCGCAGCGGTACCTGCGGTAAGAAGCCATCAGCAGATGCATAGAACCTCGAAGAGGTTCAACCCCATACCGACGGGACATAGCTTGTTCGACCCCTTCGAGGTCGGGGTGCTTGCGCTCACCTGCATACACCGCAGGTACCGCTGCGCGGCACACAGCGGTTAAGCATGGTTGGACGGCGTTGCCGTCCGCAAATACTCCGCCCCTCGTTGCCTCGTCAACTTGTTCCCTCGTCAACTAAATTATCATTTTAAAACGAATCTATATGGACATGCAATTATTGAAGCGGGAAGTGGAAGAAGAACTGACCCGTAATATCCTTCCCTTTTGGATGGACAAGATGACGGACAACGTAAATGGTGGCTTTTATGGGCGTATCACCGGTACAGACGAGTTGGTGCCGGAAGCAGAGAAAGGAGCAGTGCTCAATGCTCGTATCCTTTGGACATTTTCGGCTGCTTACCGGTTGTTGCGTCGTGAAGAATATCTTGCTACGGCCACCCGTGCCAAACGTTATCTTATCGACCATTTTTATGATAAGGAATATGGTGGTGTGTATTGGTCGCTCGATTACAAAGGCCGTCCGCTCGACACAAAGAAACAGATTTATGCCCTTGGCTTTGCCATCTACGGCTTGAGTGAATACCATCGTGCCACGGGCGACGGAGAATCATTGGATTATGCCATCCGCCTTTTTGAAAGCATTGAGCAACACAGCTTCGATGTGCAATTGAATGGCTATTGCGAAGCTTTGGCCAGGGATTGGAGTGCGCTTGCCGACATGCGCTTGAGCGATAAGGATGAAAATGAACGCAAAACCATGAATACCCATCTTCATATTTTGGAGCCATATGCTAATCTGTATAGGGTATGGAAGGATGAACGTCTGCAACAGCAGTTGCGTAATCTGATTGTGCTGTTCACCGATAAAATTCTGAACCCGGCCACGGGGCATTTGGAGCTGTTTTTCAGCGATGATTGGCGGAGCAAGTATCGCATCATTTCTTATGGCCACGACATTGAGGCATCCTGGCTGATTCATGAAGCTGCTTTGGTGTTGGGCGACAAGACGCTGCTGGAGAAGGTGGAACCGTTGGTGGAGTTTATTGCCGCCGCTGCCGGCGAAGGCATCACTGCCGATGGCAGCATGGTTTATGAGACATTTGAAGACAAGGCGCAAACAGATACCGACCGTCATTGGTGGGTGCAGGCTGAAAATGTGGTGGGGCATGTAAATCTCTATCAGTATTTTGGCGATGAAGTGGCGTTGCATAAGGCCTTCCGTTGCTGGGATTTCATCAAGCAACATCTGATAGACCATGAACATGGTGAGTGGCATTGGAGCATCCATGCTGACGGTACGGTCAATACAGCCGATGACAAGGCCGGTTTTTGGAAGTGCCCCTACCACAACGGACGCATGTGTATGGAGATAATGGAACGTTCTACTCACTTTTAGTGCATAGGCAGGTATATTTTTCCATTATTTATTTCTACATTTGCGGCATTAACGTTTTGCATCAGGACTTTGGTCGCACCTGTGGTTCCTGATGCGCTAAATGGCGGAGTAGAATAAAAATGGGAAAACTGTATGTAGTGCCTACCCCGATAGGGAACTTGGAAGACATGACATTTCGCGCGATACGTATCTTGAAAGAGGCCGACTTGGTCTTGGCGGAAGATACGCGCACGTCGGGCATCTTGCTGAAGCATTTTGAAATAAAAAATGCCATGCAGTCGCACCATAAGTTCAATGAACATCAGACGGTGGAGAGCATTGTCCGCCGCATACAAGGCGGTGAAACGGTGGCTTTGGTGTCCGATGCAGGCACACCTGGTATATCCGATCCCGGCTTCCTTGTGGTGCGTGAGTGTGTGCGCAATGGCATTGAAGTGCAATGCTTGCCTGGAGCGACGGCTTTTGTCCCTGCGTTGGTCTCTTCGGGCTTGCCGTGCGACCGCTTCTGCTTCGAGGGTTTTCTGCCCCAGAAGAAAGGCCGGCAAACGCGTCTGAAACTATTGGCTACAGAAACACGTACCATGGTATTTTATGAATCCCCCTATCGTCTGGTCAAGACGTTGGGGCAGTTTGCTGAAGTCTTTGGTGGCGAACGCCAGGCTTCTGTGTCACGTGAATTGTCGAAAGTGCATGAGGAAACCGTGCGCGGTACATTGGCCGAATTGTCGGCACACTTCATAGCCAATGAGCCTCGGGGCGAGATTGTAATCGTGGTGGCGGGTGCCGGTGAGTGAGAACAACTTCATTAATCCAAATAAGTAAAAATTAGAACGTATGAAAAAATTAGCTATTTCAATGCTGGTCGTAGCTGCCGTAATGGCTTCGTGCGACGGGCTTACCGGTGGCGGGAAAAAACAACTGCAAGCCCAGAATGATTCGTTGCGTACAGAGTTGAACCAACGTGATGCAGAACTGGATGACATGATGGGGACTTTTAACGAGATATCGGAAGGCTTCCGTGAAATCAGTGAGGCCGAAAACCGGGTGGATTTGCAACGCGGAGCCGTGAGTGAAGGTTCGCTGACAGCCAAGCAGCAGATAGCTTCGGACATTGAGTTTATTCGTAAACAAATGCAGGAAAACAAACAGCAGATAGCCAAGTTGCAAGATATGCTGAAGAATAGCCGGAATAATTCGGCTCAACTGAAAAAAGCAGTGGCATCGCTGACTAAAGAATTGGCCGAAAAGACCCGGCGCATAGAGGAACTGCAGGCCGAACTGGCTTCCCGGAATATACGCATACAAGAACTGGATGCTGCCGTAACAGGCCTTACCACCGAAAAGGAAGAACTGATGGCGGAGAATGAAGCAAAAGCGGAAACCGTTGCAGAGCAGGACAAGGAGTTGAATACCGCCTGGTTCGTGTTTGGCACCAAGAAAGAACTGAAAGACCAGCGTATTCTTTCCAAGAGCGGTCTGTTTAAAAAGGGGCAAGTATTGAAAGCTGCCGATGTCAATTTGGATTATTTTACCCAAATAGATATCCGCACTACCCGCGAAATTAAACTGTATAGTACTGATGCGGAAGTGTTGACCACTCATCCGGCCGGTGCATATTCGTTGGAGAAAGACGGGAAGGGGCAACTTACGTTGAAAATCAATAATCCCCAAGCTTTCTGGAGCATCTCCAAGTACTTGGTTATCCAAGTGAAATAGGAGAGTGACTGGCGGTATATCTTACGAGATGTTGTGAGGGATGAAGGTTTATGCAGAAGATGTGTACCTTTATCCCTCATGTCCCTATAATGCTTTTTCATGTATAAAAATCTCTTTTTTGACCTCGATGATACGCTGTGGGCTTTTTCGGAAAATGCTTACGACACATTTCTGGAGATGTACGAGAAACATCGCTATAGCCGTTTCTTCCATTCTTTCAGCCATTTCTACGGTTTGTACCAGCAACGCAATAGCGAGCTGTGGGTAGAATACGCCGCAGGCAAAGTGACGAAAGACGAACTGAACCGCCAGCGTTTCTTTTATCCATTGCAGGCGGTAGGGATTGAAGATGCCCTCTTGGCAAAGCAGTTTTCCGAAGATTTCTTTGCCGTGATACCTACCAAGTCCAAGCTGATGCCCCATGCCGGCGAAGTGCTGGACTACCTGCACGGGCGGGGATATAACCTTTACATCCTGTCCAATGGCTTCCGGGAGTTGCAAAGGCGTAAGATGCAGTCGGCCGGCATCGCCCGTTATTTCAAGAAGGTGGTATTGTCCGACGATATTGGTGTCCTGAAGCCTTGGTTGCCTATTTTCCACTTTGCCCTTTCTGCTACGCAATCGCAATTGCATGAATCGCTGATGATAGGCGACAGCTGGGATAGCGATGTGGCAGGAGCCTGTAGAGCGGGGATGAGCCAAGTGTTTTACGACCCGGCCGGGCGTAATGATTTGCCATTCCGGCCCACCTATCACATCAGGGACTTGAGAGAGTTGAAGGAGATTCTTTAAATACTGAAATGGGAATTTAGCGCGCGCAAGCGCGCTTTAGTTGACGAGGAAACAAGTTAACGAGGTTACAAGGACAGTGAAACTGTCCAACTATGCTTAACCGCTGTGTGCCGCGCAGCGGTACCTGCGGTAGGAAGCCTTCAGCAGATGCATAGAACCTCGAAGAGGTT
>CALUJC010000035.1 GCA_944320865.1 uncultured Bacteroides sp. | reverse complement strand
TGTCAGATATAAAGTTACGAAAAATACTTGTGATTACCTATTTTTTTTAGAACTTTATTATCCCGAACTCACGTAGAGAAAGTGTACTTTGGTACACATAGCATAGTAAAGCATAGCATAGCACACCCCCTTCCTCATAGGGCTTCCCCCGCCGCAAGCAGCGCCGGTGAAAACCCGTCCGGTGGGAAAGGGGGGTGAGGTGGTGAGGACAAGCCTGGCGGCATTCTGAAAATACTCACAATGAAAAAGCCGTGGCGCCGGCGCGCTTTTTTCTGCCGAATCGCGAGGTTTTTCCGTTTTTTTCCCGTAAGTTTGCTTGTCGTTCGCCCCGCAAAGGGGGAGGCGCATGGAATAGCCATAAAATATAAACCGAAAGATTATGTTTGCCAAGGAAACTTACATCCAGCGCAGGGCCACGCTGAAGAAACAAGTTGGCTCGGGAGTCTTGTTGTTCCTGGGGAATGATGAACAGGGACTGAATTACGAGGACAATACCTTCCGCTATAGGCAAGACTCCACGTTTTTGTATTATTTCGGGTTGTCGTTTGCAGGGCTGGCGGCCATTATCGATATCGATGAGGACAGGGAGATTATCTTCGGCGACGAACTCAGCATCGACTACATCGTGTGGATGGGCACCCAGCCTACCTTGCACGAGAAGAGCGAACGGGTGGGCATCGGCGAGACGCGCCCCTATGCCGACGTCGTGAACTACCTGCACCGGGCCGTGCAGCGGGGGCAAACTATCCACTACCTGCCGCCCTACCGTGCCGAGCACAAGCTGAAGCTCATGGACTGGCTGGGCCTTCCGCCTGCCCACCAAGAGGGTTCTGTCCCCTTCATCCGTGCCGTGGTGGCACAGCGCAACCACAAGTCGGCCGAGGAAATAGAGGAGATAGAGAAGGCCTGTAACGTGACGGCCGACATGCACATTGCCGCCACGCGCTTCATCCGCCCCGGCATGTACGAGTATGAGGTGGTGGCCGAAATGAACCACGTGGCCGAGCAGAACAACTGCGAATTGTCGTTTGCCACCATTGCCACCATCAACGGGCAGACGCTGCACAACCACTACCACGGCAACAAGATACAATCCGGCCAGCTGTTCCTCATAGATGCAGGGGCAGAAGTGCCGTCGGGCTATGCGGGCGACATGTCGTCCACCATCCCCGTCGACAAGACGTTTACCCCCCGCCAGCGCGCCGTGTACGAGGTGCAGAACGCCATGCACTTGGAGTCGGTCAAGGCACTACGGCCAGGCATCCCTTATATGGACGTGTACGACCTTTCGGCACGTGTCATGGTGGAAGGACTGAAGGAGCTGGGACTGATGAAAGGCAATGCCGAAGATGCCGTGCGCGAGGGCGCCCATGCCTTGTTCTATCCCCACGGACTGGGACACATGATGGGCTTGGATGTGCACGACATGGAGAACCTGGGCGAGATATGGGTAGGATACGACGGCCAGCCCAAGAGCACGCAGTTCGGGCGCAAGAGCCAACGCCTGGCCATCCCGCTGGAGCCTGGCTTTGTGCACACCGTGGAACCGGGCATTTACTTCATCCCCGAGCTGATAGACCTGTGGCGCGGGCAGAAGAAGTTCACCGACTTCATCAACTATGACAAGGTGGAAGAGTACCGCCACTTTGGTGGTATCCGCAACGAGGAGGATTACCTGATTACAGAAACCGGTGCCCGCCGTCTGGGCAAGAAAATCCCCCTGACGCCCGACGAGGTGGAGGCGATGAGATAAGTTTTAATGAAGAACTAAAAAATGAAGAATGAAGAACTCTCAAGGATGCCGCAGGGCAATTCTTCATTTTGCGCAAAGCGCGATTCTTCATTTTTAGTTCTTCATTCCTCAAGCGTGCAGTTCCAGCACGAACCGTGCCCCTTTGGTATAGGAGGCGTCAAACGTGAGGCTGCCGTTCATCTTTGTGGCTTCCAGTGAACAGATGGGCAGTCCCAGTCCGTCACCTTTCGCCAGGTCCTGTACTTTGGCAAAGGGCTTGAACAGGTCGGCCTGCTGCTCTTCGGGGATGCCACATCCGGTGTCGCTTACAACGAACTGCTGGGTATGTGCCCCGCGTTTCTTGAAGTCCAGCCAAATCTTCCCATCCGCAGGAGTATGTTCAGCGGCGTTTTGCAGGAGGTGGGTTAATATTTTCTCTACATGTTCCCGGTTGATTTTTACGGATAGTTTGGGGGCATTCACCATCACGGTGACACCCTCTTTGACGTTTCCTTTTATTTTGTCGGCAATGCTTTCGCAGAATGTCAGTGCATTGGTCTCTTCCAGCTCGTATGGCTCGGTAAGCGAGTCTTCCAGGACAGACAATTCTTCAATATGTGCTGAAAATGCTTTCAGTGCCTGTACGGCGGGTGAAGTCGTGTCCAGCGAATCGAGTGTGGGGGTCATCTGTGCGGATATGTTCCGTATAAACTTTGTCTTCAAAGCATTGTGCTCATTCACTGTTTGGATGATTTTCTGTTGCTTGCGGTTTTTGGCCAGCAGGCGCAGCAGGGCTATGGCGCCCAGCACCAGTGCGCCTGCCAGCAGGGCAGCCAGTATGCCCAGGCCGGCAATGATGTATTGGCGGCTTGTCAGCGCGATGTCTTTATTCACGATGTCCTGCAGGCTGTCTTGGTAGCGGGCGTTCAGCGTGTCGTATTGCGCTTGTGCGGCCAGTTGTTGTATGGAGTCGTGGCGGCTGATGAAGGCACGGACGGCGGCATCGCCTTGCGCGTCCAGGCCGAAGGCATAGTAGTATCTTGTCTTGGTGCGGAGCAGGTCGGCGTCCAGCGAGTCGTTTTGTGCGGCCTTGGCCCAGTTCTCCAGCTGTGCCAGCTGGTCTTTGGCGCGGGCGGCGGTGCGTTGCTTGGTGTATATGTTTAGGCGTTCCTTCGTGATGGGGTAGTGCAGGGCAGGCATGGCTTTTCCGCTTTTCTGTTCGCCGGCCTTCACGGTTTGTTCCACGGAGGCGAGCAGTTCAAAGGCTTCCTGGTTGTAATTCTCCCGGTGGTAGAGGGCGCTGGCCTGCACGCCGCAGGTCACGGCTTTGTCGTATTGCGTGCCCGTGGCGTATGCGTAGTAAGCTTGCAGGAACAGGTAGCGTGCTTTGGTGTAGTCTTTTTTGTCCAGGCACTCTTGGGCCTGTCCTTTCAAGTCATCCCCGCTCTGTTGTGCTGCCACGGGTTGGCTGGCATAGCATAATGCTATGAAAATAAGAATACCGATAACTTTTTTCATATTGTCTGAAGTTTTATCCGGCGTAAAGTTACGGTATTCTTCAGTATGATATACTTCGCAGGGCAGTTTTTTTATTGCAGATGCGTCAATATTTGAAGCTGCTCCCCCCCAGGAACTCCCTCAGCAGGGAGGTCGGCGGGATTTCCTTGTCCTGCACCGGCGTGAAGTATTTGATGAACTTCAGCAGGCGGTAGGCCTCGGCATACTCCGGACAGTTGCGGGGCACGCTGTTCAGGATGGGCTCCACGTGGTAGCGCAGCACGGCAAACTCGAACAGCAAGGCCGAGTTGAACATCACGTCGGCATTCTCCTGGTAGGGGAATATCCACTTGTCTTCGCCGGCGCGTACGCTGGGCCAGCGCGCTATGGTTTCGCGGGCAGAGTTTCCCCGGTAGTTGTAGTCGCGTATGATGCGGCGCACCAGCCGGTTGTCGGTCGTGGGAATCCAGTTGTGGTCGTCCAGCGAAATGGTGGTAAGTGCCGATACGTAGATTTTGTATTTGTTCTCGTCGGGAATCTGTGGCGTCAATTCGGGGTTCAGGGCATGGATGCCTTCCAGGATGAGGATGGTGTTGTCGTCTATGTGCAGTTTGTCTCCCCTGAACTCTTTGCGCCCGGCAGTGAAGTTGTAATGGGGCAGTTCCACTTCTTCCCCACGCAGCAGGGCTTGCAACTGCTCGTTGAACAGCTTCAAGTCGAGGGCGTAGAGCGATTCATAGTCGTAGTCTCCATTGGTGTCGCGCGGCGTCTGGTCGCGGTCTACAAAGTAGTCGTCCAGCGAGATGGGGTAAGGCTTCAGCCCGTTGGTCATCAGCTGGATGGAGAGCCGCTTGCTGAAGGTGGTTTTTCCCGACGACGACGGCCCCGATATAAGTACCAGTTTGACGCGCCGGTCGCCGTCGCCCCGGTGATAAATGTCATCGGCTATCTGTGCTATCTTTTTCTCTTGCAAAGCCTCGGCCACCTTGATGAGGTCGGTGGCATGCCCGTCTTCGCAGGCATGGTTGAAGTCGCCCACATTGCTCAGGCCCATGATGTGGTTCCAGCGCAAGTGTTCTTTGAACACGTCCAGCATTTTTTCCTGTTTTACCACATCTTCCAGCACATTGGGGTTCTCTTTGCTGGGGATGCGCAACAGCAGGCCGTCGTAATACTTCACGATGTCGAACAGCTTGATGAAGCCCGTGCTGGGCAGCAGGTTGCCATAGTAATAGTCCACCGTGTCGCCCAGCGTATAATAATAGGTGTACAAGTCGCCCGACGTCTCCAGCAGTTTCACTTTGTCGTTCATGCCCCGCTCGCTGAAGATGCGCGCCGCCTCCGTCACGTGGCACTCCGTGCGGTGGAAGGGGATATCCTCAGCAATGATTTCCTGCATCCGCTTCTTGATGGCCTGCACGTCTTCCAGCTCGATGGGCCGCCCGATGCGCAGGTTGCAGAAGTAACCCTTCGACACCGGGTGCTCTACATACAGTTTGCCTTTGGGAAACAGCTCGCTCACAGCCTTATAGAGTATGAAACACAGCGAGCGCACATAGGTGCGCATGCCCGAGGGGTTGCGCACGTCCAGAAACTCCACATCCTTGTTGTTGTAGACCCGGAAGTTCAGTCCTTCGGAGCGGTTGTTCACCCGTGCGCTTACCACTTGGTAGGGGAAATCGAGGTCTAATGCAGAATAAATCTCTAAAAGACTGCTCCCAACGGGGAATTCTTTATAAATATTATTATTTTTGCAACAAATTTGTAACATGTGTTTCATTTTCCTCTCTGGTTTGGGATTCGACCTTAAAGATAGGGGTAATAAAACATGCTGCAAAAGAACCCGCTAAATTATTAGGGATGGAATATTCTTTTTATGATTTGTTAAAGCTGCTCGGCTCATTGGCCTTATTCCTCTACGGCATGAAAATCATGAGCGAAGGGCTGCAAAAGTTCGCAGGCGACCGCTTGCGCAAGATTCTCACCGTAATGACCACCAACCGCGTCACCGGCGTGTTGACGGGCATGTTGATAACAGCCCTGGTCCAGTCTTCTTCCGCTACCACAGTCATGGTGGTCAGTTTTGTCAACGCAGGCTTGCTTACCTTGTCGCAATCCATCAGTGTCATCATGGGTGCCAATATTGGTACCACGGTCACGGCCTGGATTATCTCCGCCTTGGGCTTCCAGGTAGACATTTCCGCGTTTGCTTTGCCCCTGCTTGCTTTCGGCGTGCCACTGCTGTTCTCCCAGCGCAGTTCGCGCAAGTCGGTGGGCGAGTTCATTTTCGGCTTCTCCTTCCTGTTCATGGGCTTGTCCATGCTTCAAGCCAATGCCCCCAACCTGGAGCAGAATCCCGAGATGCTGGCCTTTGTGCAAAACTACACCGACATGGGCTTCGGCTCCGTCCTGCTGTTTGTAGCTATCGGCACCGTGCTGACCATGATTGTGCAGGCCTCTTCGGCCACCATGGCGATTACCTTGATTATGTGTGCCAACGGCTGGATTAGCTTCGAACTGGGTGCCGCCCTGGTGCTGGGCGAGAACATCGGCACCACCATCACCGCCAACCTGGCCGCCCTCACCGGTAACACGCAGGCACGCCGCGCTGCCCTGGCGCACTTGGTGTTCAACGTGTTTGGTGTCATCTGGGTGCTGTGCCTGTTCCCCTTCTTCACCGGCGCCGTGTCGTGGTTTGTGGAGAATGTGATGGGCGTCACCGAGATGTCCGTAGCCGTGCCCTTCAAGCTCTCGGCTTTCCATACCGCCTTTAATGTGTGCAACGTGCTGGTGCTGATATGGTTTGTGAAGTTCATCGAGCGCACGGTGTGCGTCCTTATCCCCCAGCGCGAGCAGGACGAGGAGTACCGCCTGCGTTTCATCACGGGCGGCATGCTCTCCACCTCCGAGCTTTCCATCCTGCAGGCCAGCAAGGAAATCCACCTTTATGCCGAGCGCACGCACCGCATGTTCGGCATGGTGCGCGACCTGCTGCACACCGAGAAGGATGACGACTTCAACAAGCTCTTCAGCCGCGTGGAGAAGTACGAGAACATCAGCGACAGCATGGAGCTTGAGATTGCCAACTACCTGAACAAAGTATCCGAAGGCCGCCTAAGCTCGGAGAGCAAGCTGCAGATACGCGCCATGCTGCGCGAGGTGACGGAAATAGAAAGCATAGGCGACAGCTGCTACAACCTGGCGCGCACCATCAACCGCAAGCGGCAAAGCGACGAAGACTTCACCCCAGCCCAATATGAGCACATCCACACCATGATGAAGCTGGTGGATGATGCCCTGGCGCAGATGATAATCCTTGTGGAACACTCCGAACACCCGCAGGGCATAGACGTGAACAAATCGTTCAACCTGGAAAACGAAATCAACAACTACCGCAACCAGCTGAAGAACCAGAACATCATCAGCGTCAACAACAAAGACTACAGCTACCAGATGGGCGTCTACTACATGGACATCATTGCCGAGTGCGAGAAGCTGGGCGACTACGTGGTGAACGTCGTGGAAGCCGGTAGCGACACCAAGGAGAAGAAAGCCTCCTGACGAGGGGATGCAAAAAGGCGCGGACTGCGCAGAGTAGCATGGAGGTTGTCCATGCACTCCGCGCAGTCCGCGTCTGCCTTATGGCCTGAGCCTTTCGGGCTTTAGGCTTCTTTCTCAAAGTCTTCCTTGCCTACGCCACACAGCGGGCACACCCAGTCGTCGGGCAGGTCTTCAAACGCAGTTCCCGGCGCAATGCCGTTCTCGGGGTCGCCCAGTTCGGGGTCGTAGACGTAGCTACATACCGTGCAAATGTACTTGTCCATATCTGTTTCATTTAAAGGTTTATCCAGACAAAGATAGCACATTAGGGGACACCTTTGCGTGGCAGGAAGTTAAAAAAACTTTTTGCACCTCTTTTTAGGAGCACCCGGTCGCCATGCCGCAATGCGGCTCATCGGGAAAAATCCTTATAAACCCGGGACAGCTCCGATTCGTACCCCAGTCGTACCCCATTCGGTACTCGTTCGGTCGCGCTTCGGCGCTATGGAGCGGAAAAAGAACGGACAAGGTAGGACGGAAATAAGAGGCGGTTAAGAATTTTTCTGGAATATATCACAATTAATTGTGTTTTCAACTGCCTTTGCCACTATATTAACTAACACTAAACAAATTGTTTAACATGGAAAATGGTTTTACGTGCTGATGGCCGCGATAGTGGTTACGGCCATGATGGCTTGTTCGGATGATAACCCCATAATAGTATAAATATTCTCCGCATGTATGGGAAATCTATTATGAAGACTAACTCCTATATTGCTATCTTTCGCTATATTTGCAACGGTAATGCATCGCTTGCGATAAAAACAGATTTGTTATGTTGAAATCAGTCATATTGCGGGATTTCTTTTCTTTTAAAGGAGAAACTAAAATAAAATTACATGAAGGGGTCAACCTGTTATTGGGCATTAATGGGAGCGGGAAGACGTCTTTTATCAACGCGCTGCGTTTGCTCAGCGAAGGTATCGCAGGGGACGGATTAGTAAAACTTATCCAAGAACAATGGGGCGGATACGGGCAGATAGTGAACTTCAACGGAGACAGGACGGCCCCCTGTGCGCAGGTGACTTACGTATTCGACTATAAGGCTCTGAATGCCTTGAATCCTGCCGCCGGTTTCCTGGCCGATGTATTTTACCGGATTACTATCCGCCCTTCTGGTACCAGCTATACGCTAAACGAGCAAATGTTTACCGAGCACAAGAAGAAACAAGGAGCTGCTTTCACTTACCTGGACTTCAACAACGGGAATGGGAAAATCAGCACACGCATGCCAGATGGCAGCATACTGCTGCAGGACTACGCCAGTACAGAGGTCTCAGGACAAGAACTGGTGTTGAGGCAGATAAATGACCCTGCACACTACTTGCCTACACACACGCTGCGCAAGGCTATAGAAGCCATAGCTGTATACAATGATTTCAATGTAGGAGAAAGTAGCAAACTGCGCACTGCAGTAGAATTCTCTACCGACAGCCGCCTGCGCAAATCGGGAGACAACCTGATACAGATTCTGAACAACCTCAAATTGAACCACATGTTTGATTTTGAGCGGTTAGAAGAAACCTTCCATCATGTTAATCCCTATTTTAAGAGCATAGAAATCAGTAATCTGTACGGTAAGTCCTACTTATCTCTGCGGGAAAGCAACATGAGCCGGGCCATTGGCGCTTTGCATATATCAGACGGTACTTTGAGATTTCTGCTTCTGGAAAGCATTTTCTACAACCCGTTCCGGGGAGCTTTGGTTGCCATAGACGAACCGGAGCGAGGACTGCACCCTGACATGATTCGCTCGGTAGCCAACATGATAAAGGACACGGCTAAGCAATGCCAAATCATTATAGCTACCCATTCGCCGCATCTACTAAATCAATTTGAACTGGAAGACATTCTTGTGTTTGAAAAGAATCAAGAAAATAGCACGGAGGTTCATACTTATTCACAAACCGATTTCCCGGATTGGGAAGGCGATTATCTGCCGGGACAAATGTGGCTGTTTGGGCTGATAGGAGGAAAACGATGGTAAGGCTGAACATCATTGTAGAAGGCGGTACATCCCTCAACAATGTTTCTGCCGATACAGCAAACAATGTGGAAGCATTGCGCCAATCGTTACATCACTTTTTTGCCCGAATTCTCGGACGGGAAGACGTGGACATTGTGATATTCATGGGCTGGGGATGCCGCATGGCAGCCAAACTGTTTTTGAAGGATCAAAGTTGCCTTTTGTATGTAGACTCGGATGCTCCTTATGCAGACAGATACAACTGGTTTGCCAAATTGGTGAACAATGATTATCCGGAAAAAAACATTGTGATTCCTGAGGCACAAAAAGATAAGGTATACTTCATGGTCCAAGAAATGGAAGCGTGGTTTTTAAAGCAACCTGATTGCTTGGAAAGATGGGCTGATAAAGAAGGCTGCACACGAAGACATGGACAAGAAGTCCTTTCAGAGCATTCTTTGATCAGGAATAAGAATATTGAAGATATTGTGAAACCCTCGAAAGCATTGAAAGATTTAATGAAACACTTCTTCAGCAAGAACAAGGAGGTGGTAAGATATGGCAAACTGAAAACAGCACCGGGTTTGTTGGACGCTTTGGATGCAGACATGCTGATTACAAAGGATGTAGAGCTGCAACGTTTTAAAGTTGGCAGCCCAATATGATGCCAGCATTATACATAGTAAAAAAGTGATTAATTCGTGTAACGGAAATACGGAGAAGAATTAGCATGAAACATAGGCTGCTATTTTTGCTTCTATCATTGTGGGTTGTGGCGGGGTGCAAACCTGTGCCCGACTCCCCCATTCCTACCCTCACCATAGAGGTAAACGGGGAAAGCTTTGACATGGTGCTGGTGGAAGGAGGTACATTTATGATGGGCGGCACACGTGAGCAGGGAAATGACCCGGAAGACAACGAGAAACCTCCCCACGAAGAACGAGTGGATTCATTCTATATAGGGAAGTACGAGGTGACGCAGCGCCTTTGGAATGCCGTACTTGGCGTGGGTTTCAATCGCTCTTATAATCATGGGTGCGATGACTGTCCTGTAGAGAATGTCAGCTGGAAGGATGCACAGGCATTTATTGGCAAGCTCAGCATTTTGACCAAGATGCCCTTTCGCTTGCCTACTGATGTGGAGTGGGAGTATGCCGCACGGGGTGGCAACAGGAGCAAAGGTTATAAATATAGTGGTAGTCACGATGTGGACGAAGTAGCGTGGTATGCCGGCAATTATCGGGAGGATCCTTATGGCGAGGCAGCTACTACTCATCCTGTGGGCATGAAACTGCCTAATGAGTTGGGTTTGTATGATATGAGTGGCAACGTGTGGGAGTGGTGCGACAACCTTTATACCCAAGAGTATCGGCAGAACGGGAAGACTGTGCATCCGGGCTGGCCTTTCGAGGGCACACATCTTTACTTCCGGCGTGTGTTGCGCGGGGGCAGTTGGGGCGGCACGGACAAAGGATGCCGGGTGTCTTACATCGACTATGACGCCGAAGGCTATCGTGATGAGTATGGTGGGTTCAGGTTGGCGTTGGATGTGAGATAGACTCATGCGATAATATCTTCCCAAACAAATCTTAATATCCCTTTAGATAACAGATTATTGTTGTAAATTTGCCGACGCAAAATGAAATGTTAGAAAAAAACGTATGGCAACAAACGCAGACTATTATCATGTCGGGCTGACCGACGAAGAAGTGTTGAGAAGCAGGGCAGAGCATGGCGTGAACCTGTTGACGCCTCCCAAACGCCCATCCATGTGGAAACTGTATCTGGAGAAATTCAAAGACCCGGTGGTGCGCGTGCTGCTGGTGGCAGCGTGCTTCTCACTGGTAATATCTATCATAGAGAATGAATATGCCGAGACTATCGGCATCATTGCGGCCATTCTGCTGGCCACGGGTATCGGTTTCTTTTTTGAATATGACGCCAACAAGAAGTTCGACCTGCTGAATGCCGTGGGCGAGGAAACGCCTGTGACGGTTATCCGCAATGGCAAGGTGCACGAGATACCCCGCAAGGACGTGGTGGTGGGCGACATCGTTGTCCTGAATACGGGCGAGGAGGTGCCTGCCGACGGTACGCTGGTTGAGGCGGTATCGCTGCAGGTGAACGAATCGAGCCTGACGGGTGAATTGATGGTGAACAAGACGACGAATGAGGCCGACTTTGATGAAGAGGCCACTTATCCCTCGAACACTGTGATGCGCGGCACGACCATTACCGACGGGCACGGCACGATGGCGGTAGAGCGTGTGGGCGATGCCACCGAGATAGGCAAGGTGGCGCGCCAGGCCACCGAGCAGAGCCAGGAGCAGACTCCCTTGAACATACAACTCACCAAGCTGGCCAACCTGATAGGCAAGGTGGGCTTCACCATTGCCATACTGACGTTTGTCATCTTTACTACCAAGGACCTTTATGCCTACTTCCAAGTGAACGAGGTGACCGGCTGGGACCAATGGCTGGCGGTAGCGAACATTGTGCTGAAATACTTCATGATGGCCGTGACGCTGATTGTGGTGGCAGTGCCCGAGGGCTTGCCCATGAGCGTCACCCTGAGCCTGGCGTTGAACATGCGCCGCATGCTGAAGACCAATAACCTGGTGCGCAAAATGCACGCTTGCGAGACGATGGGCGCCATCACCGTCATCTGCACCGACAAGACCGGCACGCTGACCCAGAACCTGATGCAGGTGCACGAGGCGAAGCTGGATGACAACAATCCCGACCTGATAGCCGAGGGCATTGCCGTGAACTCCACCGCTTTCTTGGAAGAGAAAGGCGCGGGCGAGAAGCCTTCGGGTGTGGGCAATCCCACGGAGGTGGCCTTGCTGCTGTGGCTCAACGGGCAGGGAAAGAACTATCTGCCCTTGCGCGAAGGGGCGAAGGTGGTGAACCAGCTGACCTTCTCCACCGAGCGGAAGTACATGGCCACGCTGGTCGACTCCCCCTTGCAGGAGAAGCGCGTATTATATATAAAAGGTGCGCCCGAAATCGTGATGGGCAAGTGTCAATTGGGAGAGGAGCAAATCAAGCAATACAACGAGCAGTTGCTGGCCTACCAGAATAAAGCGATGCGCACGCTGGGATTGGCCTATAAATATGTGCCCGAAGGCGCGTCGGAGGACTGTGCCGAACTGGTGGCCGAAGGGGGCATGACGTTCCTCGGCATCTTCGCCATCAGCGACCCCATACGCCCCGACGTACCCGAGGCCGTGAAGAAGTGCCAGTCGGCAGGCATCAGCGTGAAGATTGTGACGGGCGACACGCCGGGAACGGCTACCGAGATAGCCCGCCAGATAGGGTTGTGGCAGCCGGGCGACACGGACCGCAACCGCATTACAGGCGTAGAGTTTGCCGCACTGAGCGATGAGGAAGCCCTCGACCGCGTGATGGACTTGAAGGTGATGAGCCGCGCCCGCCCCATGGACAAGCAACGCCTGGTGCAGCTCCTGCAACAGAAGGGTGCCGTTGTAGCCGTAACGGGCGATGGTACCAACGATGCCCCCGCCTTGAACCATGCCCAGGTGGGCCTGTCGATGGGTACAGGTACTTCCGTGGCCAAGGAGGCGAGCGACATCACGCTGCTCGACGACTCCTTCCACAGCATTGCCACGGCGGTGATGTGGGGACGCTCGCTGTACAAAAACATCCAGCGCTTCATCGTATTCCAGCTCACCATCAACGTGGTGGCGTTGCTCAGCGTGTTGCTGGGCGCGTTCTTCGGCACGTCACTGCCCCTCACCGTCACCCAGATGCTGTGGGTGAACCTCATCATGGATACCTTTGCGGCCATGGCCTTGGCCTCCATTGCCCCGAGCATGGACGTGATGAACGAGAAGCCGCGCAAACGCACCGACTTCATCATCACCCCGGCCATGCGCAACAACATCTTCGGCGTGGGCATTGCCTTCCTGGTCATCCTGATGGGCTTGTTGGCCTACTTCAAGAGTCTGCCCGACGGACTGCTGCCCAACGGCGAGATGAGCGTGCACTACCTCACCATCTTCTTCACGGTGTTTGTCATGCTGCAGTTCTGGAATCTGTTTAATGCCAGCGTATTCGGTACCAACCACTCTATCTTCAAGGACGCCGGCCACGCGCTGGGCATGCTGAGTGTGGCGCTGATTATCCTGGTGGGACAGATTATTATCGTGGAGTTTGGCGGAAAGGTATTCCGCACCGAACCGCTCGACCTGTCTACGTGGATAGCCATCATTGCCTCCACGTCGTGCGTGCTGTGGGTGGGTGAAGTTGTCCGCCTGGTGAAGCGTTTGGCAAAGAAATAATCATTGATACGGTTGGGGCGCATGAGGATAGGAGACATCTGTTCGTACAATCCGCCGAGCGTGGCGACCATCGGTTTTTTTGATGGGGTGCATCGGGGACACCGCTTCCTGATAGAACAGGTGCAGCGCGAGGCTGTACGCCGGGGCTTGGCCTCTGCTGTCATCACCTTCCCCGTGCATCCGCGCAAGGTGTTGCAGGCAGACTTTTGCCCCCGGCTGCTTACTACGTCGCAAGAGAAGCTGGCTTTGCTGGATTCGGCGGGGGTTGACCTTTGCATCTTGCTCGACTTTACCCCGCATTTGGCATCCCTTTCGGCGCGCGAATTCATGGAAGTGTTGCGGAACCGTTATAACATCCGCGTGCTGGTGATAGGCTATGACCACCGTTTCGGGCATAACCGCTCGGAGGGATTCGGCGACTACGTGCGCTACGGCGGCGAACTGGGCATGGAGGTTCTTCCGGCCGAGGCATACAGTTTGCCTGCGTTGCCCGATGGGCGCCCTGTCAGTTCCTCGCTGGTAAGGCAGCTGTTGGGTGAGGGGAACGTGGCACTGGCAGCCGATTGCCTGGGTTATCGCTACTTCCTGAACGGTACGGTGGTAGGCGGTCGAGGCATCGGCCATAAGCTGGGATATCCCACCGCCAACCTGCAACCGGACAATCCCGATAAACTCATTCCCGCCAACGGAGTCTATGCCGTGCAGGTAGACATTGTCGGCTGCCGCTACGGGGGCATGCTGAACATCGGCGTGCGCCCCACGCTGGACAATGGCGCCGACCGCAGTATAGAAGTCTACATCTTCGACTTCAATGAAGATGCCTACGGGCGCCCCATGCGCCTGTCCTTTATCCGCCGTATGCGTGGCGAATGCAAATTCGCCTCCCTCGACGAGCTGAAGCAACAGCTGTTGAGGGACGAGGCCGCCATAAGGCAGGCGTTGCGCGAAGCGGAAGTGCTGCAATAACCCCGGAACTGTTATTTTCAGCGGATAAGTAAGTGTACAGAATTAAATGATAATTTAGCGGGGCGGACGGCAACGCCGTCCAACTATGCTTAACCGAGGGTGGAGCGAAGCGACACCTTCGGCTGTATGCGGACTACAACACATCGACCTCGAAGGGGTCGAATAACATGTTGTACTGCTAGGGTTGAACCTCTTTGAGGTTCTATGCGACAACCGCTAGCTTCCCACCGCAGGTACCGCTTCGCGGCACGCAGCGGTTAAGCATGGTTGGACGGTTTCACCGTCCTCCCTCGCACCTCGTAACTTGTAGCTTGTAGCTGCGGGGCTCCGCCCCGCTAAATTCCCATTTGTCGTATAAGCTAAATATGATTAGTTACTTATATCGAAATAGGTTTTAACTATCGTTTGTCTGTCATCCTGAACGCGAGTGAAGGATTTCCCGTTTATTATGCTTTTAGGAGATTCTTCGCTCATGACAGAATGACAAACTGATGGTCATACCGTATTTGGCACGCCCTCAGTTTTTATTGTCCGCAGGGGCATTTCCCACCCCTTTGCCGCACCGTTTTACCCCCTCCTGGAGACTGTTTTATTGAAAAACGCACTTTTTTTATTGTTTTTCGATAAATTTTTCCCGTTTTTCTTGCACAGTTCAAAAAATACCCTTTCCTTTGCATATCGAAAAACGATAAATGATTATCGAAAAACAACAGAATGTATAACTATTAAATGTATGAATGATATGAAAGCAACAACGAAATCGACAACGGGAAACACTTGGACAAAGGTGGGCAAAGGCATCGTTTACTTCTTGATAGGCGTGGCCATCTACTGCCTGATAGACCATGTATACGTCGACGTGAAGCACGCCATAGCCGACGCCCTGGAAGAAACCCGCTAAACCCCTCACTACAAATACAACGACAAAACCAAAAACAACATTCAATAGTATAACCTTTAAAAAAATAATGAATATGAAAGCTTTAGTAATGACAGCAATCTTTGCAGCAACCAGCCTGGTAACCTCTGTAGCCAACGAACTGAACAACAAGTATGCCTACAACTATGCGGTAGACGACAACAACCAAGTAACCTCGGAAATGGTGTACAAAGCCGACGGCAAATACCTGGAGCACCACCTGAAGTATGACTACACCTATGACGAAGCCGGGCGCGTAGTACGCAAAGAAGCCTACAAGTGGAACGCCACCGAGCAGGCCTACGAACGCTACTACTGCATGACTTACACCTACGCCCAGGAAGGCGTGTCGCTGGAATATGCCTTGTGGAACGATGAGGCGGGCGACTACACCACCGGCAAGCAGCGTGCGGTATATAACTTGACCTTTGACGGCGTGAACTACCAAGCCTACGAGTGGGACGGGCAGCAGAACCAATGGCAACTCCAGGCCGAGCATGCCGTGAACAGCGACGCTAACCTCTTTGCCGTGCGATGACCTACCTAACGACCGAAGCGAACGATGAAAACAGTACTTAAACTCATCTTGATATACATTGCCTTCCAGTTCCTGGGCACGTGGGCAGCACTGCCCTTCGTGATGGGCATACAGTTTGCCACCACCGGTACGCTGGATGCCAACCTGGTGACCCAACAAGCCATCATCCCAGGGCTGGCGTTGACAATGCTGTTCACCGTGTGGTATCTGTGGAAAGACGGGTACCTCACGGGCGACAGCCGCCTCTACTCCCCCCTGTCGGCCGGATGCATGGGCTGGACGGTGGCGCTGGGCGCGGGAGCCATCGTCCTGCTGGACGGACTGACCTCGGCACTCAGCTTCTTGCCCGACTGGCTGGAGGGCACGTTCGACTACATGCAATCCTCCTGGACGGGCATCCTGCTCGTGGCCCTCGTTGGTCCGGTGGTAGAGGAACTGTTCTTTCGCGGTGGCATCCTGCGGGTGCTGTTGGGCAAGTACAAGCCTTGGGTGGCGATAGTAGTGTCGGGACTGATATTCGGCATTGTCCACATGAACCCCGCACAGGTGGTGTTTGCCAGCCTGGCAGGCATGTTGCTGGGGTGGCTGTACTGGCGCACGCGCAGCCTCATCCCCTGCATGGTGGTGCATGTGCTGAACAACAGCTTCTCGGTATGGTCCTCACTGGCCTATCCCGAGGCTAATAGCCTGGTGGATGTAATGGAGCAGCCAGCCTACTTAGTGTGCCTGGCCGTGGCTGCCTGCCTCTTCATCGTGGCGGGGATGCGCCTGCGTCGCTATAAGACGGAACAAACATACATATATAACCAATAACGAAACATTAGTATGAAAAGAAGACTGAACATACTTTGCCTCATCGTCCTGCTGCTGATGGGCTGGTCGGTGCTGGAGACGGGATATTATATGGTGATAGGCGCCACCACAGGCTTCAAGGCCGGATGGGAGTACGCCAAGCAGCAGAAGGAGAACCCGCAGGCCGCCAAGACCCCGGAGATGGAGACAATAGGCCAGCTACAGTACATGGAGCACGTGCACCTGTCGCCCCAGAACTTCGACATGGAGCACTGGCTGGCCGACTCGGTGTACAACGCCCGGACGCAGCAGTACGTGCCCGCCATGTATGCCGAACTGATGGTGAGCGTGCCCCGCACCGAGAGTACGGCCATGCAGATAGCCAACACCCTGCTGGGACTGCTGAAGCTGGCAGTAAGCATCTGGGCCATCGTGCTGTTCATCAAGTGGGTGGTGGCGGTCAACCGCTCGGACATCTTCACCTGGCACAATGTGCGCCGCCTGCGCCTGATGGGCGTGCTGATGCTGGTGAGCTGCGCGGCAACGTGGTTGGTGGAATACCTCACGGTGCACAGCGTGGAGCAGGTGTTCACCCTACCGGGCTACGAGTTAACGCTCTCGGGCACCGTACCCCTGTCTGTATTGCTACTGGGATTGTGCTCGCTCATCGTGGCAGAGGTATTCGCCATAGGGCTGCACATGAAGGAGGAACAGGATTTGACAATATAGGTAAATAGGTGACAAGATGACAAGGTAACAAGGGGAAAAGGTGACAAGGGGACGAGGGGAGAGGGTGACAAGGTAACAAGGCTGCAAGGCCACTACTTTATGCCTTCCTGCCCTATGGCAGAACCTCATCCCCTTCTCCCCTCGTAAACTTGTAACCTCGTAAACTCGTTAACTTGTAACCTTGTAACCTTGTAACCTTGTCTCCTTGTAACCTTGTAACCTTGTCTCCTTGTAAACTTATAACCTTGTAAACTCACAATGATTATGAACAACATTCTGCATACCAAGAACAAATGGACGGCTGCCCTGTGCTTCATCCTCGGCCTGATGCTGGTGCTGATGCTCTCCACCGCCATATTCTTCACCGTCACCCTCGGCCTGTTGGACCTGCGGGGGCCGGAGTGGAAGTGGGTGCGCATCTATGGCGCAATGGTGTGGCTATACTTCTGGCAATACATGACTTACCGCTGGATGAAGCGCCACACGACGTGGTGGGGCGAGCTGACCGATGAAAAGACAGATAAGGAAGTACAACAATGAACGGAAAGACTACACAGAAAAGAGAGAAGAATCTGATAATCCTGTTGAGTGGATTCTGCGCCTATGTGTTCATGGGCAGCGTGTTCCGCAACATCATGCTGGCTTATGAGTTGGGCAAGGACGATACGGACACTTTCATCTGGCACATGGTGCCGCAGAGCGTGGCCATGCTGCTCATGATGTTCTGCGCCGGCCTCATCATCAAGATGCTTTACAACCTGAAGCACAAGAGCGTCTTTGTCCGCGAGAACGTCCGCCTGGTGCAGTACCTCGGACTGGCGGTGATGGTGTATGGTGTCTTCCTGGGCATCTGGAAGCATGTGTCACCCGTAGAAGAAACCATAGCCTTCATGCGCGACGCATTTCTGCTGCTGGGCGGTTTCATCCTGCTGATAGGCAGCGTGTTCAAGGCGGGCATCCGCATAAAGGAAGAACAAGACCTGACAATATAACATGGGAGGAATGAACGATGAAACTGAAACGATTGACCACATTGACCGAGAAAGACGAAAAGCAAGAACGCGAGTTTGTCATGACATGCCTGGCCGTCACCTGCGGCGCGGGCACGCTGGCCGAGGCCCTGCGCCTGCTGCTGGCCGTAATGGACTGGACGGACGGCACGCTAACCGACGGCTGGGTGCTGGCCACGCGCACCATCAACCTAGCGGTATGCGCCATCTGCGCGTGGCTCACCTTCCTCATCATGCGCGAGGTGAAGCACCGCCGCGTATTCACCCGGCTGAACGCACAGTACATCACCCTCATAGGCTGCGTGGCCACCTTCGGCGGCATTGCGCAGAACGCCATCATGAACCTGGTGTACGAGGACACGGCCAACCATTCGGGCGACATGACCTACCTCATCCTGGGCCTGCTGATGCTGTTCATCGCCAGCCTGTTCAACATCGGCATCCGCATGAAGGAGGAGCAGGAGCTGACGGTGTAGAACAGTTATACATAGGACACAATGTAGTGCTATACATAGGATACAATGTATTATCATACATAGGATACAATGTATTGTCATACATAGGGTGTCATGTACCCCACTAACTAAGGACATAGAATAAGAAAAAGAAAAGACAGAGATATGAGAAAGATTAAGCTATTGGCACTGCTGGTCATCGTGGCCTTCGTGGTGCAAGACTTGGTGGATATGTTCAGCGGCTTCACAGACGGCATGCAGACTGCGGGAGACAGTACGGAATACAACGCGCACTTCGACCTGGCCGTGCGCCCTACCGACGCCCTGGTGCCCGACTCGCTGCAGGGCGCGACCAACGGCGTGAAGGCGCCCTACTGGGCCACACGCATCGAGGGATACGGGCGCATCCAGAATTCCGTGCCGCAGGTAGTCCTCAACATTGCCGCCTTCCCCCTGGCGCTGTTTGTGCTCTACGGCATCTATTGCCTCATCCGCTTGGTCATCAGTGTGCTGCGGGGCAGCGTCTTCACGCGGCAGAACGTGCGGCGCATGCGCCTCTTCGTCTATAGCACCCTGCTGCTGGGCGTGCTGTTCGAGCTGATGAGCTACGCCTCCTACCTCAACGTCACGGCCCACGTCGTCATCCCCGGCTACGAGGTGGCCTATGGCGGACTGGAGTACACCTGGCTGCCCTACCTGCTGCTGGCCCTCTTCACCGAGATATTCGCCATCGGCGTCAAGCTGAAGGAAGAACAAGACCTAACCATTTAACGGAAGGAGGAGAGTAGTTTATGCCGATTATCGTAAATCTCGACATCATGATGGCCCGCCGCAAGATATCCCTCAGCGAGCTGGCCGAGCGGATAGACCTCACCCCTGCCAACCTCTCCATCCTGAAGACGGGCAAGGCCAAGGCCGTGCGCTTCTCCACGCTGGAGGCCATCTGCAAGGAGCTGGACTGCCAGCCGGGTGACCTGCTGGAGTATAGGGAGGAGTAAAAAAACTCCTCCCCTGCTTGATTTACAGCAAACTATCGCTATCTTTGCACCATGAAGGTAAGAGAGGAAATAGGGAAGTGGCTGATGGACGTGGCCAAGTATGTGGCTACGGCTGTGCTAATAACTTCATTCTTAGGGGAGTTTGAGGAGAAATGGGTGGTGTACGTGATAGGTGCCCTTACCGTTATCCTATGCTTCTTTTGGGGAGTTTGGTTTATTCATGCAACTAATAGAAAGGAGGAATAAGTATGGGAGGCATTGCAATGATGATACTTTTATGCCTGCTGGCTACTGGTTTAGGGATATTTGCCCATACCAAAAAAGGCAAACGCTTTTTTGCCGACTAAGCTATATCCATAGAGACAGACAAGAACTGCCTGCCGTGCACATCGCCCGATGTTGCGGCAGGCAGTTCTTGTTTTTACTTGCTTTCTTCCTTCGCCTTGAATGCCAGCGCATACATCCGTATCTGCTTCACCATGGCCAGCAGGCCGTTGCTGCGGGTAGGCGAGAGGTGTTCCTTCAGCCCGATGCGGTCGATGAAGTAGAGGTCGGCCGCCAGGATTTCGTCAGGCGTGTGGCCGGACAGCACCTTGACAAGCAGGGCAATGATGCCCTTCACTATCAGCGCGTCGCTTTCGGCCTGAAACACCACTTTGCCATCCACCTCGTCGGCTTGCAGCCACACGCGGCTCTGGCAGCCCTCGATGAGGTTCTGGTCGGTCTTATACTTCTCGTCCAAGGGGGGCTGCTCGTTGCCCAGGTCTATCAGCAGCTGGTAGCGGTCCATCCAGTCGTCCAGGTCGCTGAATTCGGCGATTACTTCGTCTTGTAGTTCGTTGATGCTCATAATATTTAATGAAGAATTAATAATGAAGAATGAAGAACTCCGTATCTGCACCTATGCAATTCTTCATTTTGCCGCGTTTCGCGGCGATTCTTCATTCTTCATTTACCATTATTGTTCGTTATAAATCACCTCCAGCACCGTCTGCCCCACAGCCTGCAGGGTGGCGCGGTCTATGATGTCCATATTGTCCCGGTGCGTGTGCCAGAAGTCGCCGAAGCCGCTCGAGGCATTGGGGTCATAGTTTATGATGTCCACGCAAGGAATTTTGCGCAGCTGATACACATACAGGTGGTCGTCCGTCACCTCCGAGCCGTTGCGCTGTGGGAAGTAGCTGCCGAAGCCTATGCGGTGGGCAGCATCCCAAATCTTCTTGACATACTTGCCGGCCGTGCGTTGCGAGAAGCCTTCGTAGTAGAACGTGGCTCCCCGGCCGCCCACCATGTCGAGCAAGATGCCGAAGCGGGCGTTGTATCCGGCAACGTGCGGCATGCGCCCCCAGTACTGCGAGCCCAGGCACCAGGTGTCCGGCTTGTAGCTGCCCCGGTAGAAGGTGGGGATGCCGTAGTCTTCCGCGTCGAACAGCACGATGTCGATGCCTATCGACGGGGCTTGCTGCTGCAATTGTCGCGCCACTTCCAGCAAGACTCCCACGCCGCTGGCGCCGTCGTTGGCACCCAGGATGGGTTTCCGCTGCAGGGCCTCGTCTTGCTCCTCGTCGGCATAGGGGCGGCTGTCCCAATGGGCGCAGAGCAGCACGCGGCGGCGGTTGTCGGGGTTGAAGGAGGCGATGATGTTGCGTGCCTTCAGTATGGTGTTGTCGTAGGCAATGAGGTCGGCATGCTGGTCGTACACCTGTGCGCCAAACTGGCGCAGTTTCTGGAAGAGGTATTCGCCGCACAGACGGTGTGCCTGCGTGTTGGGCACGCGCGGCCCGAAGTCGCACTGCGCCTTGACGTACTGGTAAGCACTGTCGGCATTAAAGGCTGGTACGCTGACGTTGGAAGCCCCGCCGGCGGGCGTAGTATCACCCGCTGCCTGGCTGTTCTTGCTGTTCCCGCAGGCAGTTATTCCTGCAATGAGCAGTGCAAACAGGGGAATGATAAGAGTGTGATTCCGTTTCATGTCTTTGAGTTGTCTTTGTATAGGTATGTTTATGTATTTCTGTCATGGAGTGCAAAGCTTAACCGAGCCTCCTTCTTGCCCACCTCCAGTGTCACCCGGGCGCCGTTGACGAGGGGAACGTTCAGGGTGACGTGCCCCACGGGGAAGTTGAAGCATACGGGCATGTCATACTCCTTCAGCACATCGGCCAGCGCGCCATACAGGTCTTTGCCCAGCGACTTGTTTTCCACGTACTCGGTGAACTGCCCGATGATGAGCCCTTTCAGCCGCCCCAGCACGCCGCCCAGCCGCAGGTTGTACAGCATGCGCTCCACGGCGTGAGGGCGTTCGCCCACGTCCTCCAGGTAGAGGATGGTGTCTTCAGGAGGAATGTCGAGCGGCGTGCCGCGCAGCCCGTAGAACACGGAGAGGTTCCCGCCGCGCAGCGTGCCCGTGGCCGTGCCCCGGTGGTTCAGCTTGTGTGCCGGACAGGTGTAGCCGAAGCCTTCCATCGCGCCCGCCCCCCGGCCGAAGAGGATGTCGCGCAGGGCCAGCGTGCAGGGGTCGTCGGCAGGCTCCACGGTGAGGTGTCGCGCCATGGGGGCATGCAGCGAGGCAAAGCCCTCGTGCTGCATCAGGTTGTGCAGCGCCGTGATGTCGCTGAAGCCCACCAGCCACTTGGGGTGCTTGCGGAAGCAGGTAAAGTCCAGCTTGTCCACCAGGTGCACCGCCCCGTATCCGCCCCGGCTGCACAAGATGACCTTCGCCCCTTCGTCGTCCATCGCCGCCTGGAGGTCTTCCACCCGCTGGGCGATGGTGCCTGCATACGTGCCGCACGATGATGCCGCGTGGCGTGCCACCACCACTTCCAGCCCCCACGAGCGCAACCGCTTGACGGCTCCTTTGAGGAAGGCCTTGTCAATCTTGCTTGAGGGAGAGACGATGACCACGCGGTCGCCCTCGCCGAGGTAGGGTGGAAATGTCAGGCTGTTCATAAGCTTTCTGTTGATTTCCGGCAAAAATACACATTTCGGGGCGGAAAGCAGCAGGAAGAAAACTTTTTTTAGTGATTCCGCCTGCCGTCTGCCGCTTGTACGGGGCAGTCCGATGTAAAGTATTCCGACTCACCTTGTACGGATTTCAGTCGTTCCCGCTTCGCTCCATAGGGCCGAAGCCGGAGCGAAGGAGGACCGAACAAGGTACGACTGGGGTACGAAGCAGGTACGCAGTTGGTAAAAGGATGGGACAACCCAGGAACGTACCCGTCTGATTCACAGTCGGAAACAGGACGGACAATCTTGCCTTTTGGCTATATTCCTGCATTTTGGGGTGTAAGATATTCTGATGACGGATATAAAGAAAAGTGAATGGTGAGCAGTGCTATTTGCAAGAATGGGGCGGAAGAGGTATATTTGTGCAGGATACCGGACAAAACAATGGAACAAGATATGACGATGGAAAAGACTCGTGACGTGATTATCGCCGATACGCTCGACGGGCTGGGGACGGACAGGTATGCCGACTACCTGGCGCATGCCCTTTGCACGGAGGGCAGTTGCCGCTTTGTGTTCAATGGCAAGGAGTTTGAGCTTCGGGAGGGCGACCTAATGATTGTACGCAAAGGGAAGCTGGTGGAAGGCATCTGCCCCTCGGCGGACTTCCGGGTGCGGGTGGTGTACGTCACGGCGGGCTTCATAGAGCTGAGCACCCCGCAGAGCAACTATGGCATGAAGGGGCAGCTTGCCTTGTTTCTGAACCCGGTGATGCGGCTCGATGCCGGGCAGCAGGCGCGCTGCCGCCGCAACTTTGACCTGGTGGCCGGGTGTGTGGCCGACGAGGAGCACCACTTTTACCGCGACATGCTGCTCTGCGCCGTGCAGATGATGATACTGGACTTTTTTGACTTCCACTCCCACCTGTACGATGAAAGCGACCTCCCCTTGCAGAGTGCATCCATTATGAGTCGCTTCCTCGGCATGCTGGAGGACGGGGAGTTCCGCCGCCACCGCGAGGTGGGCTACTATGCCGACCGGCTGTGCGTCAGCCCCAAATACTTGTCGGAAGTGTCGCGCAACGTGAGCGGCTATGCAGCCAACTTCTGGATAAACCGGTACACGGTGCTCGACATTGCGCGGCAGTTGCGCGACAAGTCACAGACACTGACCGATATTGCCGACAGTTTCGGTTTCTCCTCTCCGGCCCATTTCAGCCGTTATGTGCAGCAGCACTTGGGGGTGCCCCCTTCCGTGTTCCGCAAAAGCAGCGGGGCGTAGAGGCTACAGCAATTGGTTGTTGGCCGCCTTCAGGTCGTAAAGCGAGATGTGTTCGTTGCGATAGCGGGCATCAGGGTTCACCTCACCACGTGCCAAGAGCGGGTCATCGGGCAGGTGGGCAAACTGTATGGCCTTCTGCGGGCAGTTGTGTATGCAGGCAAAGCAGAATTCGCAGTCGCCCTCGGCCTTCACTCCGCGCGAGGTGAGCGAGTAGTTGCCCCGCGGGCATACGTAGGTACAGATGCCGCAATCCACGCAACGGTCGGTCACCCGAAAGTATTTCTCGCTTTTCATCACAAAGCCTTTTTCGGGGTCGAGGCCGGTGTAGGCCATGAAGCCGGCGTGCATCGCGCGCTCTTCTTCGGTGACGGGCTCATGCCAGCGGCGGCGGACGGCAAGGTCGGCGTTGATGCGTTGCAGGCTTTCGGGGATGTGCTTGTCCAGCTTCATCTGCTCGTTCATGTCGAAGTTGGGTAGCCAGTTGTCTACCATAATTATGGTGGTGATGTAGTCGAAGGTGTGTCCGGCCTTACGGGCGGCTTCATCCCATATCTCTACGGCATTGCACTTGCGGGCGCCGAAGGTGAGGACGGCAAACTTATAACCGGCCTTGAGCCGGGCTTTCTGTATGAACTGTCTCACCATGTAGGGCGGCATGTGGCCGTAGATGGGGTAGACAATGCCTATTTCGTCGGCCTCGAAGTCGTAGTTGCCTTGCTTCACCAACTGGGGAATGCTAAGCAGAGTGGTGCTTTCGGTAGCCAGCTGGCGCGCCACGTAGAGGCAATTGCCGGTGCCGGTAAAGTAGAAGATAATGCGACGGAGCTTGGGAACTGAGCAAGACGACAAGGCAAAGGTTCCCGATGCGGCAGCCACGCTGCCTGCCACGAGCAGACCCATGCGCTTCAGGGCCTCGCGGCGATTGAGTTTGCGGTTGGTTTCCATCATGAGTAAGCGGGTTTATGGTTCTTGGGGGCAAAGGTAGGCAACCTGTCCTTCACCCCTGTTGCACAGAGGGCAGAAGAAAATGCCAAGATTGCGGTTTTCAGACCGATAGACGGGGCGAAAACAGTAATCCGTGCATCACTTTCCGTAATTTTGGTAAGGTACATTAGGCTTCTGCGCCTTACCTTTGCAAGCGGTAAAAAAGAGTTGGAAGTTATGTTACGTAAAATCAGATTGACGCTGGCCGTCCTGTTCTTTGTGGGCATCACGTTGCTGTTCCTCGACTTTACGGGGACGGTGCATGCCTGGTTGGGATGGATGGCGAAGATACAGTTCTTGCCCGCGCTACTGGCCGTGAATGCGGGCGTGGTGGTGTTCTTAATATTGCTGACGCTTGTCTGCGGGCGGGTGTATTGCTCGGTGATTTGTCCGCTGGGCGTGATGCAGGATGTCTTTGCCTGGCTGGGGAAACGGCGGAAAAAGAACCGTTACACCTATTCGCCTGCCAAGCAATGGCTGCGCTACGGTGTGCTGGCGGTATTCATTGTGGCTTTGGTGGCGGGAGTAGGTTCATTCGTTGCCTTGCTGGCGCCTTACAGTTCTTACGGGCGGATAGCGGGTAACCTGTTTGCTCCCCTTTATGGCTGGGGCAACAACCTGCTGGCTTACTTGGCCGAGCGTGCCGACAGCTATGCCTTCTATGAGACCGAGGTGTGGCTGAAGAGCTTGCCCACGTTTCTCATCGCCTTGCTCACCTTTATTATCATAGGTGTATTGGCGTGGCGCAACGGGCGTACCTATTGCAACACCATCTGCCCGGTGGGCACGGTGCTGGGCTTCCTGTCCCGCTTCTCGTGGCTAAAGCCGGTGATTGACACTGACAAGTGCGTGAACTGCAAGCTTTGTGCAAAGAATTGCAAGGCGGCCTGCATAGACATAGCCAACCACCGGATAGACTATAGTCGCTGCGTGGCTTGCATGGATTGCATAGGGAAGTGCCACAAGGGGGCTATCAGTTACAAGCACGTGCCTTTGCGAGGGCTTGCCCAAGGGAAAACTTCGCAAGGGAATGGTCAAAGTGCCTCCTTGGCCAATGATAAGGCGTCAGCAGCCTCGCGCCGCAGTTTTCTTACTGCCACGGCCCTGGTAGCTACGACGGTGGCCCTGAAAGCGCAGGAGAAGAAAGTGGATGGTGGCTTGGCGGTGATTGAGGATAAGAAGATACCCGACCGCAAGACCCCGATTGTACCTCCCGGGGCAAGAAGCCTGAGGCACTTTGCACAGCATTGCACGGCTTGCCAGCTTTGCGTGTCGGTGTGCCCCAACGGAGTGCTCCGCCCTTCTACAGACTCGCTGAGGCTGATGCAGCCCGAAATGAGCTATGAGCGCGGGTATTGTCGCCCCGAGTGTGCCAAGTGCAGCGAGGTGTGCCCGGCGGGAGCTATCCAATTGATTGACCTGGCCGAAAAGTCGGCCACGCAGGTAGGCCGTGCGGTGTGGATAAAGGAGAATTGCGTGCCGCTGGCCGATGGGGTGGAGTGTGGCAACTGTGCCCGACATTGTCCTACGGGAGCCATCCAGATGGTGTCCAGCGAGGCGGGCAATCCTGATTCGCCCAAGATTCCGGCCGTCAATGTGGAGCGGTGCATTGGGTGCGGGGCGTGCGAGAACCTTTGTCCGGCGCGTCCGTTCAGTGCGATTTATGTGAAAGGAAACGAGGTACACAGAGAACTATAACATGCAAAGGTATGGAAAACGGAAAGAATAAAGACAAAATATCCCGTCGCGACTTCTTCAAGCTGATGGGGGCGGCGGGCATGGCAAGTGCCGGACTGACGGCCTGCGGCAACAAAGGCGGCAATACAGCAACGGCCTCCGGCGACATCCCTGCGGGGCAAATGACCTACCGTACAAACCCTTCGACAGGCGACAAGGTGTCGCTTCTGGGCTTCGGCATGATGCGTCTGCCCTCGGTGGGAGGACGCTCGGCACGCGAGGGCAACGAGGCCATCGACCAGGAGATGGTGAACCGCATGGTGGACTATGCTTTGGAGCATGGCGTGAACTACTTCGATACGTCGCCGGCCTATTGCCGGGGCGGGTCGGAGAGCGCCACGGGCATTGCCCTGAGCCGGCATCCCAGGGAGAAGTTCTTCGTTGCCACCAAGCTGTCCAACTTCGCCCCCTCCACCTGGACGCGTGAGGGCAGCATAGGCATGTATCGCAACTCCATGAAGGCTTTGCAGGTGGACTACATAGACTATTACCTGCTGCACGGCATCGGCATGGGTGCCAAGCCCATGGAGGAGTTTGAAAGCCGGTACATCGAGAACGGGGTGCTCGACTTCCTGCTGGAGGAGCGGGCGGCGGGACGCATCCGCTACCTGGGCTTCTCTTACCACGGCGACATCCGGGTGTTCGACCGCCTGCTGGCCGAGCACGACAAGTACAAGTGGGACTTCGTGCAGATACAGCTGAACTACCTCGACTGGAAGTATGCCAAGCAGATTAATCCGCGCAACACCGATGCCGAGTACCTGTATGGCGAGTTGGCCAAGCGCGGCATCCCTGCCGTTATCATGGAGCCGCTGCTGGGCGGGAGGCTCTCCAATGTGGCCAACGATGTGGTGGCCATGTTCAAGCAGCGCGAGCCGGAGGCGAGCGTGGCTTCGTGGGCATTCCGCTTTGCGGGCAGTTTCCCGGACGTGCTGACGGTGCTGAGCGGCATGACGCGCATGGAGCACCTGCAGGATAACCTGCGTACCTACGGCCCCTTGAAACCGCTGACGGAGGAAGACTTCGGCTTCCTGCAAAGTATAGCCGACCGCATGATGCAAAGGGATACCATCCCGTGCAACGACTGCAAGTATTGCATGCCGTGCCCGTATGGCATAGATATTCCGGCCATATTGCTGCACTACAACAAGTGCCTGAACGAGGATAACATTGTGGAGAGCACGCAGGACGAGAACTATCGCCGTGCCCGCCGCGCCTACCTGGTGGGCTACGACCGCAGCGTGCCCCGGCTGCGCCAGGCCAGCCACTGCATAGGGTGCAACCAGTGCAGCCCCCACTGCCCGCAAGGCATCGACATCCCGGCGGAGCTGCACCGCATAGATGCCTACGTGGAGCGGTTGAAGCGGGGCGTGTAATGCAAATGGTAAGCAACGGTGTGTAGTTTTCGCCGGAAACCGTTGGATATGTCGACAGAATGACATACCTTTGGGCAAAAACCAGCGAGTACTATGCAGCCCATACGAAATTTTGACGAGCTTACCGCCCACCTGAAAGCATTGAACAGCCGTAAGCGCATTGCCGTGGTGTGTGCCAACGACCCTAACACGGAATATGCCATCGCCCGTGCCCTGGAGGAGGGTATTGCCGAGTTCCTGATGATAGGCGACTCGGCCATCCTGAAGAAATATCCCACCTTGAAGCATTATCCCGACCATGTGAAGGCCATCCATGTGGACGACCCCGACGAGGCGGCACGGCTGGCTGTGCACATGGTGCGCCAAGGTGAGGCGGACATCCTGATGAAGGGCATCATCAATACGGACAACCTGCTGCACGCCATCCTGGATAAGGAGCACGGACTGCTGCCGCGTGGCAAGGTGCTCACCCACCTGGCGGTGATGCAGATTCCGGCCTACCACAAGCTGCTGTTCTTCAGCGACGCGGCAGTCATTCCTCGGCCCACGTTGCAGCAGCGCATCGAGATGATTTGGTATGCCATCCACACTTGCCGCAGCTTCGGCATACAGAGGCCGCGCATCGCGCTGATACACTGCACGGAGAAGGTCAGCGCCAAGTTCCCCCACTCATTGGACTATGTGAACATCGTGGAGCTGGCCGAGGCGGGCGAGTTTGGCGACGTCATCATCGACGGGCCGCTGGACGTGAAGACTGCCTGCGAGAAGACCAGCGGCGACATCAAGGGCATTGCCTCACCCATCGACGGGGAGGCGGATGTGCTCATTTTCCCCAACATAGAGAGTGGCAATGCCTTCTACAAGGCCATGACCCTTTTTGCCGGAGCCGACATGGCAGGCTTGCTGCAGGGGCCCGCGTGCCCCGTCGTACTGCCCTCGCGCAGCGACAGCGGCCTCTCGAAGTACTACAGCATGGCCATGGCGTGCCTTACGGCAGTTGACGAGCTACAAGCTACGAGCTACAAGTAAAAAGAATGAGCCCACACTCGTAGCTCGTAGCTTGTAGCTAAACTAATCACTAATCACTAACCACTAATCACTTATGAAAATTCTTGCCATCAATCCCGGTTCTACCTCCACCAAGATTGCCGTGTATGAAGACGAGCGCCCTGTGCTGGTGCGCACCATCCGCCACCGGGTGGACGAACTGGCGCGGTATCCCCGCATCATCGACCAGTTTGAGTTCCGCAAGGCGCTTGTGCTCGATGAGTTGGAGGCGAACGGCATACCCTTCCGCTTCGATGCCATCATCGGGAGGGGCGGACTGCTGAAGCCCATCCCCGGCGGGGTGTATGAGGTGAACGACGCGATGCTGGACGACCTGATGCACGCCCTGCACCAGCATGCTTGCAACCTGGGCTGCCTCATTGCCCACGAGCTGGCCGCCGCGTTGCCGGGATGCCGTGCCCTCATGGCCGACCCCGGCGTGGTGGACGAACTGGACGACGTGGCCCGCCTGACCGGCTCGCCCCTGTTGCCCCGCATCACCATCTGGCACGCGCTGAACCAGCGCGCCATTGCCCGCCGCTACGCCGCGCAGCTTTCGGCCGAAGGGGGGCGCACGGTGCGCTATGAAGACCTCAACCTCATCATCGTCCACCTGGGCGGGGGTATCTCCATCGGGGCACACCGGCGGGGGCGCTGCGTGGATGTGAACAATGCGCTGGACGGCGAAGGCCCCTTCTCCCCCGAGCGGGCGGGCACGTTGCCGGCCGGGGCGCTGGTGGACTTGTGCTACTCGCGCCGCTTCACCCAGGCGGAGCTGAAGCGACGCATCTCGGGCCACGCGGGACTGGCTGCCCACCTGGGCACGACGGACGTACAGGAGGTGGTGCGCCGCATCGAGCAGGAGGGCGACGAACATGCCCGTCTGGTGCTGGACGCCATGATTTACCAGGTGGCCAAGAGCGTGGGCGGCGCGGCCGTGGCCCTCGGGGGGCAGGTGGACGCCACGCTCGTGACGGGCGGCATGGCGCACTCGGCCTACGTCACCTCGCGCCTTGCGCAGCGCATCGGTTTCCTGGCGCCCGTCCACATCTTCCCCGGCGAGGACGAGCTGGAGGCACTGGCCATGAATGCCCTGGGCGTGCTGCGCGGCGAGCTCGGGGTGCAGGTGTACCGCTGACGGGGTGCGCGCACGCAAGTTTTTTCGGGGCTTCCGCCTAACTTTTCCGGCAAAACATGCTTGTACTTCAACAGAAAAGCCTATCTTTGCCCCCGTGTTAAGTTAATAAATTGATTAAGGTCGATTTTTGACTGTCTGCCCGGAGTGTATGGGGGTACGCTCCGGGCTTTTTCGTGTCTTCTCTCCCCCCGCCTGCAAAGAAAATGCCCGGCAACCACGCTCACGCGCAGTGCCGGGCTTTTCAATGAAAAATAATCAAGATGTTCTGTGTCTATTCCTAATGGCGTGCCTTAGCGGCGGGGCTTGCCGTTGCCCTGCTTGCGGCCGTTGCCTTCCGCGCCTTCGGGCTTGGGCAGCAGCACCTTGTGGGACAGCTTGAACTTGCCCGTCTTGGGGTCGATGTCCATCAGCTTCACGTCTATCTCGTCGCCTTCCTTCCAGCCTGCCTCCTCAACGGTCTCCAGGCGCTTCCAGTCGAACTCGGAGATGTGCAGCAGTCCGTCGCGGCCCGGCAGGAACTCTACAAACGCGCCGTAGGGCATGATGGAGCGGATGGTGCCGTGGTAAACCTCGCCAATCTCCGGCACGGCCACGATGGCCTTGATGAGGCGGATGGCATCGTCGATGCTCTTCTTGTTGGTGCCGGCAATCTCGATGTGGCCTTCGTTGCCCACCTCTTCGATGGTGATGGTGGCGCCGGTCTCCTCCTGCATGCCTTGTATGATTTTTCCGCCCGGGCCGATGACTGCGCCGATGAATTCTTTCGGGATGGTCATCGTCTCGATGCGCGGAGCGTGCGGCTTCAGTTCGGGACGCGGCTCGGCGATGCACTCCGTCAGCTTGCCCAAGATGTACTCGCGGCCTTGCTTGGCTTGCAGCAGCGCCTTCTCCAGGATGTCGTAGCTCAGTCCGTCCACCTTGATGTCCATCTGCGTGGCGGTGATGCCGTTCTTCGTGCCCGTCACCTTGAAGTCCATGTCGCCCAGGTGGTCTTCATCGCCCAGGATATCAGACAATACGGCATACTTCTCTTCGCCGGGGTTCTTGATGAGGCCCATGGCGATGCCGCTGACGGGGTTCTTTATCTGCACGCCCGCATCCATCAGCGCCAGCGTGCCGGCACATACGGTGGCCATGGACGAGGAGCCGTTGGACTCGAGGATGTCGGATACCACGCGTACCACGTAGGGGTAGTTTTCGGGAATCTGCCCCTTCAGCGCGCGCCATGCCAGGTGGCCGTGGCCTATCTCACGACGGCCTACGCCGCGTTGTGCCTTGGCCTCGCCCGTGGAGAACGGGGGGAAGTTGTAGTGCAGCAGGAAGCGCTCTTTGCCATGTACCAGCACGTCGTCGATAATCTTCTCGTCGAGCTTCGTGCCCAGGGTGACGGTGGAGAGGGATTGCGTTTCGCCACGGGTGAAGATGGCCGAGCCGTGGGGGCCGGGCAGGGGGGATACTTCGCACCAGATGGGGCGGATTTCCGTAGTCTTGCGGCCGTCCAGGCGCTTGCCTTCGTCGAGGATGCAGCGGCGCATGGCCTCTTTCTCCACGTCGTGGTAGTAGCGGTCGATGAGGGGAGCCTTTTCTTCCAGCTCTTCTTCGGTGAACTGTGCCTTGAACTCGTCGCGGATGGCGTTGAAGGCGTCTTCACGTTCGTGCTTGTTGCGGTTTCCGCTGGCGGCAATGGCGTAAGCCTTGTCGTAGCAGGCGTCGTGCACGGCCTTGCGCAGGTCTTCGTCGTTCACCTCGTGGTCGTAGGTGCGCTTCACGGTGCTGCCCACTTCCTCGGCCAGTTCCATCTGTGCCTTGCACATGGGCTTGATGGCCTCGTGTGCGGCCTTGAGGGCGGCCAGCAGGTCTTGTTCGGACACTTCCTTCATTTCGCCTTCCACCATCATGATGTTCTCGTAGGTGGCGCCCACCATGAGGTCCATGTCGGCTTGCTCCAGCTGCTCGAAGGTGGGGTTGATGACAAACTGTCCGTCAATGCGTGCCACGCGCACTTCCGAGATGGGTCCTCCGAAGGGGATGTCGGACACAGCCAGTGCGGCCGATGCGGCCAGTCCGGCCAATGCGTCGGGCATGTCAACGCCGTCGGCTGAGAACAGGATGATGTTGACGTAAACTTCTGCGTGGAAATTGTCGGGGAATAAGGGGCGGAGTGCGCGGTCAACGAGGCGGCACGTCAGGATTTCGTAATCCGAAGCGCGTCCTTCACGCTTGGTGAAACCGCCGGGGAAACGGCCGAATGCCGAGAACTTTTCTTTGTACTCTACCTGCAAGGGCATGAAATCTGTACCGGGAACTGCGTCTTTTGCTGCACAAACAGTAGCCAGCAGCATGGTGTTTCCCATGCGCAGCATTACAGCGCCATCTGCCTGTTTTGCCAGCTTTCCCGTTTCGAGCGTGATGGTCCTGCCATCGGGAAGCTCGATTGTCTTAACAATTGGGTTAATCATAAAAAACTTATATCTCTGTTTTCTTCAAAAATTCGCGCAAAGATACACAATATTATTTAGGTAAGGCGGTGGGAATGAGATAAAAAGTTTGCATTTAGTTGTTTTTTGCAAAAATCTTCGCTTTCCGTGGGGTAAAAATGTTTCGACTAACGGCGAAAAGGCGTATCTTTGCACCCTGTCCGGCAGCCTGCTATCGCCACCGTGGTAGCCTACCATCGCTACCGCGCTGGCCATACTAAGCCATCACGGTGGTGATACTAAGCTGCCGGGCCCCCTCCACAAGGCCCTCTGGGCAGGGTGGGGCGGACGGAGAAACCAATGTTTTTATATAATACAGCAACCAATGAAAAAGTATTTTTGTATAGCCCTTGCGGCCATGGCCCTGGGCGCATGTAATTCCGGTCCGCAGTTTGAAATAACGGGCAACGTGTCCGGCGCCGACGGCAAGATGCTCTACCTGGAAGCCTCGGCGCTGGAAGGCATCGTGCCCCTCGACTCGGTGAAACTGAAAGGCGATGGGACTTTTACCTTCAGGCAAGCCCGTCCGGCCTCCCCCGAGTTCTACCGCCTGCGCCTGGGCGATAAAGTCATCAACCTCTCCATCGACTCCACCGAAACGGTGAAGGTGACGGCCCCTGCCGGGCAGTTTGACACCGGCTACCAAGTGGAAGGCTCGGCCAACTGCGAGAAAATCAAGGAACTTACCCTGAAGCAGGCCGGGTTGCAGGACGATGCCAACCAGCTCGCCTCCGAAGCCCAGGCCGGAAGCCTGCCCATGGGCATCTACCAGGAACGCTTGGCGCAGATGTTCAAGAAGTACAAGGACGACGTGAAGATTAACTACATCTTTGCCGCCCCCAATACGGCCTCCGCCTACTTCGCCCTGTTCCAGAAGCTGAACAACTATCTGATATTCGACCCGCTGAACAGCAAGGACGACGTGAAGTGCTTTGCCGCCGTGGCCACCAGCCTGAACAACCGTTACCCCGAAGCCGACCGCACGAAGAACCTCTACAACATCGTCATCAAGGGCATGAAGAATACCCGTGCCCCCCGCCAGGAAGTCGTGGAGATTCCCGAAGAACGCGTGCAGGAAACGGGCGTCATCGACATCGACCTGCGCGACATGCGCGGCGCTTCGCACAAGCTGACCGACCTCAAGGGCAAAGTGGTGCTGCTGGACTTTACCGTCTACCAAAGCGCCGTTTCGGCTTCGCACAACTATATGCTTCGCGACTTGTATGACAAGTACGCAAGCCGTGGCCTGGAAATCTACCAGGTTTCCCTCGATGCCGACGAGCACTATTGGAAAACCATCGCCTCCAACCTGCCCTGGACGTGCGTGCGCGATGCGGCCGGGGTGTATTCCACCACCGTCTCGCTCTACGGCATCCAGTCGCTGCCCTCCGTGTTCCTGATAAACAGGGCCAACGAACTGAAAGCACGTGGTGAAACCATCAAAGACCTGGAGGCTGCCGTGCGCGAATTGTTGTAATATACCATAATTATGTTACAAAACATTGCTTTTCGTTTGGTATGCGTTGTTTAAACGCTTATCTTTGTCGCGAAAATAAGGAAAGAGGGTTCCAGCATGACGAACATGTTGGAATTCTTTTTTGTATATCCCGAACCATATAATTAAAAACATAAAGAATAATAAGGAGGAAACATTTATGGCTTATATGTCAGAAGAAGGTTACAACAAGCTGTTGGCCGAGTTGAAGAACCTGGAGGCGGTAGAGCGCCCGAAAATCATTGCCGCAATAGCCGAAGCCCGCGACAAGGGCGACTTGTCCGAAAATGCAGAGTATGATGCCGCCAAAGAAGCGCAAGGCATGCTCGAATCCAAAATCGCCAAGCTGAAGGCGGTGATTGCCGATGCCAAGATTATCGACGAGTCGAAGCTGAAGACCGACACCGTGCAGATACTGAACAAGGTGGAGCTGAAGAACGTGAAGAACGGCATGAAAATGACCTATACCATCGTGTCGGAAAGCGAAGCCAACCTGAAGGAAGGCAAGATATCCGTCAACACCCCCATAGCCCAAGGCTTGCTTGGCAAGAAGGTGGGCGACGTGGCCGAAATCAAAGTGCCCCAAGGCATGATTAAACTTGAAGTAATGAACATTTCATTTTAACGGTAAGGCAGGCCTCCCCTGTGGCGGGGCTTGCCTTACTTTTATACAATATCATACTATGGCAACAATATTCAGTAAGATTGTAGCAGGCGAGATACCGTGCTACAAGGTAGCCGAGAACGAAAAGTTTTTTGCTTTCCTCGACATCAACCCGTTGGCAAAAGGGCATACGCTGGTCATCCCCAAGCAAGAAGTAGACTACATTTTTGACTTGTCCGACGAAGACCTGGCGGCCATGAACGTGTTTGCCAAGCAGATAGCCTTGGCCATAGGCAAGGCATTCCCTTGCCGCAAGGTAGGCATGGCAGTGCTGGGCTTGGAAGTGCCCCATGCCCATATTCACTTGGTGCCCATGCAAAGTGAAAAAGACCTGCTATTCTCCAATCCCAAGCTGAAACTGGCTGATGAAGAATTCCAGGCCATAGCCGCAGCTATCCGTGCCGCGCTTTAAGCTTTCCCTCCTATCCAGATAAATTAAAAGGGCTGCCTCATCGTTCCCGGTAAGGCAGCCCTTCGTATAAAGTGGGCAAGGTTATAGTATCCTCTTTTAAATGTAGTCTTCTCCCATTTTGATTTGCGTGTCGTTCACGTATTTGCGGATGGCGTGCTCCTCATCTTTTTTGCAGATAAGCAATACGTTGTCCGATTCCGCAACGAGATACCCGTCCAACCCCTCGATTACGGCGAGCTTTCCGCCGGGCAGCGTGATGATGTTGTCTTTGCAATTGTAGAGCAACGATTGGCACTTCAGCACGACGTTGTTGTCCGCATCTTTGGGCGAGAGGTCGTACAGCGAGCTCCAGGTGCCCAAGTCCGACCACCCGAAGTCCCCCAAGGATACATATACATTATCGGCCTTTTCCATTACACCGAAGTCAATGGATACATTGGGGCATGCCGGGAAGTTTTCGTTGATGAAGCCCTTCTCCTCGGGCGTAGCGTAGACGTCTTTCCCCGGCTCCAGCTTGGCGGCTACCTCAGGCAAGTAGGTCTCTCCCGCCTTGATGATGGTGTTTACGTTCCACATAAAAAGTCCCGCATTCCAGTAAAATTCACCGCTCTCCACAAACACTTTGGCCAATTCCAATTCAGGCTTTTCCGTAAAAGTCTTTACCTTGTAGAAGTTATCGCCTGCAGGTTCGGCTATCTGGATGTAGCCATATCCGGTTTCGGGCCGGTTGGGCTTGATGCCCAGTGTGAGCAGCTTGTCCGACTTTTCCACAAATTCCAGTCCTTTCTTTATGGCGCCCAAAAACTCCTCTTCCTTCAGGATTAAGTGGTCCGAAGGAGCCACCACGATGTTGGCTTCCGGGTTCAAGGCACGTATGTGGTACGAGGCCCATGCTATGCAAGGCGCTGTGTTGCGGCGTGTGGGTTCCAGCAGAATCTGTTCGGGTTTCAATTCCGGCAACTGTTCCTTTACCAAGTCGGCATACAGGTCGTTGGTTACCACCAGAATGTTTTCCTGCGGAATTATTTTGTTGAAGCGGTCGAAAGTCTGTTGCAATAAAGAACGTCCCGTCCCGAAGAAATCCAAGAATTGTTTAGGCAGCGTCTTGCGGCTGAAAGGCCAGAACCTGCTGCCTATTCCTCCTCCCATGATGACGCAAAAGTTGTCCTTATCTGTTGCCATGATATTTGTTTTAAAAGTTTGCTGCTAATGTACATTATATTTCATAAAGAAGAAACCCTTGCGGCATGTTTTCTCGTTTTTTTCTTCTTTTTTTAGGAAAGCTATTGCAGATTTCGAAAAAAGCGCTACCTTTGCACCGCAATTAACGGAAAAAGTTGCCCAGATGGCGGAATCGGTAGACGCGCTGGTCTCAAACACCAGTGGATTCACTTCCATCCCGGTTCGACCCC
>CALUJC010000034.1 GCA_944320865.1 uncultured Bacteroides sp. | reverse complement strand
ATCTGCGCTGCCATGAAGGAAGCTGCTGAAGGCGAACTGAAGGGCGTACTGGGCTACACGGAAGATGCAGTGGTTTCTTCTGACTTCCTGGGCTGCACGCTGACTTCTATCTTCGATGCCAATGCAGGCGTTTACCTGACCGATACTTTCGTTAAGGTTGTATCTTGGTACGACAACGAAATCGGCTATTCTAACAAGGTTCTCGACCTGATTGCCCACATGGCTTCGGTTAACGACTAATCAGACAGTTAGAAAATATTAAAGAATGGGCGGCCTCGATAGAAGTCGCCCATTTTTTTTGCAATTTTGTCGGCAATTAATTTTCCAAGAATGTATTAATGAAAGCCAAACTGACGATATTATTACTTTGCATTATGAGTATGACACAAGCACAGAATCCATTCTTTGCCCCCTTCAACACTCCGCACGGCACCATCCCGTTCGACCGTATCAAGGTAGAGCATTTTGCCCCCGCCGTACGCGAGGGCATCAGCCGGCAAAACCAAGAGATAAACGCCATTACAAAGAACGAAGAGACACCCACGTTTGCCAACACAATTGTGCCTTTCGAAAAGTCGGGAGCGTTGCTCAGTTGCGTCAGCAATGCATTCGGCAATTTGCTCAGCGCCGAAACCAACGATGCCATGCAGGAAACCGCCAACGAACTGATGCCCTTGATGAGCGAACACAGCAACAGCATCTTCTTGAACGAACAGTTGTTTGCCCGCATCAAGGCCGTCTACGAACACCGCGCCGATGAGCAGCTGAATGCCGAGCAGGCCAAACTGCTGGAAGAAACCTACAACGCCTTTGTGCGCAATGGCGCCAACCTGCAAGGCAGCGACAAAGAGAAATACCGCGAACTGAGCAAGGAGCTGAGCCTGCTCTCCCTGAAGTTCAGCAACAACAACCTGAAGGAAACCAACAGCTACCGCCTGCTGCTGACCGACGAGGCACAACTCTCCGGCCTGCCCGAAAGCGCCATTGAGGCCGCCGCCGAAACCGCCCGCGAACGGGGGGAACAGGGCTGGGCATTCACCTTGCAGGCACCCAGCTACGCCCCTTTCATGCAATATGCCGACAATCGCGAGTTGCGCCGCGAGCTCTACATGGCCTACAACACCAAATGCACGCACGACAACGACTGCAACAACTTCGACACGGTAAAACGCATCGTCAACATACACCTGGAACTGGCAAAGTTAATGGGATACGACAACTTTGCCGACTACAACCTGCAGGAACGCATGGCGCAAAACAGCACCAACGTATACAACCTGCTGAACCAGCTGCTCGAAGCCTACACGCCTACTGCCAAGGACGAATATGCCGAAGTGCAAGCCCTTGCCCGGGAAGAACAAGGTGGTAACTTTACCCTGATGCCTTGGGACTGGAGCTACTACTCGCAGAAGCTGAAAGACCGTAAGTTCAACCTCAACGACGAGATGCTGCGCCCCTACTTCGAGCTGGAGCACGTGAAGGAAGGCGTGTTCGGGCTGGCCAACCGCCTCTACGGCATCACTTTCAAGAAGAATCCCGACATACCCGTCTACCACAAGGATGTGGTGGCCTACGACGTATATGACAAAGACGGCTCATTCCTGGCCGTATTCTACGCTGACTTCCATCCCCGGGCAGGCAAACGTTCGGGTGCCTGGATGACCAGCTACAAAGGCCAGTGGATAGACGAAAAGACAGGCGAAAACAGCCGCCCGCACGTATCCATCGTGATGAACTTCACCAAGCCCACCCAAGACAAGCCGGCATTGCTGACCTTCGGCGAAATGGAAACCTTCCTGCACGAATTCGGCCACAGCCTGCACGGCATGTTTGCCAACACCACCTACGAGAGCCTGAGCGGCACAAACGTTTACTGGGATTTCGTGGAGTTGCCATCCCAGTTCATGGAGAACTTTGCCACCGAAAAAGAGTTCCTGCATACCTTTGCCCGCCACTACCAGACGGGTGAGCCCATCCCTGACGAACTGGTGCAACGCATTATCGACGCGTCCAACTTCAACGCTGCCTATGCCTGCCTGCGCCAGGTAAGCTTCGGCTTGCTCGACATGGCCTGGTACACCCGCACCACTCCCTTTGAGGGCGACGTGGAAGCCTACGAGAAGGAAGCCTGGAAGCGGGCACAACTCTTGCCCGACGTGCCTGGAACGTGTATGAGCGTACAGTTCTCGCACATCTTTGCCGGAGGATACTCGGCAGGATACTACAGCTACAAATGGGCGGAAGTGCTGGATGCCGACGCTTTCTCGCTGTTCCAGGAGAAAGGCATTTTCAACCCGGAGGTTGCAGCCTCTTTCCGCGAAAATATCCTTTCAAAGGGAGGGACAAAGCATCCTATGACGCTTTACAAGCAATTCAGAGGAAAAGAACCGACCATAGACGCATTATTAAAACGAAACGGCATAAAGCAGTAAAAACAAAATGAAACTGAAACACATAGGTTATTGCCTGATGGCATGTATGCTGCTAATCACCCTCCACGCTTGCGACAACGAGGACGATGTGATAGAAATCTTTACCGACAAAACTTGGAAATTGACCCGCATAGCCAATGAAGGAGGCAGCGAGCAATTTTACAAAGGATTGTGGAATAATGAAAATGAAGAAAAGAGCAGCCGCGAAGCATTGAAACAGAAAGGGACCTTCACCCTGACATTCAACCTTGCTGAAGTAGAGGGTGAAACCATCGGCACCTGCGAAGCACATGGCATAAAGGCAAGTATCAACGACGCATCCACAAGGGTGAATGGCAAAGACCATACCCTAAGCATGGACGGAAAGATATCGGGGACAGAAACAGACAAACTGGCCCGCGCATTCCTCAACGGCCTGCTGAATGTGTACAAATATGAGGGTGACACCAACACGATAACCCTCTACTTCAAAGATGGAAACACCATCAAGGTGATGGGCTTCAGGGCCCAATAACAACCAGACATTATAAACGGACCATTATAAAAATATCACACATGGACGAATCTGCCAAAGCCAAGCAAGAAGCCTTAGACCTGCGCTACATGCGCATGGCAAGCATCTGGGCCGAAAACTCCTACTGCAAGCGACGCCAGGTAGGCGCCTTGATTGTAAAAGATAAAATGATCATTTCCGACGGATACAACGGCACCCCGTCGGGCTTTGAAAATGTTTGCGAAGACGAAAACAACGTGACAAAGCCCTACGTGCTGCACGCCGAAGCCAATGCCATCACCAAGATAGCCCGTTCAAACAACAGCAGCGAAGGAGCCACCTTGTACGTCACCGCATCGCCCTGCATAGAATGCGCCAAACTCATCATCCAGGCAGGCATCAAGCGAGTGGTATATTCCGAGCGATACCGCCTGGAAGACGGCATCGAGCTGTTGAGACGAGCAGGTATCGAGGTGGAATACATTCCTTTAGCGGAATCACCAATCATTAACCACTAATCACTAACTACGTATGAGCAATTCCAATGCATCCCGCTTCATGCCACTTATCATCGCAGTCTGTGTAGTGGCAGGCATATTGATTGGCACCTTCTATGCCAAGCATTACGGAGGCAACAAACTGGGCATCATCAACGGCTCATCCAACAAACTGAATGCCTTGTTGCGCATCATCGATGACCAGTATGTAGACACCGTAAATATGACAGACCTGGTGGAAAAGGCCATGCCGCAAATATTGGCCGAGCTGGACCCCCACTCCGTCTACATTCCTGCGCAAAACCTGGAAGAAGTGAACTCCGAACTGGAAGGCAGCTTTAGCGGCGTGGGCATCCAGTTCACCATACAGCAAGACACAATACACGTGAACAACGTGGTAGCCGGCGGCCCTGCCGAAAAAGTAGGTGTCATGGCCGGAGACCGCATCGTGATGGTAGACGACAGCCTCTTCGTAGGCAAGGGGCTGACCAACGAAAAGGCCATGCGCCACCTGAAAGGCCCCAAGGGCAGCGAGGTGAAACTGGGCATCAAGCGTGCCACTGAAAAAGAACTGCTGGACTTTACCATCGTCCGCGGCGACATCCCGCAGAACACCATCGACGCGGCCTACATGCTGAACGACAACTTCGGCTACATCATGGTCAGCAAGTTCGGGCGCACCACCCACGTGGAACTGCTCAATGCCATCGCCCAGCTGAACCACCAGCAGTGCAAAGGCCTCATCATAGACCTGCGCGGCAACACGGGCGGCTACATGGAGGCGGCCACACGCATGGTAAACGAGTTCTTGCCCGAAGGCAAACTCATAGTTTACACCAAGGGACGCAAATATCCCCGCATGGAGGAGTATGCCAACGGCACAGGCAGCTGCCAGCAGACGCCGCTGGTGGTGCTGGTGAATGAAGAGTCGGCATCGGCCAGCGAAATCTTCGCCGGTGCCATACAAGACAACGACCGGGGTACCATCGTAGGGCGCCGTTCCTTCGGCAAGGGACTGGTGCAACAGCCCATCGACTTCAGCGACGGGTCGGCCATCCGCCTCACCATCGCACGCTACTACACCCCGTCGGGCCGTTGCATCCAGCGCCCCTACGAAAGCGGACAGAACAGCAAGTATGAGATGGACTGGATAACCCGCTACGAACATGGCGAATTTTTCTACAAAGACAGCATCAAGCTGGACGAAAACCTGCGATACTCCACCAGCCTGGGACGCCCCGTATATGGCGGAGGCGGCATCATGCCGGACATCTTCGTGCCGCAAGACACCACAGGCGTCACCTCCTACCTGATAGAAGTGAGCAACAAAGGGCTGATTCTGCAATTCAGCTTCCAGTACACCGACCGCAACCGCGCTAAGCTGAATGAATACAAGGACGAAGAAAGCTTGCTGGAATATCTGAAAAAACAAGGCATTATGGAACAGTTCATCCGCTACGCCAGCTCGAAAGGCGTGAAACGCCGTAACCTGCTCATCAGCAAGTCGCGCCAGCTGCTGGAACGGAATTTGTATGGCAATATCATTTACAACATGTTGGGACAGGAAGAATACATACGCTACATTAACCAAAGCGATGCCACGGTGCAAAAAGCACTGGACATCCTGGAAAAAGGCGAAGCCTTCCCAAAAGCCCCTGATGACGAATTAACCACGGAGGAAACAGATGGCAACGGAAAAGAAAAAAGAATTGCGCAGGCAAATAGCTTCCTTGAAGAACCTGCACAAATCTTCCGCCTGGCAGAGTGCACAATCGGCTGAAATATTGGCTGTCCTCGAAGCACATCCCGCCTTCCGCGCCGCACAGACCGTGTTGCTGTACCACTCGCTACCCGACGAGGTAGACACGCACGCCTTCATCGGCCGGTGGAGTGGAGTGAAACGGATACTGTTGCCCGTGGTTGCTGGCGACGGACTGCTACTGCGCCAGTGTTCCAACACCACCGAGCTGGCGTTGGGACGCTACGGCATAGCCGAACCCATAGGTACGGACTTTACCGACTATGCCTCCATCGACCTGGCCGTGGTGCCCGGTGTGGCGTTCGACCTACAGGGCAACCGCTTGGGCCGGGGCAAAGGCTATTATGACCGTCTGTTGCCCGGCCTGACACGGGCCTACAAGATTGGCATCTGCTTCCCCTATCAATTAGTCAACACAGTTCCTGCGGATGCACACGACATCCGCATGGACGAAATCATAACCCTGCAATGAAAAGAAATTATCACACCCATACCACCCGCTGCCTGCACGCCACGGGCACTGACGAAGAATACGTGCTGAGTGCCCTCAAAGGCGGTTATGACGTATTAGGTTTCTCGGAACACACCCCGTGGAAGTACCGCACCGACTATGTGGCCGACATGCGCATGCTGCCCGATGAACTGCCCGGATACGTGGAAAGCCTGCGTGCCCTGCGCGACAAGTACCAAGACCGCATCCAGATAAAGATAGGACTGGAATGTGAGTACTTCCCCGAGTACATGCACTGGCTCAAAGAACAAATCAAGGAATACGGGCTGGACTACATCATCTTCGGCAACCACTTCTACCACACCGATGAGAAATTCCCCTACTTCGGCCACCACACCACCGACCGCGACATGCTCGACCTATACGAGGAAAGCGCCATCGAAGGCATGGAGACCGGCATATACTGTTGCCTTGCCCATCCGGACCTGTTCATGCGCTCCTACCCCGAGTGGGACCGCCACTGCACCTTGACGGCACGCCACATCTGCCGCGCCGCCGCGCGCCTGAACATCCCGCTGGAGTACAACATAGGCTACGTGGCCTACAACGAAGCCCACGGCCTCACCTCCTACCCCTGCCCCGACTTCTGGCACATCGCCGCCAACGAAGGCTGCACCGCCATCATCGGGCTCGACGCGCACAACAACCACGACCTGGAGACCGACACCTACTACAACCGCGCCCTCCGGGAACTGAAGGAGCTGAAGATAAAGGTGACGGACACGTTGCGAATGAGGGTATAAATCCCTCCCCCGGAATCCTCGCATATATCCTTAAAAAAGAATACTGACTATGACATACGATTTCGACACCATCACCCCCCGCCGGGGAACTAATTGCGAGAAGTGGGACAGCATGCCCAACGACCAGGTACTACCCATGTGGGTGGCCGACATGGACTTCCGCACCGCGCAACCCATCGTCGACGCCCTGCAACGCAGGGTAGCTCACGGCATCTTCGGCTACACACGCGTGCCCGACGAATACTACACGGCCCTGAGCAACTGGTTCAATCGCCGCCACGGGTGGGACATCCGCCGGGAGGAAGTGATTTATACCTCGGGCGTAGTGCCCGCTATCTCCGCCATCCTCAAAGCCTTGACGCGCCCGGGCGACGGTGTGCTGGTGCAAGGCCCGGTGTACAACTGCTTCTACTCGTCCATACGCAACAGCGGCTGCGTCTGCATCTCCAACCCGCTGGTGCTGGAGGGCAACACGTACCGCATGAATTATGAAGACCTGGAGCAGAAAGCCTCCGACCCACGCACGCGGGTGCTGCTGCTGTGCAATCCGCACAATCCCGCCGGACGGGTGTGGACACCCGAAGAGCTGAAGCGCGTGGGCGACATCTGCCATCGGCACGACGTGACGGTGGTATCCGACGAAATACATTGCGAGCTCACCATGCCCGGATATGCCTACACGCCTTTCCTCAGCCTCGGCGAGGAGTGGACACACCGGGCCATTGCCTGCATCTCGCCCAGCAAGGCCTTCAACATAGCCGGCCTGCAGATAGCCAACATCGTGACGCCCGCCCCCGACCTATACCGCCGCATCAACCGCGCCATCAACGACAACGAGGTGTGCGACGTCAACCCCTTCGGCGTGCTGGCCACCATAGCCGCCTACAACGAGGGCGAAGAGTGGCTCGACCAGCTTCTCCACTACCTGCACGGCAACTACACCTGCATGACCGAGTTCTACCAGGAGCACCTGCCGCAATTTCCCCTCGTCAAGCTGGAAGGCACCTACCTGGTATGGATGGATTGCCGCGCCACAGGCATGCCTTCGCAAGAACTGAATGACTGCCTGGTGGAAGAAGCCAAGCTTTGCCTCAATCCGGGTGCCATGTACGGCCCTGAAGGTGAAGGCTTCCTCCGCTGGAACATAGCCTGCCCGCGCAGCGTGCTGCGCGAAGGACTTGAACGCTTCCAGTACTTTGCACAATCAATGGTACGCTAAACAAAACCGGATTCTACCCACAATGAAACTACGACTCATCCCCTTCCTGTTCTTCACGCTTCTGCCCTTCAACCGGGCAGAAGCCCAAGAGGCACGCACGCTTTTTGTGCAAATGCCCGACTCCATACTCCCTTTACTCACCGAAGTAAACCGGGCAGACTGCATAGACTTTCTGGACAGCCACATGCGGGCCCAGGTAACCAACCGCTTCGGTACCCGCTCGGAAATGACCCACCTGTCTCCCGACTACATAGCCATCGACATGACTGCAAGAAGCACATGGCAAATGAAAGTCCTCCCCCTGGAGACTGACACTGCACGGATTATCTGCACCGTTTCCACTGTATGCGGGGGAGCATGCGACAGTGACGTCCGCTTCTACTCCACCGAATGGAAGGTTCTCCCCACAGAACAATATCTCCCTGCTCCACCACAAGCAGAGGACTTTCTGATGCCCAAACCCGACTCGGTGGAAACTTTCCATTACCGCGATGCCATCCAGCGTGCAGACATGAACCTGGTACGCATTACCCTTTCGCCGGATAACCGTACCCTGACATTCATTTATGACACACCTGCTTATCTGGAAAAAGAAGCGGCAGACAAACTGAAACCGTTCATCCGCCGCGCGTTAATCTATGATTGGCATGGAGGAAAGTTTGTCCCCCGGCACCAGTAGCATATCCGCCTTATTTCACCTTGATTTTATCAAATCCTTCGCCGTAAACACCGATAACTGCACTTTGCGACACAAAGGCATGGGGGTCAACATCCTTTATCAGCCGGAAGATGATGCTTGACTCCCGCTTCTTGGCTAAGACAAACAGCATCTTTTGCTCCTTCCCGGAATAAAAACCCGTAGCATTGATGACAGTCACACCCCGATGCGGATACAGATTGATAGCATGGCCTATCTCTTCATACTTATTGGTAATGATAAAGAACTGCACCGATTGGCGCGCACTGTTTACCACTTGGTCCAGCACAAAGCTGCATATATATAGAGTGACATATCCGTACACCACCTTCTCCCAATCCTTCAACACAAAGTAGCTGGACGATATGATGATAAGGTCGCATATCAGCATCACCTTACCTAACGTAATGTCCCTATACTTGTTGATAATGGCGGCAATGATGTCTGTGCCACCCGTACTGCCGTTGGATGAAAAAGCTATGCCGATGCCGCTGCCGCAAAATGAAGCTCCCAGCACGCAGGCCATAAAAGGTTGGTCGTGAAGAAGTTCCAATCCCTGTGTCAATTGCTGGATGACAGAAAGAAAGAATGTCAATGTAAACACGGCAAACACCGTCTTGATACTGAACTTCCACCCTAATTGCCATATAGCCAAAATCAGAAGAAATACATTGACTGAAAAATAGACATACTGCACCGGCAACCCTGTAGCAAAATATACAATAGAAGCAATGCCCGGCACGCCGCCCGTAGTGATGTCATTGGGCAACAAAAATACAGTCCAGCCTATGCCATAGAGAATCATTCCCAAGGCAATCATGAAGTAATCCTTCAGTTCCCGCAGGGCATTTTGCCGCGTAGGGAGGGTCACAGTTTTTTCCATATTCCTAATAGATTTTTTGTCAGATAGCAGGGGCAGAGTGTGTGTCAAAATGCACACACTCTGCCTTCCCATAAAAACGCGGCAAAATTAATCAATATCCGCCTTACTTGTATCTGCCTGACAAAAAAATAAGTCGCATTTTATCGCAAGTACGCGTCACTTGAAGCGCGAAGTGTCCACGCCTTCACGCTTCTTCTCCTTGTAGCCGCCGAACTTCCAGGTGAAGGACAGGCCCAGGGAGCGGAAGCAGGAATAGTCGTTGGTGACCCACTGGCGGCCGTAGCGTATCTGCGGGTCGATGCCTTGTGTCTCGAAGATGTCCTTGCACCAGGCGGAAAGGATGCAATTCCCCCGGGCAAAGGCATAGCGCAGGGTGAGGTCGAGGTTGCCGCTCGTGGGCAGGTCGAAGGTGCCCTGTATGGCTCCGGTCTGGCAGAAGCCGTTGAGCATGAGGCTAAGGTCGGGCTTGGTGGGCAGCGTGAAGGTGGCGTTGAGCACGGCGATGCCGGCCCACGAGCGGCGGTCGAAGGGCAGGTCGTAGAAGTCGGAATCCTTGTCGCGCAGCCACATACCCATCAGCGTGAGGCGCGAATCGAGCCACTTGCCTGCCTTGAAGGGGACGGAGGCCTGCACGCCTGCCTGCTGGCGGAAGTCGAAGTTGAGGAACTTGTATATCTCCAGCAAGCGCTCGGGCGACTGGTAGAGGGTCTGCATGGACTTGTCCTTGTTGTGGTCAAAGAAGAAGGCGAAGATGTACTTCGACTGCAGGATGTATTGCAGCGCCACCTGGTAGTCCTTGGCAGGCTTCAGCAGGGGATTGCCCTGTATCTCGGAGTAGCCGCCGCCCAGGTAGGACACGGCATTCTGCACCGCCCAATACTCCGGATATTCCTTGTCGCTGCTGAAGGACAGTTGCAGGATGTGGCTCTGCGAAGGCATATACGTCAGGTTCACCACGGGGTAGACGTCCCATTCGTTCCACACGGGCGTCTTGTAGCGCTCGGCGGCCAGCGAGGCATCCAGCATCCACTTCTCCCCGAAATTCTTGTTGAAGCCGGCATAGAGGTTCAGCGTCTGCTCCCGTCGGCGCGAGGTCATGTCCGGCGGCAGTTCTCCCGTCAATTCTTCATTCTTCATTCTTCGTTCTTCATTATCATAGTATCGTTGATAGGAATTGTCCACGCTGGTGGTGTAGATGGCGCCGTAGTTCAGCCCCCACCCGTTCTTCAGCTCATGTTCCTGCGAGAGGTAGAACTTCCAGGCGTTGATGCGCTGCATGTCGGTGGTGTAGAAGTCCAGGCGCGTGCCCTCCATCTCGCTGTTGAGCTGCTGGTGGCCGGGGGTGCGATACCAGGTGAACTCTGCGCCGGCCTTCAGCCCGATGGGGGCTTCGTAGTCCAGCCGGCCGTTGTGCAGCCACGAGGTGCTGCCGCTCAGGTTGGTGGCGGTCTGCGTACCGGTGGTGTGCTGGTTGTAGTGGTCGGTGGAGTAGGTGCCGTTGTACACGAAGGAGAGGGCATGTTTTTCCCCTATCCGGTAGTCCGAGCCGAGGCGGAAGCTGTGGGTGTGGTTGCGGCTGTGGCCTGTCTCGAAGTTCTCGATGAGGACGGTCTCGTCCGTGGCCTCCTGCCAGTGGCGCGCCTCCTTGTGGGTGGTGTTGTAGCCCTTGCCGTGGTTGTGAGAGTAAAGAAAGTCGAGAGAGAGCCGACGGCCATTGTACAGCAAGGAGGCGCGCTCCTGGAAGGAGGCTTCGTGCTGGTGGTTGTACTGCCCGTAGACCTCGCCCTGCAGCGAGCCGGGGTCGCCTATGCGGTGGCGCAGGCGCACGTCTATCATGGCGCCGCGCACCTGGTAGCGTGCCGGGGCGTTGTACATCACGTCCACCCGCTCTATGCGGCTGGCGGGCATGGACTTCAGCAGGGTGTAGAGCTGTTCGGTGGTCATGTTGGTCACCTTGCCGTCCAGCACGATGGTCACGCCGCGCGCGCCCAGGCTCAGCCCGCCGTTCATCTCGGCCACGCCGGGCAGTTGCTTCAGGGCGTCGTAAATGTTGTCCACGGGCTTGTTCTCAATGATGCGCGGCAGGTCGTACTCCAGCCGCCCGGCGCGGGCTTTCACCACGGGGCGTTCGCCCGTCACCATCACCTCGGGCAGCGAGCGGTAGAGGCTGTCCATGTGGGCATCGCCCGTGGTGATGCTGTCGGCAGAGAGGGTGCGTTCGCTGGTCTCGGCGGAAGTCTGTGGGTCGGCGTGCTGGGCACGCAGGGGCGCTGCACAGAGCAGCGCGAGGAGGAGGTAAAGAGTTTGTCTCATTGTCGTTGTCATATATTAAGTTATCTGTCCATCAACCGTTTAATGTTCCCAGCTTTTCCCAAGCTTTGAGAAAGGTGTTCCCACGCCTTGGGAACAAGCTTCCCATGCCTTGGAAACAGGCTTCCCACGCCTTGGGAACGAGCTTCCCATGCTTTGGGAACAAAGATTCCTCGCTGTGGGAAAATTTCTGCCGCAAAGGTACACATGCCAGTCCGCAGGCCAAGCACGGGGCGGCTTACCGAGTGTTACCGGAAGTGTTATTTAGTCTTACCGCAGGCGGGCTTTCCGGTGCGAAAGCATTACCTTTGCCCCACGAACAATATACCTATATACAGATATGAAACGCATCGTCCCCCTTGTGCTGCTCTCGCTTCTGGTGGTCTTCGCCTACCAGGCCTACTGGCTGGTGAACCTCTACCACACGCAACGGCATGCAGCTGAGCAAGACATTCGGGAGGCCATGCGCCTGAGCGACTACAACGAGCTTATCTTACGCATCGAGCGGCTAGAGCAGGATTCCATCCAGCACGGTGAGGTGTCTGTCTCCGCCGGATACAACGACAACACGCCCTACGTGCAAAGCCGCACCATCACCACCGAGCAGCGCGGGGACTCCACCATCATCAACCTGCAGCAGCGGGAGATGAAAGACACCGCCGCCATCGACGCCTCGCTGCACACGAACGACATGAGCTTCCTCTTCGGCCGCAAGAACACCATGCAGGAGCTGGCGGGCTACTTCCAGCGGGGACTGCATGCGGGGCTGGACATCATACACGACCCGGACTTCCCCACCTACGACAGCCTGCTGCACGACGAGCTGCGGCGCAGCGGGCTCCACATGCCCTACCGACTGACGTACCTGCACCGCGGCAATACGGTAGATTCTGCCTACACCTACATCGACACACTGGGCGTGCGGGGCACGGCAGGCTACGCCCCCTCCGCCCGGGCCAAGACCTATGAGTACAGCTACGACCTGCACGGCAAGTGGCTCTACCGGCTCACCACGGAGCCCGTGGGCGGACTGGTGCTGCGGCAAATGGCGGGCATACTGGCCACGTCGGCCTGCATCATGCTCATCCTGGGCTTCGCCTTCTGGTACCTTGTCCGCACCCTGCTGCGCCAACGCACGCTGGAGGAGATGAAGGACGACTTCACCAACAACGTCACCCACGAGCTGAAGACCCCCATCGCCGTAGCCTACGCCGCCAACGACGCCCTGCTGAACTTCGGCCAGGATACCGACGAGGACAAACGCCGGCGCTACCTCCGCATCTGCCAGGAGCAGCTCGACCGCCTGGGCGGACTGGTGGAGCAGATACTCGGCATGTCGATGGAGCGGCGCAAGACCTTCACTTTGCACCCCACCACCTTCCCCGCGGCCGACGTGATACGCCCCCTCATAGAGCAGCACAAGCTGAAGGCCGACAAGCCCGTGGACATCAGCCTGCACATCGACCCGCCCACGCTGGAGGTACAGGCCGACCGCACGCACTTTGCCAACATCGTGAGCAACCTGCTGGACAATGCCATTAAGTACTCGCCCGGCCGGGCGCAGGTAGCAATAGCCTGCCGCCGGGAAGGCAATACCTTCATCCTCTCCATCCGCGACAAAGGCATCGGCATTGCCAGGGAAAGGCAGAGCCACGTGTTCGACAAGTTCTACCGCGTGCCCACGGGCAACCTGCACAACGTGAAGGGCTACGGCCTCGGCCTGTTCTACGTGAAGACCATGGTGGAAAAGCATGGCGGCACGGTGGAGCTGAGGAGCGAGCCGGGCAAAGGAAGCGAATTCATTATTAAATTAAGCATGAAGAATTAAGAATGAAGAATGATGAATTGACAGACGTATTATTGGTAGAAGACGAAGCCACCCTTGCCATGATTATCAAGGACACGCTGGAGGGACAGGGCTTCCGCATCCACCTGGCCGGGGATGGCGAAGAGGGACTGCGCCGCTTCTTCGAGCTGCACCCCGACGTGCTGGTGGCCGACGTGATGATGCCCCGCATGGACGGCTTCGAGATGGTGCGCCGCATCCGCAAGACGGACAAGCATACGCCCGTGCTTTTCCTCACCGCCCGCTCGGCCATGAACGACGTGGTGGAGGGCTTCGAGCTGGGGGGCAACGACTACCTGAAGAAGCCCTTCGGCATGCAGGAGCTGATGGTGCGCATCAAGGCCCTGCTGGGACGCGCCGCCCTGCAGGCCCCCGAGGACAAGGCCCAGACGGCATTCGAGATAGGGGACTACCGCTTCGACGCCACCACGCAGCGCCTGGCCTACGGGGGCAAGGAGGTGGAACTCTCCCACCGCGAAAGCGAGCTGTTGCGACGCCTGTGCCAGCACCGCGACCAGGTGACGGACATGCGCCAAGTGCTGATTGACCTGTGGGGCGACGACTCCTTCTTCAACCAGCGCAGCCTGCACGTGTTCATCACCAAGCTGAGGCACAAGCTGGCCAAGGATGAACGGATACGCATCGTCAACGTGCGGGGCATAGGCTACAAACTTATCGTGAATAGCACCGCCCGGTTGGCTTGAATCTGAAAGAAAAAGCGTATCTTTGCCCCTGACCAAAACACCAGCCTATGAAACCTATCGTCATCTTTCTTTTTCTCATCACACTGACATGGACCGCCAATGCCCAGAGCGAGATGCGCGCGGACAGCCTTGCCCCCGTTCCCCCCGCCGAAGGAACCGACCTGCCCGAAGAGGCCCGCAGCTACGACGGCTTCCTGCTGGACATGAACGGGCTGATGAAGACCACCGCCCCCACCCTGCCTCGCTTCACCCTGGAGATACCCGACGCCAGCAAGGACATCAGCTTCCTGATGCGCCCGCAGACGGATGCCATCTACACCCAAGGCCTGTCCGACATGTTTTCCGGCCACGGCATGGGCTACTACGGCCCGTGGGGCCTATATGGCCTGGGCGACCCTATGGACAACCTGCAAATGGGAAGTTTCCGCCTGAAGAACGACTGGCGGCTCAACACTTATGGGGAATACAATCAAGAGGGATATAAAGTGTACAACCCCTCCGCCTTGCCGTGGGAGAGGAACAACTTCAAGGGAGCCTTCGAGTTCAAGTCGCAAGACGGCTCGTTCGGCATCCGCGTAGAAGTGCAGCGCGGCCGCGAGACGCCTTTCTAACGCTCCTGCTGCCTGTACTCCTCCACCAGCCGCAAGAGCACTTCGCCATACTTCTCCACACTCTTCTTGCCCAGGTAAGGGATGCGCAGCAAGGCATGGGCATCAGCAGGCAATAGATTGCACACCCCCAATATGGCCTTCTGCTGAAGCACCGTATAGGCCGGAAGCCCCAAGCGAGATGCCTCCTCGCGACGCCACTCCACCAGCTTCTTGTACAGCTCCGGGTGCAGAATGTCCGTAGGGACTTCCACCACCCCGGCACGTTTTTTCCGCTCGCGCTTGTCGGGCGTCTTGCCCTTGCCTTCTTCCTCACTGATGGAGAGCACGGCTTTCCGCTTCAAGTAGTCGGGCACACGGAAGCCTGAGGCCTGCACGTAGTCCAACAAATCGGCCTTCATGTTCAGCTGGCGGGTCAACTCGTCCATGGCCTCCTGCAGTTTCTTCCTCAGCTCCTTGTTGTCCGAGTTCACTTCATTGCCGGCCACGGCCTCCAAAGGCTTGAGCTGCTCGCGGAAGTAGGCCGATGCTTGGTGTATGCGCTCTTGCAAGTGGCTGTCGGCGGCATAGTCGGAGGCCGACGCCACCAAACGGGTGTATTGCGCAGTAAACTTCTGGGCCACCTTCACCACCTGCTCATGGAATCGCTCCGCCTCCTCCTTATACTGCGCCAACAGCTTGGGGTAGAGGCGATACAGGTGTTCGTCCACCAGACGGACATAATGCCGCAGCGCCTGCTCCAGGGGAGAGAAGCCAAACAAGTCGCCCAGCAACTCCAAGAAGTAAGCCTGCTCCAAGGCATGGAAGCGGTGCTCGTCGGGCTGTCGACGGCGCGCTTCGCTGGTAAACTCGTCCACCTGGCTATCGCTGATAATGGCCTTGGCCGACAGGGGCGCGTCAAGCACCAACCCCTCCAACGTCTTGCAACGGCTCAACGCCACATACGTCTGCCCGTGGGCAAACGAGTTGCTGGCATCAATGATGGCATGCTCAAACGTCAGCCCTTGGCTCTTATGAATGGTGATAGCCCAAGCAGTCTTCACCGGCAGCTGGCTGAAAGAGCCTTCCACCTCCTCCTTGATTTCCTTGGTAGCCTCGTCCAGCACATACTTCGCGTTGGTCCATACCTCTTCCTGCAACACGACAGGCTCGCCACCGCCCTGCGGACACACCACCACGCCGCGACCGGACACTTCGGTCACCTCACCCAGCAAGCCGTTGTAATAGCGGTGGGCTCCCGACGAATCGTTTTTCACAAACATCACCTGCGCGCCTTGTTTCAGCACGAGCACCTCGTCGGTGGGATAGGCATATTCCGGAAACTTGCCCTCCACCTTAGCACGGAAGGTGAAGGCGCGGCCGGGCAACTGCTCCAGTTCGCCCTCGTTGATGCGCTGCGCCTGATGGTTGTGCGTCACCAGGCGGATGTAGCCGTCTTCGCGGCGGGGGCGGAAACCGGGCACGTAGCGGCTGTTCAGGCGGGCCAGCGTCTGGTCGTCGCAACGATTCTCGCGCACCCGGTTCAGCAGGTCGAGGAAGGCCGTGTCCTGCTGGCGATACACGGTGGTCAGCTCGATAGTGCAATACTCCGCCTCCCTCAAGGCGCGGCTGGAGAAGAAGTAGGGCGTGTCGTAGTAACGCTCCAGCAGCAGCCACTCCTCATCCTTCACCACGGGGGCCAGCTGTTGCAAGTCGCCTATCATGAGCAGCTGCACGCCGCCGAAGGGCTTTGAGCGGTCGCGGTAGCGGCGCAACACCTGGTCGACGGCATCGAGCAAGTCGGCACGCACCATGCTGATTTCGTCGATGACCAAGAGGTCCATACTGCGGATAATGTTGATTTTTTCGCGGCCGAAACGGTAGCGGTAGGCCGCCTTCCCGTCGGTGGAGAAAGACGTGTCGGGCACATGGGGGGCAAAGGGCAGCTGGAAAAACGAGTGTATCGTCACCCCGCCCGCATTGATGGCAGCGATGCCCGTGGGGGCCAGCACCACCATGCGCTTGGGGCACTCGGCCTTCAGCCGGCGCAAGAAGGTGGTTTTGCCCGTACCGGCCTTGCCGGTAAGGAACAAGTGGGTGCCTGTGTTTTCTATGAATTGCCACGCCAAGGCGAGCTCGGGATTCTGCTTCATAAGTAAATGCTGCGTTAAGAAGGACAAAGGTATGAATTCCGGCGGATATTTCAGTAAGCATCTTTTACCTATTCCCCATATCCATGCCACTGCCCTACCCGGGTCGTACCATGGTCGTACCAAAGTCGTACCATGTTCGTTCCATTTCCGTCGCTATAGAAGCGAACAAGGAGCGAACCTGGTACGACTTTGAATACAGATATTTTACTACGCAAACAGGATAGGCAGTGCGACAGCATCACTTCATGCTGCCACCGATAATGTCGAGCAATTCGTTGGTGATGGCCTGCTGCCGCCCTTTATTGTATTGCTTGGTCAGGTCTTGAATCAAGTCGTTGGCATTGTCGGTTGCCGTCTGCATGGCCATCATGCGCGCGGCATGTTCGGATGCACTAGAGTCGAGCAGCACAGTATAAACCTTCTGGCACAACACCTTGGGCAGGAGTTCTGCCATCAGGCTGTCCACGGCGGGTTCTACGATATAATCACTCAGATAAGCAGTCGTTGAAGAAGTTTCACCGGGGAAGACGGTCTGTTGCAAGTCGATAGGCAGGTAGTTTTCCTTCAACAATACTTGTGTTCCCGCCGATTTGAAATGGTGGTACACCAACACTATGCGGTCCACCTGTCCCGTCACAAAAGAATCCATCAACTCCACGGCCAGGCTACGGGCTTCTTCATACGAAGGCTTATCGGCCATCTGCTGGTAGCTGCCCCGTGGTTCGTATCCCATCCGCCTGACAGCCTCCTCTATTTTCTTTCCTACCGGATATATGGCTATGTTGTCTTTGCCCAAGGAGCGGTATTCTTCCAGCACTTCTTCGAGCAGCTTCACCACGTTCATGTTGTAGGCTCCGCACAAGGAGGTGTTGGACGAAAAGGCCACTACGGCCACGCGGGCTACCTGTCGCACGGCCGTATAAGGCGACTCTACAGTGGTGTCCGTGCCCAGGAAGTTGGTCAAGATGGCGTTTAGCTTCCGTTGGTAGGGCAGCATGTTTTCTATGCGTCCCTGTGCCTTGTGCAACTTGGCAGAGGCCACCATCTTCATGGCCGACGTTATCTGGCGGGTGCTCCTGACGGATGCTATTCTGTTTTTTATTTCCCTTAATGAAGCCATATTCTCCTCCTAGTCTTTATCATGTGAACTGCTTGGCGACGGTGGCGGCTGCCTCTTCAAGCTTGCGGTTGATTTCGTCGTTGATATTGCCTTTCTTCAATTCGGCCAACACATCTTCGGCATGCTCCCTCTCCATATAGTCCAGGAAACTGCGTTCGAAGTCTCTCACCTTATCCAGCGGTATGTCTTTCAGCAAGCCATGTGTGCCGCAATAAAGGATGGCTACCTGCTTTTCGACAGGCATAGGCGAATATTGAGGCTGTACCAACAGACGGGTGTTCTTTTGCCCCTTGTCGATAGCAAGTGCCGTCACAGGGTCCATATCGCCGCTAAACTTGGAGAAAGCTTCCAGTTCGCGATACTGGGCCTGGTCTATCTTCAGCGTTCCTGCTACTTTCTTCATGGACTTGATTTGTGCGTTACCACCTACACGGCTCACGGAGATACCCACGTCGATGGCGGGGCGGTTGCCTTGGTTGAACAGGTTGGTATCGAGGAATATCTGCCCGTCTGTAATGGAGATGACGTTGGTGGGAATGTAGGCCGACACATCGCCTGCCTGCGTCTCAATGATAGGCAATGCAGTGAGCGAACCGCCTCCCTTCACCTTATCTTTCAGGCTTTCGGGCAAGTCGTTCATCTGCCGGGCCACTTCTTCCTGGTTGATAATCTTTGCCGCACGCTCCAGCAAACGGGAGTGCAGGTAGAAGATATCGCCCGGATAGGCTTCACGCCCTGAAGGACGGCGCAATATCAACGAAACTTCACGATAGGCCACTGCCTGCTTGGACAAATCATCATATACCACCAGCGCGTGGCGTCCCGTGTCGCGGAAATACTCGCCAATGGCGGCACCCGCAAAGGGGGCATAATATTGCATGGCCGCAGGGTCGCCCGCAGTAGCCGCAACTACGACGGTATAGTCCATCGCTCCGTATTTGCGTAGCGTGTTGACAACACTTGCCACGGTAGAACCTTTTTGGCCGATAGCCACATATATGCAATATACAGGATCACCAGCTTCGAAGTTGGAACGTTGGTTGATAATCGTGTCGATGGCGATGGCCGTTTTACCAGTCTGGCGGTCTCCGATAATCAACTCACGTTGTCCACGCCCGATGGGAATCATGGCATCCACTGCTTTTAAGCCGGTTTGCAGCGGTTGGTTTACCGGTTGGCGGAAGATTACACCAGGAGCCTTACGGTCCAATGGCATCTCGCACAATTCACCATCAACCAATCCTTTGCCGTCGAGCGGGGCGCCCAAGGGGTCAATCACACGTCCCAGCATCTTCTCGCCTACCATTATGGAAGCAATGCGCTTGGTACGTTTCACCGTAAACCCTTCTTTAATCTTGTCAGTCGGTCCCAATAACACGGCACCCACATTATCTTCTTCCAGGTTCATTACGATGGCCTTGATGCCATTCTCAAATTCCAACAATTCACCGGCCTCAGCATTGCGCAAGCCATAGATGCGCACTACCCCATCGCTCACCTGGAGCACCGTGCCTACCTCATCCAATTGGACATGGGTATCAATGCCCTCCAGTTGCCTGCGGAGAACTTCTGAAACTTCACTTACTTTTATATTCTCTGTCAACATAGTTTCTATTTTCAAACTATTCTTCTATTCTTGTCAATAAACTGTTGCTTTACCCTTTTCAATTGGGTAGCAATACTGGCATCCAGACGGTAACCATTGATATCAAAAATAAAGCCGCCCTCGATGGCAGGGTCTATCTCTGTCTGGATCTCCATACGGGCATGCAGCATTGAAGAAGACATGTTGCGGATGCGCTCCTCCATTTCCCGGCTGACAGGCACGGCCGTAACCAACCTTGCCGTACCGATATGCTTGCTATTGCGATACAAGCCCAAGAAGCTCAAACAAATATACTGCAGCAGGTTCTCCCGGCGTTTTTTCAACAGCAAGGTAATGAAACGGGAAAATTCACGCCCCGCAATGCCATTCCCTACTGCTGCCACACATATCAATGAAAACTTTTCGCGCAACGGCAAAACAGGATTCTCCAGTGCCTGACGCAAGTCCGGATATTTTCCCAAACTCCGCGACAACATACGCATGTCTTGATACAGTTCGTCTTCCTTACCTGTATCTTGGGCATATTTCATCAACGCCTTCGCATACCGCATCGAAATAGTTCCTATATCCATGGCCTATGTGGTTTTAATTTTCTTTCTTTGCCAGCATCTCGTCCAGCATACGGTCAATCATCTCCATCTGTTCATGCTCCTCGTCGAGGTTCTTACGGATAACCTTTTCCGCAATATCCACGGACAAGACGGCTACCTGACGGCGTATGTCGCGGATGGCTTCTTCTTTCTCCTGCTGTATTTGTCTTTTCACATCATCCAATTCCTTTTGAGCTGCAACTTCAGCCTGCCTGCGTGCTTCGGCTATAATCTTGTCACGCTCTTGCATGGCCTCGCGCAAAATGCGGCCTTGCTCCTTGTTGGCGGCGGAAATCAAAGCCTCGCTCTCCTCCTTGATTTTAGCGAGCTTGGCATTTGCCTCACGAGCAACCTCCATGGATTGGTCGATGTAAGCCTTGCGCTTCTCTACCATCTGGATGATGATCGGGAAACCATATTTTGCCACAACGACAAATACGATACCGAAGGAGAGAAGCATCCAAAACAACAGGCCTGTATCGGGTACTAACAATGACATAATTAATCCAATCAACAAGTTAAGCAATTTACAACCCGAAAAAGCTTTGAGGCCCCCGGATTGCAAATTGCGGAGTTACATATTACATAAGGAATGTCAACAAACATACCACTACGGCCAGCAAAGCTACACCTTCAATCAATGCCGCAGCAATAATCATGTTGTTACGGATGTCTCCAGAAGCTTCCGGCTGGCGGGCAATAGCCTCCATGGCAGAACCACCAATCTTACCAATGCCTATACCGGCACCGATAGCTGCCAAACCGGCACCAATAGCAGCTCCCATTTTAGTAACACCAACGCCTGCGGCAGCTTGCAATAATACAGATAGTAACATAACTCTTCAGTTTTTTAATTGATTATTTAATGATTTATTTAACTCGCAAAATTCTTCCTTACTCTACCTTACGCTCTTGAGCCAACCCTATAAACACGGCTGACAACATGGTGAACACATAGGCCTGAATGAAGGCCACCAGCAGTTCCAATGCATTCATGAAGACGTTGAACAATACCGAGGCTACCGTCAATGAGCCATTCAATGCCGGCCCCATGCTTGCCGAGATGAAAACAAGGCACGTAAGTATCAACATGGCCATGTGGCCTGCCAGCATATTGGCAAAAAGACGAATCATCAAGGCAAACGGCTTTGTAAAGATGCCAAACAATTCTATGAACGGCATCATCGGCACCGGCACCTTCAGCCACCAAGGCACATCGGGCCAGAAGATGTCTTTCCAATAATGCTTCGTCCCAAAGAGGTTGATGGCAAAGAATGTGCACAAAGCCAGCACGAAAGTAACGGCTATGTTTCCCGTCACATTGGCACCTCCCGGGAAGAAAGGTATCAATCCCATCAGGTTATTGATGAAAATGAAGAAGAAAGCCGTCAGCAGATAAGGAGCGAACTTCCTATAATTAGGCCCCACGCAACTCTTGATGACATCGTCGTTTATCATCATGATAAACATTTCCATGAAACCGACAAAGCCGCCCGGTGCCGCTTCGTCGCATTTGGGATGCTTCCGGTACCACCGTGCCACGCCCAATACAATCAAAAGCAAAAGGGCGCTATTGATAAGCAACGCAGCCACTACTTTCGTTATGGATATATCGAAAGGGCGTACCTCATTACCCTGAGCATCGTGTTCCACCAGCTTACCTTCATACTTGCTACCGGCTGGTGCAATGGACAGCCCCTGGTAAGTCCCCCCGTTTTCCTCCAGCCGGGAAGACATAAACACATGCCACCCCGTGGTCTGGCTGTATACAATGACGGGAAGAGGTATAGTTATATGCGTATCACCCCAATCCGTAATATGCCATTCATAAGAATCGCCTATATGCCCGAAGACAATGGACTTGACATCCACACTTTCCTCTTGAGAGGAAGGCGAGGCAGAGGTATCCGCTTTCTCTCCCGAAGCCATTGGCTCCTCCTGGGCGAGCATTGCAGAAGGCAGCATCAACCCCACTACCAACAGCACTTTCATGATGACATTTTGCAACAACTTCATACTTTCTTATTTTCCGACACCTGTTTTTTGGCCTGACGGGCAAAATAGCAGGAATCATAAACCATGTAAACGATATAATTCAACATAAATGCGCACAGGAAAGCTATCGCTCCTTCTTTGCTCATGAGCAGGCAACAGGCCACCATTACGATGACCGACACCAACAAGCGCACGACATGCACCGCCAAAAAAGCCTGGACCTGTCTTTGCGGCCTGCCAGATGAAGCCCGGTTGCCCCTCTCTATCATAGCCGTCGTAAGCATGCCCATCACATAAAAGTAGACAGCTATCAACGGATACCCCGCAAAATAGCGGTCGGGCAGCCAGCTTGCAAAAGCCCAGCCCAACACCCCTCCCATCACAAGGGTCAGGAATGCCGTCTGCACCAGATATGTCCGCCTGCTACCTTTCATACATCATCCTTATTATCAACCGACCGATGTTTCCACACATACGGAAACCTCGTTATTGTTCATTTCCACAAAACCGCCTTGAATATCAACCGTATGTTCTCCTTCTTCTGCCAAATAAGACAACACACCGGCTCCCAATGCGGAAATGATAGGCGCATGATGGGGCAGGATGGAGAATGAGCCTTGTACACCCGGCAAAGTGACCCTTTCTACCTCGCCATCAAAAATGGCATTTTCCGGAGATACAATACTTAAATGCAGTTTTTCCATAACAGATAACTTAGTTTTTTCGTACAAAAGGAAACATACGTTTTTTTATTGCTGTACTTGAGCCAACAGCTTCTTGCCCTTTTCAATGGCTTCTTCAATGGTACCCACGTTCAAGAAAGCCGGTTCGGGCAAGTCATCCACCTCGCCGTCCAAAATCATCTTGAAGCCCTTGATGGTATCTTCTATGGAGACCATCGTACCGGGTACGCCTGTAAACTGTTCAGCCACGGCAAAGGGTTGCGACAAGAACCGCTGTACACGCCGCGCACGGTTCACCAAGACACGGTCGGCATCCGACAGTTCCTCCATACCCAGGATGGAAATAATATCCTGCAACTCCTTATTGCGCTGCAATATCTGCTTTACGCGCTGGGCCACTTCGTAGTGCTCCTCTCCCACCACATGCGGGTCGAGGATGCGGGAAGTTGATTCCAAGGGGTCGACTGCCGGATATATGCCCATCGATGCAATCTTGCGGTCGAGCACCGTGGTGGCATCCAAGTGCGAAAACGTAGTGGCAGGGGCGGGGTCGGTCAAGTCATCGGCAGGCACATATACTGCCTGCACGGATGTAATTGAACCGTAGCGTGTAGAAGTAATACGTTCTTGCATGGCGCCCATCTCGGTAGCCAACGTAGGCTGGTAGCCCACGGCCGAAGGCATACGTCCCAGCAAGGCGGAAACCTCGGAGCCAGCCTGGGTAAAGCGGAAGATATTGTCGATGAAGAACAAAATATCACGTGGGCCACCACTTTCCGAACCCATGTCCCTGAACGATTCTGCCACGGTCAAACCGGACAATGCCACCGACTGACGTGCTCCGGGCGGCTCATTCATCTGACCGAATATCAGCGAAACCTGGGATTGGGCCACTTCGTCATAATCTACTTTCGACAAATCCCAGTTGCCTTCCTCCATGCTTTTCTTGAACTCGTCACCATAGCGGATGACGCCCGATTCTATCATTTCGCGCAACAGGTCGTTACCCTCACGCGTACGCTCGCCTACACCGGCAAACACGGAAAAACCATGCTGCTTCTTGGCTATATTATTAATCAGCTCCTGAATGAGCACCGTTTTGCCAACACCGGCACCGCCAAACAGACCGATTTTACCACCTTTGCTATAAGGTTCCAGCAAGTCGATGACCTTAATGCCGGTATAAAGCACTTCCTGCACGGTAGTCAGGTCTTCAAACTTGGGAGGTTCGCGGTGAATGGGGTAAGCCCCCGCGCGGTCCAGTTCTTTCATACCGTCGATAGAGTCACCCACTACGTTCAGCAAACGGCCCTTCACCTGGTCACCCACAGGCACCGTGATAGGCCCTCCCAGCAAATGGACCTTCATGCCGCGCTGCAAGCCATCCGTACTGTCCATAGCAACGGTACGTACGGTGTTTTCACCGATGTGCTGCTGCACCTCTACGATGAGCCGCTTGCCATTGGGGCGCTTTATCTCCAGCGCGTCATGGATACTTGGCAGCATGGATTCTGCCTCACTACCCTCAAATATAACATCGACTACCGGCCCGATGACCTGCGATATATGTCCGACAATCTGTGACATAAGCTTTCCTTCTATTATCTCTTGTTTTACACTATTGCTTTCTCTTTGTATTGAGGAGGCGTCGCCTTTGCAAAACTTTGGCGTAGCCTTCTCCTTGGAAAAGCAACGCAAAGATAAAAACATATTGGCATGATTGTTACTCCGTAAAGCATTTTTTGGCTTTAATACACTCTTTTGAACGTATTGTTGCACAAACAGGACACCGGATATAACATTGGTTAACGGCAAAGGAACATTGTGTCACTCCAGCATATACTGCCTGGGAGAGTAACCTGTGGCCGCCTTGAAATACTTGCCAAAGAAGGATGCGTTGGGGAAATTCAGCAAATCGCTGACCTGCTGGGCAGTGTATTGCCGGCTTTTCAACAAGGCCTTGGCTTCGAGAATGACATAATCCCTTATCCACTCGCTTGCATGCCGACCGCCACATTGGTAGATAACGGTAGACAAATATTTGGGCGTAAGGCACAGCTTGCCGGCATAGAAGGCGATGCCCCGCTCCTCCCTGTAGTGCTTCTGCACCAACCACAGGAAGCGTTCAAAAATCATCTGCTGGCGGCTTTGCACCTGCGTGGCCTCCTGTTGGCGGGTATAGCGCGACATCCATTGCCGCCCGTTGCAAAAGAGCACTTGCATGTAGCCGTTCAGCGCCTCGCGGGTAAACTCAAAGTCGGGCTGCTCCACCTTGCGACGCATGGCGCGGTAGATGGCGAGCGACTCGTCCATCTCTTCAGGCGAAACGGGCAGCACGGATTGCCTCACCAAGTACTTCATAAACTGCATGGATGAGGTAGCGTCTATGCCCTCTTCATACTTGCGGCCCACGTAGGCTATCATGGCCACCTGGCAGTCGGTGCTCACCTCCAGGCACTCGCCCACCGTGCCGGGCAGCACCACCAGCACCTGTCCACCCCCCAAGTGGCACTCCTGCAGGTTGATGCGCAGACTCATGGTGCCCGCCGTGCAGAACAGCATCAGCGTGAAGTCTATCTTGAACGGATAGAGGGGGGATACGAAGTACGAGACTTCATCCATCTGCTGGGGCAACCCGAAGTTATCCGTCAGCATGAATTCATTCTCGAAAACCAGCGTGTGCTCCATCATGGGCAGCATGGCCATGTCCAGGGGCTTGAATACGGATGTTTCTTTCATGACGCTTCTCTTTTATTTATTCGCCTGCAAAAATAGCGGTTCGGGACAACATTCGGCGCATTTTCTTATCCTTTTCAGATACAATCCGACCAAAAGGACATATCTTCCGCCCAAAGGGAGGCGACGCATCGGCCCAAAACATTGAACTTTGCACCCGTCGGGAAGTGAAGCAGAAGCCTCCGAACAGTCATAAAACCGATGCCCGGTAGGGTTGGAAAGCTACCGAGCAAGGGTTGGAAAGCTACCGAGCGGGGGTTGGAAAGCTACCGGACGAGACATATAAGCCTAATCAATTACTTAAAAACAAATATTTAACCATTATGAAACGAATGTATCTCATTACCCCCCTTATCTGCGCCGCGCTGGCCGGATGCGGCGTGCCCACAGGGGAACAGGTGGTGCACAGCGTACTACTGACCAGCCCAAGACCGAATAGTGAGGGGCAGACGCTGGACTTTTCCGGCATTGTCCGCGAGGCGGGCGAAATCAGCTTAGGCTTCAAGACGGCCGGACAGATTAATCATATAGCCGTGGACGAAGGCGACTTTGTGCGCCAAGGACAACTCATCGCCACCTTGGACGACGCCGACTACCGCCTGGGCGTGGAGGCCCTGCAGGTGCAATACGACCAACTCACTGCCGAGGTGAAGCGTTTGGAGCAGCTGTATAAAGCCAAGAGCGTCTCCGCCAACGATTACGAGAAGGCGGTGGCCGGCTTAAAGCAACTGGGCGTGCAACTGCAAGTGAACAAGAATAAGCTGGATTACACCCGCCTCTGTGCCCCCGTCAGCGGCTACGTGCGGGAGGTAAACTTCGACGAAGCGGAAATGGTGAACGCCGGCACGCCCGTCATCAGCCTGCTGGACGTAGGCGGAATGGAGGTTGAACTGGATGTGCCGGCCACGGTTTACCAGAGACAAGCGGACATCGAGCGTATCACTTGCCAGACGGCTGACACCCCGGCCAAGTCCATATCCATGAAGCTACTGAGCCTGACGCCCAAAGCCGACGCCACCCAGCTTTACCGCATGCGCCTGGGTTTCTCCTCCACGCCCGACGCTTCCTTGACGGCAGGCCGGAATGTGCAAGTCCGACTTTGTTTGGCGGAGACCGACTCTCTGCGGAACTTTGTCCTCCCCTTGGCCTCGCTTTTCCAGGAACAAGGCGAGAGTTATGTATGGACCGTAGGCGGAGACTCTATTATTAATATGGTGAAAGTATCCGTGCAAGGGACGACTCCTGAGGGCCGTGCCATCGTGGCAGGACTCAGGGGCGATGAATCCGTGGTACGTGCCGGCGTCCATGCCCTGCGCGAAGGCGAGAAAGTGCGTGTGATAGACGAGTCGAGTGAAACCAACGTGGGAGGGCAGTTGTGATGAAAGCTACGGAATTTTTCATGCGCCGCCCCACCTTGTTTTGGTCATTGATGGCGGGTATCATTGTGGCGGGCATCATCGCTTTCATCCAGATGCCCAAGCTGGAAGACCCCGCCGTGGCCGTAAAGCAAGCCATGGTAGTGGTACCCTATCCCGGCGCCAGCGCCCACGAGGTGGAACTGGACGTGGCTCTGAAGATGGAAGACGCCCTGCGTACCCTTCCCGACGTGAAGAAGATTAAGACAGAGTGCCACGACGGCTCTGCCATGCTGACCGTGGAATTCCTCCTCTCGGTGCCCTTGGATGAACTGGAGCAACGCTTCGACTTGCTGCGCCGCAAGGTGAACGACCTGCGCGCCACCCTTCCCCAAGGCTGCTACGACCCGGTAGTGATAGACGACATGATGGATGTATACGGCATCTTCTATGCCTTCAAAGGCGATGGATATACCTATCCCGAACTCTACAAGTACGCCCGGATGATACGGCGGGAGCTCCTCTCCATAGACGGGGTGAAGCGGGTGAATATAGCGGGCAACCGCGACGAGGTCATCAACATCGTCCTCTCGCAGGAACAACTGTCGCGCAACGGATTGGTGCCCGTGCAAATCATGTCCGCCCTGAACGGCGCCAGTCAGACGGTAAATGCCGGTAACTATGACACGACCGACGGCGAACGCTTGCGCATCCAGGTGGCGGGCCAGATAAAGGACGAGGCGGAGATACGCGACATCCTTATCCAAACCACCGACGGGAAGACCGTCCGCCTGGGTGACATCGCCCGTGTGGAACGCACGTATGCCGAACCCCAGCGCAACGGCTTCTTCGTGTCCGGCAAACCGGCCTTGGCCATCTGCCTGGCCATGGAGGAAGATGCCATTGTGCCCGATGTGGGCAAGGCCGTGGACAAGCGTCTGGCGGAAGTGATGAAGCGCGTCCCCGTGGGCATGGAGACAGAGAAGATATTCTTCCAGCCCGACAAGGTGGATGAAGCCATCAACTCTTTCATGTGGAATCTGGTGGAGTCCGTAGTCATTGTGATATTGGTTTTGATATTCAGCATGGGCTTCCGTAGCGGCGTTATCATCGGCTTCGGGCTGATATTGACCATCGCTTTGTCCTTCCCCATCCTGTTGACGATGGGCACCACGCTGCAACGCATTTCCCTTGGCGCCTTCATTGTGGCTATGGGGATGCTGGTGGACAACGCCATCGTCATCATGGACGGTATCCTGATAGACAAGCAGCGGGGCTTCGGGCCGAAGACGTACCTCTACCGCATCGGGTGCAACACTGCCCTTCCCCTGCTGGGGGCAACTATCATTGCAGCGTCCACATTCTTGTGCATCTATCTCTGCCCAGGCTCGGCGGGCGAATATGCGGGTGACTTGTTCCTGGTGCTTTGCGTCAGTCTGCTGGCCAGCTGGGTGTTGGCGTTGATTCAAGTGCCTGTGTGCGCCAAGTCGTGGTTGCCCGCCCGGGTGAAGGCCAAACAGCAAGGAGAGGTGATGAACTCCCCCGTACACCGCCTGGTGCGCCGCACCGTGGCCGTGCTGATAGCCCATCGGGCCGCGACGCTGACTGTGGCCGTGGCGGTGTTGGCGGTATGTGTCTTCGGCATGACACGGGTAAAGAACCTCTTCTTCCCTGACTTCGACTACAAACAATTCGTTGTGGAGTACTTCCTTCCCGCCCAAAGCAGCCCCGACCGGGTAAAGAAGGACTTGCAGGAAATGACCCGTCTGCTGGAGCAGAATCCCGCCATAGAGCGTGTGGCCGCCAGCATGGGCAGCGCTCCGGCACATTACTGCCTGGTGCGCCCTATGACATCGGGCGGCGATTGCTATGGCGAGCTGATGGTGGATTGCAAAGATTACGCCACGGTGATGGAGCAAATACCCGGCATCCGGAGGCAGTTGCGCGAGCGATATCCCGATGCCTACATCCGCATCCGTAAGTATAACTTCTCCATCTCGACCTCGCACACGGTGGAAGTGGAGTTCAGCGGGCCCGACCCTGCCGTATTACGCCAGCTGAGCCGGCAAGCGGAGGACATCATGCGGCAGTGCCCCTACGTAGACCCTTATTCCGTAGAAAACAACTGGAAGCCTCGCGGCAAGGTGTTCGTGGCCGATTACAACCGTGCCAACGCCCTCCGGGCAGGCATCGAGCGGAGCGATGTGGCCAACGCCCTGATGGCCGCCACGGATGGCATGACGGTGGGCGCGCTGGCCGACCAAGACCGCACGATGCTGGTCAACCTCCAAGTGCGCCAGCCCGACGGTAGCCGCATCACGGACCTTCGGAATATCCCCGTGTGGAGCACGCTGAACCTGCACCTGTCCAACGAAGCCCTGCAAAGCGTGGTGACGGGAGGCAAGCAGGTGGAAACGCTGCAAGACGAGCTCTTCCGCAGCGTCCCCCTGAGCAACGTGACGGATGACCTGCGCCTGTCGTGGGATGAAAACGCGGTGTTCCGCGTCAACGGGCAACGGGCCATTGAGGCGGAGTGCGACCCCAACACCGACCTCTACGACGCCACGCCCGCCAAGGTAATGGCCTCCATCCGACCAGCCATCGATGCCATTCCTCTGCCCGACGGCTACCAGCGCAAATGGATAGGCGAAAGCGAAATGCAAGACGAGGCCATCGGCGGACTGATGAAGTACGTGCCCATCACCCTCTTCATCGTGCTGATTACCTTACTCTTGCTGTTCAATAGTTGGAAGAAAGCCATCCTCATCCTCCTATGCTTCCCCTTCGTCTTCTGCGGCATCACGCCCGCCTTGTTGCTCTTCCGCCAGCCCTTCACGTTCATGGCCATAGTCGGTGTGCAAGGCTTGGTGGGCATGATGGTGAAGAACGCCATCGTGCTGGTGGACGAAATAAACCGCCTGCAAAGGGAGGAGCGGATGCCCGCCTACCGGGCCGTCATCGAGGCCACAGTGTCGCGCGTGCGTCCGGTGTTGATGGCGTCGCTCACTACCATCGTCGGCATGATTCCCTTGTTAGGCGACCCGATGTATGGTTCCATGGCCATCACCATCATGGGAGGCCTCACCGTGGGCACCGTCATTACCCTGTTGCTGCTGCCATTTTTTTACACAGTGCTGTTTCCGAAGACCGTGCAATCTGTCAAGTAAGTGAAAAAATGGTCAGACATCCCCAACTCGGCCTCATCGGAGGAAAAATCGGCCTCACAGATACTTCTGACGGGGGTTTGGCGTTTGTCCCCGACGAGGGTCTCGTTTGTCCCCCACGAGGGTCTCGTTTGTCCCCCACGAAGGCCTCGTTTGTCCCCCACGAGAAACCCGTCGGGGACAAGAGGGGAAACGATGCCTCTTTTGTAAACATATTTATTAATCCCGGATACATCAACAGAACAGTCATGAAACGAATATTTTTTACTTTCACCCTTATCCTCGGCCTGACAGCGAGCCATGCCCAGGAACCCCTTGCCCTCTCCCAACAGACTTGCAGGGAGATGGCGCTGCAACATAGCGAAGACCTCAAGCGGGCGGACAACGCCGTCCGCCAGGCGGAAATGGACAAAAGCATTGCCTTTGCCGCCTACCTGCCCCAACTCGATGCCACAGGTACGGGGGCTTACGTGGGCGACATAGATATGATGGGAATGGAGCTGCAAATGCGCGGAATGTACATGGCTGGGATAGCCTTGACGCAGCCCATCTACACCGGAGGCCGCATCCGCACGGGCAACCGCCTGGCTAAAATAGGCCGGGAGAGCCAGCAGGAAAACCGCCGCAAGACCAGGATGCAAGTCATTGCCGATGCCGACCAGGCCTACTGGAACTACATCGCCGTGACATGGAAGGTGCGCATGCTGGACGCCTACAAGGCGCAGATGGATACCTTGTTTGCCCAGGTGGAGACCAGCCGCGCCGTCGGCATGGCCACGGACAACGACCTGCTGCGTATCCGCACCAAGCGGAGCGACATCCACTACCAGTGGCAGAAGGCCAGAAACGGGGCCAACCTCTGCCGGCTGGCCTTGTGCAATGTCCTCGGTTGCCCGCTGGAGACGGAGATAGCGCCTACGGACACCGTAATCAGCGTATCGCCCGCCGCCACGCTCGATGCCGACATCTCCCTGCGCCCCGAAGTGCAGCTGCTACACAAGCAGGTGGAGGCGGCCGAACAACAGGTCAAGATGGCCCGCGCCGACATACTTCCTACGGTAGGCATCTCGGCCGGATATGTCTATTATGGCAATGTCAAACTAAAAGGAATGACCCAGGATGCGCAGGGAAACGCCGTGCCCTTCACGCAGAAATTCAATGATGGTCTGCCTATGGTGATGGCCTCGGTAAGCATCCCCCTGGTGCGCTGGGGGGCCGGACTAAAGAAAATAAAAAGGGCCAAGCTGGACGCTGAAAACGCCCGCTTGGACCTGCAGAAGAACACGCGACTGCTTAGCATCGAAGCCACGCAGGCCGCGCAAAACTTGGAAGACAGCTACTTGCTGATAAAAACCGCCGACTTGGGAGCCCGCGAGGCGGACGAGAATCTCAGCATCCAGCACCGCCGCTATCTGAACGGCATGGCCACCCTGACTGACTTGCTCGACGCACAATCCCAATGGCAGCAGGCGCAAAGCCACTTGATAGACGCGCAGACGCAACATAAGATATACGAGACGGAATACCTGCGCGTCACCGGCCGGCTGGAATGAGCCTGCCCTCCGGCTGGCAAGGCTTGCCCGCCTACCTTCCTTCGGGTTCCAGGAAGGCCGGGGCGGGCAGGTGCATGCCGGCCATAAGCAGCTCGTTCTCTCGGGCATAAGCCAGGATGCGCTTACGCGAGGCCGTCGAGGCTGTCTTATCCATGTCGAACGACGGGCAGATATCGGGGTTGGCCAATTGCAGGGCGGCCCCGTGTATCAGGTCACCAATCACCAGCAGTTGTCCCAGCTGGTAAACCGTATGTCCCGGCGTATGCCCCACGGCATTGATGGGAAGCACCCCGCAGGGCAACACATCGCCAAACTCAAACTGCCGCAACTGCTTCTTATAGGCGTCAAACGTCTTCACCACCTGTGCCTTCCGGTCGTCCGGCATGGCCATCCAGCCCTCGTATTCCATCCTGGAAACCCATACCGTGGCATTGGGAAACTCCACCTTATCGCCATCCATCATGCCGCCGATGTGGTCGCCATGCAGGTGGGTCAGATACAAATAGTCAATCTCAGAAGTCTTGACGCCCAGTGAGTCGAGCAAAGGCAGCACCCGGCCTTTACCCCTGCCCAGGCCTGCATCGAAAAGAATCTGCACGCCGTCTTTCTCCACCAAGAAGGCGCTGATGGTGGAAGGCACGCCGTCTTGCAGCCCCAAGCTGTCCACCAGTGCATCACTCGCATCGGCGAAGATACTCCTTGCCTGCTTCCGGCCTACATCCTGCAACCAGGTAACCTTCAATCCATCCTCCATCTGCAGGGTTTTCACTTCTGCGGAAGTGGATTCAACACCCGTATCAGTTTTTACTTGCGGAGCCTTCGAAGCTTGCCCGCATCCAGCCAATGACAGAACCATGGCCACAACAAAAAATACACGTTTCATGATGATTGTTATTTATGGACTTTTCTTAATATCTCCCACAAAAATAAGTTTTTATCCACAAAAACAATGCAAAAAGGAAATAAATCTGTATGTTTGCCCTAAAATTAAAATGAACTTTTACCACAATGAGCCATAAGAATTACTTACCCATAGTTTTGGTAGTCCTTTGTTCCGCGTGCGGAAACACCCAGTACCATAAAGTACAGGCAGCCGATGTACAAAGCCATAGAGACACAATATCCACGTTTGTCCTACCAACCATCCCCAACATACTTACCAAACCGGAAGCGCGGGCAAGCTATTTAGTGGAACATTATTGGGATTACACAAACTTTGCGGATACAAATTACATCCACCACCCTGACATAGTGGAACAGGCTTGGGTAAACTATATCGACCTGATGAAGCTTGTGCCTTATTCCACTGCAGAATCTTCATTGACAAATATGTTCAATGACAAAGGCAAACATAAAAAATGCTACCTATACCTCATGGAACTTGCCGAGAAATATCTGTATGAACCAAACTCACCCATGCGTAACGAAGAATTGTATATCCCCACGCTAAAGGCTATACTAAATTCGCATGTACTGGACGAATCAGAAAAAATCCGCCCCAGAAACCACTTAGAACTAGCATTAAGAAACCGCCAAGGCACACCCGCGACAGACTTCAGTTATACACTCGCTTCAGGGAAACAAGGCACTCTCTACACTTTAGAGGCGCCCTATATACTACTTTACATCAATAATCCCGGATGTCATGCCTGTGAGGAAACACTAAACGAATTACGAAACAACACAACCATTACCCAAATGGTGGCTAACGGCCAAATGACTATACTCAGTCTCTATCCCGATGAAAACTTGAATGAATGGAAAAAATATCTGAACGCTTTCCCTGCTGAATGGATAAATGCCTACGATGCAAAGCAAAGGCTTACCAAGCAAAGGCTTTACGACTTAAAAGCTATCCCTACCCTATACTTACTGGGAAAGGACAAAACAGTATTGCTTAAAGATGCAAGTGTATCACAAATTGCACACTATTTGATTGGGAAATAAAAAAGAGGACATTTATAGTCCTCTTTTTTATTTTGCCCCAAAATGTAATAATTCCGTTCTCAACGCAAACGATCAGCTGCACGCACCATTACCTCATCACGATAAATAGCCCTAAAAGCCAAATAATTGAGTATAATAGATATGGCCGGCAAGCAAAGCGCCCACCCAACTTGGAATGAGGCATTACCTAAATCTTTCTTTAAAACGAACAGAAAAGCCACGAAAGCCACGTAATAACCTATCAGCAAAATACTGGAAAAAACAGTCATACGCACTTGCAACATACGGTTTCTGAACAAAAATATGGTGCAAAAAGCCACCACGGCACTTAATAACAATATGCAAAACAATCCCCATGTAGATGTCACTGAACCATCAGCGAGCACCACGCCCAAAGGTTTAAACACCTCCGTAACGCCATCTGCTCCGATAAAGTGTCCTATGGGAAAACACATAGAAAGCACCAATAAGACGGTGACTACAAACAGATATACAGATTGTATACGTTGTATCATATCTTTTCGTATCTCTATATTGTAAGTTTATTGCAATTTATCTTTTTCCTTGGCAGGATTACGATAATAAATTTTGCCCTCTACATACTCTTGAGTCGCAATCAGTGTTGGCTTTGGCAACTTCTCGTAATAACGGGAGATTTCAATTTGCTCGCGGTTTTCAAACACTTCCTCCAAATTGTCGTTGTATGAAGCAAACTCTGCCAACTTCTTGGAAAGTTCGTTCTTCAACTCCACACTAATTTGGTTAGCACGCTTAGCAATGATAGCCACGGTCTCATAAATATTACCCGTATCTTCACACATGGCCATCAAATCGCGGGTCACGGTAGTGGTCGGAGCATTAGTTTTTCTGTAATCCATAAATTTATGTTCTTGTTAATTTATATCTGTTTATTCTCTCTTTACCCTTTGTCCTCTCAATCTTTCAATACCTTTTGAGCTTCATCAAAAATACGGTCAGCCTCTTTAAGGTATTTACTTTCGGGAAACTCATTCTTGAAAGCATAATATTCGTCTACCGCTTCACGGTAACGTTCCATTTTCCTGTCTTCTACACTATAAACAGCCAACTCATACTTTGCCCGCAAAATGAGGATAGACAAATCTTCACGAAGATTGGTGTAGGGATAATCCCGTAAGGCATTTTGGGCCGTAATTACACATGCCTGATAGTTATTACCTAAGTAATTACCCAAATTATAATAAAGTCTGGCTGAAAGATATTCCTTCATTACCAACTTGTCTTGCAAAGCGAATATCATGTTCTGTGCCTCTTCCTTACGGGGGCTTTCGGGAAAGTACTCCAAGAAAAGTTGCAATTGCTGAATGGCGCTATACGTGCCCGATTGGTCGAGTCTTGGTTCCGGAGTATCGAGATATAAAGCTTTACCGGCATGAAAACGTGCCAGCTCTGCATAAACGCCGCGTGGATAAACGTTGTAATACTGGATGAAGGTTTGAGCCGCCGTCTGATAATCCTCTTGATTGTAGTAGCACATGCCCAACATGTAAAGCGATTCTTCCGCGTTGGCCGTACCCTTCAAAATGGTAATCAATTCATTAAGCAAAGTAGCGGCACGAGTGTACTGTCCCTTTGCAAAGAAGGCTTTAGCTGCTTCGTATTTATATTCATAATCAGTGCTTTTCAGCAACTTGTTGTATTCCCCGCACGCGGAAAGCGACAAGGCGAAAAGCACGGCTACCAGTATATTTTTTTTCATTGCTTCGGCTCGGTTTGCTCAAATAATGTGCAAAGATAGGGGTTCGCATCGAATTAAGCAACGATGCGAACCTTAATTTTTCTTACAACCTATACAAATCGCTTGCCGCAAGCAGGTCTATCTTCTTTTCCGTGAGTACACGAATGCAATTTTCCATATCGTTCGGACGGATAATCACATTGGCCGTATCCCCATTGGCAAAAGAGTACATATACTCGATAAATACCCCTTCGTCCGACAAGTACCGCAACACCTTGGTCAACGAACCGGGAATGTTGGGGCAACTGATACCAACCACATCAGTTACATTAACGGCAAAATGTCGGTCTTTTAATGCCTGGTAGGCCTTATCGGGTTCAGAAACGATGCCACGCAAGATGCCGAAATCTGCATTTTCAGCAATACATAGGGCAGACAGGTTAATACCCTCAGCCGCCAATGCCTCGGTCACTTCGGTAAGGCGACCGGACTTATTTTCCAAGAAGATTGAGAGTTGTTTTGCTACCATTATACTTTCTATTATAAATTAATAATTTATTCCCATTCACGCCATAGTTTTTACACTACAGTTTCCTGTTATCAATCACACGTTTTGCCTTCCCCACACTCCGCTCTATGCTACGTGGCTCTACCAAACGCACGTCCACGCTGAGCCCCAATACGCTTTGCAAGCGGGCGGTAAGTTTCTTCTTCATGGCAAGCATCTTATTGATTTCATCCGAGTAGAAGTCCGGACGCACCTCCACCTGAAGCTGCATAGTATCGGTATTGTTCTTACGGTCAACAAGCAAGAGGTAGTGAGGTTCAAACTCAGGCATTTCCAAAATAACGGATTCAATCTGCGTGGGGAATACATTGACTCCACGGATAATAAGCATATCGTCACTCCGTCCCAAAATACGGTCCATACGAACCAAGGTACGTCCGCACGGACATTTATCATAATGCAGGGCGGTAAGGTCTTTGGTGCGATAGCGCAAGAGGGGCATTCCCTCCTTGGTGAGATGGGTAAATACCAGTTCTCCGGTCTCTCCTTCAGGCAGAGGCTCCAAAGTCTTAGGGTCGATGATTTCAGGGAAATAATGGTCTTCGTTAAGATGCGTGCCATGCTGGCATTCGCACTCATAGCCGACTCCGGGGCCTGCAATCTCGCTCAAGCCGTAAATGTCGTAAGCCTTGATACCCAGCTTCTGCTCAATATCCCGGCGCATGTTTTCCGTCCAAGGTTCAGCGCCAAAAGCCCCTCCTTTCAACTTGAATTCCTCGCGGGGGAGACCTGAATCACGGATGGCATCTGCCAGATAGAGGGCATACGAAGGAGTGCAGCATAGCATAGTGGCACCAAAGTCGTGCATCAAGGTGATTTGCTTCTCGGTGTTTCCGCTGGACATAGGGATAACCGATGCACCGATATTTTCTGCACCGGCATGGGCACCCAACCCTCCGGTAAAAAGGCCATAGCCATAAGACACCTGGAAGATGTCCGTATTATCTGCCCCATAAGCGGTAAAGGCACGCGAAATGCACTCGGCCCATACAGAGAGGTCCTTGCGCGTATAACCTACCACAGTGGGCTTTCCGGTAGTGCCCGACGAAGCATGTATGCGCACAATCTGGCTCATAGGCACTGCGCACAAGCCGAAGGGATAATTGTCGCGCAAGTCATATTTCGTGGTGAAAGGCAGCTTCACAATGTCGGCGATGTCGTTGATGTCATCGGGCGTAATGCCCAGTTCCTGCATTTTTTTGCGGTAGAATGGAGTGCTGTGATACACACGCTCCACCGTCCGCTTCAGGCGAATGCTTTGTATCTTGCGGAGGCTTTCGCGGTCTATGCACTCAATGCTCTCGTTCCAAATCATGTCTTCTTATTGTTTTATATGGTACCTAAATTCCGCAGCATTTTAGTTTAACTTATTTTATAAGTACCTGAGCAACAAAAAGTTGCTCAGGATTTTGCT
>CALUJC010000033.1 GCA_944320865.1 uncultured Bacteroides sp. | reverse complement strand
TTCTTTCGCTTGTCCGAAAGAAAAAGATGCCAAAAAGAAAGGACCCCGGCTGTGCCCGTCGGGCTACTCCGGACGGCTTTCAGCCTAAAGGGCAGAAACTCGCTTCGCTTTGGACAGTCTGCCCTTTTTAACGGCTTCAAGCCGCCCTCCGCTTCACGCCCGCCGGTCAATGCCGGAGAGCCATGCGGCATCAAGCCATACTAATGCTACGGCCCAACGCCGCATGGCTGCGCCTAAGCGGAGGGGCGTAAAGCGGAGAGCGCGTTTTTGCGTGAAGAACGGCAGTTTGTTTGAGCGAAGCGAGTTTCCTGCCGTTTAGCAAAAACGTGCTCGGAGTAGCCCCGGAGCTTCAGCGCTTGACTTTTTTCTTTTGGTATCTTTTCTTTTTGCGTCAAGGCAAAAAGAAAAGTACACAATCAAAATATGTTTCACTTTTAAAACCAAGACATTATGAAGAAAATGTTGAGTATGTTGGCACTTTCGGCACTATGCTTTGCCGGATGCCAGAATGAGTTGGAAACCGTGTCCGGTGCCGGTTCGGGCGAAGAGCGCATGGTGCGCATCGCCCTCGAGGCTCCCGAAGCCATGGCCCTGACGCGTGCCGGTGGGGCCGGGTACACCAACAGCGCCAAGGGCGGTGTGACCAATGTGGACCGCACGAAGTATGACCTGCGCTACAAACTGGCGGTGTATGATGCCAAAGGCAATACCGTAGTGGTGGAGCCGATGACGCAAACCGTGAAAGGGGCTGGAACCAATGCCACCACCTTCGACGTAGCCTTGGTGGAGGGGCAGGAATACAAATTTGTGGCTTGGGCGGACTTTGTGACGGCAGGCTCAACCGATGACCTGCACTACAACACCGCCAACCTCACCGCCATCTCCTGCAAGGATAAGGCAGACAAACAACTGAACGACGAGAGCCGCGATGCCTACTTCGTGACGAAGAACCTGACGGTAAACGCCGCCCAAGGCGTCAGCCTCACCCTGCGCCGCCCCTTTGCCAAGGTGCGCGTGGTGGCGAGCGATGTGAAAATGGCGGGTGCCGACATGCCGGACAACTTCAAGATAACCTACTACGGTTGCCAACGCTTCACCAGCCTGAACGCCATAACGGGCGTGGCTACCGGCTCGAAGTTGAACGACAACGAAAGCACGGCCTACACCGCCAAGCTGGCCAGCAAGACAGAAAAGGATTACACGGAGGACTATGACGCAAAGGACGGCTTCCGCACCCTGACCGTGGACTACCTGCTGGCCGAGACCGACAAGCAGACGAAAATCCACTTCAAGTGGGAGGCGCTGAAGGGCACGAGCAGCGTGTACACTTACGACTGCACCACCGACATCCCCATCCAGCGCAACTTCCTGACCACCATCTTCGGCAATATGCTGACCGGCAAAACGGGCGTGGCCGTATCGGTGGTTTGCGATGAAATCTTTGAAGGCGAGTTCAAGGACATGGAGAGCGAGGCGGTCTTCACGGCTACCAAGCCGGAGTTTGATGGTAATGTGGTTTATATCCGTACGGCTGGGGAACTGGTGTGGTTGCAGCAGAATGCGATTAATTCGGGTACTGCAAGTGAAGGGCACAGTAATAAGTATTTTGATTTGACAGATGGTGCCGTAGGAGAAAATGGCTATACATTTAAACTGGAAAATGACATTGACCTGAAAGGTACCGAATGGGAACCTATTGATTGGAAAACACATATAGACCATGAGGGGACATGTGTTTTCGATGGACAGGGGCATACCATTCGGAATTTTACATGCGGTGCCAAAACTAAGCATACTTCAAGAGGCTTGTTTGGTGAAACGGATTTATCCATTAAAAACTTAACGGTGGAAAATGTGATACTTCTTAATGCTCAACTTTGGCAAGGAGCATTGGTTGGTGCATTCAGAGGCAAAACGATTGAAGGCTGTACAGTGAAGAACGTCCACATACGCACAGATGAAAATGCAACTACATATGAAGACGCTACAGGTATGGCTGGTGGAATGCTCGGTTCCATTAGTAGGGAAGCAAGTCTGAAAAACTGTAAGGCTGAGAATGTCGATATAAGAAGTGTCTACGCTGTAGGTGGCTTGGTGGGAAAATACAGTGTAACCTCTTCTTCTAACATTGCATTTGAAAATTGCAGTGTAACCAATGCAACCTTGTGGATTACCTCTTTGGGTGAAGAACAGGATTATTATAAAAAAACGGTAGGTTCTATTGTTGGTTATGTAAGTAAAGTGTCATTTAGCGGCAAGCTGACTTTAAAGAACTGCACAGCCTCCGACATTACCTACAAGGTAGGCACTCAAGCTACCGAGGGTGCTCCCTACATCATTGAGGATAGTGAAGAAGGCAATCCGGAATATGGACCTACCCATGACTTGTATGGCTATTGTGATGAAAAAGTAGAAGTAACAGTAGAGAATGACGAGCCATAAACATCTTTATGAATAGCAAAGATATCCCGTCCGGCACTTAGTCCTGTCCGTGAGGATCGGCCGCCGGGCCGTTTGTTTGTTTTGTTTGCAAGGCGTGCTGCCCGGTGGGGTGGCACGCCTTTTTGATAGGTGGATTCACGAACTGAATGAAATTATTTTCAAAATAATCTTCATTTCTTGACAAGTAGGATTGCACTGGAAACGGCCGATACGGCTTTTATGAAAGGACGTGCGGAATAAAAAACAATTATAAGAGCAGTTTATTGTCAAGATTTGAGTCGTTTTGGTGAGCAATCATTATATTTGCAGATAGAATCGGTTATTATTTCACACTTGCAATACATTACGGAGCGTGACCAAAAACTGATGTGGCTCAAAGAACAGCCGGACAATGACATGGAGTGCCGTATGCTGACCAATGCCCGTTGCCTGAGCGAGGGGGTAGATGTGCCTTCATTGGATGCGGTGGTGTTTGTTTCGCCCAAGAACTGAAAATGATTATGGAATATATTGATTTCAAAAAACTGATAGATGCTTTAACGGCGAAGCCCAAGGAAACGGAATGGGTAGAGTTTAAGCATAACTTCCACTCCAAAGAGGAAATAGGAGAACGAATCTCTGCGTTGTCCAACAGTGCTTATCTGTGCAGTATGCCCTTTGGATATATCGTGTTTGGCATTGATGATGAAACGCATAATGTTATCGGGACTGATTTCTACGCTAAGCGGAAGAAGGTCGGCAATGAGGAATTGGAGTCTTGGTTGTCCACCCGGCTGAATCCCCGTCTTGATTTTGAGATTATAGATGATTTCGATTACGAAGATAAAGGGCATGTTTGTGTATTCAAGATACCGGCAACCACCAATCGCCCTGTAAGTTTTTTGCATGAAGAATATATCCGAATAGGCAGTACCACCCGAAAGTTGAAAGATTATCCGGATAAAGAAGCGAAGATATGGAAAGGCGGTCAGAAGCCTTTGGAAAAAATTGTGCTCAAAAATGGTTTGTCCGCTCAAGAGGTGGTTTCTTGTTTGAGTGCAGAAACTTATTTCGATAGATTACATCTGCCTCTGCCTCAAAATACGACTGGCATCTTGGATAGATTCTTGTCAGAACAGTTCATTGTAAGAGATGAAGTAGGCTATGGCGTCACAGAACTTGGTGCCATCTTATTGGCAAAAAGGCTTTCTGATTTTGACGGATTGAAACGGAAAATGGTCAGGGTCATTGTGTATAAAGGGAAAAGCAAAATAGCCACCATTCGCGAACAGACTTTTGATAAAGGTTATGCCATTGGCTTTGAGGAGATGGTGGAATGGGTAAACAGCCAGCTTCCTGCCAATGAAGAAATAGGGCAGGCGTTGAGAAGAGATGCCCGTATGTATCCGAAGATTGCCGTGAGAGAGCTGACGGCCAATATGCTTATCCATCAGGATTTTTCGGAGCAAGGATTCCCGATGATTGAAATATATACAGACCGGATTGAAATTTCAAATCCGGGATCGCCGCTTATCAGCGTGGAACGGTTTATTGACGAATATCAGTCAAGGAATGATTCACTGGCAGACATCATGCGGAGAATGGGTATGTGTGAAGAAAAAGGCAGTGGAATGGATAAAACGATTTTCAGCATTGAACTTTACCAGTTGCCGCCTTTACGCCTTCAGGTTCAGGAGAACCGAACAACGGCCACAATGTTTTCTTACCGGAAGTTTGCAGAGATTGACAAAACCGAACGCATCAGGGCCTGTTATCAACATGCTTGTCTGAAATATGTGTCCAATGAGAAAATGAACAATCAGTCATTGAGGACACGACTGGGCATAGAGGACAAGAATTATCCAATGGCCTCAAGAATCATAAGAGATACGCTGGAGGCCAAGCTCATCAAGGAAGAAAGCCAAGATGGCGCGTCAAGGCACAACTATATCCCCTATTGGGCGTGAAGACCATGTAACTGGCATGTAACTGAGAAGATGTAATATATCATCAATCCATTGGTAATCAGCGTGTATAAACAGTAAATCCATGTAACTGGCATGTAACTAAGAATAGTAGACATGCCGCATTAATAAGTAAGGTAAGCAGATTATGAACAAAGCGAAAATACATTATTACGACATAGGCGACTACCTGAGCCGCGAAGACAAGCTGCGCATCATCCGCGAGTTCGGAAGCGTGGATCGTATTCCTTGGACGATTCTTCAGCCCAACGAGCATGGGGACTGGATGATTGAAGTATGGATACTCTGAACATTGTCTTCCCGGGAGAAGGGAATCCGTATGACATTGCATTTTGACTCTTCTCTTTTTTGTCGTTGTGTGGGGAGAAGCTTTTTTACATGCACTCCCGATAGAAGTCGAGCGCTTCGAAGATGGTGTCTTTGTCGGCAGTCTGGTTGAGGGCGATGTCGCCGATTTCACGCAACAGGGTGAAGTTGATGATGCCGGCGGTGTTCTTCTTGTCGTGCGTCATCAGTTCGTAGAGGCGGTCGTAGTGCTTGCAGTCGAAGAAGAAGGTGCCGTAGTTTTCTTTGATGAAGCGGACGGTCTGCTGCATCTTGTCTTTCGGAAAATTGGTTTTCAGGCAGGAGAGGTAGAGCTCGCACACCAGTCCCCAGGCTACGGCATAGCCGTGCAGCACGGGGCGGTTTTCGGCCAAGGCGAGGCTTTCGAAGGCGTGGCCTATGGTGTGCCCCAGGTTGAGGGCTTTGCGGATGCCATGTTCGTGGGGGTCTTGCTGCACAATGTTTTCTTTTACCTGCACGGAGCGGCCTACCAGTGGCTTGAGCAGGGCATAGTCGGGCTGCGTGGTGTCGAAGTTCAGCAAGGCTGCCCAATGGGCGGTGTCGCTTATCAGGCCGTGCTTCAGCATTTCGGCGTAGCCGGAGAAGAAGTTGCGGCGATCCAGTGTGCGGAGGAATGCTGTTTCGAGCAGCACGGTTCTGGCGGGATAGAAAGCGCCTATTTCGTTTTTCAGCCCATTGAAGTTGATGCCTGTTTTGCCTCCTACGGCAGCATCCACCATGGCGAGGAGGGTGGTGGGCAGGTTGATGTAGGCAATGCCCCGCTTGAAGGTAGCGGCGGCAAAGCCCCCGAGGTCGGTGACCATGCCTCCGCCCAGGTTGATGAGCAGGGAGTGGCGGGTGGCGCCGTGGCTGCTGAGTGTCTGCCATACGGTGGCAAGCGTGTCGAGATTCTTATGCAGGTCTTCGGGGGCAATGATGATTTCTTCGGCTTCCCGCAGGGCGGGGATATCCGCCAGAAGGGGCAGGCAAAGCCGATGGGTATGTTCGTCGGTCAGGATGAAAAGTTTGTCGTGGGGGCATTGGGCTATGGCTTGTTCCAGGCTTTTCGCGGGGTCTTCGCAGAGAATGACTTCTTGTTTGTCCATGATGTGTGATAATATAATGGGTAAAACATCGTTTTTGAGCCACAAAGATAGAATTTCCGGCTGAAAGGTGTATCTTTGTGCGCGAATAAAAGAATAAAATAGCATGTCATTATGAAAGCATTACTTCCTGTATATTGCCGTGCGATAGGTTATGTTGTCATTGCGCTGGCGTTGTTTCTTCCTTTCATTTTATTGTTGGCCGGGGTGATAGACGATGGCAACTTGTTGTTTTACAAGGAGTGTACCAAACTGTTGATGATGATGGGAGCGCTGATGATTATCTTTGCCCTGTCGCGCCACGAGAGTGCCGAGACGGAGAAGATACGTAGCCGGGCCACGCGCAATGCCATCTTCCTGACGGTGTTGTTTGTGTTTGGTGGCATGGTTTACCGTGTGGCAAAGGGCGATGTGCTTACGGTAGACACTTCATCGTTTCTCATATTTCTGCTGCTGGACGTGCTTTGCGTGGAATTTGGTATCAAAAAATCGGCGATTGACAGAGCTTTTAAGCATAATCGTCGATAATTAAGACATTTTATTATCCTTGTGATTAAACCTTCAGCTTTTGTGCCCGTCAAATGTAGGGTGCAAAGGAAGCACGTATGCTGGCTAATAATATAAGATTTAGAATAGACACATGAAGAGAAGATTGATTTTGGCGATGGCTTTGTTGTGGGCTACAACACTGTCCGTCTTGGCGCAAAACAGAAGCAACATCACGGTAACGGGAACGGTGGTGGACGACTTGAATACTCCCGTGGAACAGGCTACAATCCAGATGCTGTCATTGCCCGACAGTACTTATGTGACGGGTATCGCCACGAAGAGCGACGGCAGCTTCTCGCTGCCCAGGGTGCGGGCAGGCAAGTATGTGCTGAAAGTTTCCTATATCGGTTATAAGACGAAATATGTGCCTCTGCAATTGAAGGCTTCCAATACCACCACCATAGAGCGGATAGGAACCGTGAAGCTGGAGGTAGATGCCGTGTTGCTGAGTGAGGCCGTGGTGGTGGCCGAAGCCCCGCAGGTGCAGGTGGTGGAAGACACGGTGCAGTTCAACTCGTCGGCCTACCGCACGCCGCAGGGCGCCACGCTGGAAGAGCTGGTGAAGAAACTGCCCGGCGCAGAGATTGACGACGACGGCAACGTGAAGATTAACGGAAAGGATGTCTCCAAAATCATGCTGAACGGTAAGGAGTTCTTTGGCGGCGATGTGGCTACTGCATTGAAGAACCTGCCCGTGGAGATGATAGATAAGCTGAAAACGTATGACAAGAAGTCGGACTTGGCCCGCATCACCGGCATTGATGACGGAGAGGAGGAAACAGTGCTCGACCTGACGGTGAAGAAGGAGATGGAGACCGGCTGGTTTGGCAATGCCGACGTGGCAGGTGGCACGGAAGACCGTTACTCGGCACGCGGCATGGTGAACTATTTCCGTGGCAGCACACAACTTTCCATCATAGGGTCGGTGAACAACGTGAACGACCAAGGCTTCTCGGGCGGCGGAGGTGGCCCCCGCTTCCGGCGCAACAACGGCTTGACCGACAAGAAGTGGGTGGGCATGAACTTTGCCACCGAGAACGACAAGATAGATATGGACGGCAGCGTGCGCTACAACTATACGAAAAACAACATCACCAGCATAGGCTCTACGGAAGACTTCCTGACGAACGGCAATTCGTTCTCCAACGCCAACTCGCAGAGCCGGAACATCAGCAAGAATTTCCGCGCCAACCTGCGGCTGGAGTGGACGCCCGACACGATGACCAACATTATTTTCCGCCCGAACTTTTCGTATGGAAAGACGGACAATTGGTCCAACTCTGAGTCGGGAACCTTCAACAGCGACCCCTACAACATAGTGGCTAATCCGAATGACTACCTGTCGCTGGAGAAGTTGCTGATGAACGACGACCCGCTTGAGGACATACGTGTGAATGCCATCAACAACGGTACGCTGACCGACGGGAAGAGCCTGGATGCCGAGGCAACCTTGCAGGTAAACCGCAAGCTGAACAACCGAGGACGAAACATTACCTTCCGTGGACGCTTCGGATATGGGGATAATGTGAACAAACAGTATACTGAGTCGCAGACGTATTACTACCTGTTGCAGAGCATCATGAATCCCGGGCAAGACTCTGTGTTGATTCGTAACCAGTATATCCACACGCCTACCAAAGACTTCAATTATCGCGCCCAGTTGACGTATAGCGAGCCGTTGGGACGTGCCACCTTCCTGCAATTCAATTACCAATTCCAATACATGTACAGCGAGAGCGACAAGCGCACGTACGACTTGTATCGGGCCGACAACGACTGGGCACTGGGCGGCGCCTTGCCCCCCAACTACATGGATGCCGAGGTGGACAGCCTGGGCAAGTATGCCGAATACCGCTACTACAACCACGATGCTTCGGTGTCATTGCGCTTTATCCGCACCAAGTGGCAACTGAGCGCGGGCATGTCGTTCCAGCCGCAGCACACGGTGCTGTCCTACAAGCGGGGCGACTACATGATAGACACCACGCGCAACGTGTTCAACTTCGCGCCGAACATCGACTTCCGCTACCGCTTCTCCAAGATAAGCCAGTTGCGACTGATGTACCGTGGACGGAGCAGCCAGCCCAGCATGGAGAACCTGCTGCCTATAGTGGACAACTCCAATCCGCAAAACATCCGCATCGGTAACCCGGGCTTGAAGCCTTCGTTTACCCACAGCGTGCGCTTGTTCTACAACACGTATAATGCCGACAAGCAACGCAGCATCATGACGCACGTCAACTTTTCGGCCACGCAAAACAGCGTGAGCAACAGCCGTGTGTACAATGAGGCGACCGGTGGCTGGACCACCACGCCCAAGAATATCAACGGCAACTGGAACGCCTTCGGCATGTTCGGCTTCAACACGGCGCTGCGCAACAAGAAATTCAATATCGGTTCTTTCTCCAATGTGAGTTACCAGAACAACGTGGGCTACCTGACGGATACGCAGACAAGGATAGAGCAGAAGAATACCACCACTAACCTCAACATCGGCGAGCGCCTGAATGCCACCTACCGCAACGACTGGCTGGAATTTGGCGTGAACGGCACGCTGTCTTACTCCATAGAGCGTGACAAGCTGACGCCTGACAATAACCAGCAGCCTTACACTTTCTCTTATGGAGCTTTCACTACCGTGATGATGCCGTGGAATATGTCGGTTTCTACCAATATTTCCAACCAAGGGCGCCGTGGTTATCGGGATAGTAGCATGAACCGTGACGAACTCATCTGGAACGCGCAGCTTTCGCAGACCTTCCTCAGAGGTAATGCTACGGTAAGCCTTGAAGCGTATGACATATTGAAGCGCCAGAGTAACATCACCCGTTCGCTTACCGCCAACGGCCGTTCGGTGTACGAGTACAACGGCGTGAACAGTTACTTCATGCTACGCTTCATCTACCGCCTGAACATCTTTGGCGGAAAGAATGTGAGCAACCGCCCACGTCCGGGAGGACCGGGCTTTGGTCCTGGTCCGGGCAGACCGCCTATGGGAGGCCGTAGGTTCTGAATCCGTAAGGGTATATAGGCAGATTGACATTGTCGCCCCGCGCATTGTGTCCGATTTTTCCCGGCAGATGCGCGGGGCTTTTTATCTCAAAGTGCGGAGGAGGTAAGGTCACTTCGAGGGAAAGACGCCGCCAAAGTAGCGGAAAGGGACGGGCAGCCTCAAATCTTTTTCCGCGAAAGACGTGGCCGTTGTGATTTCTTTTGCCTATATTTGCCAAGGCATGGTAGACTGGGGGCTCATAGCAGGTCAGGTGGCTTCGTGGACGTTCAACATCCTGTATTTTGCCATTGTCATCGGAACGATTATCGTGGTTGTGCTCGACAACCGCAATCCGGTGAAGACCTTGGCATGGGTTTTAGTCTTGGCCTTCCTGCCCCTGGTAGGGCTGGCATTTTACTTCTTTTTCGGCCGCAGCCAGCGGCACGAACGTCTTATCAGCAAGAAGGGCTATGTGCATTTGCTCAAGAAACCGATGTCGGAATACCTTTCGCAAATTTCCGGCCAGCCGCCCGAAGCCTATAGGCGTTTGTCCGATTTGTTCAGGAATATCAATCAGGCCTTTCCTTTTGAAGGCAACCGTGTGGAGGTTTACACGTCGGGCATTTCCATGCTTCAGTCCTTGCTTCGGGAATTGCTGAAGGCGCGGAAGCATATCCACTTGGAATTTTACATTTTTGAAGACGATGCGGTAGGCCGCTTGGTGCGCGATGTGTTGGTGGATAAGGCGCGTGAAGGGGTGGAAGTGCGTGTGCTTTACGACGATGTGGGCTGTTGGCGTGTGCCCAAGCGTTTTTTTGAGGAGATGCGTGAGGCCGGTATCGAGACACATAGTTTCCTGAAAGTACGTTTCCCTCTCTTTACCAGTAAGGTGAATTACCGGAATCACAGGAAGATTGCCGTGATAGACGGGCGGGTAGGTTTTGTGGGTGGAATGAATTTGGCAGAACGTTACATGCGTGGCTTTTCATGGGGTATTTGGCGTGATACGCATATCTTGTTGGAAGGCAAGGCTGTGCATGGCTTGCAGACGGCTTTCCTGCTTGATTGGTATGTGGTGGACCGCACGCTTTTCACATCGGCGGCTTACTTCCCTAAATTGGAACACTGCGGGACATCGTTGGTGCAGGTAGTGACTGCCGACCCTATCGGTTCGTGGAAAGAAATCATGCAGGGGCTGGTGATGGCCATTATCGGCTCCCGGAAATACTTTTATATACAGACGCCTTATTTCTTGCCCGCAGAGCCCGTGCTTACCGCCATGCAAACGGCTGCCCTTGCCGGGGTAGATGTACGCTTGATGATACCTTATCGGGCCGACAGCCGTTGGACGCATTTAGGGTCGTGCTCTTATTTGGAAGATGTACTTCGGGCAGGTGTCAAGGTTTATATGTACAAGAAAGGCTTCCTGCACTCCAAGATGATGGTTTCGGATGACGGCTTGTCTACTGTAGGTTCCACGAACATCGATTTCCGCAGTTTCGAGCATAACTTTGAGGTGAATGCCTTTATTTATGACGTGGAGACGGCACTCCAGATGCGTGAAGTGTTCTTGCAAGATCAGCGTGAGTGTGTGCAATTGTCTTTAAAGACATGGGTAAAGAGGTCACGTTATCGCAAAGTGGCCGAGAGTGTGGTGCGGCTTATGGCTCCACTGCTTTGATGAATCTTGTTTTATTTGAATATCGAGAAATTCACACTGCCGTATACCCGTTTTTCCACAAAGTGCGGATGTGTGTCGAAATTGTTTTTCTTGCCATGTTCCAATACAAAAATCCCGTTTTCCTTCAGCTGGCCATTGTCGAAAATCAAGTCGGGCAATGTGGCCAGCCCGGACAGTTCGTAGGGCGGGTCGGCAAAGATGAAATCGAAGGGCTGTGTATTGTTTTGAATGAATTTGAACACATCCCCCCTTATGGGCAGGCATTTGTCTGTTTTGACTTCCTGCATGATTTTACAGATGAAAGCATAGTGGTCGCGGTCTTTCTCCACGCTGATGACCTGGCCGCATCCTCTGGATACCAGTTCGATGCTGATGCTGCCCGTACCGGCAAATAGGTCGAGGGCACGTTCGCATTCCTCAAAGTCCAGGTAGTTGGTCAGTACGTTGAATATGTTTTCTTTGGCAAAGTCTGTAGTCGGTCTGGCTTTGAAGGTTCGTGGTATTTCAAAGTGTCTCCTTTTATATATTCCGCAGATTACTCGCATGTCGTGATGTATTGCAGGTCAATGTTTTCAGTTGGGTTCATAATGTATACGTTCCGGATGAATTTGCGTAACTCGTCCACCAGTTGCATCTTTGCATCCAATTGTCCGCATAAGTGTAGCTCATCGTTTTGCTGGTCGAAACCAAGCGATTTCCATAAATAGAGCAGATAGTAAAGGCGGTCTATCATTTCGCGGCAGGCGTATGAGTTGATGGTGAGCAACCGGCCTTGGCTAAAGGCAAATGCATCTGCGGCGTCTTTCCGGAGGTGAACGTACATCTTGGCGCGGTTTCCCAGCCTGCTTTGTATGCTGAAGCATTCCAGCAACGGACTGGCTTGGTGGTAAAAGTGTGCATCGGGAAACTGCTCTTTCAAGAAGCGGTATGCATGCTGGTCTATGCCAAACAATAAGGCGATGCCGTGTTGCTGGCGTATGTCGTACAGAATGGTTTCGTTATCTTGTTTCGGATGGTTATGGTAGAAGATGGTTTCGGCCGTTTCAGGTGTAAAGAACTCCTGGGGCACAATGGTGTACCGCCTTCCGCTGACCAATATGTTTACACGTCGGAATGTACGCCCTACCCATTCCGCTTTCCCCAGTATGTTTTTCAGGTTGGCGGTTAGAGGGAGGGTGTTATCCCATGCCCGTGTCTCGCACGTGGAGGCGGGGCTTTCCGCCATAGCCGGGTCGAAAACAGAAAAAGAAAATCCATCCGCCCCGAGGCGGATGGATAAAGTATATAATTCCGATTTGTTGAAATCAGTTTTTCCGGTCATACGCGATATCGCAATGATACTCTCTAATGGATTATTCCCAGTTACCGGCGTTGTTGTTAGGCGTTACCAAGTCACCGATCTTCAGGCCCAAATACTTGTTCATCTTAGCCTGCATATCCTTCAGGTTGATGATTTCCTGTTTGTTGAGGCCGTTCAGATAAACATCGTACGGAGCTCTAACTTCCAGCAGGGAAACGGGAGCACCCGACTTGGTGATTTGGGTTACGGTATCCATTTCGAACTGTGCGCCGTTGCCATAAGGAATGTAGCGCATAGAGTCGGCGTTGAAACCTTTCGGGAAGATGGTATCCAATACGGCTACCCACATGGTGTCACGTGTAAAGCCTTCCAATCCTTGTTTCTTTACTTCGTTGTAGTTCCCCGTTCTCTTAGCCTTGTTGATGATGTCCATGGCCTTCTTTTCGGTCAGACCGTTTTCCAGTTGCTCATCGGTCAATTCACCTTGTTTGTAGATGAACGGCAACTTCTGGGTCTTTACGAAAGCAATCAGCGAGTCGAAGTTGTCAGTGTACTTCTGGCCGTTGAGGTTACGGAATTCGGCTTGTGCCTTGCGGATGTCCAACAGGCGGGCTTGAACGGCCTTGTCTCTCACGTCCTTCTCTGCGTCGAAGTTGATAGGTCCCATGATGCTGGCATAGCAAATGTAAATCAACACCAGCACACACACGGTTAAGATCACATTAAATACAGTTTTCATGATAAATATGTTTTTTAGTTGTTATATTCGCACCGCAAAAATAAAAGAAATAAATTGAATATCGACTCTTTCCTTTTACTTTTTCTTTGCCAAAAAATGATAAATAACTATTTAACGACGCAAATTAAAGGAAATTTTCCTTATCTGCCAACTTCTGAGCAAGAAAATGTGCTGAATTTGTTGGCCGGGTTCCTTCTTCGCCCCTCGGGCGACACTGTTTTCCTGCTGAAAGGCTATGCCGGAACGGGCAAAACTTCGCTGGTCAGCGCCTTGGTGCGCACGCTCGACGGGCTGCAGCAAAAGTGCGTGTTGCTGGCTCCCACGGGCCGGGCGGCAAAGGTGTTTTCGGGCTATGCGGGCCATCCGGCCTACACCATTCATAAGAAGATTTACCGCCAACGCTCTTTCTCCGGCGACATGGGCAGCTTTGCGCTGAACGACAACCTTACCACCCATACCTTATATATAGTAGACGAGGCGTCGATGATTGCCAACGAAGGCAGCCTGTCGGGCACGGCCTTCGGCACGGGGCGCCTGCTCGACGACCTGGTGCACTTCGTCTACTCCGGCCAGGGATGCCGCCTGCTGTTGCTGGGCGACACGGCGCAGTTGCCGCCCGTGGGCGAGGAATTGAGTCCTGCCCTTTTTGCCGAAGCGCTGAGGGGCTACGGGCTGGACGTGGTGGAGGCCGAGCTGACGCAGGTGGTGAGGCAAGGCGGGGAGTCGGGCATCTTGTGGAACGCCACCCGCTTGCGCCGCCTCATTGCGGACGACGAGTGCTGGTCGCTGCCCAAAGTGCGGGTGACGGGCTTTGCTGACATCCGCGTGCTGCCCGGGGACGAGCTGGTGGATGCCCTGGAACATTGCTACAGTGCCGACGGCATGGACGAAACCATCGTGATATGCCGCAGCAACAAGCGCGCCAATATCTACAACAACGGCATCCGCGCCCAGCTGCTGTGGCGAGAGGAGGAGCTGGAGAGCGGCGACCTGCTGATGGTGGCAAAGAACAACTACTACTGGACGGAGCGCGAAAAGCAGTCCGACTTTCTGGCCAATGGCGAAACGGCCGTGGTGCGCCGTGTGCGTCGCACGCGCGAGCTGTACGGCTTCCGTTTTGCCGACGTCGCCCTTGTTTTCCCCGATTGCAACGACCTGGAGCTGGAGGCCACCGTGCTGCTCGACACCCTGCACAGCGACTCGCCCTCGCTGGCGCGTGCCGAGCAGGAACGGCTGTTCAATGCCGTGCTCGAGGACTACGCCGACCTGCCCCGCAAGGCCGAGCGCATGAAGAAGCTGAAGGCCGACCCTTACTACAACGCCATCCAGGTGAAGTATGCCTATGCCGTCACCTGCCACAAGGCGCAGGGCGGGCAGTGGAAAAACGTCTTCCTCGACCAGGGCTACTTGAGCGAGGAGTATCTGACGCCTGATTACTTCCGCTGGCTGTACACCGCCTTCACTCGCGCCACGGGCACGCTCTACCTGGTGAATTATCCGCCCGAACAGGTGGAGTAGAAGGTCGCCCCGGCAGCCTACTATCACCACGCCGGTAGCGTAGGAAGGCCACCGTGCTGGCGATACTACGCTACCTTGCTGGCGTAGGAAAGCTACCAAAGGCCCTTCGGAGTGCCTTCTGGCGGGGGTAGGGAATGCGCCCGGCCGGGCATATTTCGCGCTGCGCCGTGCAGTATTTTCCTGCGCCGTGCATTTACCTTATGCCGGTTGCGGAAAAATCGGGGCGGGCGTTTTGCCCCTTTGCCACCTTTTCCGTAACTTTGCAAAACACATTCTGTTTCCATCAAAAGCACGATGACATGAAAAAGCTATCCATCCTTTTCTCCCTCCTGGCACTGCTGCTCGTCGGCACCGCGTGCGAGGACGATTACCGCGACCTCACCCTCTTCTCGGGGGCTGAACCCATCTACCAGGCCGGCACGTGCGACAACCTGCTCACCACGGCCGTGCTCTACCTCACCAATCCCGAAGGCATCGTGGTGGGCATAGACGGGGGCGACGGCGACTACACTCTGTCGGACAACAACCCGGCCGTGGCCACCGCAGAGTTTACGGCGAGCGAAGACGACTTCCGCCGCTTCCGCGTCACTCCCGTAGGCGCAGGTACTACTTATTTCCAGGTGAAAGACGGCAGTGGCATGGTGGCAACGCTGAAGGTAACGGTGCACGAATACGCCGCCCTAAGGATGCGTGTCCACGAGCACCGTTTTAGTTATGAGAGCGATGAGGCCTTGCCCGACGACCAATGGCGGGACTTGGCGTATGATCTGGGCCAACAATTTGCCATGCGCCCCGGCGGCCTTTATGTGCTGAAGGCGGACGATGCCGACGTGCCCCTGCCCGACAGCGGCACATTATTAGTATATCCCACCGAAGACAGCGATACCCCGATAGAAGGCACCTACGAGGTGACGGGCAGCGAGGAACGGGGCACGTGTCTCTTGTTCCGCTACGCAGGCGAGGAGCACTTGTTCAGCTTCCGTTCGCCGGACGAATGGGGGGAAACAAAGACATCGCCGCTTCCCTCACTCTATGTGTATGAAGACGTCACGGCGCTTTCGCCCGTCGCCTTGCCCCAAGGCAGCCGGATAATCCATGGCGAGCTTTGGCTGCAGGAAATGTAAGGAAATAGATAGAGACGTTAAAAGCAATAGCTGAAGGCAATGCCTCCCGAGCCTCCCGTGTAGAAGGGGACGAGGGAGGCGTTTTCTTTTTTCTTCTTGGTGATTTTTTGCAGCAGCCGCCCGGTGTAGGGGAACAGCCAGTAGCCCACCTTGGCGCTCAGCACGCCGAAGCCTGCACCTGCCACCACGTCGCTTGCCCAATGGCGGTCGTTGTAGATGCGTGCCACGCCAATGGCTGTAGCCACGGTGTAGGCGGCCACGCCATACCATGTGCCGTATTCCTGTCGCACTAATTCGGCGCCCATGAAGGCGGTAGCCGTGTGACCGGAAGGAAAGGAGTTTCGCGAACTACTGTCCGGCCGCCTTACTTTAGCCAGGTATTTCACCGAACCTACCAATACCCCCATGGTGGCATATGCTGTGGCGGTGATGACTGTGCGCTCCAGGTAGTCATGTTTGGCCGGTGCGCCGAGCAGGCTCAATCCGTAGACGGATACTACGGGCAGGTATTGCAGGTAGTCGTCGGCTTTCATTTTATGGTCGCGGTAGCGCAAGGCATCGCGCACTTCGCGGTTCACTTTTTTTCCGAAAGAGGTAGAAGCGCCTACGCTGCCCAGTGTGATGGCAACAGCAGGAAATATCAATTGCTTCGGATGGAACACGGGCTTGCCGTCCGTCTGTTCCTCCGAAGCAATGGTATTATAGCAAGCCAAGCTGTCTGCCTGCACTTGTGAATGAGCAGGCAGGCAGAAGCATAGGCATGCAGTGAGTAGTATGCAAAGTCTTTTTTTCATCGGCTGGCATGTATGTCTCAAATACCGGCCAGTTCTATCACCTTGTCTACGGCGGCTACCAGTCCGTCGGGATTCTTGCCTCCGGCGGTGGCAAAGTGGGGCTGTCCGCCTCCTCCGCCTTGGATAAGTTTGGCGGCATCTTTCACCAGCACGCCGGCTTTCAGTCCGCCTGCCACGAGGTTATCGCTCAGCATGACGGTGAGCAGGGGTTTGCCGTCGAACACCGTGCCGGCCACGAAGAACAGGCTTTCGGTGATTTCGCCACGCAGTTGGAAAGCAATGTTCTTGATGGTTTCGGGCGATACCATCGGGGCGCAGAATTTGATGAGCTTTACGCCGTTCACTTCCTTTACGCTTTGCAGGAGTTTTTCTTTCAGTTGGGCTTCTTTTTCCTTCATGAATTCTTCCACCTGTTTTTTCAGTCCGGCGTTTTCCTCGATGTACTTGCGGATAGCGCCCGTCAGGTCGGGAGCGTTGTTGAAGAGGGCTTTCAGCCCGCGCAGGGTGTCCTCCAGCGTGTCGAGCATTTCTTCCACCTTGGCGCCGGTGACGGCCTCAATGCGTCGCACGCCCGCAGCAACCGAGCTTTCGGACAGTATCTTCACCATACCGATGTTGCCGGTGGCGGCTACGTGCGTTCCTCCGCAGAATTCGATAGACGAGCCGAATTGGATGACACGTACACGGTCGCCGTACTTCTCGCCGAACAGGGCGATGGCACCCAGCTCTTTGGCTTCCTCAATGGGGATGTTGCGGTATTCCTTCAAGGGGATGTTGGCACGAATCTTGGCGTTCACCAGGTGCTCCACTTCGCGCAACTGCTCGTCCGTCACCTTCTGGAAGTGCGAGAAGTCGAAACGCAGGGAGTCCGGCGTCACCAGCGAACCTTTCTGCTCTACGTGGGTGCCCAGCACGGTGCGCAGGGCTTCGTCGAGCAAGTGGGTGCACGAGTGGTTGGCGGCACAGGCGGCGCGTTTGTCCGTATCCACGCAGGCCATCATGGGAGCTTCGGGATGCTCGGGCAGCTTCTTGGTGATGTGGATGGGCAGGTTATTTTCCTTCTTCGTGTCAATGACTTCAATAGTTTCATATTCGCTGACCAGCACGCCGGTGTCGCCCACCTGTCCACCGCTTTCGGCGTAGAAAGGTGTCTTGTCGAGCACGATTTGGTAAAGCGTCTGGTTCTTCTGCTTCACCTGGCGATAGCGCAGAATGGAGGTCTCGTATTCCGTGTAGTCGTAGCCCACGAACTCGGTAGTGCCTTCTTGCAGCGTAATCCAGTCGCCGGTTTCGACGGCAGCGGCGTTGCGGGCGCGTTGTTTCTGTTGCTGCATCTCGGCGTTGAAGGCTTCGATGTCGGCGGTCATGCCGTTTTCGCGCAGGATGAGTTCAGTCAGGTCGAGGGGGAAGCCGAAAGTGTCGTACAGCGTAAAGGCATCCTTGCCGCTGATTTCTGTCTTGCCGGCAGCCTTGGCCTCGCTCATGGTCTTGTCCAAGAGGCGGATGCCGGTTTCCAGCGTGCGGAGGAAGGCTTCTTCTTCCTCTTTGATGACGCGGGCAATGAGGTCTTTTTGTTCCTTCAGTTCGGGGTAGGCTTCGCCCATGTTGCCGATGAGCACGGGAAGCAGCTTGTACATGAAGGCTTGCTTCTGTCCCAGGAAGGTGTAGCCGTAGCGCACGGCGCGGCGCAGGATGCGGCGGATGACATAGCCTGCCTTGGCATTGCCGGGCAGCTGTCCGTCGGTAATGGAGAAGGCGATGGTGCGGATGTGGTCGGCCACTACGCGCATGGCAACGTCTTGTTGCGGGTCTTTGCCATACGTGGTGCCTGCCATGTCGCCAATGGCCTTCAGCAGGGGTTGGAACACGTCGGTGTCGTAGTTCGAGGTCTTGCCTTGCAGGGTACGCACCAGGCGCTCGAAGCCCATGCCGGTGTCGATGACCTTGGCGGGCAGCTCTTCGAGCGAGCCGTCGGCCTTGCGGTTGAACTGCATGAACACGAGGTTCCATATTTCGATGACTTGTGGGTGGTCTTTATTCACCAGTTCGCGGCCGGGCACCTTGGCTTTCTCTTCTTCCGAACGTGAGTCGATGTGTATCTCCGAGCAGGGACCGCAGGGCCCCGTATCGCCCATTTCCCAGAAGTTATCGTGCTTGTTGCCGTTCAGTATGTGGTCTTTGGGCAGGAACTGCTCCCAGTAGGAGGCTGCTTCGTCGTCGCGTCCTAGGCCGTCCTCCGGGCTGCCTTCGAACACGGTGGCGTAGAGATTGGCAGGGTCAATCTTGAGTACGTCCACCAGGTACTCCCATGCCCAGGAGATGGCTTCCTTCTTGAAGTAGTCGCCAAACGACCAGTTGCCCAGCATCTCGAACATGGTGTGGTGGTAGGTGTCGTGTCCCACTTCCTCCAAGTCGTTGTGCTTGCCGCTGACGCGGAGGCACTTCTGCGAGTCGGCCACGCGCTTCCATTGCGCCGGGTGGTTGCCCAGTATGATATCTTTGAATTGGTTCATGCCCGCGTTGGTAAACATCAGCGTGGGGTCGTCTTTAATAACCATGGGTGCAGAGGGTACAATGTGGTGTCCCTTGCTTTGGAAGAAACTCTTGAATGAGTCTCTGATTTCGTTAGCTGTCATCATAACTATAGAGTATCTGTCTATGCTTGAGGTTAATATTCTGAAAAAAACAGCGCAAAGATACGGCTTTTTATTACTTTTGCCGCATTGCCAACCGAAATATTTTCAGTAAGATGCGCAAAGTTTACTATATATACAATCCTCAGACACAGACTTACGACCGCATTTATCCTACCCTGCGCCAGCGGGCCATGAGCTACGTGCGCCGTCTGTTCATCGGCATGGGGCTGGGTGCGGTGTGTTTCATTGCGCCGCTCATCATCTTCGGTTCGCCTTCCGAAAAAGAGCTGCGCAAGGAGAATAGTCGCCTGGAGGCACAATACCGTGTGCTTTCGCGCCAGATGGACGAGGCGCTGGGGGTGCTTCAAGACATCCAGCAACGCGATGATAACCTTTACCGCGTCATCTTCATGGCCGACCCCATTTCGCCCGCCATCCGCCAGGCCGGCTACGGGGCTGCCCGCTACGAGCATCTGGTGGACATGGCCGATGCCGAATTGGTGGTGAGCACCACGCAGAAGATGGACTTGCTGACCAAGCAGCTCTACATCCAGTCGCGCTCGTTCGACGACGTGGTGGCCCTGTGCCGTCAGCACGACGAGATGTTGCGCTGCATCCCCGCCATCCAGCCCGTTTCCAACAAAGACTTGAAGCGTACGGCTTCGGGCTACGGCAGGCGTGTAGACCCCATCTACGGCACGGTGAAGTTTCACGAAGGCATGGACTTCTCGGCCAACACGGGCACTGAAGTCTATGCCACGGGCGACGGCAAGGTGGTGAGCGTGGGGTGGGAGAGCGGCTACGGCAAGACCATCGAGATTGACCACGGCTTCGGCTATGTCACCCGCTATGCCCACCTTAACGACTATCGCGTGAGGCGCGGGCAGCGGGTAGTGCGCGGCGAGGTGATAGGCGAGGTGGGCAACACGGGCAAGAGCACAGGCCCCCACCTGCACTACGAGGTGCACGTCAAAGGCCGGGTGGTGAACCCCGTGAACTACTACTTCATGGACCTCAGCGCCGAAGATTACGACCGCATGATTCAGCTCGCTGCCAACCATGGGAAAGTGCTTGATTGATAGCACGTTGGTGGCTTAGTATCGCTACCGTGCTGGCCTTCCAACGCTGGCGTGCTGGCTTAGTATCGCTACCACGGTGGCTTAGTATGACCCTTCCGTCCACAATGCTTGGGCAAGCCGCCGGCAAAGTATTACCTTGGCGCGGCCTCCGCAATACTTTGCCTGCGGGCGTGTACAAATCTTAATGTTCTTCAAACAGGGGCGCTAAAGGGGGCTCATTTCGAGAGAAATATGTATATTTGCCCGAAGTTCAGCGCGTAGGGGGTATTAAGGCATGAAGTTATTAACAAAACGGCCGACTTATCCACCGTTTTTGCATTCTTTCCCCTTTTTAGTAGGCAAGGTGCAAAATATTCGCTTATTTCGCCGCTGATAATTTATTGACACTGTTATATGGGAAAAATTATTGCATTGGCAAACCAGAAGGGCGGGGTGGGAAAAACCACTACCACCATCAACCTTGCCGCCTCGCTGGCCACGCTGGAGAAAAAAGTGCTCGTGGTGGACGCCGACCCGCAGGCCAACGCCTCGTCGGGCCTGGGAGTAGACATCAAGCAGGCGGAATGCACCATCTACGAATGCCTCATTGATGGGGCCGACGTGCACGGCGCCATCCACGACACGGAGATAGACACGCTGAAAATCATCTCCTCGCACATCAACCTGGTGGGCGCCGAGATAGAAATGCTCAACCTGAAGAACCGCGAGAAGATTATGAAAGGAGTGCTGGCACCCTTGAAGGATGACTTTGACTATATCCTGATAGACTGCTCGCCGTCGCTTGGACTCATTACGGTGAACGCCTTGACGGCAGCCGACTCGGTCATCATCCCCGTGCAGGCCGAATACTTCGCGCTGGAAGGCATCAGCAAACTGCTCAATACCATCAAAATCATCAAGTCGAAGCTCAACCCGGGGCTGGAGATTGAGGGCTTCCTGCTGACGATGTACGACTCGCGCCTGCGCCAGGCCAACCAGATATACGATGAGGTGAAGCGCCACTTCCAGGAACTGGTGTTCAACACCGTCATCCAGCGCAATGTCAAGCTGAGCGAGGCACCCAGCTACGGCCTGCCCACCATTTTGTACGATGCCGACTCTACAGGCGCCAAGAGCTACATGGCCCTGGCCAAGGAGTTGATTGAGAAAGACAAATAAGCTACGAGTGACGAGCTACAAGCTAACGAGTCCTGTTACCTCACACTTGTAGCTCGTAGCCCATAAACGAAAGAATATATGGCACAAAAGAGAAATGCTTTAGGACGCGGGCTGGACGCCTTGCTCTCGATGGACGAAGTGCAGACGGGCGGCTCCAGCTCCATCAACGAAATAGAACTGTCCAAAATTCAGGTCAACCCCAACCAGCCGCGCCGCGAGTTCGACCCCGTGGCCTTGCAAGAGTTGGCCGACTCCATAGCCGAGATAGGCATCATACAGCCCGTCACCTTGCGGCAGATGGATGACGGCAATTACCAGCTCATTGCTGGCGAACGCCGCTTCCGCGCCTCGCAGCTGGCAGGGCTTACCAGCATACCGGCCTACATTCGCACTGCCGATGATGAGAATGTCATGGAGATGGCGCTCATCGAGAACATCCAGCGCGAAGACCTCAACTCCATGGAGATTGCCCTGGCCTACCAGCACTTGCTCGACCAGTACGGCCTCACCCAGGAGCGCTTGAGCGAGCGGGTAGGCAAGAAGCGCACCACCATTGCCAACTACCTGCGTTTGCTCAAACTGCCTGCGCCGATACAGATAGGACTGAAAAACAAACAGATAGACATGGGCCACGCCCGTGCCCTCGTCACCTTGGGCGACCCTAAGCTGCAAGTGCGCCTGTTTGAAGAAATCCTGGAGCATGGCTACTCGGTGCGCAAGGTGGAAGAACTGGTGAAAGCGCTGAGCGAGGGCGAAGCCGTCAAGAGCGGCGGGCGCAAGATAGCTCCCAAGCAAGCCACGCCTGCGGGCTTCGACGTGCTGAAAAACCAGCTTGCACGATTCTTCGGCACGAAGGTGCAACTCACCTGCTCGGACAAGGGTAAAGGACGCATCAGCATCCCTTTCAACAATGAAGAAGAATTGGAACGTATCATTGGCCTGTTTGATTCGCTCAAAGATTAAAGAATGAATAACGCTACACATACAGCAACCCGATTTGCCATGGCCCTGCTGCTCTGCCTGGTGCAAGCGGCAGGGATTGCCGTCTTTGGGCAAGAAGACGTGCCCCGTGCCGCCTTGAAGCGTGCCCACCAGGCTGTAGACTCCATTGCGCCCGGTGGTGTTGTCCAGGCAGCAGACAGCCTTGTCCCGCAGGCTACAGATTTTGTACGCTTGCCCGTGGGCGAGGGGAGGCGTATCCCGCCGTTGGACACCCTGCGGATGGACAGCTTACGCCTGCCTTTAAATACAGCAACCCTTGCCACAGACAGCATTGCCATGGCCGACAGCATTGCCGCCGACAACAAGCGCAAAATGCTGGAGATGACCTCCGCTCCGGCCGTAGAAGAACAAACGGTGCCTGCCGACAGCTTGCAAAAGGCTGTTGATACAAAACGTTGGATTCCAGACCCGGCCAAGGCTACCTGGATGGCACTCGTCATTCCCGGGGGCGGGCAGATTTACAACCGTAAGTTCTGGAAACTGCCCATCTTCTACGGCGGCTTTGCAGGCTGCGCCTATGCCTTGACTTGGAACAATAAGATGTATAATGATTATTCGGACGCTTACCGTGCTGCCGTCAATGAGGAGTGGGACTCCAGCAGCATCACCGACTTGCTGCCGCCTGGCTATGTGGGAAACATCAGCCACAGTCAGCTTACCGAGACTTTGCGTAAGCGCAAGGATACCTACCGCCGTTACCGCGACATGAGTATCTTCGCTTTTATCGGCGTGTACCTGCTGTCGGTGGTGGATGCCTATGTGGATGCCGAACTCAGTAACTTCGACATCACGCCCGACCTCAGCATGAAGGTGGAGCCTGCGGTGATAGACAATAACTCCACCGGCTCGCAATACTCTCCCGTCACGCGAAGCAAGTCGGTAGGCCTGCAGTGCAGCTTCCGTTTCTGACGGTAGGTGCGTTTTGGTATTATATATAATATATGGTATAGAAAGAAATGAAGATGAGAAACATTTATTGCCTCTTGCTGTTGGGGGCATCCTTGGCGATGCCTGCTTCTGCACAGGAAAGTGTGGAAGTACTTGTCAGCGAGAATGGCACGCAGCGTGAAGACACTATCGAACTGCCCATGAGCATGACCTATCCGCTGGACAGCCTGCTGGGCGACTGGCATGCGCGTAACTATATCGACCTGTCGAAAGATTGCAAGACGTCGCCCGACAACCCACAGTTTCCCGACTCGGTGTACATCGACCGCCTGTCGCGCATGCCCGTGGTCATGGAGATGCCCTACAACGAGGTGGTGCGCAAGTTCATCGACCAGTACACCGGCAAGCTGCGCGAGCAGGTAGCCTTCATGCTGGCGGCGTGCAACTTCTACATGCCCATCTTCGAGGAGGCGCTCGATGCTTACGGCCTTCCGGTGGAATTGAAGTACTTGCCCATCATTGAGAGCGGCCTGCGTCCCACGGCTACTTCGCGGGCCGGGGCGGCCGGATTGTGGCAATTCATGTTGCGCACGGGCAAGCTCTACGGATTGGAAACGAACAGCCTGGTGGACGAGCGCCGCGACCCGGTGAAGGCTACCTGGGCGGCCGCGCGCTACCTCAGGGACATGTACGACATCTATCATGACTGGAACCTCGTCATCGCCGCCTACAATTGCGGCCCGGGCAACGTGAACAAGGCCATCCGCCGCGCCGGGGGCAAGACGGACTACTGGGCCATCTACCGCTACTTGCCCCGTGAGACACGTGGCTATGTGCCCGCCTTCATCGCTGCCAACTACGTGATGAACTACTATTGCAAGCACAACATCTGCCCCATGCAGACCGACATCCCCGCCGTGACCGACACGGTGCAGGTAGCCCGCCGCTACCACCTGCAGCAGGTGGCCGACTTGTGCGGCATCGGCCTCGATGAACTGAAGAGCCTCAATCCGCAGTACCGCCGCAGCATCATTCCCGGCGACACCAAGCCCCAGACGCTGCGCCTGCCACACGAGGCCGTCAGCCGCTTCATCGACCTGCAGGACACCATCTATGCCCACCGGCGGGATGAACTGTTCAAAGGCCGCCGCACCGTGGCCGTCTCTACGGGTGCCAAGGTCGGCAGTGGCGAGCTGGAGTACTACCGCATCCGCCAAGGCGACACGCTGGGTGGCATTGCCCGCCGCTATGGTGTCACCGTGCGGCAGCTGCGCGAGTGGAACGGGCTGCGGGGCAACAACATCCGCGCCGGGCGGAGGCTGAAGATATACCGGTAACTGAAAACAGAAGGAGGAACCGCACTATGAACACCCTTGAACTGGAAGCCTACAAGGCCGAGCTGGCCCGCGAAATCCTGGCCGAAGACAGCTTCGACTTGCTGAAGAAAGTGAAGCAATACTTCGCCCGCGAAAAGAAGAAAGAAACCTTGCGCCCTTACACCATGGATGAAATCAATGCCTGGATAGACGAGAGCGAGGCCGACGAGGCCGCCGGGCGCGAATACACTTGTGAGGAGGTAGACAGACGAATGAAAGAAAAATACCCTTGGCTATGCAAGTGATTTGCATTGCCGCCCTTTGGGACACCCGCCGGGAGCCGCGCCGACAGGCCGGCGAGGTGTAGCCCAACCCCCGCTTTTCACTTTTAACATTCTTCGCGCTGAAAAAAACATCAACAGCTCTGCTTGGTTGTGCTTTAAAATTTTTATCTTTGCCGCCGAACAAGCTAATAAACCTTTATGAAGGCGAAGATTCATCAAATCACATTTCTTTTCTGTATATTCTTGTTGGCTGTTTCCTGCGAGGAAGACAGCGGCACCCAGTCCTTGCCCGAGGGATGCTACCCGCTGGAGATAGCCGCCGTCACCCTCGGCGTGGAGGGCGGCGATGCGCAGCCTTGGACGCGTGTGGCCGAGACGGCCGACGGCATGGGCAGCGAGTTCCGGCCGGGCGACGCCATAGCCGTCAGCATGAACGGGGAGGTGGCCACCTATACCTACGACGGCAACGGGTGGACTTCCGAGCAACCCCTGTACTGGCAGCAGGCCGGGCAGACTGCCGAGGTCGCCGCCTGGCATCCCGCCACCGATGCCCCGATAGACTTCACCCACCAAGACCAAGGCCTGGCCTACCTGCTGAAGGCCGATGCCGCTACTGCCACTGCCGGGCAACCCGTTTCCCTCACCTTCCGCCACCAGTTGGCCAAGGTGCGCGTCACCCTTAGCGGCACGCAGGCCGGGCAAGTGGATAGGGTAGAAGTAAACAACTACACCCAATGCACCCACACCCAAGGCGGAAGCGTGACGCCCGGTGCTGAGGGCTGGATAGCCATGCACCGCGTGGATGCTGCCACTTACGAGGCCAACATAGTGCCCGACGAGATAGACGATAGCAACTTTATCCGCCTGAACAGTACAGCCCTGGCAACCAATCTCACGGGCATCCTCGCTCCGCTCGAAGCCGGTAAGATGTACACCATCGACCTCACTGTGGGCGAGCCGGTTACAGACATCACTGCGGAAAACTGCCAAGACATCAAAGGCGACGGATATTACCGCGTGGGCGGCAACTTAGGGCAAACCATCACCGTCACAGGCGGCAATCCTACCATCTACTTGGAGAATGCCAACATCAACGTAGGAAGTGGTAATGCCATCCACATAACCAGCGGCAATCCGACCATCCATGTGCAAGGTACAAGCAGCATCTCCAGCGGCGACGGTGCGGGTATCTATGTGGCACAGGGCAATACCGTCACCATCACGGGCGACAGCAGGGACGAGCAGCTGACCGTAAGAGGTGGCAATGGTAGTCCGGGCATTGGCGGATATATTGCTAATGACTCCAATATAAATTGTGGAAATATCAAGATTACCAATGTGTCTGTCATAGCTTATGGGAGTACAGATAATATTTTGAATATCTCTTCTGGTATTGGAAATGCTTGCGAAAGAGCGACTTGTGGAACAATTACCATAGAAAATGCTACAGTTCATGCTTATGGTGTAAATGCAGCAAACGTAGTATTTACGCCTGGTATAGGTAACGGATATTCAAATACCTCTTATCCCAGTCTTCCTGTCGTAAATATAAGCAATGATTCGGAAGTCCATGTACATCGTGGCGGAGGCAATGCTGATTATATTGGCTATCCAGCTGTCAGTTGGAATGGAACATCCGCCAACAATGACATCAATCTGGGTGGAGGCTCTTGCACCAGTAGCACCGTTTATTGTTACACAGGCAACGGTGATACCATAGATAAAACTGTGGTGTATGATGCTGCCGGCAACGCCACGGAACAGCCGCAGTGACCCTTTTTAAAGGGTATCAGATACCCTTGCCTAACAGTATCAGATACCCTTTGCCAACAGTATCAGATACCCTTGACGACGAGTATCAGATACTCTTGGCAGGAAGATAAGACAACATAATGTATAACCCTTAAAACCGTAACGGATATGTTAGAACATGAGATTAAAAGCAAATTACTGACCATTGGCAACCGCAAGGGTCAGACCGTGTATTACGCCTACCCCAAGTCGCAGCAGAAGCTGACAAACGAGATGGTCATTGAGCGCATTGTGCGCGAAACCTCCCTGTCGGCGGGCGACGTGAGCAACGCCCTCATCAGCCTCAGCAACGTGGTGTGCGACGCCATGAAGTTGGGCATGAGCGTCGACCTGGGCGACTTGGGCTCGTTCCGCCTCGTTGTCCCCTCCAAGATGATGGACACCGAGGCCGAAGTCACCGTGAGGGATGCCCTGAAGAACCCGAAAATCGTGTTCACCCCCAAGCAGAAGATGCGCGACGCCGCCAATGCCGTCGAGCTGAGCATCGACCATCCCAAAGACGGCACCACCACTGAACCCGGCACGGGCACGGAGCCCGGCGGCGAGGACGACGGCGACCACCAGCTGGGGTAAATGGTTAGGTGTTAAGTATTAGTGATGAGGTATTAAGTAGCTGTGGTAACTAACACATCCCCATTTCCCGGAACCCCTTTATTATACTAACAATACGACAACCGATAACGACAATGAAAATGAAAACCTACCTCATGGCTCCGGCCATGATTGCCGCCCTCCTGCTGGCGGCGTGCAACGACGACGACGGGGTGGACATGGACCGCCCCATTGCCCTCAACTTCAGCACCGACGGCGTAGTGACCCGCGCCACCATCGCCGAGACGGGCGAAACCTTCGAGCCGGGCGACCGCGTGGGCGTCTACCTCTCTACAGGCAATACGGAGGCCGTGTCGGCCATAGGAACCGGCGCGGCGGTGGACAACGAGCCCTTCGCCAAGCAGTCGGGGGGCGCGTGGAGCGGCACGCTGTACTGGCAGAACATCTCGCAGTGGCACACCTTCCACGCCTACTACCCTTACGATGCCGCGCTGAACAGCAGCACCGCCACCGCCAAGGCCGTCACCGTGGTGGCCGACCAGCATAAGGACAGCGGCGCGGGCTACAAGGCTGCGGACTACCTGTGGGGCGTATCGGCACCCACCCGGGCCACCAACAACTCCCTCACCGTGCAGCTAGAGCACCGCATGGCGCGCATCGTCATCCACCTCTCGCCGGGTGCCGACATGACGGATGCCGAGGTGGACGAGCTTGCCCCCACGCTGGAGATTGTGGGCGGCACCATCCCCGCCACCGGTAGTATGGACGTGACGGACGGCACCATCGCAGCCTCCGCCGGACAGGATGCCCAGAAGCTCACGACCATCACCCCCTACCGCACGGGCGATGACGGGGAGTACACCTACTTCGCCATCCTGCTGCCGGGCAGTAGCTTCGGGCACGGCGACACCTTCGTGCGCCTCGTGGCTCCGGACAACACCACTTACTATGCCTACACGCTGAACACCACCAGCGACCTCACGCTGGAGAGTGGCCGCCAATACATCTTCACGCTGACGGCCAACAAGGCGGGCATCAACCTCGATCAGTTCAGCATCACGGGCTGGAAGACGGGCGACACGGCCACGGGCGGCGCCAACATGGTGGTGCGGTGACGATGACGGCTTTGTGCCTCGCAGCCCCAAGTTCGTACCCTTTTCTACACGAACTTGGGGCTTCTGTGCATTAAAAACGCCCAAACGCTTGCAGGCTGTGTGGAAATTCATAACTTTGCACAATCCCAAGAATCAACAATAACACAGAGGAGCACACGACTATGGACGAACAACTCAGCCTCAAGGAAAAGGAACAGGCCGAAGAAGCCATGATTCAGAAAGCTTTCGACCACCTCATCGACACCTACCTCCACACCAAGCACCGCAAGCGGGTGGAAATCATCACCAAGGCATTCAACTTCGCCAACCAGGCCCACCGAGGTGTGAAGCGCCGCAGCGGCGAGCCCTACATCATGCACCCCATTGCCGTGGCGCAGATAGTGTGCGAGGAGATTGGCCTGGGCTCCACCTCCATCTGCTGCGCCCTGCTGCACGACGTGGTGGAAGACACCGACTACACCGTGGAGGACATAGAGAACATCTTCGGCCCCAAGATTGCACAGATTGTGGACGGGCTGACCAAGATATCCGGTGGCATCTTCGGCGACCGCGCCTCGGCCCAGGCCGAGAACTTCAAGAAACTGCTCCTCACCATGAGCGACGACATCCGCGTCATCCTCATCAAGATAGCCGACCGCCTGCACAACATGCGCACCCTGGGTTCCATGCTGCCCAACAAGCAGTACAAGATAGCCGGCGAAACCCTCTACATCTACGCCCCCCTGGCCAACCGCCTCGGCCTGAACAAGATTAAGACCGAGCTGGAGAACCTTAGCTTCAAGTACGAGCACCCCGACGAATACAAGGCTATCGAAGACAAACTGGCTGCCACCGCCGCCGAGCGCGACAAGGTGTTCCGTGAGTTTACTGCCCCCATCCGCGAGCAATTGGACAAGATGGGGCTGAAGTACCACATTCTGGCCCGCGTCAAGTCCATCTACTCCATCTGGAAGAAGATGGAGACCAAGCATGTGCCTTTCGAGGAAGTGTACGACGTGCTGGCCGTGCGCATCATCTTCACCCCACGCAACATGGAGGAGGAACTGAACGACTGCTTCGACATCTACGTAGCCCTCACCAAGATATACAAACCTCACCCCGACCGCCTGCGCGACTGGGTGAGCCACCCCAAGAGCAACGGCTACCAGGCCCTGCACGTCACCCTCATGGCTAACAACGGGCAGTGGATTGAGGTGCAGATACGCAGCGAGCGCATGGACGACGTGGCCGAACAGGGCTTTGCCGCCCACTGGAAGTACAAGGAAGGCGGCGGCAGCGAGGACCAGGGCGAACTGGACAAGTGGCTCAAGACCATCAAGGAGATTCTGGACGACCCGCAGCCCGACGCCATCGACTTCCTCGACACCATCAAGCTCAACCTCTTTGCCTCCGAGATATTCGTCTTCACGCCCAAGGGCGACCTCAAGACCATGCCGCAGAATGCCACGGTGCTCGACTTTGCCTTCTCCCTCCACACCGACCTGGGCACGCACTGCATCGGCGCCAAGGTGAACCACAAACTCGTGCCCCTGAGCCATAAGTTGCAGAGCGGCGACCAGGTGGAGGTGCTTACCTCGAAAGCACAACGCGTGCAGCCCGAATGGCTGAACTTCGTCACTACGGCCCGTGCCCGCGCCAAGATAGACTTCTACTTGCGCCGGGAGGCCAAGGCTTTCCAGAAGAAGGGTGAGACTGCATTGGCGGACTTTTTTGATGGGTCGGGCATTGTGCTGGACGACGCTGCCCTCGATAAGCTGACCCACCTGCACGGCTTCCACACCCATGACGAGTTATTGGTAGCCATAGGTAATGGCAAGGTGACGCTGGGCGATGCCGACCGCGATGCTTTCCGCGAGAAACAAGGTAAGAATTGGAAGAAGCTGCTTTCTTTCTCCTTCGGGAAGGATAACAAGGAGGCTAAGGACACCAAGCCTGCCGGAGAGCCTGCTCCTTCTACCGATAAGAAAATCAATACCAAGGAAATACTGAAACTCACTGAAGAAACCATCTCCAAAGACTACATCATGGCTCCGTGCTGCCATCCCATTCCCGGTGATGCAGTGTTGGGATACATTGACGAGAACAACCGTGTAGTCATCCACAAGCGGCAATGCCCTGTAGCTGTCAAGCTTAAAAGCAGCTATGGTAATCGCATTATTGCCACCCAATGGGATACGCACAAGGAATTGTCGTTTGTGGTAACCATCTACATTCAGGGTATCGATTGTGTAGGGTTGCTCAATGAGGTTACCCAGGTTATATCGCGCCAGCTTGGAGTAAACATACGCCACCTGGATATAGGCACCAATGATGGCATATTCGAGGGCAAGATACAACTCTATGTACACGATGTGGACGATGTGCGTGCCATCTGCAACAACCTGAAGCAGATACAGAACATTAAGCAGGTAACACGGGTAGAAGACTGAGGGAATTGAGAATTAGTAAATTGAGAATTGAGAATTAAAAATTGAGAAATAATACAAGGGGGAAATTACTCGCTCCTATTTCTCAATTCTTAATTCTCAATTTTCAATTTTCTTAATGTTTTCTTTCAGCTTGTCCACATCTTCGTAGGTGAAGGTGTCGAGGGCAAGCTTCATGTTCATCAGCTCTTCGCGGATGGCCTTGAGCCGTTCTACCAGCTCGAAGCGGCGCAGGGTGTCTTCGCGGTTGTCCTTCATGCGCTGGCGGGCGCCGGGCAAGGTCATGCCTCGCTCTTTGACGAGGTGGTAGATGAGTTTTACAGTCTCGATGTCTTCTTTGCGGTACTGCCGCACGTTGCGTCCTGCCTTCTTGGGCGTGAGTTGTGGAAACTCTTTCTCCCAGAAGCGCAGGGTGCTCTCCGTGATGCCGAACATCTGTGCCACCTCGCCGATGGAGTAGTATATCTTGAGCTGTTTATCTTTGTTGAGCATGGGGTGGGGCTGTGTGTCAGTTATGCACCAGCGTCCCAATCTCCTCCCCGCTGATGACTTTCTTCAGGTTGCCCGGGGTGTCCATGTCGAAGACGATGATGGGCAGGTTGTTCTCCTTGCACATGCAGGTGGCGGTGAGGTCCATGACGCGGAGGTTGCGGCTGAGGACTTCGTCGTAGGTGATGTCGCGGAACTTCGTGGCCGTGGGGTCCTTCTCCGGGTCGGCGGTGTAGACGCCGTCCACGCGGGTGCCTTTCAGCATGACGTCGGCCTCAATCTCGATGCCGCGCAGGCTGGAGCCGGTGTCGGTGGTGAAGAAGGGGTTGCCCGTGCCGGCGGACATGATGACCACTTCGCCCGCTTCGAGGCATTCGATGGCGCGCCACTTGTTGTAGAACTCGCCGATGGGCTCCATGCGCACGGCGGTCAGCACGCGGGCCTTGACGCCCTGTGCGGTGAGTGCCGAGCTGAGGGCCAGGCTGTTGATGACCGTGGCCAGCATACCCATCTGGTCGCCCTTCACGCGGTCGAAGCCCTTCATCGCACCCTTCAGTCCGCGGAAGATGTTGCCTCCGCCGATGACGATGCCCACTTGCACGCCCATGTCGCGTATTTCCTTTATCTGTTCGGCGTATTGCACCAACCGCTCATCATCGAAGATGCCCGGCTGGTCTCCCTTCAGGCTCTCGCCGCTGAGCTTGAGGAGGATGCGTTTGTAAGGTGTTGCCATAGCTCTATATTATATATGGTGTATTCGTTGGGGGCAAAGATACGGATTTATTTCTTAGCCTGCTCATTCATGGGTATCTATTTCCTCCTCATCCCCTTAATGACCTGCTTCGTGTCGCCATCCACCCGGTAGGACTCCGTAATCTTCTGCAACGTCTTGTTGTAAGTGAAGTCGTCCAGCGTGTTCCCCTCCCGGAGGTAGCGCATCGTGAGCTCGGGGAACCGGACGAAGCAGACGGACAACGCCCACGCCACGCCCATGCGGACGTAATAGCCCTCGTGACGGATGCCGTCGTAGAGGCGGAGCAGCTCATGAATATGCTCCTCGTCGATGAACAGCTGCATCGCCATCACTACGCCGAAACGTATCTCGTACTCGCCCCCGGCCTGCATCCATCCTTTGAGGTATTCCCAAAGGCGTTCCCGATAGGCCTCGATGAACCGCTTCCCGCCGCCGAACTTGAACGTGTCGCACACCGACCAGCTGTTGATGAGGCGCACGAAGCGGGTTACCCGCTCCAGATATACTTCCACATCCTTGTCCGGGCGGATGCAGCCCAGCACCATGCCTTGCAGCATCCGTTCCTCCATATAATACGTGTCGGCCGTGGCCAGGTACGCCTGCCAGTCGCCTTTGGCAATCTTCTTTGCCAATTCGCGCAGGTGGGGGATGCGGATGCCCAATACGTTGGGCACACCGGGATTGAGGCTTTCGGTGAAGGGCTTGTTGCCCTGCTCGGCGAGGCGGAGGAGTTCGGCCTTGACGGCTTGGGGGGTGATGGGGGCTGGTTGATTATACTGCGCACTCATGCTTCAATTCATTGACAATGGCCCGGTTGATGAAATCGTTGATGGTCATGCCCATGCTTGCGGCAAAGGCGGCGACACGCGAATGCAGTTCCGAAGTCATGCGCAGGTTCAGCTTCCCGCTGAAGGGCTTGGCCGGTTCTACACCGTCTGCCTTGCATCCTTCCAGATAACTGTCAATGCCTGCTTCAAAGTCCTTGCGAAGTTCGTCGATGGTATTGCCTTCGTACAGGATTAAGACCTTATTGCCCAATCCCTGCACCTTGCCGCAGAGGCAGTTATCGTCCTTGCTATACTCCACGGAGCCTTTGTAGCCTTTGTATTCCAAGTAATCCATAACTTATGTCAAATTAATCCGTTATTCTTCAAATGTTGATAGATACCCGAAATAGCCTAACAAGGACACCGATTCTTCAAAGGTGAAATCCTTGGGCAGTTTCTTGAACCGTTCTATCAGTTTCTCTTTCGAGCCCATATCTTATTATTATTCAGTTCCGGACAAAGGTACTAATATTGGTACTAATCGCCAAATAAAGCAGGGAAATAGTACGGCGATGTGCTTCAATTCTTTATCTTTGCCCCGTAAATCAATAAACGAAAGACAGTATGGGATGTTTTATGAATGTGTTGTGGCTGGTGCTGGGCGGCATCTTTACCGCCGTGGAGTATGTGGTGGCCAGCCTGTTGCTGATGGTGACCATTGTGGGGATACCCTTCGGGATGCAGACGCTGAAGCTGGCGGGACTGGCCTTGTGGCCGTTCGGCAAGGAGGTGCGCACGGGCGTTCGTTCGGGCGGATGCCTGTACGTGCTGATGAACGTGCTGTGGATTTTGCTGGGCGGCATCTGGATTGCGCTGTCCCACCTGGTGTTCGGGGCCATCCTTTGCATCACCGTCATCGGCATACCTTTCGGGCTTCAGCACTTCAAACTGGCGGCGTTGGCGCTGACACCGTTCGGGAAGGATATTGTGGAGAAGGGGTGATGTCTGGGTATCCAAAGAGGGGAACCGTTGTATCCACGCTTTGGAACCATTGGTTCCATTGGGAGGATACGCCGGTTCCATTGGGTGGATACGATGGTTCCACCCAGTGGATACGACAGTTCCAGGCTTTGGAAAAAGCTGGAACCATTATTCATCTCTGTGACAATCAGTTATGAAAAGTCGTATTCTTCGGTGAGATAGTCATATCGGGGCTGTACGCCGGGGGCATAGCGTGCGAAGATGCGGGCAATCTTCTGTTGCATGTCGGGCGTGATGGGCCGTTCGTAGTGGCTGATGCGGAAGTAAGTTGTCTTGGGCCAGAGGCGGCGGACGGCGTGACGGATGGTGACGGCCTGCTTGTAGGGGGCTTCTTCGGCCATGTGCGAGGCGCCCCAGGCCAGCGTAATCTTCTTCGTGGTGCGGTAGTGCGGGCACTTGTCGGCGTCCGTCGGCCATACGGACGGGCTGACGCAGCGCACGAGGGGGACGTCTTTCGGGATGTGCAGCCCCGTGAGGTGGCGCAGGCATTCCGCGGCGCGGGGGCAGTCGTGGTTGAAGCAATGGGCGTAGTCGTGGGGGACGCGGGTGTAGTCGAAGTCGGTTTTCTTTTCCATAATCGCAAGGGGTTTATGGGAGCAAAGATAGTGCTTTCGGCGGAAAATGCAAGCTTCGGCAGCGGCCTTAGGAGGGCTTCTCCGTGCATGCCGCCTCCTTGCGATACAGCCCCGCCACCAATTCGCAAGCCGCCTCCAGTCCGATGCTTCCCGTGTTCAGCATTAAGTCATAGCGATGCGGGTCGCCCCACCGTTCGCCCGTGTAGTATTCGTAGTGGGCGACGCGGTTGCGGTTGACGCGGGCTATTTCCGCTTTGGCCTTGTCGGCGGGCACGCCATATTCCGTGGTGCAGCGTTGGTAGGCGCTTTCGCGGTCGGTGTAGCAGAAGACCTTGATGAGGTGGGGAGAGTCTTGCAAGATGTAGTCGGCGCAACGCCCGATGATGATGCACGGCCCCTGGGCGGCCAGTTCGCGGATGATGTTGCTCTCGGCCACGAACAGCACGTCATCCGGTGAAAGGCTTTGCTGGAGTGAAGATTCGTTGCCGTCCGTCAGGATGCACTTCAGCCAGAAGGAGGGGATGGATTGTTCGTTGCGCCGGATATAGGCTTCGTCGATGCCGCTCTTTTCCGCTGCCAGGTGGATGAACTCCTTGTCATAGAGTTTGATGCCCAGTTCCTTGGCCAACATCTCGCCCAGCAGGTGTCCGCCGCTGCCAAACTCGCGGGCGATGGTGATGACTGTGTGCGGTGCCTCTTGGGCAGGAACGGCCGATTGGGTGGATGTAGCCCGCTTGTCTGTTATCCAATTATCAAGAAAGCGATAGTAAGGCGTGACGAAGTGCACGATGGGACCTACCAGCAAGGCGGCAATCACCGTGCCCTCGCGCACTCCGTATATCCCGCCCATAAAGCAAAGCGAGAGGATGACGGCCAGTGCCACCAGCGACCAGTCGAAGGCCAGCTTGAGATAACCGAAGTCCTTGTGAAACTTCTTCACCAACACCCGCACGAAGTATTCGCCCGCCATCATGGCCACGTCGGCTTTCACCTCCAGCGCGATGCCTACGGCCAGTATGACGCAGCCTATCAGCAGGTTGGCTATCTTGCTGATATAAACCACCGGATTCAAATCTTGGATGATGAACATGCAGAGGTCGATGCATAGGCCGAAGAAGAAGGTGATGACGATCTGCGAGACATACATGCGGAGGTCTTCCCTGACCTGCCGGCGCGTCATGAACGGCAGTTCCAGCAATACGAAGAGCAGGTTGAGGATGATGGTCCACTGCCCCATGGTGAGCGGGGTGAACATACTGGCCACGTAGGTGACGCTGGTGATGGGCGAGGTGCCCAAGGCGGCTTTCGTAATGTAAGCAATGCCCATGGCGTTGATAAATAGGGCGATGGCGAAAAGTAGATAACGTCTGAAGAGATATTTATTCTGCATACTCATAAGGATTTAGTCAGTCTGCGCCTTCGTCAAAGCGCGTGCAAAGTTACTGATTTTCCGCTATAAATTCCCTGCGATACCGTTTGTCATATCCTAAATATCGGTAACTTTGGCCTCCGAAAATAGGAACGATATGTATCTAATTCACATTGAATCAGAATGAAAGGGCAAAGTATAAAGAATATCATGACCCGTTGGTGGCACGAGCCTTACCCCTCGCTGGTTAGTCCGTGGAAGGTGGTAGTGGTGCCTGCGCTTATCATCTTCCTGGTGCTCTATCTGCTGCAGCCGTTCGGCATTGCGCGGATAGAAAGCGGGAAGCTGTGGGTCACGCTGGGGGCGGCCTGCATTTCGGCGGGGGTGTCGTCGGTGTTCGTATGGGTGTTTCCGTGGATGTTCCCCAGGTATTACGAGGAACGGGCGTGGACGTTGGGCAAGGAGGTGTCGGGCACGTTGGCCTTGTTCCTGTGCATCACCGTGTGCGTCTGGCCCTACGTGGCGTGGCTCTGCGGGGTGATGCCAGATGTGCGTCTTTTCTTCACGGTGCTGCTCTGGGTGCTGATATTGGGTGCTTTCCCCACCGTGCTCTTCGCGATGTGGAACCGCAACATCCGGTTGGCAAGGAACCTGCGCGAGGCCACGGAACTGAATCTCCACTTGTCCCAAAAACCGGAAGCGGAGGAAACGCCTCCCGCCACGCTTGTCTTTTCGGGCGGCACACGGGAAACGTTGGAGTTGGATGCCCGTTCTTTCCTCTACGCCGAGTCCGAGGGCAACTATGTCCGCCTGCATTACCTCTCCCCCAAGGACAACCGTCCCGTCTCCAAGCTCCTGCGCCTCACGATGAAGCAGGCCGAGGCGTTGGTGGCTTCCGCGCCTTTCATCGTCCGTTGTCACCGAGCTTTCCTGGTCAATCTTCATCAGGTCTCGAAGGTGGACGGCAATTCGCAGGGGTATCGCCTCCGGCTGGAGGGATGCGCGGAGGAGGTGCCGGTGTCGAGAGGGTATGCCAAGAGTGTAAAAGCGTTAATCGAGAGCGATTAATAGTTAAGTCATCCGTCCCAATTTCCCCCCGTTCGTCCCACTTCCTCCCCGTTCGTCACATATCCTTGCCGTCTGTCCCGGATATTTTTCTCCCTGATAATCAATGCGTATGTTTGCATCGGATTAAAACATAACCGATATGAAGACTAAAGCAATGATTCTCTTCGCTGCCCTCCTCCTGACGGGAAGCGCGGCGCGGGTGCAGGCCCAATGCCTGACCCTTGAAGTGCGCGACATCGACCGCGTGCAAGGTTTCCTCTATGTAGCCGTTTATTCCTCGCCAGACAATTTCCTGAAGAAACTCCTCACGGGCTTCCGCGTGGAGGTGAAGGACAAAACCGTCATCGTGCCTTGCGAGGGCTTGCCAAAGGGGACGTATGCCCTGGCTCTTTTCCAAGACCTGAACGGCAACGGGGCGCTGGACACGGGCGCTTTCGGCATTCCCCAGGAACCGACGGCTTTCAGCAACGATGCACAGGGCGTGATGGGGCCGCCTTCGTTCGAGGAATGCAGCTTCACGTTGCGGGGCGATACGACCTTGGTGGTGCATCTCCGGTGATTGGCCGGTAGTATCTACCTTAGTCCAAAGTTCGGGATGCAAGAGACCATACTTTGGTCCCATCGGGACCGCCCAATGGCCCGCATGGGATGTCCCACTGGTCCACACTGGACCTCCCAATGGTCCGTAATGGACCAGACTTTGGAATTTGCTGGTCCAATCATCCTTTTGACAATCAACGTACTATAAAATCGTGACCGATGAAGCATTTCCTTCTTTTTATCCTTGTGGGATGTCTTTACGTACATCCCCTTGTGGCGCAGACAACGACCGCCGACACCATCCGCTTGACGCTCTCTATGGATACTATCACCTTGGACGAGGTAGTGGTGACCGAACGCCGCACGCCCGCCGCCACGGGGCGTTGGAGCGACCTGCATCCCGTGGAGCTGGTCACCGTGGCAGGCTCGAACGGCGATTTGTACAAGGCTTTGCAGACTTTGCCGGGCGTGCAGGTGCAGGGCGAGACGGGCCGCCTCTTGGTGCGCGGGGGCAGCAGCGAGGAGACGCAGACCTACATTGACGGCCTGCACGTGCTGAAGCCTTATACCTCGACGGGCATCAACACGGCGGCGCGAAGCCGGTACTCCACGTTTATGTTCAGCGGGGTCAACCTGGCTTCGGGCGGCGCGCCGTTGGAGTACGGGCAGGCTCTCTCCGCCGTCCTTCCGCTGGAGACGAAGGACGAAAGTCCCGTGACGAAGCTGGGCGTGAATGCGTCCATCGTGGGCGTGGGCGGCGGAGGGACGCGGGCTTTCCGCCGGGGTTCGCTCTCCGTGGACCTGACCTATCAGCATTTGGGGCTATATAATAAGATGTATGGCGGGCGGCGCGAATTTGCAGAGCCGTACAAGATGTTTTCCGCCGCCACGCAGTTCCGCCATTCGCTGGGGAATAATCTGTTGCTGAAGATTTACGGGCAATACGACCGTACCGACTTCTCCTCCTACGAAGACGGGGACACACGCCGCCTCTTCTCCTTGGGCGAGGACAATGTGTATGTGAATGCCACCCTGCGCCGGCGTATGAAGGACGGTTGGGAAGGATATGCGGGCGCGGCCTTCTCCTATAACAGGCAAGGCATCAGGGGTGCGGCGCAAACCGATGATTGTTGGGAGGAACGCCAGCAGGAACTGCACGTGAAGGCCACGGCCACACGCCTTTGGACTTCCGGCCTGCGCGTTGGGGGCGGGGTGGAGAGCTTCATTCGCCGCTATGCGAACCGTTATGCATGGCGGGAGGTGGAGAGTGCGGGCAAGGTTCGCCCTGTGGTGTCCGCCGCCTTCCTCTCCGCCACGTGGTTTCCGTGGGAGATATTGAAGACAGAAGCCTCTTTGCGGGCAGAATATACAGGGCAGGACAAACGGATGAGCCTCTCGCCCCGCGTGGCGGTGAACTGTTATGCGGGCGATGCCGTGCTCTCGGCTACCGTGGGGCGTTATACCCAGCAGGCAGAGTTCCGTCTCTTGGCTCTCCGTCCCGGCTTGGAGTCTTCCACGTGTTGGCAATACAATCTGGGCGTGCAGTACGAACGGGGCGGACGCCTTGGCAAGGCGGAGACGTACTACAAGGACTACGGCCACCTGCCCTTGTGGGAAGGCGCATCGCTCACCGCCCACGGCCACGGGCACAGCGCGGGCTTCGACCTCTTCTTCCTCGACCGCGCTTCGCTGAAGAACGTGGAATACCGCCTCTCCTACACCTACAACCTCTCGCGCCGCCGCTACCTGGAGTACACCGAACTGACCACGCCCCAGTATGCCACGCGCCACAATGCTTCCTTCGTCCTCCGATGGTCCATCCCCCGCCTGCGCCTCATCCTCGGCCTGACGGACACCTACGCCAGCGGCCGTCCGTGGCACAATCCCGCCCTCCCCGGGCTGATGAACGACGAGGCGAAGCCCTACAACAGCCTCGACCTGGGGCTGACCTTCCTACTCAGTCCGAAAGTCATCCTCACCGCCTCGGCCACGAACATTCTCTGCCGGCGCAACGAGTTCGGGCGGGTGGACGGTCGTCCCGTGCTGGCCTCGGCGGACCATTTCTTCTATGTCGGGGTGTATGTGACGTTGGGGAGGAAGGCGGCGTATGAGGTGTCGAATTTCTGAGGGGGACAGCTTCCCTTATTCCGCTTTCAGTTCCGGAATGACAAGCACAGAGTCATTGCATCGGATTCCGTAAAATACATCACGCACCCTTCCTTGTTGCGGGACCAAGACCCCCTTTTCCACAAGGTCTTTTATATCACGTGCTGCTGTATCAAGTGATACCTTCACACGTTTTGCCCAATTCTTGGCAGTCAATTTTCCGGGGTAACCGTCCAGATACAAGTTCAATACCTTGCGCTGACGGTCTGATATAACCGTCTCGGCATGGTTTTGCCAGAAGATTGTCTTATTCAGTACCCTTTCCAATGTCT
>CALUJC010000032.1 GCA_944320865.1 uncultured Bacteroides sp. | reverse complement strand
TGTCAGATATAAAGTTACGAAAAATACTTGTGATTACCTATTTTTTTTAGAACTTTATTATCCCGAACTCACGTAATTCTTCATTCTTAGTTCTTCATTCTTCATTTTGGGGCTGCGCCCCACTAAATTGTCATTTAAACCCTAATCAAAAACAATATCATTTATGAAAAAGAGATTTTTGCCTGCCTTGTTGCTGGCGGCATGTGTAACGATTGGCCTCTTTTCGTGCCAACAGAATAAGAAAGAAGTGAAGAAGGAGTATCCGCTGTTCTGGACATGGCTGGACTATCGTCCCGGCATGAACTTCGACTCCATCTGCCAGGTGATGAACGACCTGGGCCTGGACGGCATTATGCTGAACGCTCCTACGCCCGACGACTACCGCGTGGCCATCCCCATCGCCCACAAGCATAACATCGAAGTTTACGCCTGGCTGTGGACCATGAACTTGGAGCACGACCGCGACCGCATCGTGAAGGAGCACCCCGAATGGCTCAGCGTGAACCGCAACGGCAAGAGCCTGGCCGACACCACGGCCTACGTGGACTACTACAAGTTCATGTGCCCCGCCCTGCCGGAGGTGCGCGAGTTCATCAAGGAGAAAGTGAAATCGTACTGCGAGGTAGAGGGCCTCAACGGCATTGCCATCGACTACAACCGCTTTGTCGACGTGGTGCTGCCCACCACGTTGTGGCCGCACTACGGCATTGTGCAAGACCGTGAGTATGCCGCCTGGGACTACGGTTATCACCCCGCCATGCTGAAGCTGTTTAAAGAGAAGTACGGCTACGACCCGCGCGAGCAGGAAGACCCGTCGCTCGACGTGAAGTGGCGCCAGTTCCGCTGCGACCAGATATCCGAAGTGGCCAACATGATTGCCGAGACCGTGCACTCTTATGGCAAGAAGATGGCCGCCTCGCCCTTCCCCACGCCTAAGATGGCCTCGCGCATGGTGCGCCAGGATTGGGGCAAGTGGAACCTGGACATCGTATTCCCCATGGTGTACCACAACTTCTACACCCTCGACCCCAGCTTCATTACCGATTGCACCATTGAGAACGCCCGCGACAAGAACCCCATGACTACCCTCTATTGCGGCATGATGGCCACCGATGGCCCTGAGATGTTTGTCTGCATGGACGAGGCTTTGAACAACGGCGCCCAAGGCATCGCCATCTTCACCATGCTGGGCCTGCGCTCGCCCGAGGTGAAGAAGCAGTTCCGCGCCTACACCGACAGCGTGAAAGCCGTGCGTGCAGCCAACGGCGGCGTCATCAAGGCCACCTACCCGCAGGTAGCCAATGCCGACCCCTTCCAGCACGCCGGCGTGATGAAGCGCATCGAGACGCGCATGCAGCAGCTCGTGGCCGAGAAGTCCGGCAAGACCGACCTTGCCCCCCTCTCGCTGGGCGACTACAAGCAGGTCGATGCCTACGACGCCACCCGCTGGTATGAAGTGACCGACGCAGCGAGCAACACCACCTTCACCGTCACCTTCTACCTCTACGGCGACGTGCTCTCCGGCTGGGATGTGGCGATAAAGAAGTAATGGGAAGCAGTTAGTAGTCAGTAGATAGTAGCTGGTAATCAGCGGTTAGTAGCGATACTACGCCAGGTCGGTAGCGATACTACGCTAGGACGGTTGCTTTCTATAGCCTCAAAAAGAGTTTTAAAGGCCATACGGAAAGGTCGTTTATTGCCCCCCTGGAGGGCGTATCAAAATGAGCTTTCTGTATGGCCTTTTCTTCTTCCGGAGTAGCGTAGGATTCTCAATGCAGCCGTAGCTTAATGCCTCTCCAGTTAGGAAACAAATCCCGTCTGACCGGGGAATATTTTTTTCCTAACTGGGAAAAAAACGCCCGCATCCGTGGCATACTTCTATTTATCCATTAACTTTGCCAACGTTTAATTTATTAACTTACAATCGACATGAAACATTTGTTTTACCCCTCCCTCGTGCTGGCCGCTTTCTGCGCGGCAGGCACTTCGTTGGGCCATGCCCAGCAACCCAAGCAACTGAATGTGAAGAAAGTCCAGGTCTCTGCCCCCGTGGAGGCGCAGGACGTGCCCGCGCTGATGGACCGGAACGGCGTGGAGTTCCAGCCCATCGACCAGGTGAACTGGAAGGAGTATCCCTACAAGCCTCAGGCCGCCTTCCGCATAGCCCACACGGGTAAGGAAATACTGGTGAACTACCGCGTGACGGAAGCCAGCGTGCGCGCCGTGGCTGCGGCGGACAACGGCAAGGTGTGGGAAGACGCCTGCGCAGAGTTCTTCGTGTCGCCCGAGGCGAACGACTTCTACTACAACTTCGAGTGCAACTGCGCCGCCAAGCTGCTCATCCAGGCCGGACGGCCGGGCGACCGCCCCATGGCCGACCCTGCCGTGGTGGCCACGGTGAAGCGCTGGAGCTCGCTGGGAAGCGAGTCTTTCGAGGAACGTGTGGGCGAGTGCACGTGGGAGCTGGCCTTGGTCATCCCCGCCACTGCCTTCTTCCGCCACCACCTCGACACGCTGGACGGCAAGGTGATGAAGGGCAACTTCTACAAGTGCGGCGACAAGCTACAGACGCCCCACTTCCTGTCGTGGAGCCCTATCCGGTTGGAGAAGCCGCAGTTCCACTGCCCGCAGTTTTTCGGGACTTTGAACTTTGAATAAGGCTGTGGCTTTTCTGAAAATAGTTTTCGGATTCCCATTTCTTTCCCATTTTACCCCCTACCTTTGCTTGCACAATGAATGAGAAAAGTGAAGTGTAACCATTTAATTTTAATGAAAGGAAAAAGGCAATATGAGAAAGAATGTGTTGACTGTATTGGGTAAACGAGCTGCCGGTTGGCTGGGTGGAATGTTGGCCATGTGTGCCTTGGTATTCACCTTTGCGGCGTGCGATGATGAGAAAAGCATCAGCTTCGGCAGGTTGCCAGACAATGCGCAGGCGTTTATCGAGACGTATTTCCCCGGTGTGGGCGTGACTTCCGTTATCAGGGGAAAGGACGACGGGCGCACTACTTACGACGTGCTGTTGGACGACGGGACGGACATTGAGTTCGACAGCAAGGGCGAGTGGACAAGTTTGGACAGCTTCTTTTCCCCGCTGCCCACAGGCTTCTTGCCATCTGCCATTCCGGCCAAGGTAGAAGAGTTGCATCCGGGTGCTGATATCCATGGCGTGGACAAGGAAGTAGGCGGCTACCAAGTGGAAGTATTGGATGGCAGTGTGCAGTGGGATATGTATTTCAACAGCCAAGGAGAATTTGGCCGCGAGGTGCAAGACCGTGGTTGACGGATAGCGAGACATTGCTTTTGCAAGCAAGCCCGGAGCGGGCAGGGATTTTGGTTTTGCACCCTGCACCTCCGGGCTTTTCCGTGCTTTGGCCTTGCCTTTGCAAGAGAAAGGAGGGGTCAATGTTTGGCCTTCTCGATGCGGATGCGGGCATCCACGGCGATGACGTTGTGCTCGGTGGCCAGCAGGGGATTGATGTCCATCTCCTTTATCTCGGTGGCGAAACGCAACAGGGTGGAGAGGCGCACGATGATTTCGGCAAACCGGGCTTCGTTGACGCCTCGCTGTCCGCGCGTGCCCTTGATAATCTTGTAGGCGCGCAGGGAGTGTATCATGGAGTAGGCCTCTTCGTAAGTCAAGGGCGCGAGGCCGGACGACACGTCTTTCAGCACCTCCACGAAGATGCCGCCCAGGCCGCAAAGGACGACGTGGCCGAAGAGGTCTTCGTACTTCGCGCCGACAAACAGCTCCGTGCCCCGCAGCATGGGTTGCACCATGACGGAGGTGGCGCCGGGGATTTGCATCATGCGCTCGAACTCCAAGGCCAGGTGGCGCTCGCTCTTGATGTTGAGCGCCACGCCGCCTACGTCCGACTTGTGCACGGGGCCTACCACTTTGGCCACCACGGGGAAGCCCGTTCTCTTTGCAAAGGCCAGTACCTCGTCCGCCTTGGCCGAGACAAATTCTTCCACCACCGGGATGCCGGCGGAGTGCAACAGTGCCTGTACCAGGTGGGGGGCGATGTAACCGTCTTCAGGTATGGAGTCGATGATGCGGCGGATGCGCGGCACGTCCACGCCCATCAGTTCAATCTCGTTCTTCGCCGGGCGGTGGGTGTTCATGATGCGCGACAGGGCGGTGCCCAGCGTCACCTCGTCGGCAAAGTTGACGTGCCCTTTGGCAAGGAAGGCGGATACTTCGGCACCTGCGGTATTTACCGAGGGCAGGATGGGGAAGATGGGCTTGCGGCAGGTCTGCATGGCTTGGTGCAGCACGTCATACATTTCGTACATCGTCACCAGTCCGGGCGTGCCGAAGATGGCCATCACGGCATCAATGTCGTCCAGCTTGTTTTCGCAATAATCCAGGCAAAGACGCAACTGTTCGGGCGTGCCCGTAGCCAGGATGTCGATGGGATTTCCTACGGCCGAACCGGGCAGCAGCTTAGTCTTCAGCTCGTCGATGACGGGGCCTTCCAGTTTGGGGACATTGAGGCCGCCTTTGCTCAAGGCATCGGCCAGCATCACGCCGGGGCCTCCGGCATGGGTGACAATGGCAAAATTACGCCCTTTCAGTTCGGGCAGGGTGAAGATGCAGCCCACGGTGGTCAGCTCCTCACGCGAGAAGCAGCGCACGATACCTGCTTTGCGGAACAGGGCTTCGACGGCCGAGTCGCTGCTGGCTATGGCACCCGTATGCGATGAAGCGGCGCGGCTTCCGCTTTCGCTGCTGCCGGCCTTGATGGCGGCAATGCGGCAGCCCTTCTTGATGAGCGACGAGGCGTGGAACAGCAGGCGGTCGGGGTCGCCGATGTTTTCGATGTAGAGCAGTTTGATGTGCGAGTCGGTGGAAGGGTCGAAGTGCTCGTCCATGTATTGCAGCACGTCTTCCACGCCGATTTGCTTGGCGTTGCCCACCGACCATACGGAGTTGAACTGCAAGCCCTTGGTGACGGCACTTTCCAGAATGAAGACCGCTGTGGCACCTGAACTGGAGATGAGGTCCACGCCTTGCGGGTGCAGTTGCGGGATGGGCTGGCTGAAGACGCTATGGTGCCAGGTGTTAAGCAGGCCGATGCAGTTGGGGCCGATGAGGGCGCCGCCGTGGCGGTTGACGGTGTCCAGGATGCGCTGTTCCAGCAGTGCCCCCTCGTGGGTTTCCTCCCCGAATCCGGCGGACAGGATGATGAAGGCTTTCACTCCTTTTCTTGATGCCAGGCAGTCCACGGCGTCGGGGCACAGCTTTGCCGGGATGGCGAGGATGGCGAGGTCGGCGGCGGGGATGTCATTCACGTCCGGGTAGGCTTTCACGCCCTGCACTTCGGTCTCCTTGGGGTTGACGGCCAGCAGGGTGCCGGCGTAGCCGCCGTTCAGCAGGTTGCGGAGAATGGCTCCACCGGGTTTGTGTACGTTGTTCGATGCTCCCACGACTACGATGCTGGCGGGATGCAGCAGTTGCTCGTTAATCATTGCATTTAGTGTTTAGTGATGAGTGATTAGCGCTCGGCCCAGTTCTCGCGGTCGAGGTTGCGGTAGCCTATGGCTTCTGCCAGGTGTTGGGGCAGTATCTGTTCGCTGTCGTCCAGGTCGGCAATGGTACGCGACACTTTCAGTATGCGGTCATACGCCCGGGCCGAGAGGTTCAGGCGGTTCATGGCGTTCTTGAGCAGGGCAAGGCCTTTGTCGTCGGGACGGGCATAAAGGCCGAGCAGACGAGGCGTCATCTGTGCGTTGCAGTGCACGCCGGGTACATCGGCATAGCGTGCTTCCTGCCGTTGTCGTGCGCGGATGACTCGTGCACGGATGGTGGCGCTGGATTCGCCGGGACGCTGGTCGGACATTTTCTCAAAGTCTACCGGGGTGACTTCGATATGCAGGTCGATGCGGTCCAGCAGTGGGCCGGAAATACGGTTCAGGTACTTTTGCACTTGTCCAGGACTGCACACACAGGCTTTGGTGGGATGGTTGTAATAGCCACACGGGCACGGGTTCATAGAGGCTACCAGCATGAAACTAGCAGGATACTCCACGCTGCACCGGGCACGAGTGACGGTAATCTGTCGGTCTTCCAGCGGCTGGCGTAGCATCTCAAGGATGTTGCGCGGGTACTCGGGTAACTCGTCCAGGTAGAGGATGCCGTTGTGTGCCAGGCTGATTTCGCCGGGTTGTGGAAAGCTGCCTCCGCCGGTCATGGCCACGGAGGAGATGGTATGGTGTGGCGCACGGAAGGGACGGACGGAGATGAGTCCGCTGTCTGCACCCAGCTTCCCGGCGACGGAATGTATCTTGGTGGTTTCCAAGCTTTCGCTGAGGGAGAGGGGCGGCAGGATGGAAGGAAGTCTTTTAGCCAGCATGGACTTACCGCTGCCCGGCGAACCTATCAGTAGGATGTTGTGGCTTCCGGCGGCTGCCACTTCGAGGGCACGCTTCACGTTTTCCTGGCCTTTCACTTCGGCAAAGTCGAGGTCGAAAGAACTTTGGCGGGCATAAAACTCTTCTCGGGTGTTGACTATGGTGGGTTCGAGCGTCTGTTCACCGTTGAAAAAGCCCACTACTTCGCGGAGATTGTCTACGCCATATACGGTAAGATTGTTTACTACGGCAGCTTCGCGGGCATTCTGTCGGGGGATAATCATGCCCTCGAAGCCCAGTTCGCGTGCCTTAATGGCAATGGGCAGTGCCCCTTTGATGGGTTTCAGGCTGCCGTCCAGGCTCAATTCGCCCATCAGCAGGTAGCGGTCTAACTTGTCGGGTTGCAAAGTGCCGCTTACGGCCAGCATGCCGATGGCCAGGGGAAGGTCGTAAGCCGAACCTTCTTTGCGTATGTCGGCGGGTGCCATGTTGATGACGATGTTGCTGGTGGGCATGCGGTAACCGTTGACTTGCAGGGCGGATATGATGCGTTGGTGGCTTTCTTTGACGGCCGAGTCGGGCAGTCCCACGAGGTAGAACATGCAGCCTTTGGAACTGTTGACTTCGATGGTGATGAGAGTGGCGTCGATGCCTTGTACTGTAGCTCCGTAAACTTTGACAAGCATAGATATGGTGGTGTTTTTATGGTCAGGTAAAACGTTTGGGTTATTTCTTCTTTTCAGGTTTTATGCGTTCCCATTCTTGCAGGATGGCGTTGCTGTCGGCATTTCTCGCTTCTATCCTTCCTGTGGGGGTAATGAGCAGGCTGATGGGAAGTGTTTGTATGCCCAGCCTGCTGATGACGTCGCTGTTCCAGCTTTCGAAGTCGCAGGCTTGTTGCCAATCCAGTGAATCATTTTGGCAGGCTTGTTGCCAGGCATCGCGGTTTGTGTCCAGCGAGATGCCCAACATGGCAAAGTCTTCGTTGTCTTTTTCCTGCAGGTAAACGCGCCGCAGGCTGGCATTGGCTTCGCGGCTTTTCTTGTCCCACGATGCCCAAAAATGTAGTAGCAGGTATTTGTTTCTGAAGGTAGAGCGTGTGATGTTTTTCCCTTCCCCATCGGGTATGCTGAAGAAGGGGATGTTTTTCCCCTCAGCCGTTATTTCGGCCTTGTTCATTAGGTTGGAAAGTTCGCTGATAGCCGGGCGGTCTTTGAGTTCACCGGGCATTTGTTCAATGATTCCTTTGATATAGTCACAATCGGGCCGGGGCTTTTGTGCGAGATACTTTTCCAAAACGTAGATGGCAGACAGCGAGGAGGTGTGGCTTTCTATGAAAGACTTTGCCTTCTTCTCCACTATGCTTTCCGAGGGTTGGGCCATGCCTTTCAGTTCTTGCCTGAAAGCGGTAAGTTCTTCGTTTGGAGTATTTCCGGTGATTTCCATTGAGTGAGGTTCTGCCATTGAGCCTTTTACCTTGATTTTCTCTCCTTTGTCCATGAAGAGGGGATATTCGGTTCCATTGGGCAGCTGCAACATGACCATTACCATGGTATCGGGCAACAGTGTGGTCTTGAATTGGTCGTCTTTCACCACTATTGTATCGGTGCGTTGATAGAACTGGTCTGTGCCGAACAGGTAGAGGGTGTCATTGCCCAGTCCTTTGATGTCGCCGCTCAAGCTGACGGCATTCGGGTTTTGCGATTTGTTTCCGCAGGCTGCCAGCAATAATAGCGGCAGGAGTAATATGAAGTGAATGTGTTTCATCCGGAATCTTTATTTTCTGCGAAAGTACGTCTTTTTTGCTGTTCTACAAAAAAGAAGACCCGGCTTTTTGTGCCGGGCCTTCTTTTCCTTGTTTCTGGCCTACCTTATTTTATTTGATGGCATTCATGAAGTCAGTGTTCGTGAAGTACTTGGCAAACTCCAGGTCGGTAGCGGCCTTCTTGGCCAGCGTAGCGTCTTTGGCGATAGCGGCTTTCAAACTGCTGATTACCATGGTGTTGTTATTGGTGCGGGCGCCTATCACGGCTTTCAGGTAGTCGGTGTAAGCGTCGGGGTTTTCAATGGCAGCCAGCGTGCTGTTGGCCTTGTTGTAGTCTTTGGCCAAGATTTGTGCCAATGCGGCGCTGTTGCTCTTGGTGTCGGCAAACGAGCTGACAGCCTTTGCATATTGCCCTTGGGCGATGTAGAGGTTGCCCAGTGCTTCGTTCAAGCCTTTGGCTCCTGCTGCCTTGCCCAGGTAAGTCTCGGCTGCTGCCTTGTCTCCCTTGGCCAGTGCTATCAGGCCGAGGTTCATGTTGGCTTCGGGTGCGTCGCTCTTGAGGGAAACGGCTTTTTTCAAGTAGCTTTCAGCCTTGTTGAGGTCGCCTGCCTGGTAGGCCAGTTTGCCCAGATTGTTGTAAGCACGGAAGTCGTTCGGGGCCAGCTGGGTAGCTTTGGTGTAAATGGCTTCTTTCTTGGTGGGGTCGTTGGTGAGCGTAGCGGCATAGAGCAGCTCTTCGATGTTGAGTTGCTTATAGTCGCTGTCGGCCAGGCTGGCGATTTCTTCATCCGACTTGCCGATGATTTCGTAGTTCAGCGTGAGGCGTGAACGGCGCAGTTGCGGCAGAATTTCGTCGGCCAGTGTTTCGTAAACCGAAGAAATGTTCTTGATTTCCTGTTCGCGTTGTTCGGGGTCTTTGTACATGGAGAGCACACGCAGAATCAGTTCCTTGTCTTGAATGTTCGACTTGGAAACGAGTTCCTGGAAGCCTTCCCAGTCTTCGGCAGTGTACTTGGTGTCGATGGTGGCATTTATCTTGGCTTTCTTCAGGTCGCGGTTGATGACTTTCGCGGTGTTGTCCTGACGGCGTTCGGCCAGGCCGGTGTTCAGTTCGAGGCTGCCGTCGGGCGAAGCGTAGGCCGAGATTTCGATGTTGCTGATTTTCTTGTTGGCAGCATCGTTTATGCCTTTTACTTCTTCGCCGAATTCTTTGGCTTTCTTCAGTTCGCTGGCACGGACGTTGGCCTGCTGGATGAGGAACATGATGTTGGCGTCATGCTTTTCCTTGATGATGCGTTGGAAGGCATCATCGCCCGTAGCCGGTGTAGCGCTTTCCAGGGTTTGGCTTACCAATTCTGAGGTAGAGATGACACCGTCGGCAATCTTCACTTCGGGGATGTCGATGGTCTTCTTGCCTGCAGTGGCTTTAAAGCGCAGGTAGAGTTCGGACTTGGCCATTTCGGGCACGTAGTCGAACGAGGTTCTCATGATGTAGTTGCCGCCCAGCTTATAGGAGATGGTCTGGTCGTTACCTTCCACTTTTTCGCCTTGGAAGGTGGCCGACTGGCCTTCTACTTCCCCGCCGTTCCACTTCAATACGGGGGTGACTTCTACGACGGCTTTCTTATTGAAATACTTTTCGGGGAACTTACCGTTGATGGTAGCTTCCACCTGTCCGCCTTGGGCTTCCAGCACTTGGGGGGTTACGGTGAAGTAGTCGGACGAAAGTTCTCCCATCTTACTGCCGCACGACGACAGTACTACGACACACGCCATGAGTAATGGCAAATACAATTTTCGGGTCATGTTGTTTTTAGTTTTATAGGGTTTGTAATTGAAAATTTGTCTATTCTTTGCAGGATGCCTTTTTATGGCACATCCTTTTCACAAAGATAAAGAATCTGTTTGCACTGCTCCCATTGCCCACACAATTTTATCATAATTTAATGAATTTCCCCCTTATTCTTGTTTTTCCGGTAGAGAATGTTGCGCGGATGGTGCTCTATGATTTCGCTGCGCAGCATCTGGCGGTCGATATGGGTGTAAATTTCTGTTGTCGCAATGGACTCATGGCCCAGCATGCACTGTATGGCGCGCAGATTGGCCCCGCCTTCCAGCAGGTGGGTGGCAAAGGAGTGGCGGAAGGTGTGGGGGCTGATGTTTTTGGTGATGCCTGCCTTTTCGGCCAGTTCCTTGATGATGTGAAACACCATGATGCGCGAGATGCCCTTGCCCCAGCGTGCCAGGAACACGTAGTCTTCGTAGTCTTTATGGATGCGCCCGCGCCCGCGATCCATCAGCCAATACTTTATCTCCTTGATGGCGCGGGGCGAGATGGGCACCAGCCGTTGCTTGCTGCCTTTACCCTCGACCTTGATGAAGCCTTCGTCGAAGTAGAGGTCGGAAAGCTTCAGGTTGCAAAGTTCGGACACGCGCAGGCCGCAGCTGTACAGTGTTTCCAGTATGGCGCGGTTGCGCTGGCCTTCGGGCTTGCTCAGGTCGATGGCGCCGATGATGGCGTCTATCTCTTCCACCGTCAGCACTTCGGGCAGCTTGAAGCCTATCTTGGGCCCCTCCAGCAGTTCGCTGGGGTCGGCTTCCAGGTAGTCGGCCAGCACCAGAAAGTGGTAGAACGACTTGATGCCCGACAGGATGCGTGCCTGCGAGCGCGGGTGTATGCCAATGTCGTGCAGTCCGGCGCTGAACTGTTGCAGGTCGTCGAGGGTAACGTTGAGCACATCCTTCCCTTTCTCCCCTCCCAAAAAGTGCAGCAGCTTTCCGAGGTCTCTTTCGTAGGCCTCGACGGTGTTGGGCGAGAAGCCTTTCTCCAGTTTGAGGTACTGCTTATACCGCTTGAATATCAACTCATTTTGTTGCTTATTCGTTGTTCCTGCTTCAAAATCCATATCTTTTTCCTACCTTTGCGCTGTTTTTCAAACCCTTCGGACAGAAACGCCTTTTTTTGGGGCGGCATCTGCCTACGGGGTGCAAAAGTAGAAAAAAAAGAAGATATTAGGACGGAAGCCGGCAAACTTCCTTACCCCCGCGTGGAGGCATTGCAGAGGGGCTTTGGTAGCGATACTAAGCCAGCGTGCTGGTGATACTGCGCCAGCGCGGTAGTGATACTACGCCACCAGGCGGGTGTTGGAAGGCTGGGATGAGGCTTCTCGAAGGCTGTCTTTAATGTAAACTAATATGAAAATCCTGATTGTAAACGGCCCTAACATCAACTTGCTGGGCCGGCGCGAGCCGGGCATCTATGGCAGCGTCGCGTTTGAAGACTATCTGGAGCAGCTGCGCAAGCGGTATCCGGAAGTGGAGATAGACTATTACCAATCCAACGTTGAGGGTTTCCTCATCGACCGTATCCAGCAGGCCGGTTTTGAGGTGGACGGCATCATTCTGAATGCCGGTGCCTATACCCACACCTCCATCGCCCTGCAAGACGCCATACGCGCCGTGCCGGCTCCGGTGGTCGAGGTGCACATCTCCAACGTGCATGCCCGCGAAGAGTTTCGCCACCGCTCCATGATTTCGAGCGCCTGCCGGGGTGTCATCTGCGGCTTCGGGCTCGACTCTTACCGGCTGGCGCTGGAGGCGCTGTGCGCGCCTCAGGTGGCGAGGTGACGAGGTGCCAGGTTACGAGGTGACGAGGTGCCAAGTTGCCTTTGTATCCTCGTCACCTTGTCAACTGAATGATGAGTATTAATTAAATAAAATAGGTAAAAAGATTATGTTACTGAAACAGACAAAGATTGTAGTCACTGTCTCGGACAAACGTTGCGAGGTGGAATTCATCAAACAACTGTTCGACGCAGGAATGAACGTGGTGCGTATGAACACCGCCCACCTGGATTATGACGGGCAGAAAAAAATCATAGATAACGTGCGTGCGGTGTCCAACCGCATCGGCATACTCATGGACACCAAAGGCCCCGAAGTGCGCACTACCACCTTGGCAGAAGCGGTTTCTTTTCAGGCCGGTGACCGTGTGAAGGTTGTGGGCGACCCCGGCCGTGAAACCACGCGCGAGTGCATCGCCGTGAGCTATCCCCACTTCGTGCACGACTTGAATCTGGGCGACCGCGTGCTTATTGACGACGGCGACCTTGAGATGCTGGTGGTGGAGAAGACGGACGACTACCTGCTGTGCGAGGTACAGAACGAGGCCTCCCTGGGCAGCCGAAAGAGCGTCAACGTGCCGGGCGTGCGCATCAACCTGCCTTCGCTCACCGAGAAAGACCGCAACAACATCCTTTTTGGCATCGAGCAGGACATTGACTTCATTGCCCACTCCTTTGTGCGCAATAAGCAGGATGTGCTCGACATCAAGGAAATACTGGACGCACACGGCAGCGACATTAAAATCATCGCCAAGATAGAAAACCAAGAGGGCGTGGACAACATCGGCGAGATACTCCAAGTGGCCGACGGCGTCATGGTGGCGCGCGGCGACCTGGGCATCGAGGTGCCGCAGGAACGCATCCCCGGCATACAGCGCGTGCTCATCCGCAAGTGCATCCTGGCCAAGAAGCCGGTCATCGTGGCTACACAGATGCTGCACACTATGATTCAGAACCCGCGCCCCACCCGCGCCGAGGTGACGGATATTGCCAACGCCATCTACTACCGCACCGATGCCCTGATGCTGAGCGGCGAGACGGCCTACGGCAAGTATCCGGTAGAGGCGGTACAAACCATGACCAGAGTGGCAGCCCAGGCCGAACAGGACAAGTTGCCCGACAACGACATCCGCATCCCCTTGGACGAGAACAGCAACGATGTCACCGCCTTCCTGGCCAAACAAGCCGTCAAGGCTACCACGAAGCTGAAGATACGTGCCATCATCACCGACAGTTACAGCGGCCGCACCGCCCGCAACCTGGCTGCCTTCCGGGGTAAATATCCCGTGCTCGCCATCTGCTATAAAGAGAAAACCATGCGCCACCTGGCACTGTCCTACGGCGTGGAAGCCATCTACATGCCCGAATTGGCCAACGGTCAGGAGTATTACTTTGCCGCCCTGCGCCGCCTGCTGAACGAAGGCAAGCTGCAGCCCACCGACATGGTCGGCTACCTGAGCAGCGGCAAGGCCGGCACGCAAACCTCCTTCCTCGAAATCAATGTAGTGGAAGACGCGCTGAAGCATGCTGGTGACAGCGTGTTGCCCAACAGTAACAGATACCTTTAATCAATGGACAATTGACAATGGACAATTATTGGTTGTCCATTGTTCATTCTTCATTCTTCATTTTTCATTCTTATCATGTCTCTCGACGATTATATCCTTGCCCACATCGACGATGAAGGCGACTACCTGCGCGCCCTCTACCGCGACACGCACCTTAAACTGCTTTATCCCCGCATGGCGTCGGGACATCTGCAAGGGCGGCTGCTCAAGATGTTTGTGCGCATGGTGCGCCCCTCGCAGGTGCTGGAGATTGGCACGTACAGCGGCTACTCCGCCCTGTGCATGGCAGAGGGGTTGCCCGAAGGCGGCATGATTCACACCTTTGAAATCAACGACGAGCAGGAAGACTTTACCCGCCCCTGGCTGGAGCGTTCCGCCTATGCCGGGAAGATAAAGTTTTATATCGGCGATGCCTTGGAGCAGGTACCCCGCTTGGGACTCACTTTTGACCTGGCCTATGTCGACGGCGACAAGCGCCGCTATGTGGACTATTACGAGATGGTGTTGCAGCACCTTGCCCCCGGCGGTTATATCCTTGCCGACAATACCTTGTGGGACGGCCATGTGCTGGAAGAACATCCCCGCGACGCGCAAACCCTGGGCATACAGGCCTTCAACGACCGGGTGGCGAAGGACGACCGCGTGGAGAAAGTCATCCTCCCCCTGCGCGACGGGCTGACGATTATCCGGAAAAAATAATTTGTGCCGGAGTGTGCGGCCAATTCAAAAGAATCCTTTATCTTTGCCCCAGTTTTGTTCCGCATGGCTCTCCAAAGCGAGGGCGCGGATGAAAAGGGAATCGGGTGAAAGTCCCGGACAGTCCCGCTGCTGTAAGCTCCAGTAATGGGTTTGCTTAACTACCTCTTTTGCCACTGCCTCGATTGTTTGCAGGTGGGAAGGCAAAGCAAACCGGAGTAAGTCAGAAGACCTGCAAAACAAAAGTCGTGCTTGCATTCTCGAGGAAAGAAGCGCAAGGTCATGCAAAGGTTATATTATACTTATTTTATTTTTTGTTTATGAGCATTAGGCATCTTGCCCTGCGTGCAGGCATATGCTTCGTTGCAGCCATAGGTGCACAAGGAATATCCTTGCGGGCACAATCGTTGGCCGGCGATAGCGTCACAGGGCGTGTACACGAAATTCCTACCGTAACGGTGGAGGCACGGCGCGTTTCGCCGGCCCTTACCGCCACGTCCCCCCTGCAAGTCATGGGCAAGGCGGAGATGGAGCGGTTGGGCGTGCACGAGGTGGCCGAGGCGGTGCGCCATTTCTCGGGTGTCAGCGTGAAGGATTATGGCGGTATCGGCGGATTGAAGACGGTGTCGGTGCGTAGCATGGGGGCACAGCACACGGGAGTCATCTACGACGGGGTGAGCGTGAGCGACTGCCAGTCGGGACAAGTGGACATTTCGCGCTTCTCGTTGGATAATGTCTCTGAACTGACCCTGACCATCGGGCAGACGGACAACATCTACCAGTCGGCACGCGCTTTTGCTTCGGCAGGCACGCTGAGCATACAGACTGCCCGTCCGGACTTTACGGACAGCCCCTTCCACCTGTATGCCAACCTGAAGGCAGGTTCCTATGGCATGGTCAATCCGTCGGTGCTCTACAGCCAGCGGCTTTCCCCGAAGGCTGGGCTGTCGGTCTACGGCGACTTCCTGCGTGCCGACGGTAATTACCCCTTCAAGATGTGGAACGGCAACCACTTGATAGACAGTCGGCGCAACAACAGCGATATACGCACCTGGCGGGCAGAAGCCACCCTTTACACAACGCTCACTCCCCGGCAGGACTTGCAGGTGAAAGCCTACCTGTTCGACTCGGAACGCGGGTTGCCGGGTGGGGTGATTTACGACAACCCCTATGCCGCCGAACGGTTGTACGACAAGAACTACTTCGGCCAGTTTCGTTATGAGAACCGCTTCAGCGATCGCATCAAGCTGCAGGCGCTCGGGAAGTTCAATTACAGTTGGAACCGCGATTACAACGATGAGGCCTCGGGCATAACCGACGACCGCTACCGGCAGACTGAAACTTACCTCTCGGCCACATTGTGGGCGGAACCCGTCAAGGGGCTGTCCTTTTCCCTTGCGCAGGATTTTGCCTACAATTACTTGAGTACGACGCTGGACAAGTGTCAGTACCCGCAGCGTTACACGGTGCTGACGGCGGTGGCTGCCCATTACCGTCGCCGCAGGTTCTGGGCGACCGCCTCGCTGCTGAACACGTTCATTACCGAGCGCGTGCGGATAGGTGTGGCGGCTGCCGACCGCAAACGCCTGTCGCCCGCCTTCAGCCTTGCTTGGAAACCTTTTGAACAGTCCGGGCTGAGGATCAGGCTGTCGTACAAAGATATCTTCCGCACCCCCACGTTCAACGACCTGTATTACTTGGTGATAGGCAATACCAACTTGCGGCCCGAAACCACCCGGCAGGGAAACTTCGGCATCACGTGGAACCGTTCCCGTTGGGGCTTCCTCGATTTCATCAGCCTTTCGGCAGATGCCTATTATAATAAGGTGGACGACAAGATTGTGGCTGTGCCCTCCATGTTCGTGTGGCGGATGACGAATGTGGGCAAGGTAGAAACCATAGGCACGGACGTTAACCTCTCCGCCGAATGGCATGTAGGCAAAGGCTTGAAGTGTTACCTCACGGGCAACTACAACTTCATGCAGGCGGAAGACGTGACCGACCCCTCGTCGAAGACGTGGCGCAACCAGATAGTCTACACGCCCCGCCACTCAGGCAGTGGCAGCCTGACCGTGGAAACACCTTGGGCCAATCTGTCGTACAACGTCACCTTTGCCTCCGAGCGTTACACCTTGGCGCAGAACCTGCCCGATTACCGCATTGCGCCGTACTCTGACCACGGGCTGTCCTTGTCCCGGCAGTTCCGGTGGAATCGGCACCGCCTGCGCGTACAGCTCGATGCCTTGAACCTGGGAGGCAAGAACTACGAGATTATCCGCTTTTACCCCATGCCCGGACGGAACTACAAGATATCAATCAACTATTATCTATAAACAACTTTTTAAAACAATCCAGCAATGAAGAAGAATTGGTTTAAACTGACCCGAAACATCGGCTTTTGCCTCTGCTTGGCTGCCGCGTTGGCATCGTGTGACGACAACAATAACCCCATTCCCGATCCCGACCCCACGCCTGAACCTACCGAAACCCTCGGCGCCTATGTCGTGAACACCGGGAACTGGGGGGCAAACGACGGCTCCCTGCAGTGGTATGACTTTTCTACCGGGGCGATTAGCGGTGACCTTTATGCCGCACAGAATGGCCAAGGCATCGGCGACCTGCAAGACCTCTGCGTATATGGAACCAAGTTGTATGCCATCAGTGCCACCTCGTCGAAAATAGAGATACTGGAGCGCAACGGCAAGCTGGTGAAGAGTTTTCCTATGAATACTCCGGAAGAAGGCCAGCCTATGGAGCCCCGTTATGCCACGGCGGGCGATGGTTGCGTGTTCTTCACTGCCTATGACGGCACGGTGTCCCGCCTCGACACGCTGACGCAGGAAATCACGGGCAGTGTATATGTGGGTGACCATCCCGAAGCGTTGGCTTATGTCGGTGGCAAACTCTTTGTGAACATCTCGGGCTATGGCTCGGGCAACCAGGTGGCCGTGGTCGATGCCAAGAGCATGACCAAACTGCAGGATATCGAGGTATTGCTCAATCCTTACACCCAATGCCTGGCGGGGGATGACGGTTATGTGTACTTTGTTTCCAATGGCAACTATGCCGGTTCGCCCAGCGTCCCCGAAGACCAGTGGATCTACCAGACCTTGCAACGCATTGACCCCGATACCTATGAAGTGAAAGAACTTTGCAATGCGTCTTACATCGCCAATGCCGGCGACAAGATGTACATCCTTTACTCCGAATATTACTTGCCGGACACCCACAGGTGCTATGTGTACGATTTGGCCACGGGAAAGGAAACCGACCTGCCCATCTCTGTCGATAGCTTTACAAGCCCGGGCTTCATACAGGTAGACCCTGTCACGGAAGACATTTACATCGGCGACCAGCTTTACGGGGCTTTGAACACGGTCTACGTGTATAGCAAAGACGGCCAGCCTAAGCACTCGTTTGAAACGGGCATGTACACCACCAACATCCGCTTTGTGACTGAATAAAAATCTTGCCCCGACCTCCGACGCGGCTTGTCCGTTATTTTTTCGGTCCATAGGGCCGAAGGCGGACCGAACCTGTACCGAATGGGGTACGACTGAGGTACGACCCAGGTGGGGGTGGGGTTTGTCGGAGGGTTGTAAGGATTGTTGAGCGTGGTTTTTAAGTAACGCTTTGTTTTTATATTTACTTGCTAAATGAAGAAAATTTTACTATTTGCCATAGTAATCTTGGCCTTGTTCCTTTCTGCCTGCGGCGGGAGGGGCAAGGCTTCTTCCGTCTTGGCGGGCGGGGATACGCTCCGGCTGGAGTATGCGGCCAACCTGTGCATCGTGCAATATCCGGACTACATGGTGGCCACGGTAAGGAATCCGTGGGACACGCTGAAAACCTTGCATACTTATGTTTTGGCCGATAAGCATAAGGAGCTTCCTGCACAATTGCCGGAAGGAACCGTGGTGCGCTTTCCCCTGGAAAGGCTGGTGGTTTACTCCGTGGTCCATGGGGGGCTGTTGGCCGAATTGGACGCGCTGGATGGCGTCCGTGGCGTGTGTGGCATGGAATACTTCAAGCAGCCCGAATTCGTGGAACGCTGCCGGCAGGGGCTGGTGGCTGATTGCGGCAACAGCATGAGCCCCGATATAGAAACCTTGATAGAACTCCGTCCCGACGGCATCATGCTCTCCCCCTATGAAGACAACGGGGGCTACGGGCGGGTAGGGAAACTGGGCGTGCCGATTATCGAGTGTGCCGATTATCTGGAGACCTCCCCGCTGGGGCGTGCGGAATGGATGCGTTTCTATGGCATCCTTGTCGGAAAAGCCGCCGAGGCCGACTCGCTTTTTGCCACGGTGGCGCGTGAATATCTCGATGTGAAGCGGCAGGCGAGCCTTGCCGGGCGGCGTCCCACGGTGCTGAGCGACCTGAAGTATGGCTCTGCCTGGTATATATCGGGCGGGAACAGCACGACGGGCAGGCTTTATGCCGATGCCGGTGCCGACTATGTGTTTGCTTACTTGCCGAACAGTGGCTCCATTCCTTTGCCTTTTGAAACCGTTTTCGACAAGGGGCAGCAGGCCGATTACTGGTTTGTGAAGTACAACCAGCAGGCGGACAAGACTTATCGCGAGCTGGAACAGGACTATGCGCCCTACGCCCGTTTCAAGGCTTTCAAGGAGCGGCATATCTATGGTTGCAACACGGGCCGGATACCTTTTTATGAAGAATCGCCCTTCCACCCCGACGTATTGCTGAAGGATATCGTGAAAATCCTTCATCCGGAGTTGTTGGAAGGCTACGAACCGAAATATTTTAGTAATTTAGCCGCCGATTAATCATTCTTGCGATGAGGCATAAAGGCGCGATATACGGTGGGGGGCTCAGCATCCTGATTCTCTTCTTGGCGGTAGCCAACCTGTTGTTCGGCTCGGTGGACATACCTCCGGGCGACGTGGTGCGCATCCTTCTGGGTGAGGATGCCGGGAGGGAAACGTGGCGTTTCATTGTGTGGGAGTCCCGCTTTCCGCAATGTGTCACGGCTTTGCTTTGCGGGGCGTCCCTTTCGGCTTCGGGCCTGATGCTTCAGACGGTGTTCAACAATCCGCTTGCCGACTCTTCCATCTTGGGCATCAGTTCGGGTGCCAGTCTGGGCGTGGCCCTGGTCATGCTGGCAGGCGGGGGCACCCTTGCCACAGGGGTGTTCTCGTTGTCCGGATTTGCCACGGTCGTCGTCGGGGCTTTTGTGGGGGCTGTGGGCGTGTTGGGCATCATCCTGTTGCTGTCCACGGTAATCAAGAATAATGTGATGCTGCTCATTGCCGGCATCATGATTGGCTACGTGGCTTCTTCGCTGATTTCCTTGCTCAATTTCTTTTCTTCGGCCGAAGGGGTCCGTTCTTATACCATCTGGGGGCTTGGCAATTTCGGGGGCGTGTCGTTGGCGCAATTGCCGGCCTTTGCCCTGACGTCTGTGGCGGGATTGCTGGTTGCCCTGTTGCTCATCAAGCCGCTCAATGCCTTGCTCCTTGGCCCGCGTTATGCCGAAAACCTTGGGGTAAACATTCGCCGTGTCCGCAACCTGTTGTTGGCCGCCACCGGCATATTGACGGCTGTTACTACGGCTTTCTGCGGCCCGGTTTCTTTTATAGGGTTGGCTGTTCCTCACGTTGCCCGCCTTTTGTTGGGCACCTCCAATCACAATCTGCTGATGCCGGTCACCTTGCTTGTCGGGGGGGCTGTGGCTTTGCTTTGCAATCTGCTTTGCCTTTTGCCGGGCGAGCATGGCCTCATACCGTTGAATGCCGTGACTCCTATTTTGGGAGCGCCGGTCATCATTTATGTCATCGTCAACCAACGGAAAATACAATATTTCAACTGATGGAACAGCAGGCTGTTGTCATAGAGGGAAAGGGGCTTTGCATCGGTTACAAGGTCGGGAAATCAGTAAAGCAAGTACATGCCGGTTTGGATTTCAAGCTAAGGCGTGGCGAGTTGACCTGCCTGCTGGGGGCCAACGGTGCCGGGAAATCTACTTTGCTTCGTACGCTTGCTGCCGCCCAGCCTCCTTTGGGGGGTGAACTGGACCTGTTGGGCAAGCCTGTTGCGGTTTATTCCGAAAGAGAACGTTCGCGTGCCATAGGGGTAGTGCTGACCGATAAAACCCAGGTCGGCGGGCTGACGGTATTCGAATTGGCCGCATTGGGCCGCCAGCCGCATACCGGATTTTTCGGCCGGCTAAGCCGTGAGGACAAAGCTATTGTCGGGCATGCCCTCAGTGCTGTAGGTGTGGGGGAAAAAGCCGGGCACTATATCGCTGAACTTTCGGACGGCGAGCGCCAGAAGGTGATGATAGCCAAGGCTTTGGTGCAGGAGTGCCCGGTTATCTTGTTGGACGAGCCCACCGCCTTTCTCGATGTGGTGAGCCGCATTGAGATTATGAGCCTGCTGCATCGGCTTGCCGTCAGTGAAGGGAAGGCCATCCTCCTCTCCACGCACGACATTGAACAGGCACTGGTGCTTTCCGACCGCCTTTGGCTGCTCACTCCCGGGCATGGCTTGGAGTGTGGGGTGACCGAGGATTTGATTTTGTCCGGCAGGATGGATGCATTGTTCAGCCGGCAGGAGCATATCCGTTTCGACCTGATGCACGGCATTTACTCGCCTACGGTGGAAGGCCGTAAATGTATTTGCCTGAGAGCTGAAGATGAAGTTCTGCGCCATTGGACACAAAACGCTCTGAACCGTCGGGGATTCTTCTGCCTCTCTTTCGCTGAAGCTCAAGCTCAGCCTTCGTTTCCCACGCTTGAAGCCTTGTCTCCTCATCATTTTGTATTGGAGGTCGGCGGGCAATCAAAAGTTTGCCATTCGTTTGAGGAGTTGCTTAAAAGTGCCGATTTGTTATAACAGCTTCTTGCTGAGGTAGCGTACAGGGTACCAGACGGATAAGAATCCTACGGCAATAACGGTGACGAATACGAGCAGTACATCCGTGGCATGTACGCTGACGGGATAGGCTTCGACGAGGAAAGCCCCGTTTCCGCCTCCCAATGAGATGAGGCCAAACGCTTGTTGCAGGAAGCACAGCAGCAGCCCGCCAATGATGCCGATGGCGGCACCGAATGCGGCAATCAATCGTCCCTCAAAAAGGAAAATACGGGCTATGAGCCGGTCGTTGGCGCCCAGGTTGCGCAAGGTAACCACGTCTTCGCGTTTATCCAGAATCAGCATAGACAATGAGCCTATCACGTTGAAGCAAGCGATGGCCAGGATAAAAGTGAGGAACAGGTAGGAGATTAGTTTTTCTATCTTCATGATGCGGAATACATCCGACTGCTGTTCATAGCGATTCTGCACCAGGTAACGGTCGCCCAATATGTCTTGTATTTGCCCTTGGATGCGTCCAATGTCGTTGCCAGGTTTTAATTTAAGTTCGATGGCAGAGACTTCCGTGTTATAGCCGAACAGGGCACGTGCGAAATCAAGTGATGTGATGATGTAGTGCGCGTCATATTTCTGCTGGTTTACGATGAACACTACCCCGGGCGAATGGAGATATTTCCGGTTGAAGGCAGCGCTGGGATTGGCCAGGTTAATCCGCACATTGCGTTTGGGCGCATACACCTGCAGGGGGTCGACAAACTGTATGCCTGTCCCTAATTCCGACATCAGTTCGACGCCCATAATGCCATAATCCGCTACCGGGTCGTTTAGCATAAATTGTCCTGTGCCATAAAGCAGGCTGTCAATCTCGGTCAGTTGCTCAAAGTTGTCTTCCACTCCTTTGATGATAGCCATGGCCTGGCGGTTTTTGTATTGCACCATGGCATTGTCTTCTACCGTTTCGGTCCATACATCGATGTACGGCAAGGCTTGTACTTGCCGGATGCCGGGGTCATCAGGTTGGAATACTTTCCCTTCGCGGGCGGTAATCTTCAGTTCAGGGTCGAATGCGGTGAACAGTTGCTCTACCATTTCCTGGAAACCATTGAACACCGATAGGGTGCACACCATTGCCATCGTTGCCAAGGCTACCCCGCACACCGAGATGGCGGAGATAATGTTGATGGCGTTGTGCTTCTTTTTGGCAAAGAGGTAACGGCGTGCTATGTAGAATGGCAGGTTCACTTATTTGTTGGTATTGAGCAGTTGGTCTATATGCTCCAGGTAGTCCAGCGAGTCGTCCAGGAAGTATTTTATTTCGGGGATGATGCGTAACTGGTGGCGTACGCGGGTGCCCAGTTCAAAGCGTATGGTCTTGGCGTTTGCATTGATGTTCTGGATGATTTCCGCACCCTTTTCCGAAGGGAATATGCTGAGGTAAGCACGGGCAACGCTTAAATCGGGACTGATGCGCACGGCGCTTACTGAAACCAATATGCCATGTGTCGCCCTGGTTTGTTTTTGGAAAATGTCGCTCAATTCTTTTTGTATCAAGCGGGCTATTTTGCTTTGTCTGGTGGTCTCCATATCGTTTTTGTTTTAAAGTTTATTTCTTAATAATAGTGCTGTTTGTCGATAAACTACGGTTATACGTAGATTTTATTTGCGTTTTACGTTGATATCTTGTACATTTGCAGTGACTATTATAATATAGCTCTCTCTAAATAGCGTTTTTTCATGTATTATTGACTTTTAGTGCCGTTCCTACCCGTGAGGGCAGGGGCGGTTTTTTATTTAACGGCTTGCCGAAGACGCTTTTCTTCTTTGTGCGAATACCGTTACGAGGGCTCCTGCAAGCAATATAGCCAGTGCGGTGTAGGCAATGCCTTCTGTGACATGCAGGCTTTGCGGGTCAAAACGCATTTCAATGGTGTGCTTGCCGGCAGGCACATACAGGCAGCGCAGGATGTAGTCGGCGCGTGCCAGTTCGGCCGGCTGCCCGTCTATGCTGACTTGCCAGCCATCGGGGTAGTAAATCTCGGAGAACACGGCGATGCCGTCTTGTGCATTTTGGGTTTCATACACCAGATGATTGGGCAGGTAGCTTGTCAGTCTGATGGCGGATGCTTCGTCTTTGTATCCTGTTGTAGCCTCTTTGAGGGCCGGCTTGAAGCGTGCGTCTACCACGGCGGTTTCGGTGGGCAGCACTTCTTTCAGGGCATCTATTTCTTCATTGGCATTGTTTACATACTGCACATCTTTCACAAACCAGGCATTACCGTAGGCGTAGGGGTTGAGCACAGGCACGGTTTCACCCTGTTGCCCGGCGGGGAAGATGAAGTACTTTGTGTTCAGCATGTTCAGCACGCGGAAGCGGGTGGCATCCACGTTGTCCATCTCTCCGCCCGCAGCGGCTATGGCACCGTAGGCAGCCTGCATTTCGGGCATGATGTGGTGGTCTATCATCTCCTGGTAGCGGCGCAGCTTGGCGGCATGGTAGCCGCCTACGCTCTTATGCCAGTAGGCGGTGTTGTTTTCGTTGAAGGTGCTGGTGGCAAAGTTCAGCACGCGGTAGTCCAACGCTTTATCTTGCAGAATCAGTTCATCGGTCTCCGTCTTGTTGAACGTGGTCACTTGGGTCGATTTGGGCACAAACTGGCTGTCGTTGAGGTAGCGTTTGTTCACTCCCCACAGGTCGACGAGGCAAAGCAAGGCAATGCCGCCTACGGTGAGCGACCGGCGCAACTTGCCCGCTGCATACAGCCACAGCAGCAGCACCCCGATGGCGATGATGAGGAAGCTGCGCAGTGCGTCGGCCTGTACCAGCGCGGCACGCATCTCCGACAGGTTGGCCAGGATGCCGTTCAGTTCGCTGGAGGGAATCATGCCTTGGTCGGCGGCGCTTTGCAGCATTTGTGCCTCTTGTGCGGGCACATAGTCCGACGGTGAAGGAGTGCCCGGCACCGCCAGCCACAAGGCCACGCCTGCCGTAAGCAGCAGGCACAGACCCGTTTGCTTGATGTTCTGCTTTAGCAGTCCCGGTTCTTTCAGCACCTTCATCAAGGCAAATACGGCCAGCAAGGGAATGGTGAACTCTGCAATAACCAGAATGGACGACACAGCGCGGAATTTATTGTACATCGGTATGTAGTCGATGAAGAAGTCGGTGAGCGGCATGAAGTTCTTGCCCCACGACAGCAGGATGGAGAACACTGTGGCGCCCACCAATGCCCACTTCAACGGGCCCTTTACCACAAAGCAGCCCAGCAGGAAAAGGAACAGCACGAAAGCCCCCACATACACCGGCCCCGACGTCATGGGCTGGGTGCCGAAGTATTGAGTCAGCTGGCCATACAGGCTGCCGTACATGGGATTGGCCTTCTGCATGGCCGTTTCGCTGGCCGCCAGGGGTACGGAGGCGCCTCCCTTGTAGTTGGGCACCAGCAAGGTCAGTGTTTCGCCGATGCCGTAGCTCCATTGCGTGATGTAGTCGCGGTCGAGCCCGCTGCTGGTCTGCTTGGCGGCATCGCCGGTATGCACCAGTTCGCTCTTGCCACGCATGGTTTCCTTGCTATAAGTATAAGTGTGGTATAGGTTGGAGAGGTTGGCGGCCACGCCTATCAATCCGGCCACTACCAGCACGGCACTTGCCCGGAAGAATTGGGGCAGCGTCTTCTCTTTCCATGCCTGAACGAAGTAGGCAATGGCCACGAACAGGATGACGAACAGGAAGTAGTAGGACATCTGCACGTGGTTGGACATAATCTGCAAGGCAATGAACAGTGCCGTCACCAGTCCTCCCGCCAGCAATTTGCCCCGGTAGGCCAGCACAATGCCTGCCAGCGTAGGCGGAATGTAGGCCAACGTGATGAATTTCCACAAGTGTCCCGCCGATATCAGGATGAAGAAGTAGGACGAGAATGCCCACAGCACGCCGCCCAACCCGGCCAGCCAGGCCGGAATGCCAAACACGCGCAGCAGAATGTAGAAGCCCAGCATCATGATGAACGTCAGCCCCACATATCCCGGCAGGAAAAGCTGATAAGCCTGTTGCACCCACTTCAGCGGTTGCACTGAGTCGTAGGCCGGGGCTATCTGGTAGGTAGGCATGCCGCCGAAGATGGAGTTGGTCCAGCGGGTACGCTCGCCCGTTTCTTCATAGTAAAGGGCAGCTTCGCGTCCTGCGCCGGCGCCTGCGGCCGTGTCGTGCTGGAAGAGGATGCGCCCCTCAATGTCCGCCGGGAAGAAGTAGGCAAACGAGAGCAGGGCAAATGCCACAATGGCAATCACATCGGGAAGAATCTTTTTTATTGTCATGGCGTAAACTGTCGTATAAGAATTTCTGCGCAAAGATAGGAGAAACCGCACGCAATAGGAAATAAGAGCCCGTTTAAATTTGCCTTTTTAACGTAAAACCGTTTATCGCCTCAAATTCCTCTCTTCTACTTGGAAATGTGATATCTTTGTTATACTTTTGCTAACACAACTCTAATCCGTATAATTTATGGCAACAACCGTTGAACGTAAGCAGACGGCTTTCCGCCTTCGCACAGACTTGGTGGAACGGCTTCGCATAGAGGCCCGCCGTGAGAACCGTAGCTTGAATAACCTAGTGGAGGTAATACTTTCCGAGGCATTGGACACCCGCCAGCCCAACCCGGAAACAATGGCGGCTATTGAGGAGGCGCGCCGAGGTGAATATGCCGGGACCTTAAACACCGGTAGTTTCGAAGCCTTTATGAATTCCATTAATGCTATCGATTGATGAAGCAGGTACATTATAGTACAAGTGCTAAAAAAGACTTAAAGCGCTATAGAAATAACATACGCTTAATGAAAGCGCTCTATGAGGTAATACAAATGCTTATTCATGACATTTCTTTACCTCAACATTACCGTCCACATATGCTAAAAGGGCAATATGCCGGATGCATGGAATGCCACATAGGTAGTGATTTTCTACTCATTTGGATTGATGAGGCATCTGACGTTATAGAGGTGATTCGCCTAGGCAGCCACGCCGAAGTGTTCTGAACTTCGCAAAGAATAACCTGGGCGGCAAAAACAAAAGGTTGCCGCAACTTATGTTACAACAACCTTTCATTTTTACTTGAATAGAAGGCGAAAAAAACATTTGAAATGAATTCCTTATTCAAGGGATATAGACATTCAGTTCAAGGAACAGATATTCCTTTTTCCCTTTTCTGTCTGTTTCAAACTGGATTTTGTCTTCACGTGCCAGCCACCCGATAGCAGCATTCAAATCTCTGTCAGACAAGCCGGAAGCTGCTTTAAGTTCACTGTACTCCCACCTCCGGTTATTGTCTAAAAGTCTCCAAACGACTCCTGCGTTAACGCCAATAGTATGAGCATCCATAACAAAAACATTTTAGAGGTTAGACATTTGCTTTAAATCGTAACCAAATATAAGAAATATCTACAAATCTGACAAATGTTGGCTGACAATTAACACATATTAATCGAAGCCTTCATGGGCTGGAATCGTGCGTTTCTACTCCTTCGAAGGATAGCACATGTTTTCTTCCTGCATCTGCTCAAGCACCTCGTGGAGGTATTTGGCGGCTTCCCATTTGGCCATGGGGAGGTCGTGCAGCAGGTAGTTTCCGCAATCGGCAGGAGCAGCGCCGGGTACTTCGCCCTCGTAGGAGGCAATGAAGCGGAAAGTGTCCTGCATCAGCGTGAGGATGTCTTGCGGCTGCAGGTCGCCTTTCATCAGCAGGTAGTTGCCGGTGAGGCATCCCATAGGTCCCCAATAGATGATTTTATCCTTCCAACGGGGGGCATTGCGCAGGTAGGTAGCCGCCAGGTGCTCAATGGTGTGGAGTGCGCCTTGTCCTAAGGCCGGTTCTCGGTTGGGCTCCTTCATGCGGATGTCGAAAGTAGTGATGGTCTCGCCGTTCACTTCATCCTTGCGCGACACGTAGATGCCACGCAGCAGGCGGATGTGGTCGATAGTAAAGCTGGGTATTTTTTCCATAATGATATTTGGTTGTTAGTAGTCAGTAGTTAGTAGTCAGTAGTTGGTAGTCAGTAGATAGTAGATAGTAGATAGTAGATAGTAGGCGTTCTCTACTAACTACTGACTACCAACTACTGACTACTGAATCCCCTCCGGCAACGTTGCCAAGAATGCCCGGGTCACCTGGAAAGAGTGTTCGGCCATGGCACCCCAAAAGTCGGTGTACTGCTGCCAGTGGCCTTCCACCCCGGGGGTGTCGCTTATGATGCGGAAGCTGAGGAAAGGAATGCCATACAGGTAGCAGGTCTGCGCAATGGCTGCCGACTCCATGTCCACGGCCAGCCCTTGGGGAAAGTGGGCTTTGATGTCGTCCAGCGCAGTGCGGTCGGTGATGAAGCGGTCGCCCGTGCAAATCAGTCCTCCGTGCACGCGGCTTTCCCCCTCGGGGGTGTCCATGGACAAGGCATGGGACAGCAGCACGGGGTGGGCGGCAAACATGGTGGGCATTCCCTGCACCTGGCCGTAAGCATTGCCCTCGCCACACCACACGTCGTGGTAAACCGTGTGCTCACCTGCCACCACGTCCATCACGCGGAGGGAGGCATCTATTCCCCCCGCCACGCCGGTACTCACTATGCAGTCCGGGGCAAAGAACCTCACCAGTTCGGCGGCACCTACGGCGGCATTGACCTTGCCGATGCCGCAACGGGTAAGGATGGCTTCATTGTCGCCCAACTTGCCGCACACGTATGTATATATGCCCTTGCGCACCTCTTGCGCGCCCTCCAAGCAAGCCACCAGCCGGCGGTGCTCGCTCTCCATGGCACTGATTACGCCTATTTTCATAATACTTCTATAAGTTTAAAAACGATTTCATGGGCAAAAGTACTACATTTTGCCGTAATTATGGTAAGCAATCGTGTTCAGGTTGTGTTATAAATGGGAATTTAGGAGCATTATTGCGCAAGCGTAAGAAGGCTGCCGTGATAGCGTTTCAAGGCCGGCGCGGTGGCGTAGGACGGCTGGCGCGCTGAGGGCTTGACAAAAAGAGGGTGCCAACCCCTGAACGGTTGCCACCCTCCTGCGTGTGTATCCTGTTTAGATACCTATTGAACTGTGTTTGTATGTCTTATTAATACGGATTCTGTACAATAACGCCTTGCGAAGCTTCGATTTCGCTTTGCGGGATGGGCAGGAACTTCTTGTTTTCCGTCCAAGCCGAGCGTTGCGGGATGGCAGTACCGCCCCATGTCATGGTTTCCTTGTCCAAGAGTACGCCGCCGCCGGCTTTCAGCACTTGGGCAGCCTTTCCTGTACGTACCAGGTCGAAGTAACGCTTGCCTTCGCCAACGAATTCACGACGACGCTCGTCGATGATGTTATCAATGTTAAGAGGCAGCGGCTCCAAGCCTGCACGTTGGCGTACGCGGTCGAAGTAACCTTGAGCTTCACTTGGGTTGATGTTCATACCCAGTTCGGCAGCGTTCAGCAGCGTCTCGGCAAAGCGGTAGATGTGCAGGTTGTTGTCCCAGTTCAAGTCGGCGTCGCCTGTGCAGCCTGCATTGCCGCCCGGGCGGCCCAGGTATTTGCGCAGGAAGTAGCCTGTGTTCTGGTAACGGCCACCGTAGGTAACGGTGACGCCTTGCTCAGCCATGTCCTTGATGTACTTGTCCATGTTCAGGATGGCGATATCGCGGCGCAGATCGCCTTCTTCAAAGGCATCGTAAGCCTCTTTGGCCACTGTGCTGAAGCCCCAACCACCGGTCTGGAACTCGGCATACGGGCCATAGATGATGCCTTTGTTGGTGCCATTGTAGTTCAAGCCGTCGATACCGATCAAAGCCGGAAGCACTGTACCACCGGCGGCATTGGCTGAACCCCAGGTACGGGTGCCGCCCAAAGCAATGTAGTTGATGTCGAAGATAATCTCATCCGTCCACTCCGTTTCATGAGAGAACAGCTGGTCGTAGTCGGCACCGGCTACCAGGTCATACTGCTGGGAGTTGATAATCTCCTTCATGTACTCGTAAGCCTTTTGGTAGCGGCTCTCATCCTTCTGGTACATTACCATGTCGGCGTACATCATGTACACCGTGGCCTGCGTCATACGTCCGCACCATTCGTCCGGCTGCTTCATGGGCAGCGCGTTCATGGCGATGATGGCTTCCAAGTCTGTGATAACATTCTGGTATATCTGGTCGGCACTGATTTGCTCGGCAAAGTAGTCGGGCGGTGTCAGGTTTTCTGTGTAGTAAGGTATGTTGCCCCACGTTTTCCACAATGCCAGGTAGTACCAGTCGCGCAGTGCACGGCCTTCGGCAATGTACGTGTTCTTGTCTGCCTCTGATATATCGGTGGCTGCCGTAGCGTTGTCTATCAAGCGGATAGAGCGGTTGATACCGGAGTAGTTGGCCGACCAAAAACCGCCGATGCTGTTGTTCGGGTCAGACTGATACTGCGAAATCAAGTGCAGCTGTGCCTGGTCGGTCACGTTACTGCCGCCTACGTAAATATCGTCGGCCATGCAATCCCACAGGAGGTTCAACGGTGCATAGCCGCTGAAGTAGTCGTACCAGTGCAAGGGGTCGTAAGCAGCTACCATGGATTCTTGGATACGTGCCTCCGTGGTGTAATATCCGTCGATGGGAAGACTGCTTGCCGGCTCTTCGGTCAGGAAATCTTCGCCGCAGGAAGTCAGCCCCATGGTAAGGGCAGCAGCAGCGGCTAAACTGTATAATTTGTATTTTTTCATATCTGTATTGTCTTTAATGTATTAGAAACCAAGATTAAGTCCCACCATGAAAGTGCGTGCCTGCGGATAGTAGCCACGGTCGATACCGTTGGAGCTTTCGTCGCCGCCAAGTTCAGGATCCAGACCCTTATACGGAGTGATGGTCAGCAGGTTTTCAGCAGCCACGTACACGCGCAGGCGGTCTACGAAGAACTTGTTGGTCCAAGCCTTAGGCAGGGTGTAACCAATTTGCAGGTTCTTGATACGGGCATAGTTACCGTTCTTCACGTAGAGGTCGGAGATGCGGTAGTTGTCGTTGTCGTTGCTCCAAGCGAAGCGCGGCATCGTGTTGCTGGTGCCTTCACCGTGCCAGCGGTCCATGAACTCGGCAGGCAGGTTCACATAGCGGCAGTCCAGACGGCGGGTTACGTCGAGGATGTCCTGGCCGATGGAACCGGAAATCAGCATGCTGATGTCGAAGTTCTTGTAGCTGCCGTTCAGGTTGATACCAAACGTCCAGTCGGGAGTTCCCTTACCAATCATGGTCTTATCGTTGTCGTCGATAACACCGTTGCCATCGTGGTCCACAAAGATTACGTCACCCGGTTGTGCATTGGGTTGCAGCAGTTCGCCCTTGCTGTTCACGTAGTTGTCAATTTGCTGTTGGTTCTGGAAGATGCCGTCTGTCAGGTAACCGTAGAAGTACGGATAAGGATAGCCGTTTTCAGCGCGCGACACATTACCGATGATGTGCACGTTGTCTCTCATTTCAAAACCATCGGCGTTACCTAGGTCAATCAACTCATTCTTCAGGTAGCTGAAGTTGGCCGATGCACCAAACGACCAGTCGGGACGTACGATGCGGTAGCCCAGTTCCATTTCAACACCGGAGTTCTTCATCGAACCTACGTTACCCCAAGGACTGGATTCACCCAGGTAAGAGGGGATAGGCATTTCCTTCAACATGCCGTTGGTCTTCTTTACGTAGTAGTCGATAGAGAAAGTTACCGAGTTGTTCAGGAAGCCGAAGTCAAAGCCCAAGTCGTACTGTTCGGATTCCTCCCAGCGCAGGTCGGCGTTAGGCGTAATGGTCGGTTTCGTACCAAATATCAGCTTCTGGCTCTCGCCATGGCCAAACGGATAGTTGTTGTTGGTCTGCACGTTGGCAGTGTAGCGGAAGTTACCGATATTCTCGTTACCATTCTTACCCCAAGAGAAACGAACCTTGGTGTTTGTCCACCATTCCGGACGCTTCTGCATGAAGGGCTCGTTGGTCAGGTTCCAACCCACGGATACGGAGGGGAAGGTACCCCACTTGTTGTTGGAACCGAAGCGGGAAGAACCGTCACGGCGTACCGTCACCTGCAACATGTAGCGCTCTGCGAAGTTGTAGCTCAGTCGGCCGAAGTAAGAAGCCAAAGAGTTGGGGTCACCCAGACCGCCCGATGCCAGCTGGCGTCCGTCGGATGCCAGACCGGTACAGAAGTTCAGGTTGGCCTTGTCGGCAATGTAGTCAATCAGGTCGTAACGTTGGCCTTTCAGCGAACGGCTGGTGTAGCGTTCTGCCGACTGGCCCAACACTACAGAGAATGAATGCTGTCCGAAAGTCTTGTCGTAGGTCAGCAAGTTCTCTATCTGCCACGTATAGCCCCGGTTCATTTCAGAGGTAACCTGCGAATTTTCGTTACGGTTGTTGGCATTCAAGTAGTAAGGATGGCTCCAGCCGTCTGCGCCCCAGAAGGCGAGGTCGGAACCCCAAGAGAACTTGTACTTCAAGTTGTCCCAGATGCCCAGTTCGGCCGTGATGTTGGCAATAATCTTGTCAGAGTTGTTCTTCGTACCCGGTTGGGCTACCATACGTGCCAGCGGGTTGGCAAGTTCGTTGAAGTTCGTGCTCGGCATGGAGAACAATTTGCCCGTTTTGGGGTCGTAGATGGGTTCGCCATACATGGAGTGGTCATAATCCTGCAACTGGTCTTCGCTTTCAAAGTAAACGGGCAGCGTCGGGTCCATCAGCAAGGCGTCGCCCAGCGGGGAGCCCGTCAAGCTACCGGCGGTCACGCCGATGCTGTTGATGCGCGAGTAAGACACGTTTACGCCTACCGTCATCTTGCGCAACCAGTTACGCTTCTTCGTGTCGTCAAACAACGTATACATTGTGTTGCTGCGGAAAGACAGACGCTCGTAGTTAGAACGGTCGTAGTTACCGCCGATGATACCCTCCTGGTTGTAGTAGCCGGCCGAGAAGTAGTAGTTCACCTTCTCCGAAGCGCCGCTCACGCTCAGTTGGTGGTTCTGCACCGGGGCACCGTCGTTGAACAGGGCATCCTGCCAGTTCGTGCCCTTGCCCAAGGCTTCGGGATTCTCATAGATGATGCCTTCGCCTGCATACTGCGAAGCCTCGTTCATCAAAGTGGCATACTGCGAAGCGTTCAGCATCTTACGTTGACGCCACGGGCTTTGCCAGCCGTAAGAGAAGTCATACGTAACGCGCGCCTTGCCTATGGCACCCTTCTTGGTAGTCACCAATACTACACCGTTGGCGGCACGTGCACCATACACGGCAGCCGAAGCGGCGTCCTTCAGCACTTCGATAGACTCGATATCGGCCGGGTTGATGTTGTCGATACCGCCACCGATAGGCATACCGTCTACAATGTAAAGCGGGTCACTGTCGTTGATGGTACCCGTACCACGGATACGAATCTTGGCGGCCGAACCCGGCTGACCGTTCTGCGTGCTGACCTGCACACCGGCAGCCAAGCCCTTCAACGCGTTGTCCACGCGCACAGGCGAAGTAAATTCCAGGTCTTCTGAAGAAACCGAAGCGATGGAGGCGGTCACCACGCTCTTCTTCTGAACACCATAACCAATTACAACCACTTCATCCAGCGTCTCGTTGTCTTCTTGCAAGACTACCTTCAGCAAGGTCTGTCCGTTTACGGGCACATCCTGCGTCACGAAACCAATGTAAGAAACGGTAAGCACTGCGTCGGAAGGAATACTGAGGTGGAAGTTACCGTCGATGTCGGTAATGGTTCCCGTACCTGTGTTGCCTTTCAACACCACATTCACACCGGGCAAGGGCTCGTTGTCCGTGCCGCTTACCACCGTACCTTTTATCTGTATGTTCTGTGCCCATACAGCAGCAAAGGTAAAGCTCAACATAAATAAAACTGATAAAAGCTTCTTCATGTGTTTAACTTAATTAAGATTAACTATTCACGTGTTGTTCTCGCATTAGAACGGCGGCAAAGGTATATTAGAATATAATAAAAACAAAAAAATATGGAATTAAAAAAACTTATATGTTGATTATCAATAAGATGTTTTATAACATAAGTGGATTTGCAAAGCTGATTTTTTGCTGCAAAGCACGATTTTATGGGTATAAAATGTTTCATGTCGGGGCTTATTTCCTCTTTTCCCCCGCCAAAAGCCGGCTAACTTTTCTTATCGGAATTTTTTCAGCTTTTAACTTTGGCAGTTTTCCCTTTTTCTTTACAACTAGGAGGGGAAATATTTACATGACGGATATGTGCTTTCTGCTGAATTGGTAAAATGTATACATGTGTATATATTTGAAATATAATATTATATGGTGTTTTGATATACTAAAATATTACCATCTCCGTTTATCCTTCGTACCCGATTCGTACCTCATTCGGTATTGCTTCGCTTCTGTTTGGGCTCTATTGAGCGAAGCGGGAGCGTAGGAAATATATACAATGTAGGTAAGGAATATTGGCAGGAAAGAAAAATGGTGGGTTTACAACAGGCTGGTAAGGGCGGTGGCAAACTTGTATGCGTCGAATATCTGTCCGTTGTAGAAGATGCCCTCTACCGGGAGGAGGGAGGTGTGGACGAAGAAGGCAATCATCATTCATACCTCAGCACAGCCAACCTATCCTCTGCCAGTATTTCGTTGGCCACTTCGAGCAGTTGGGAGGGGGTGAGGGCTTCGATGCGGCGGTAGAGGGCCTCGGGCGTGTCGTAGCGGTCGTAATGCAGGAAGGTCTTGGCGGTGCCGAGGGCGTTGTTTTCGTTATTGTCGAGGGCCACGCCTATCTGGCCGGTGAGTTGCTTCTTGGCGGCGTGTAGTTGGGTGGTGGTGAGGGCGTTGTTGCAGAGGCGCTTCAGTTCTCTTTGCACTAGGCGGATGCAGAGGGCGGTGTCCTTGGGGTCGCAGCCGAAGTAGATGCAGAAAGTACCGGTATCGGTATATGAGGTGAGGTTGGATTCTACGTTGTACACCAGTCCCCGGCGTTCGCGCAGGGCCACGTTGAGGCGGCTGTTCATGCCGGGGCCTCCCAACAGATTGTTCAGCAGGTAGAGGGCGGTGCGTTTGCTGTCTTTTGCGTCATAGCCCCGGCCGCCTATCATGACGTGCGTCTGGTGGGTGCCTTTGTGCAGTGCTTGCTTGCGGGGTACGTAGAGGGGCGGCGGTGTGCGGCGGTAATCGCTTGGCGTTGACGGAACATCGGCAAGCAGGCGCTCTGCCCGGTGCTTTATTTGGCGGAAGTTGACGTTGCCTTGCACGAAGAAGATGGCGTTGTCCGGCCGGTAGAAGCGGCTGGTGAAAGCATGGGCAGCTTCACTGGTGAAAGCCTTCAGGCCGGATGGCGTACCCAGTATGTTATGTCCCAGCGGGTGGCCGGGGAAGATGAGGTCTTCAAAGTCGTCAAATATCAGTTCGGCGGGGCTGTCTTCGTACGACTGTATTTCGTCTATGATGACTTCTGTCTCTTTGTCTATTTCCCGTTGGGGGAAGGTAGAATGGAATACGATGTCGGTGAGCAGTTCGAAGGCGCGGTCGAAGTATTCGGCCAGGAAGGCGGAGTAAATCACTGTTTCTTCCTTATTGGTGTAGGCATTGAGGTCGCCGCCCACGTTTTCCATGCGGTTCAGTATGTGCCATGCTTTGCGCTTGCGTGTGCCCTTGAACAGCATGTGCTCTACGAAATGTGCCATGCCGTGCTCGTGCTCCAGTTCATCGCGTGTGCCGGCATTGACGGCAAAGCCGCAATAGGCTACCGGCGAGGCCGAGGGAATATGGATGATTCGCAATCCGTTGGGCAAAGTGAAACGGTTGCAAGGGGTTGTGGTGTCGTTCTTTATGTTCATATGGAAGTTCTAAACGGATTTACGGCGGCAAAATTACAATAAAATATTATCGTTATTCGCGGGAATTTGCGGATATTTGCAGAGCCAGCCCTTTATGAATGCGGGCTTGGATAGAAAAAATATATTGCCATGCGAAAAGTAATAGGTATAGGAGAGGCTATTCTCGACATCATCTTCCGTGACGGGCAGCCTACGACGGCTGTGCCCGGAGGTTCGGTACTCAATGCCATTGTTTCGTTGAGCCGGGTGGGGGTGCCCGTGCGTTTCATCAGCGAGACGGGCGACGACCGGGTGGGGCACATTATTTTGCGCTTCCTGGAAGAAAACAAAATTCCTACGGACACGGTAAACGTGTTTCCTGATGGGCAATCGCCGGTATCGTTGGCTTTTTTGGATGAACGCAGTGAAGCGGAATACCTGTTTTACAAAAACTATCCCCGGAAAAGGCTGGATGTAGATTTCCCGCGCATTGATGAAGACGACATTGTGCTGCTGGGGTCATACTATGCCTTGAATCCCGCGCTGCACGATAAGGTGCTTCAGCTGCTCGACTTGGCGCGCGAACGCCGTGCCATCGTGTACTACGACCCCAATTTCCGCGCAGCCCACCAACCGGAGGCCATGAAGCTGGCTCCCGCCATTATCGAGAACCTGGAGCATGCCAATGTAGTGCGCGGCTCGAAAGACGATTTCCTTTATATGTATGGTATGACGGAGGTCGATAAAATCTATCGGGACAAGGTCAAGTTTTATTGCCCCAACTTCCTTTGCACGGCCGGCGGAGGCCAAGTGGCATTGCGTACCTCCGGGCTGAGCAAGGAGTATGCTGTCCGGCCGGTAGAGGTGGCCAGCACCATCGGAGCCGGCGATAATTTCAATGCAGGAATCCTCTATGGGTTATTGAAATATGATGTGCGCTACGACGGGCTGAACAGCTTGGCTGAAGCGGTGTGGGATAAGATAGTGAGTCTGGGTATGGAGTTTTCTGCCGAAGCATGCAAAGGATTCGCAAATTCGGTGTCCCCCGAATTTGCGGAGAAATATCGGCTATGATGCGTGGCATTTCACTGTAGGAATAATTTAAAACAGCTTCTAAACTTCAAAAAAGAAATCTAAAACCCGTGGCTTCGCGATATACTTGTATCTCGAAATACTTTATATTTGTGTGAATGACGTGCCGGAGCTGTGCCGGTGCGGACTAAGGGTTTTACGATTATGTATAAGAAACTGCTCAACTGTGTGCTGCTTGGCTTGGTGCTTACTTCGTGTGACGGGGTAAAACCGCGCATTTCTGTGGTGTGCGAGGAAAACAGGGTAGGAAATTGCATTGTCAAGTGGGAAACAACCCCTGCCATAGAAGGCGACGTGAAGGTATATGCCTCGACCGACCCGGAAAACATCCCGGAAGACGAGCCTGTGGCTACTGCCCCCATTGGCAACCAATGGATGACGGTTGTGACCGACGACCCTACGCGCCGGTACTATTTCAGTCTGGTGTTTGGCGATAAATACCGTGTACGGACAGCGGCAAGGAATATCATTATCCCCGGCGTACAGAATTTTCGCGATTTGGGCGGATATCCCTCTTATGAAACCCATAAGCGGCTCCGCTGGGGCATGCTTTACCGTTCTGCGGCTATAGACAGTCCCGATGAGTGTGCGGTGCGCGAGCTTAAAAACATCGGTATCAAGACTATTGTAGATTTCAGAAGTGTTGGCGAGATTGGCAGGCAAAGCGCTTGGAGCAAGGATTTCCGTATGATTCGGGTGCCTATTCCTGTGGATGAACTGAAAAGGATTCCGGAGGCCGTGCGGGCAGGAAGAGTAAAAAGCGACACGGTGTATCGCGTGGTAGAGCGTGTGAACCGGGAGTTGATGAGGAAATATACGTGTGAATTCCGCCAAGTGTTTGACGTGTTGCTGGAGGCGGAAAATTATCCGGTAGTGTTGCATTGTTCGTCGGGCAACGGGCGGACGGGCATTGTTTCGGCATTGGTGCTGTCGGCATTGGGCGTGAATCCGGAAACAATTATGGACGATTATCGCTTGAGCAATATTTATCTGGACATTCCTACCGCTTCCCGATATGCCTACCGGCTACCTGTATCCTCCCAAGAGGCCATTACCACTATGCTTACAGCCCGCGAGGATTTTCTCAATGCCGCGCGTGAGGAAATAGAAAATACATATGGTGACGTGGATACCTATTTGCGCGAAGGCCTGGAGCTCAGCCGTAAGGATATCCGCAACCTGCAGCGTATATTGCTGACGCCCATGGAGTGACTGTTTAGCCGGATCTGTCATGTGTGAGGCAGGTTGGCATATTCGGTAAGGGCGGATTTGTACTTGCCTTTTGTCGCAAAAAATAACAAGAATGGTTATGTGGCGAATCTTTTGAATGCTTATCTTTGTAGTCATGGAGTTTACCTAAAACCAATAGTAATATGAACCTAAAAAGACAGAAGACAGTAGTGGCCGGATGCCTGTTCTGCATGGCAGCTACCGGCGCTTTGGGGCAAGATTTCCGGAAAACGGGAAACGGTATCCAAGCAAATGTGTGCGACATGGTAGTGGACATACGCTTTTATTCTCCCCAGATTGTTCGGGTCTTGAAGTATCCGAAAGGTGGGGCGATTGCCAAAGAAAGCTATTCGGTTGTCAAGGAGCCGGAACGTGTGTCTTACCAATTGTCGGAAAGCCCGCAGCGGATAATGCTGAGCACTTCTTCCCTTGAGGTGGCCTTGGATTTGGCTACCGGCAAAGTGTCCTATGCGGATAGCTCTCACAAACCATTGTTGACTGAGAAAGATTACGGGACACAATTTACCCCCGTCAGCTACGGTGACACGCAGACTTATCTGGTAAGGCAGGCTTTCAGGCTGGATAAGGATGAGGCTTTGTATGGCTTGGGCCAGCTTCAAGAAGGTAGGTTGAATCAACGTAACCAGGCAGTACAGTTGCGCAACGTCAATTCCAAGATTTGTATTCCTTATGTTTACTCTCCCAAAGGCTATGGTTTGTTGTGGGATAATTATTCGCCTACTACGTTTACCGACAACCCCATGGAGACGGCATTCGACTCCCAGTCGGGCCTGTGTGCCGATTATTATTTCATTTATGGAGACAATGCAGACGGTGTGTTGAAGAACATGCGCGAACTGACGGGGCAAGTACCCATGAATGCCTTGTGGACTTACGGCTTCTGGCAATCGAGGGAACGCTATAAATCGCAGGACGAATTGCTTGGTGTAGTGAAGAAATACCGTGAGCTGGGCATACCGCTCGACGGCATTGTGCAGGACTGGCAATATTGGGGCACCGACCAGAAAGATTGGAATGGAGTGAAGTTCAACAATCCGCTTTTCCCCGACCCTAAAGCCATGATAGACGAGGTGCACGACCTGAATGCCCACCTGATGGTTTCGGTATGGCCGTCCTTTGGAAGCAACACGGATATCCATAAAGAGTTGAAGGGGAAAAATATGCTGCTGGACTTCAAAACCTTCCCTGAACCGGCCAAGGTGTACGACGCCTTCAATGAGGAAGCCCGCGAGGTGTATTGGCGCTATATGAACGATAACCTCTTCTCGTTGGGCGTAGATGCCTGGTGGCTGGATGCTACTGAACCCGAAATCTTTGATGACGACAAGAAACTGAACCAGCAGACGGCTGCCGGGCAATATCGCAGTGTGTTCAATGCCTTCCCCATCGTGACGGTAGGCAGTGTCTTTGAGCATCAGCGTGCAACCGGGGCAGACAAGCGTGTGTTCATCCTTACCCGCTCTGCTTCTGCCGGTTCGCAGCGCTATGCCAGCTCTTGGTCGGGCGATATTATTTCCCGGTGGGACGTGCTGGCCAAGCAAATTCCTGCCGGCCTGAACTTCTCCATTTGCGGTATCCCTTACTGGAATACCGACATTGGCGGTTTCCATGCCTACACCTATCCGGACGGCATTAAAGACCCTGCTTTCAGAGAATTGTATGTTCGCTGGAACCAATTTGCCACCTTTACCCCGATGATGCGTTCTCATGGAACAAATACTCCCCGTGAAGTCTACTTGATGGGCGATGAAGATTCATGGGAGTTTACCACCTTGAAGCGCTACATCAACCTGCGCTACCTGTTGATGCCTTACCTGTATGCCACGGCATGGAATATCACGCAAAATGGCGATACCTACATGCGCCCCTTGTTTATGGACTTTCCGGATGATAGGCGCGTGCGAGATTTGGGAAGCGAATACCTCTTTGGCCGCTCATTGCTTGTGGCACCCGTAACGGAGTCCATGTATGTGGACGGCAACCGCCAAGTGAACTTGGAGGATGTGAAGTCCAAAGAAGTTTATCTCCCTGCCGGTACTGACTGGTATGATTTCTGGACCGGTGAAAAGCTGGCTGGCGGACAAACCATCAGGCGCGCGGCCCCTATTGACATCATTCCACTCTATGTACGGGCGGGAAGCATCCTGCCTATCGGCCCCCGCGTGCAGTATGCCGAAGAGAAGCCCTGGGATGACCTTGAAATACGTATCTACCAAGGTGCTGATGGACATTTTGTACTTTACGAGGATGAAAACGACAACTACAATTACGAGAAAGGCATCTGCTCCACCATCCGCTTTACGTGGTCGGATAAAGACAAAACCCTGACCATCGCCGACCGTGAAGGCCAATTCCCCGGCATGCTGAAGAAACGCACCTTCCGCCTGGTGCTTGTGCATGAGGGCGTGGGTGTAGGCGACGAGGCTCCCCGCCAGGTCAGCAAAACGGTGACCTACAGAGGGAAACGCCTGCAAGTACAGTTGTAGTCTTGCTGAAAAGCCGGTAACCTCCTGAATGCAAAAGAAGCCTACCCTCATCGGGTAGGCTTCTTTTATTTATCTATGCTTAGTCAGAGCTTATTAGAGCTTCGGACCTGCTGCAACCAGTGCCTTGCCGGCTTCGTTACCCTCGAACTTAGCGAAGTTCTTGATGAAGCGGCCTGCCAAATCCTTGGCTTTCTCTTCCCACTTGCAAGCGCAGTCGTAAGTGTCACGAGGATCGAGGATCTTCGGATCTACGCCCGGCAATTCAGTAGGAACAACGAAGTTGAAGTACGGGATGGTCTTCGTCGGAGCCTTGTCGATAGAGCCGTCCAGAATGGCGTCGATGATGCCACGGGTGTCGCGGATAGAGATACGCTTGCCCGTGCCGTTCCAACCGGTGTTCACCAAGTAAGCCTTGGCACCTACCTTGTTCATCTTCTTAACCAGTTCTTCAGCATACTTCGTCGGGTGCAAACTCAAGAAGGCTGCGCCGAAGCAAGCAGAGAATGTCGGGGTCGGCTCCGTGATGCCGCGCTCTGTACCGGCCAACTTGGCGGTGAAGCCGGAGAGGAAGTAGTATTGTGCCTGTTGGTCATCCAAGATAGATACAGGAGGCAATACGCCGAAGGCATCGGCCGACAGGAAGATTACCTGATGAGCGTGAGGACCTTTGGATACCGGCTTAACGATGTTGTTGATGTGGTAGATAGGATAAGACACGCGGGTGTTCTCCGTAACGCTCTTGTCTGCGAAGTCAATCTTGCCGTTAGCGTCTACAGTAACGTTCTCCAGCAGGGCGTCGCGCTTGATGGCGTTGTAAATATCGGGCTCGCTTTCCTTGTCCAGGTTGATAACCTTGGC
>CALUJC010000031.1 GCA_944320865.1 uncultured Bacteroides sp. | reverse complement strand
TAAGCATAGTTGGACAGTTTCACTGTCCTTGTAGCCTCGTTAACTTGTTTCCTCGTCAACTAAAGCGCGCTTGCGCACGCATAAATTCCCATTTGCCATATAAGCTAAATATGATTAGTTACTTACACTGTTTAAGTTTAACATCAGTCATGCTTCCCCAAGGAGGAACACCAAAGTATTACCTTTGCTGTCACTATGTATTAAGAAGGCATTGCCTATGTATTAAGAAGGCTGCGCCTCCCCGAGGAGAAGGCAGTGCAAAGATGGCCGGAAAAAAGCGTAAAGTAGTGGAATAAATGATTTTCGACTATGAGTTTTTTGACTTTTCTATACGCCATATTGTAGGAGAAAGCTTATCTTTGCCCATCGGAAAATGATTGGCACATGAGCGACACACTTCCCCACCATTACAAGTATCTGGTAAGCAGCCCGCACGATGTAGAATGGGGCATTACGGTGAACACCGTGGGGAAAGAATCCGTCCCCCCGGGCTACCGCACCTACCCTCCGCGTAGCGGGCACCCGGACAGCTTTTATTTCACCCCTTCCGGTGGACGATGCCTGGATAGCTATCAGTTGCTCTACATCACCCACGGAAAGGGCTCATTTTACACTTCGCCGGACGTATGCGTGCCTATTAAGGAAGGAGATATGCTAATCCTCCAGCCCCACAAATGGCATAGCTACTTTCCCGACAGACGGACGGGATGGCAGGAATATTGGATTGGTTTCGAGGGCATCAACATAGACACCCGCTTTAAAAACAATTTCTTCAACCGGGAACAAACCATTTACCGGGTGGGGGTACAAGACTCCATTGTAAAGTTGTACGAGCAGGCTATAGAGGTGGCCATGGAAGAAAAAGCAGCTTGCCAACAATACTTGGCGGGGATTGCCAACCTCATCTTGGGCATGACGATGTATTATTCGCAGAATTGCCGGTTTGACGACTTGTCCGCCGAGCGGATAGACCGAGCGAAGGTCATCATACGCGAACGCTTACTGCAAGGCGTGTCTCCCGAAGAGGTAGCCTCGGCCGTAAATATGAGCTACTCCTGGTTCAGGAAGCTCTTTAAAGACTATACAGGCCTTTCGCCCGCCCACTATATTCTGGAGCTGAAAATCCGCCAGGCTAAAGACCTACTCGCCACCACCCGGCAAAGCATCAAGGAAATAGCCTACCGGCTGAATTTTGACGACATCCCCTACTTCTCGAAAGTCTTCAAGAAATACACGGGACTGTCCCCTCAAAGTTATCGGGACAAGTTCGGACTTGAGGATGTATCAAAATGAAAAAGGCCTTCATCCTGCCAGGTTGAGGGGAGTCGAGACATCTCACATAGCACTACATGACCCTTTTCGACTCTGCTTAGGGTGACAAAATAATAATGACTTTACATTAATAAGAGGAGCTGAATAGAAATCATAAAGAGGAAAATGTAAACAGTCTCTAAACTCATAATAAAAATTTCATGGGTGGAAATACCGGAAAATCCCTCAAGAAATGGTATCTTTGCAAGCTAAACGAGCTTTACGAACGTAATAATCATTATGGCAGAAGATGCATTCATCCAGATAAAAGGCGCACGTGTCAACAACTTGAAGGACATTGACGTAAAGATTCCACGGAACAAGCTGGTGGTCATCACCGGATTGTCCGGGTCGGGAAAGTCGTCGCTTGCCTTTGACACGCTTTATGCAGAAGGACAACGCCGCTATGTGGAAAGCCTGAGCAGCTATGCCCGCCAATTTCTGGGACGCATGAGCAAACCTGAATGCGATTACATCAAAGGTATCCCACCGGCCATTGCCATCGAGCAGAAGGTAAGCAGCCGTAATCCGCGCTCCACCGTAGGCACCTCCACCGAAATATACGAATACCTGCGCCTGCTTTATGCACGGGTGGGAAAGACATACAGTCCTATCAGCGGACAGGAAGTGAAAAAACATACGCCCGAAGATATCGTGAACTGCATGTTGCAATATCCCGACGGTACCCGCTACACCTTACTGGCTCCCATCATCCTGCGGGAAGGACGCACCTTAGTGCAGCAATTGGAGGTATACATGAAAGAAGGCTTCAACCGCCTGGAGGTGAACGGCACCATGTTGCGCATAGACGAGTACTCGCCCAAAGATAGCGATACGGTGTTCTTGATGGTGGATCGTCTGACGGCTTCGCATGAAAAAGATGCCATCAGCCGCCTGACTGACTCAGCCGAAACCGCCATGTATGAAGGGGATGGTGCCTGCCTGCTACGCTTCTACCAAGCAGATGGTTCGACCAGCTTATACCGTTTCAGCACCAAGTTTGAGGCCGACGGCATGACATTCGAGGAGCCTACCGACCAGATGTTTTCATTCAACTCGCCCATCGGGGCCTGCCCCAAGTGCGAAGGTTTCGGGCGGGTCATCGGCATAGACGAACACTTGGTTGTACCCAACCGAGCCTTGTCGGTATACGACGGAGCTGTAGTATGCTGGCGGGGAGAAAAAATGGGTGAATGGCGCGACATGGTGATACGCGGAGCCGAGAAGGCCGGTTTCCCCATCTTCACGCCTTACTACGAGCTGACCGATGAGCAACGCCGCATGTTGTGGGAAGGTACCCCGTACTTTGAAGGCATTAATGCTTTCTTCAAGATGCTGCAAGAGAACCAATACAAGATACAATACCGCGTGATGCTGGCGCGCTATCGTGGCAAGACGCTTTGCCCTGAATGCCACGGCACACGCCTGAAGCCGGAAGCCAACTACGTAAAGGTAGGCGGACGAAGCATCTCGCAACTGGTGGACTTGCCTATTACTGAACTAAAAACATTTTTCGACCAACTGAAACTGGACAAACACGATGCCGAAGTGGCACGCCGCATCCTGACGGAAATAAACAGCCGCATCCGCTTCCTGCTGGACGTAGGCTTGGGGTACCTCACCCTGAACCGCTTGAGCAACTCCTTATCGGGTGGTGAGAGCCAACGCATCAATCTGGCCACCTCGCTGGGCAGCAGCCTGGTAGGCAGCCTGTATATATTGGACGAGCCCAGCATAGGGCTTCATAGCCGCGATACAGACAAACTGATACATGTGCTTCGCCAATTGCAACAATTAGGCAATACCGTAGTGGTGGTGGAGCATGATGAAGAAATTATCCGCGCTGCTGATTATATCATCGACATCGGCCCCAAAGCGGGACGCTTGGGAGGCGAAGTGGTGTATCAGGGGGATATGAAGGATATATTAGGAGACAAGGGGACAAGGATACAAGAGGACAAAGGACTTGTCAACTTGTCAACTAAACCCTCCTTAACTAGTTCTAGCTACACCGTCCGCTATCTTTTAGGTGAAGAGACTATTCCTATCCCTGCACAACGCCGCCCCTGGAATAATTACATAGAGATAAAAGGTGCACGGGAGAATAACTTGAAAGGTATCGACGTACGCTTTCCTTTGAACGTAATGACCATAGTGACGGGTGTGAGCGGGTCGGGAAAGAGCACACTGGTACGCGATATATTCTATCGTGCTTTAAAGCGTGAATTGGATGAATGCAGCGACCGTCCGGGAGAGTTTGTCTCCATCGGCGGCAGCCTGCGCGACCTGAGCAATGTGGAGTTTGTTGACCAAAATCCCATTGGCAAATCATCGCGGAGCAACCCGGTCACTTACCTCAAGGTGTATGACGACATACGCAAACTTTATGCCGAACAACCACTTGCCAAACAAATGGGCTACACGGCAGGCTACTTCAGCTTCAACAGCGAAGGCGGACGGTGTGAAGAGTGCAAGGGCGAAGGCACCATCACCGTAGAGATGCAGTTTATGGCCGACCTGGTGCTGGAGTGTGAATCGTGCCACGGCAAGCGCTTCAAGCAAGACACACTGGAGGTGAAATTCCACGATGCCAGCATCTACGACATCCTGGAGATGACGGTCAACCAAGCCATTGAGTTTTTCGACAAGCATAAACAGAAGAAGATAGCCAAGAAGTTACAACCTCTGCAAGATGTAGGGTTAGGCTACATCAAGCTGGGACAATCATCCTCTACCTTGTCCGGAGGCGAGAACCAACGGGTAAAGCTGGCCTACTACCTGAGCCAGGAGAAGGCCGACCCTACCCTGTTCATCTTCGACGAGCCGACCACAGGCCTCCACTTCCACGACATACGCACCCTGCTTAAAGCTTTCGACGCCTTGATTCTGCGCGGACACAGCATCCTCATCATTGAGCACAACATGGACGTGATAAAGTGTGCCGACTATGTGATTGACCTTGGCCCCGAAGGCGGAGAAAAAGGCGGCTACATCATTGCGACAGGCACGCCCGAAGAGGTGGCCGAATGTGGCGCCAGCTATACCGGACAATTCCTGAAAGAAAAATTATATCAACAACCAAATACACAAACATTATGAACACACCCCCCATTATATTATCTATCGCCGGTTCAGACCCGTCGGGAGGAGCCGGTATACAGGCAGACATCAAAGCCATATCCGCATTAGGAGGTTATGCTGCTACAGCCATCACGGCTATCACCGTACAGAACACACGGGGAGTGACGAAAGTCAACTATCTGCCCCCTGTGGTGGTAAGCGAACAGATTAAGGCTATATTCAACGACCTGGAGGTATCTGCCATAAAGATTGGCATGACGGGGCAGTATGACATTGTCAAAGCCATCAGCTACGCACTTATCAAGCGGAGGGACATACCTGTAGTACTGGACCCTGTAATGGTAGCGACAGGCGGACGTAAGCTGGCAGAAAGCAAGGCTGTGGATGCCCTACGGCTGTTCCTGCTGCCACAATGCAAGGTAGCCACGCCTAACCTGCTGGAGGCATCCGTACTGCTGGGCAAGGAAGTGCGCACTACCGACGACATGAAGCAGGCCGCCATTGCCCTGTGGCAGCAATACCACTGTGCCTTCCTCCTGAAGGGTGGCCACCTGGAAGGAGACGAGATGGTAGATGTGCTCTTCGACGGGCAGTTCCATTACTTCAACAGTGCACGCATCGCGACGAAGAACCTGCATGGCACCGGTTGCACCCTGTCGGCGGCCATCGCTACCTTCCTGGGGAGGGGGTGCGGACTGGTAGAAGCCATCGGCAACGCTAAAGAATACATGGACAAGGCCATTGCCGCCGGATGCCACCTCAACGTCGGGGAGGGGAACGGGCCGGTATGGCACTTCCCGGACAGCTACCCGCTGGCCGACGAACAGGCATGAGGGTCATTGTCATAACCGCCCCGGACTTCCTTCCCGGGGAGGCGCCCATACTGGCGACGCTACTGGCATGGGGCGCCGACCGCATACACCTACGCAAACCTGGATGCAAAGAGCAGGCACTGGTCCAGCTGATAGAGCAACTGCCGGACTGGTGCTACCCCCGCCTGTCCCTGCACGACCACTTCCACCTGCAGGCACGCTACGGCATTGGGGGCATACATCTGAACGGACGGAACCCCGCGCCGCCGCCGGGATACCGGGGCATGGTGAGCCGCTCGTGCCACTCGCTGGACGAGGTGGAACGGTATAAGCCTTTTGCAGACTACGTGTTCCTGAGCCCTGTGTTCGACAGCATATCGAAGGCCGGGTACAGGGGGGCATTCACCCGGCAGGAGCTGGACGGGGCGGCACGCAGGGGCATCATCGACCACAAGGTCGTGGCCTTGGGCGGGGTGTCGGCACAAAAAATGCCCCAGGTACATGCCTGGGGCTTCGGTGGGGTGGCGCTGCTGGGGGCGGTGTGGGAGCACTGCCGCACGGTGGATGACGCCAAACGTGTGCTCAGCGGGCTAAGCGGGCAATAATCTCATTGGCTACCTTCTTTCCGGACATAAGCATACCCCCGAAGATGGGGCCCATGCGGGGTGTGCCCGATACCGCAGAGGCGGCCATGCCGCAGACGTAGAGTCCGGGATATATTTCCTTCGTACCCTTTACCACTTCATCTTCGCCGGCGATGACATCGAGTGAACGCTCACCGATGACACCGCCTGTCTCCGTAGCGAGGCGTATACCGTTCTTGCGGGCGACGGTGGCGGCTATCTCGCTGTCATGACCCGTTCCATCTACCACCACGCGGGCCAGTATGTTGAGCGGGTCCACATGCAGTCCTTCGCGAAGCACGGGGGTCCAGTTCACGACTACTCCGCTTACTTTGTTGTCCTTGAAGATGACGTCTTCCACCGAATAGCAGTTGAAGATGGTGGCTCCGGCATGCACGGCGTGGTACAGCAGGGCCGAGGTGCTCTCCACGGAGTCCATGGTGTAGAGGCCTTCGTCGAGGGGCTGGTAGTTGATGTGGAAGTCGCGCACGATGTCCATTGCCTCCTCCTGTATGACTATCTGGTTGAACATCATGGCACCGCCCCACATGCCGCCGCCGGGGGCCAGCTTGCGGTCGAACTGGGCCACCTTCAGCCCTGCCTTGGCCAGGTAGTAGGCGGCTACAATGCCTGACGGGCCTCCGCCTACGATGGCCACATCCAACTCCAGATTCTGTTGCAGCTTATCCATGTAAGTGCTTACAATTCCTCTTGATACTCTTGTTTCAATCATAATGATACAATTATTAATTAGTATTATGTATATAGCTTCTTTGTAGGCAGGTATATCTTGCCCGGCAAAGATGGGTGCATCCTTGTAGACAAAGATGGGTGCATCCTTGTAGACAAAGATGGGTGCATCCTTGTAGACAAAGATGGGTGCATCCTTGTAGGCAAGGATGGGTGCACCCTATTACCGTGTGGTGGGTGCACCCTATTACCATGTGGTGGGTGCACCCTATTATCGTGTGGTGGGTGCACCCTATTATCGTGTGGTGGGTGCACCATTCTGTTGTCATTTGCCGTCGCTGTTGCCATCGGCTTCGTCACAATCCTTCAGCCCGTGGCTGATGCGCATGGCGCAGAAGTGGGGGCCGCACATGGTGCAGTACTTGCCGCCCACGTGATTGGCTTCGGTGTAGTACTGGCGTGCGCGCTCGGGGTCGAGGCTGAGGTTGAACTGGTCCTTCCACCGGAACTCGTAGCGGGCACGGCTCAGTGCATCGTCGCGTACCTGTGCCCCGGGGTGGCCTTTGGCCAGGTCGGCGGCATGGGCGGCTATCTTGTAGGACACGACGCCCGTGCGTACGTCCTCACGTTGGGGCAGGGCGAGGTGCTCTTTCGGGGTGACGTAGCATAGCATGGCTGTGCCGAGCCACCCTATCTGGGCTGCCCCGATGGCCGAGGTGATGTGGTCGTAGCCGGGTGCTATGTCGGTCACTATGGGGCCCAGGGTGTAGAACGGGGCGTTGTGGCACTTGTCCTTCTGGCGCTCCATGTTCTCGGCTATCTTATGCATGGGCACGTGGCCGGGTCCTTCGATGAAGGCCTGCACGTTCTTCGCCCAGGCGCGCTGCACCAGTTCGCCCATGGTGTCGAGCTCGGCAAACTGGGCACGGTCGTTGGCATCGGCTATGGCACCGGGGCGCAGGCCGTCGCCCAGGGAGAGGGCCACGTCGTACTGCGCGCAGAGGTCGCATATGTCGTCGAAGTGCTCGTATAGGAAGCTTTCCTGCCGGTGGGCCATGCACCACTGTGAGATGATGCTGCCGCCCCGGCTCACCATGCCACACAGGCGGCTGTTGGCCAGCGGGACGTTCTTCAGGCGGATGCCGCAGTGTATGGTGAAGTAGTCGACGCCTTGCTCGCACTGCTCCACCAGTGTGTCGCGGAACAGCTCCCAGGTGAGGTCTTCTGCCTTGCCCCCTACCTTCTCCATGGCCTGGTACATGGGCACGGTGCCCACGGGTACGGGACAGTTGCGTATAATCCACTCGCGGGTCTCGTGTATGTTGGCGCCGGTGGAGAGGTCCATCAGCGTATCGCCGCCCCACTTGCAGCTCCATACGGCCTTTTCCACCTCTTCCTCTATGGTGGATGTGGTGGCGGAGTTGCCGATGTTGGTGTTAATCTTCACAAGGAAGCGCGAGCCTATTATCATTGGCTCGGCCTCGGGGTGGTTGATGTTGGCGGGCAGCACGGCACGCCCTGCGGCAATCTCCTGCCGCACGAACTCGGGGGTGATGTACGATTCGATGCCCAAGGCGTGGTTGTTCATGTTCTCGCGGATGGCCACGTACTCCATCTCCGGGGTGATGATGCCTTGCTTGGCGTAGTACATCTGTCCTATCTGGGCGCCTTGCCGGGCGCGGTATGGGGGGCAGATGTGGCCAAACCTCAGGTGGTCGAGGCTATGGTCGGCCAGGCGCATGCGGCCATACTGCGAGGTGATGCCCGGCAGTTGCTCCACGGGCCGTTGTTTTATCCACGGTTCGCGCAGGCGTGGCAACCCCCTCCGCAAGTCAATCTGCACATCGGGGTCGCTGTATACCCCGCTGGTGTCGTACACGTATACGGGCGCATTGTCCGTCTGCCGCCGTGTGCCCCCCTCCATCGTTACGGTGGGGGTGAGGTGTACGCGTCGCATCGCCACCCTCAACTCGGGGTATAACGTGCCTGGCATGTACACCTTTTCAGAGCCCGGATACGTTATCTTAATCTGTTTGTCCATAATGATAAATAGGTTATAGTGTATTGGATATCGTCATGACCCTGCGCATCTCTTCCACAGGGTCGTCTGCTCTCAGAATGCTGCCGCTCAGGGCTATCCCGGTAAGTCCGGCATCCCTCAGGTCGGCCATGTCGCCGGCCCCCACTCCGCCAATGCCCACGATGGGCAGGTCGATGCCTGCGTCGCGCATCTGGCGGGTAATGGCGCGGTATCCCTCCAGCCCCAGGATGGGGGCCAGTTTCTGCTTGGTAGTGGTGAAGCGGAAGGGCCCGCAACCGATGTAGTCCACCCCGTCCCGATGCAGGCTGGCCACATCGGCAAACGTGTTGGCCGTCCCTCCAATGATGAAGTGCCTGCCCAGCAGCCTGCGCGCGTGGGCCACGGGCATGTCCGTCTTGCCCAGGTGCACGCCGTCGGCACCGATACGTGCGGCCAGCTCCACACGGTCGTCTATCACAAAGGTAGCACCACGCTCCCTGCACATGGCCAAAGCTTGCCTGGCCACTTGCTCCGCAATCTCGTCCGTCACATCCTTCATACGTAGCTGTATCCATCGGCAGCCACCGTCCAGTGCCATGCGCACCGATGTGAGGTAGGTAATCTCGTTCGTAAAGTGTGTAATGAATTGTACTTGAAACATACGGCATACATGATGTTTAGAGGTAACCAGGAAAAGGGTAATAGCCGCATGCCCTGCAACGGGAAGGAATGGATTCTATACAATGTGCTCAAGGATACTCCCTACGACGGTACTAACCGTATCAGGTTCATTGGGTATAATCTCAGCCACTGCCCGCAAGGCAAGGGCACCCCCTTTATTCCAGAAACCGGTGGCAAAGGAAGGAAGAATATCCCGAACCACCAAATATAGAAGGAAGAAAAACTACATGAAGCGACCGGTGGCCGGCGGTTGGCTATTAATCACCAACCACTGGCCACCGGCCACATAGATTACAAGTAAATGCCAAAGCCCAATTGCAGGCCGAAGTCAGAACGGTCTTTGTTGATGTCCCAATATACGGCTGGCTCCAATGTCACAGACTTGGAAAGGAACCATGCATAGCCGGCCTCCATGCCGAACCCGAAACGAGTCTTGTCCACATAGTCGGTATAGCGCGACAGGTTGACGTTGGCGCCTACGAATACCCCTACCTGGTCGAAGTAATACCGTCCGCCCACACCTAATTTATACGTATCCGGCCCCTTAGCCCAATCGGCACCAAGGTCCACCAATAATGCCGCATTGTCTGCCAAGAAAGCGCCGCCCTTCACATCGAAGCCGAAGTGGGCACTATCCGTACCCATGTTGTACGACAGGTTCAAGCCCGACACAGAGGGATTTATCAACCATGTACCTTTCTCAAACTGTGCCCGTGCTGCTACCGTAGCAACCAGCAGGCATACTACTAACATTAACTTTTTCATTGCCTATAGTTATTATAATGAATATATATCCTCTTATTGCCGCAAAAGCGGGTGCATACGCTTCCACTTACCGTGCCACACGGCAAACCATGTAGCCGCCACTACCAGGGCAACCAACGCTATGTAGAGCGAAGCCGACGGAGATATGCCCAAGCCTTCGGGAGCTACACATATATAGGTAGTACATACCGCCGTCATAAACATGGCCGGTATATAGGTGATATAATAAATGTGTCCCTTACGTTCACGCACCAAGTAAACGGTCACAGCCCACAAGGTGAAGACAGACAACGTCTGGTTGGACCATGCAAAGTATCGCCATATGCGGTCGAACCCATCAGCATCCTTGAGGCTATAAAGCAATAGCCCGATAGCCGCCAGGAACATAGGTACACATATGTACAGGCGCTTCCGGATAGATTTCTGCTCCATACCTAAGAAGTCTGCCACGATAAGGCGCGCCGAACGGAAGGCCGTATCACCACTGGTGATGGGGGCGGCTATCACACCCAATACGGCAAGCACACCGCCTACTGTCCCCAGCCAGTCTTTCGTAATGGCATCCACAATCACTGCCGCATTGCTTTCGCCCATGCCGTTCTCACCGAAGAACCATGTGGCGGCAGCTGCCCAAATCAATGCGACGATACCTTCGGTTATCATAGCTCCGTAAAATACAGGACGACCATGGCGCTCACTCGTCATGCAGCGTGCCATCAACGGGCTCTGCGTAGCATGGAAGCCGCTGATGGCTCCGCAAGCAATGCTGACAAACATGATGGGGAAGATGGGCAACGTATCGGCATTGGGGTGTGTATTGTGCACACCGTCCCACAACTCTGGCAAGGCGGGATGAAGCACATACAACATCACCAGCAACCCGACGGCCATAAACAGCAATGCCACCGCAAAAATGGGGTATATCTTGCCGATAATCTTGTCGATGGGAAGCATAGTGGCAAGTATATAATACAAAAAGACCACTACTATCCAAAACGTTGTGTCCAACACCTCAGGCGTGAGGCTGGCAAGCAAGCCTGCCGGCCCGGCCACGAACACAGCGCCCACAAGCACCATCAGTATCACAGTAAACACGCGCATCACCTGCTTGGTAGTCATGCCCAGGTAACGGCCAATGATTTCCGGCAGGCTTTCGCCACCATGCCTCAATGAAAGCATGCCCGACAGATAGTCGTGCACCGCACCGGCAAAGATGCTGCCCAACACTATCCACAGGTAAGACGCTGTACCGAACTTGGCCCCCATGATGGCTCCGAAGATAGGTCCCAATCCGGCAATGTTGAGAAACTGAATCATAAATATCTTCCAAGTAGGAAGCGGGATGTAGTCCACCCCGTCAGCCATGGTCAAGGCAGGCGTCTTACGGTCGTCAGGGCCGAAGATACGCTCCACAAAGCGACCGTAAACAAAATAGCCGGCAATCAGCGCCAGCAAGCAAAGTGTAAATGTAATCATGGTTATGTTTGTTTTTAGTCGTGCAAATGTAATAGTTTCCCTGATACTTTGCACGATTTTGTCCCATGTTTTGCGTATATTCGCCGCAAAATACACCAATAATGAAGAAATATATCATCACCCTCCTGTTGGCATTCGCCCTCCTGCCTGTACTTTGCCCCCTCTTTGCCCAGCCCAAACATGAAGTACGCGCCGCTTGGATAACAGCGGTTTATGGCTTGGATTGGCCACGCACCCGTGCTACTTCACCCGAAGGTATCCGTCGGCAAAAGGAAGAACTCATCGAAATACTCGACCGCTTGAAACAGGCCAATTTCAACACTGTATTGTTTCAGACGCGCACCCGGGGCGATGTGCTTTACCGCTCGGACATAGAGCCTTTCAACTCCATACTGACCGGACGAGAAAATACTGACCCGGGGTACGACCCACTGGCCTTTGCCGTAGAAGAATGCCACAAGCGTGGCATGGAGTGCCATGCCTGGATGGTGGCCATCCCACTGGGCAGCCGGCGCCATGCGCAAAGGTTAGGCAAAAAGTCCGTTACCAAACGGCAGCCCGAAATCTGCGTGTCCTACAACCGCCAATACTTCCTCAACCCCGGACATCCGAAGACAAAGGAATACCTGATGAGCCTCATCCGTGAAGTAGTGTCGCGCTATGATGTAGATGGCATACACCTCGACTACTTGCGCTACCCGAACAAGGCACGCACCTTCCCCGACCGCACCCAGTATCGACGCTACGCCCAAGGGCGCGACCTTGCCCAATGGCGTCGCGACAATCTGACAGAAATATTGCGCTATATATATAAAGGTGTAAAACAACTGAAACCGTGGGTTAAAGTAAGTACCTGCCCGGTGGGAAAATACCGCGATGTGGCACGCTACTCCTCAAAGGGATGGAACGCCTTCCACAGCGTGCACCAAGATGTGCAAGGCTGGTTGGGCGAAGGCATACAAGACCAGATTTACCCCATGCTTTATTTCCGGGGAAACAACTTCTACCCCTTTGCCCTCGACTGGCAAGAACAATCGGGAGGGCGGCATGTCATTCCCGGCTTAGGTGTCTACTTCCTCGACCCTACGGAAGGAAACTGGACGCTGGACGAAGTAGAAAGGCAAATACATTTTTGCCGCGCACACGGGTTGGCCGGACAAGCGCACTACCGTGTGAAATATGTGATGGACAACACGCAAGGCCTGCGCGACATGCTCGAAACCCGCTTTTACACCGCTCCGGCCCTACAACCCGCCATGCCTTGGCTGGACGACATAGCCCCCACCGCACCCGACAGCCTCACGGCCCGACCTATCGCCCCCGGCTACACCCGCCTGACCTGGAGCCCGGCCACGGACAACGACCCGGTAAATGAGCCGACTTACGTCATCTATGCCTCAGACACGCTGCCCGTCGATACCAGTAACCCACACAACATTGTGGCGCAAGGCATCCGTGGCACGGAGTATATCTATGCACCTGTCTACCCCTGGATGCGCCGACGCCACTTTGCCGTGACCGCCATCGACCGTTATGGCAACGAGGGCGAAGCCGCAGAAACCTCCCTCCCACCTGCGGAGTGAAGCGCCGGCACACTTCCTTTCCTTAGCCAACTGACTACTTTGCAAGGCCGTAACAACCACCTTGCAAGGCTTAATGTGCTGCTTCCGATGCCGTCCCACTACAGTGGGACGGTCGTACCACTGGAGTGAGACGGTCGTCCTACTGGAGTGGGACGGTTGTACCACTGGAATGGGACGACTGTACTACTACAGTGAGACGACCGCCAATGTACGCGTAAGGAAGCGTCAAGTCCTTACTTTTTCATTGCTCCCGCAGCGGCTGCACCTTGGCTTGGGGCCTTTGTCTGTTGGCTCTCTACAAGACCAAAGGTCTGCAACACCTCTTGCGTAGCATACTGCGCGGGGGCTTCGAGCAGGGTTACAATCCAGCGGTTGGCATTCTTGTCCCACACCTGGCGGGCCACCTGCACAATGTCGAAGGTCTGTGGCTGGGCACGCCTGCGCCGTTTCCAGTCGGCATTCCATAAGTTTTTGTCACGCTCAAAAGCCGGATTGATATCGCAGGTTTCCTTGATGGTCATGGACAACTTATATTGTCCTGTACCCCAAGCATCATGAAAGTTACCCTCTGCGTCGCGCACACCGATGTAGGAACGCGGCACAATGAAACAATCGCCCACAATCTCACACCCCGGCCTCTCGCCTTGCATGGCATAATAACGGAATACCGTGTCGGCATCCAATTGCTCTTCTTTGATGGAAAGATCTATACTGAAGTTGCCCAGCGGATGGTCGTTATACACCTGTATGGCTTGGTTTATCCACGAAGAGGTGACGGCCAGGTCGATGCGCAGGCGCAGGTTGGTACGCTCGCTGAATGAGAATAGGTGGCGGTCGGCAAAAGGTGCGGTGCTGTCATTGGGCAGGTCGCACAGGATGGGGTTGAACACCAAGGTATCGAGCCTCAACTGAAACTTAGAGTGGCGTAAAATGCGGCTCAACGCTACCTCAGACGTGTCGAGCCGACAGGATATGTAGAGCACCGTGTCTTGCCCGCGCGTCTGCAGACACCCGAAACCGTTGAACGACATGGAACCGGGGTCGAGCGCACCGGTGGTGGAGATGGACGAGTAGAAATCGTCCAGATTTTCAAGCATGAACAATGTCTTTTCAAAACGGTTTTCCTTGAGCATGGCTTGCTTCCATTGGTTCTTTTTGTTCTTCTTGTAGTTCACAAGGTTGCCCACAAAGTTGACACCGGTGGACACCAAACCGGTGATGCCGGAAGAAATCAGCCCCGTGGCACTGCTCATGGTGACGCTGAACAGGTCGTCCAGAAATCCGCGCGAGCCATGTCCACGAAGCCCTTCCACTTGCTCCTCCCAGCGGTCGGTCAGCTTCAATGAAGCACAAGTGTCTTGATAAACAAACAAGTTATAGTTGGTAACATTAAGCGAAGGCACTCCCCGGACATCTGCCCGTTGTGGTGGTATGCCCGGCCCTTGGGCTAAAACTGCCCCACATAAAAGCATCGAGAACAATAAGGATAAGGAAATCTTGAAATTCATCATAATATAAGTGTTTTATTGGTTTCTGGTAAAAAGGTCATAGCGCATCAATAAGCACAAAAGCCGCCCAATAGCAAGGAGAATCGTAACTTGCCTGCGAAGGCAAAGATACCCGGCGGGCAGACAACGTGGCGGGCGAGAATACGGTTTGTACAGCAGCATCCACTTCTTCCGTACGTAAGGTCTGTTGAGCTGCAGTCAAGGCCTGATGCAGAGTCATGCCATGCTCTTCCAAGTTACTATAAAACGAAGTCATGAGCCGTTGCGTGGCACGGTCATCTACTTCCCATAACGACATGAGGATGGCACCTGCTCCCGACTTTTTCAAGCCGCGCGGCAATCCCGCCACCCCATCAATGGTGACACGCCCCAATCCCGTCTGGCAAGCGGAGAGCACAGCAAGACGCACATGGCTAAGATCGAGGTCGCACAACTCACGGGCGGTGAGGATGCCGTCTTCATAATCCTCATTGCCCGGCAAAGGACGGGCACACCGATTGGCGCCGGACAATACAAGCCCGCACCGCAACAGGGAGAGGTCTTCAGGGATGCTGTCTTTGGCATACGCCAAGCGAGGTGCCACTTGATAATCGGTACAGAAGCCGTGGGTGGAGATGTGTACGACATCACTCCGTTGCATTTCACGTTTTACGGCATCTTCCGTACCTTCCGCTTCTACCAGCAGGCGGATGTTTTCTCCATCAGCCAATAAGGTAGTACCGATACTATCTACTTCTGCCCGCGAACCCGGCAGATAAGGAAATCCGCCCCCCGTGGCAGGAGGCATGCCATCGCGCAACAAGGTTTGGCTTCCCCTACGGTCGGGCAAACTATCTGCGTGTTGCACTACGGAGGAGGTGTCATCATAATCCAATCCGCCTACAAGCAACATGGAAGAAACAGGCCTTTGTTCCCCCCTGCTGCGTTCACAAAGTTGCCTGGAAGATGACAAACGGAAAAAACGACAATCGGGACGGTCGAAGCACAAATATTCGATAGCTAACAAATGTATCAAACCATCGGGCACAAAATAAACAGCTGCATCCTGTGGAACATGCTCCATGATGTTCTTCCATACCGCCCTACCTAACAACGTATCTGTATACAGACGGTTCTTATCACTACCCGAGCGAGAGTAAATGGCTTGACTCACCGTCTTCCTGCTGCCACCTAAGGAGTGGTTTTCTATCTCTTTCCGGATAAACAATGGGATAAACCGTACAGGTTGAGTCTTCCCCGCCAACAAGGCTGCATAACGGACGGTGTCATTGCTCGTGTATTGAATGAACTCCACAAGGCGGTCGCGGGTGTTTTTCAATGCTTGCCGTACATCATTGCCCGACACGGACAGGCTCTTGGTAAAGGCTCCCAACCGGCTTACCTGCCGGATAAGCGTGCGTTCCAAAGAATCAGCCTGCCGGGTAAGTGCATCGCGCTCCGCACCGACCGGAAGAGTGCGCAGCCTGAAGCGCAGACCTTTCAAACGGGCATAATCGGCCGAATGTGCTTTATCTTGAGACAAGAAATGTTGGAAATCGGTAGCAGCCTGCTGCAAGACCGACTTAGAGAATACCGCCACGTCAAACAAAAAATCCGGGTCGACATACTCCGTAGCATAGCATTCGGCCAACAAAGGAGCGTGTGCCGCCCAAAAGTTCTGCCTCTCGCTTTCCGTCATATAAGCAAAGTTGCGGATGATATACTCGCGCTCCTTCCGGAAATATTCCTTGAACAAACGTACAGAAGAAGGGTAATCGGATTGCTTCAACAAGATTTCCGCCTTTTTCCGAATTGAGACAAGGTAATCGGGATGTTCATCACCCAAGTTGGCGCGTTGCCAGCGGAGTGCGGCATCTATCTGCTTCAAGGCCTGTCCATAATCGCCGCATTCAGCTTCAACAATAGCCAAATTTCCAAGACACACGTATTTATCCGCCCGGTCGTCGGGATAAAGAAGGATGGCTTGTTTCAAGGACTTTCGTGCATCTTGATACTTTCCAATGACCCACTCCGTATATCCCCTGTTTTGCAAGGCCGTGCGATAAATGCTACTCTCCGGGGAAACAGCTTGCAAGGCACGTTCTAACAAGTGAAGCGCATCGAGCGGACGGTTCATGCGCAAGTAGGCCGACGAAAGGTTGACGAGGCGCGTGCTTTCGGCATCGTCTTCAGTGAAGTGCAGGCCTTCCAGGTGGGCAATGACTTCTTCGTATTGTCCGCTAAGCAGCCATAATCCGCTGAGGTTGAGCAAGACACGCTCGCGGTTCGACCCACGTTGCATGCCCAGCAGAAGGGTGTTGTAGCGTATGGCCTCCGTGTAGTTGCCAATGTACTTATAAGAACGCGCCAATCTTTCGTAAAGCCGGCGGCTTTGCGAAAGGTTGATTGGCTCTACCTGGCGATACCAGCGGATGGCCGACTCATAGTCGCCCTGCTCCATACTGGCATTGCCACGAGCCATGTAGTCAGTCTGTGCAAAAAGGCCTGTCATCAGCCATATGCCCACAAATAGCAACAGGATTCTTTTCTTCTCCATTGCGTTCAATTGGTGACGATGATAACACTGATGTCCTTATCCGACGTGTTTTCCACCTCAATGCTGTAATCGCTGAAGCGTGGCATGCTCCACGTGACTTCGGCCGAGGGTTTTCCGGCAGATGACGCATCTTTCACTTCTACCTTATTTTTCGGATTCTTGACGACAAGATTAATGGTGCCTCCATTTTCGGCTACTACAAACAGCTCCTTTGCCCCGGAGCCTTTTGCTTGGTAAACACATTTCCCCTTAGCCGCAATGGCCTGATGAATGTACATGCAATCGTAACCATCGCTCCGCAACAAGGTAGGCTCTTCGAGCGCGACAGGTTGCAGGTCGGTGGCCAAAAGCGTGTCGACATAAGCAGGGTCAAATTTCAAATGGTTGCCCATAGGCACGGAGGCAAGCGTATCCACCTTATAAAAGCGGTCGTACTTGGTCAGCGCAATGGTTTGGCCATTGTACACGAAGTTGCCCCCGGTAGCGTTGTAAGCCTTCTGGTTGAACTCCTTTAGGCAATCCTCCAGGGTTGCAATATCCTGGCTTCCGATGCCTTCACGTACTTTCAGGCAATATTCTTTAAACAATTCCATTTTAGGAGACAACTTGGTGGTTTGCGCCCACATGCAAGCAGGGCATGCAAAGAAGGCAATGAGGCAGAGTTTAAAGATAGTTTTCATTTCAGTTTGAGTATTAATAAGTTATACAATTCAAAAATATCGTCCGGTAGCGTTCCAACGCCAGCGTGGTAGCGATACTAAGCCAGCACGCTGGCGATACTACGCTACCCAGCCGGTGAAGTATCGCCAATCCATCATATCCCGTCGAGCAGGATGAACGCCGCCCAATAACGGGAGTCATTGTACTTCTCGTTCGATCTCAATTCTTTTTGAGCCGCCACAAAGGCTTCACGCTTGCTTTCCCCACGGAGAAGATGAGTATAGAAAGACATCATCAACAGGCGGGTGGCTTGGTCGTCCACCTTCCAGCAGCTCATCAGCAGCGTGCCTGCCCCTGCCTGCTTGAAGCCGCGTTGCAGGCCGAAGACGCCCTCGCCCGTCACTTCGCCCTCGGCGGTGAGGCAAGCAGAGAGTACGACGAGGTCGGTGCCCTGCAAGTCCATCGCAGCGATTTCCTTGGCAGACAGGTAGCCGTCGTCCGACGTGTCCAAATCCGAAGCCAAGTGGGCATTGTTGATGCCCGCCATGCAGACAGCGGCATTGAGCAGCGTGCGGTCTTCATCTTTCATCGTGGCAGAAAGGCGAAGCGAAGGAATCTGCTCCAGCGCATCGTCATAAAGGGGCAAGTAATATCCGTGGGTGGCCAGGTGAATCAGACTGACCGGTTGCCCCGACAGGGCTTTGAAAGATTCTTCCGTGCCATCTTCGCCTGTGTAGAGGCTGAACTTCATGTGCTTGCCCTGAAGGAGGGGGGCAATGGCCTCCACCTCTTGCTCCGTGCCCTGCAGGTATGGCAGGCGCAACACACGTCCCTGGCGGCTGTCCGCTTCGTTCAGCATGACAAGAGTGGCATCGTACTCTAATCCGCCGTAAAGCACGGCCTTTCTTTCCGGCTTGTCTGTCCGGAGTTCAGTCAACACGCGGGTGGAGGAAAGGCGATACATGCGGAAGCGTTCACTCATGTCCAGGCTATCCCCCGGACAAGGCATGTATTCTATAGGGAGTTTGTGCAAGATGCCCGTAGGCGCAAAATAGATGTTTTCCGTCCCGACAAGGAAAGGCATCAAAGGCTGCCATACCGGAGCAGACGTGGCCGCATCGATGGAAAACGACGTGGCCAGACTGTCGTAACGCGACTTCTCTACAAGGGGCACAAAGATGGGCTCGTCCCACTGCCTGCCCAAGAGCAAGGCGCCATACATCTCCGTACTGTCCTGGCGCATGTAGTCGATGAACTCAATGGCAACGTCCTTTTCCTTCAGCCTGTCGCGCACGTCTTGCCAACGGGTGCGGAGGTAGCGTGTATAGTCGCCATAGGCTTGGGCACGGCGGATGATGTCTGCTTCCAGTTCGTCTGCCCGGCGCATCATGGCTGCACGCTCGGCCGGGAGTAGGGAGGGCGTGTTGACCAGCGTACTGCGCAGGTCGTTCAATGCATCATAACTCCGCATCAGGCTGTCGTCCCCGCTCGCGGTAATAAGGCGTTCCAACTGGCGGGATGAATTAAGCAACAAGCCTTTGGAGAACAGTGCAAGGTCGTACACCGTGCCGGCAAAACGCGAAGGCTTGCCCACTTCGGTAATGAATTTGCCTGCATCGTATATGTATTGCCGGTACATGCGCCAATAACGGTTGCGCTCGGCAGCAGTGAGCGAGGCGAAGTTGCGCCCCGTTTCGGCAATGATGCCTTCAGCCTGGCGGGTGTACCAGGCTTGTGCATCCTTCAGGCGCCCCATGCCCAAGGTGGTTTCGGCCAGCAAGGTCAATGTGTTGTGGCGTTCGGCAAAGAGCAGGTCGTCTTCCTTCTTCAGGCTCTTGCGGTCTATCAGCGAGTAAGCTTTACGGTAATCGTGTGCGTAAATGTGGAAGGGAGCAAGGCACTCCAAGTAGACGGCCTTCAGTTCTTCGTTGCGCACGTGGCGACGGATAAGGTCTTCGCAGGCAAGGGCTGTCTGTAGCATCTCGTCCTGTTGTCCGGCCAGATAGCAGGCCGAGGCCAGATACTCCAGGGCAAGAATGTGTTCTTGGTTTCCGGCTCCAAACTGCCTGTCGGCAAAATCGGCCAGCGCACGGGCTTCTTGCAAAAGAACCTGTGCCAAAGAGTCTGTGCCGGGGTAGGAGGTTTCATCGCGGTTGGTGCGATGCACGTCCAGTTCGGCCATGAGGTTACCCACAATGCCATGTGCGCGGACATCCCACCGTTCGGTCATGTTCCGGGCTAAAGGCAAAGCCTGGCGGTTGATGCCGATGGCACGGACAAACTGTCCTGTGGCGGTAAGGGCATCGGCCTTGGCACGGAGCAACTGGAAGCGCACGCTTTCGGACGCATCGGGCACAGCCAGGCAGGAGTCGGCCAAGTGGGTGGCACGGCGGTAATCGCCAGCCACCACGTATTGCGAAGCGATAAGGGCAGCCATCTCCAAAGCAAGGGGATGGGAAGCGCCGAACTGCCTCTGCATGGAGCGCAGGCTGTGCCACAGGTATCCGATGCACTTCTCCTGATACTTGCCCCGCACAAACAGCGTCTGCACGTAGGGCAAGCCGGCTTCAAACCGCACCGTGTCGCCTGCCTCGGCATATTTATCCATCAGGCGGGCCACGTCTTCGCACAAGGCAGACGAGCGGCCGTAGTCATAATTCTTCCGATAAGCATAAGCCAGCGTGGCAAGCGAGGGGACATCATCCTTCCGTTCTGCCCGGCGGGCCAGGGCAAGCAGGCGTCTCCGCTCCTCACCCACGTTGGGGGCATTGCACAGGTCGAGCAGGCGGAACACATCTGCTGGGTTGACATCATCTTTCTCTTCCTCCATCAAAGCTATGGCTTGGCGCATGGGGGAAAGCATGCCTTCGTAGTCGGCCTGCCCGTAACGCAAGGAGGCTAATCCGTAGAGGGCTTCGCGGTGCAAGGCATCGTCAGCCCCCATGGAGGGGGAGAGGACTTGCAAGTAGCAGCTGTCGGCCCGGGCGGCAAGTCCCAAGTTTTGGCAGACATCGGCACGGTCGAGGAGCAGGCGGGCATACTCGGCCGACGATTGCTGCCCTTCACTCTCCATCTGTGTCTGGACGAGGGAGAAGCAGGAATCTGCCTTTTCATACAGCCCCGCTATGTGGCACACAGAGGCGGCCATCTGTAGGTCGTCGCGGTAGAGGGCAGAGGTATCGCCTTCCAGCTTTTGCGCCATGCGGGCGGCTCTAAGGGAGTATCGGGCAGCACGCTGATAGTCCCTGACCTGCTGGAAGCTGAGTGCCTCGTTCTGCTTCAGCAACAGGTAGGCCATAGGCGTGTCTTCCGTGCCGAGCACCTTGGGCAGGGCCAGCAACGCCCAGTCGCGCCTTTGGATGGCATCGGCATAGCGACCAGCCTCCTCCAGGTGCAAGGCCATGCCATTGGCGCAGGTGACGAAAAAGATGTCGTAAATCGAGGGCAGGCGCTGGGCCACGCGCAACGTCCGGTCCGTATCTTCCCAATCCGTGCGCGCATCGCCCGTCCCGATGAAGTAAGCCTGCAGGGTGAGCTTCGCCATCAGCTTGATAGCCGCCCCGGCCTGCACGGGCTGGGCATAAAGATAGCGGTAGAGGGTGTCCACATAAGCGGTGTAGTCATAGGCCATGCCGGCAGGGGTGGCCTTCTCCAAGCCGAAGCGCACGCGCAGCATGCAGTTCATCAGGCTGTTTTCCTCGGCCGAGCGGTCGGCCTGGGCTGAAAGGCGGGGCACGGCCGCCACCAGCATCAGGATAAGGATGGCGAGTGTTTTCATTGGAAACAGATTTTCAAGCACTGCCCAAAGGTATATAAAATAGGTGGAAACCTAAAAGTTTTCGGAGCAAGAAATACGACAGGCGCACTGTTTTTCTGCTACTAAGGCTTGCTTTTCCTGCCGGAAAGGCATACCTTTGCCAGCACAAAGACACCCGTCCTACTGCAGTGGGACAGTCGTCCCATTCCAGTAGGACGGTCGTCCTATTCCAGTGAGACGGTCGTCCCACTGCAGTAGGACGGGTTGCAAGGCAGCACAAAAGCGCTGCCAAGCCGCTACAATGACAACGCCAATGTACTAACTAAAACCCTATATCGCTATGGCTATCTTATTTGAATGGTATGAGAATGTAAACGACTTGAACAAACCCGAAGACGAACGCCTGCTGCATCCTCGGCCGGTGCTGGCCATGCCGATGGAGACGGACGACATCACCAGCCACATCGAGCATGCCAGCAGCATGAGCCGGGGCGACATCAGGGGCGTGCTGGCCGAACTGTCGCGCGTGGTGGCCTACGGACTTGGCCGTGGGCAGCGCGTGCACATCGAGGGGCTGGGATACTTCTGGATAACGCTCGAAAGCACCGAACCCATCTACCACGCCACCCCGCAAAAGTCGCACAAAGTACGCTTGAAGTCCATCCGCTTCCAACCCGAAAAGTCGCTCCTGGAAAGCATCCACCACCCTGGCTTCAGCCGCATGGAGCGCGGCGACCATGCCCGCACGCTGGCCGATGAGGACATCGACCGCCTGCTGGCCGAACATTTTGCCACCCACCTCGTGCTGACCCGCGCACAGGCGCAACGCTTATTCAGCCTCACGCGAAACACCACTTACCGCCTGCTGCACCGCCTCGTGGATGAAGGACGCCTGCGCAATGAAGGCACAACGCGGATGCCGATGTACGTATTAGTATAAATTTTGCCAACCCTACTTTGCAATCCGATAAAAATCACCTATATTTGTGGCCGATTAACTGAGCACCCACAAAGACATGGAAGCATTTTACCGCACTCACGCCTACCTGGTGGAACACACCAATGCTCCCGTCCGCCGCGACCTGATGGACGAGATAGACTGGAGCCACCGCCTCATCGGCATCAAAGGCACGCGTGGCGTGGGCAAGACGACCTTCTTGCTGCAATATGCCAAAGAGAAGTTCGGCACAGACCGCTCGTGCCTGTTCATCAACATGAACAACTTCTACTTCTCGGGACACAGCATTGTGGAGTTTGCCGATGCCTTCCAAAGGCGCGGGGGACGGGTGCTGCTCATCGACCAGGTGTTCAAGCACCCGGGGTGGAACCACGAGCTGCGCGAGTGCTACGACCGCTTTCCGGGACTGAAGATTGTGTTTACCGGCTCGTCGGTGATGCGCCTGCTGGACGAAGACTCGGAGATTCGCGACGTGGTGCACAGCTACAACCTGCGCGGCTTCTCCTTCCGTGAATTCCTCAACCTGCAGACGGGCATGAAATTCCACGCCTACACGCTGGACGAAATACTTACAAGCCACGAACAGATAGCCCGTGGCATCCTCTCGAAGGTGCGCCCGCTGGACTTTTTCCCCGACTACCTGCACCATGGCTTCTACCCCTTCTTCCTGGAGAAACGCAACTTCTCGGAGAACCTGCTGAAGACGATGAACATGATGATAGAGGTGGACATCCTCCTCATCAAGCAGATAGAACTGAAATACCTGTCGAAGATAAAGAAGCTGCTCTACCTGCTGGCCGTGGACGGCCCCAAGGCACCCAACGTGAGCCAGCTGGCAGGAGACATCGAGACCTCGCGCGCCACGGTGATGAACTACATCAAGTACCTGGCCGACGCACGCCTCATCAACATGGTCTACCCGCAGGGTGAGGAGTTCCCCAAAAAGCCGGCCAAGATTATGATGCACAACCCCAACCTGATGTACCCCATCTATCCCATCCACATCGAGGACCAGGACGTGCTGGACACCTTCTTCGTCAACGCCCTGTGGAAAGACCACAAGGTGAACAAGGGCGACAAGCTGGTGCCGTTCATCGTGGACGGAAAGCTGCCGTTCAGGATATGCACAGAGGGCGCAAAGATAAAGCACGACCCAGACGTGACCTACGCCCTGCATAAAGCGGAAATAGGACGGGGCAACCTGGTACCGCTTTGGTTGTTCGGCTTTCTATATTGACATAAGAAATATAAGAGAAGATTTATTTACCTACATAAACTCATTTAGTTATGACTAAACAGAAAAAATTCATCACTTGCGATGGTAACGAGGCAGCCGCCCACATCTCGTATATGTTCTCCGAGGTGGCAGCTATCTATCCCATCACCCCGTCGTCCACGATGGCAGAACACGTAGACGAATGGGCCGCCGCAGGTCGTAAAAACATCTTCGGCGAAACAGTATTGGTACAGGAAATGCAATCCGAAGCAGGTGCCGCCGGTACCGTTCACGGTTCACTTCAGGCCGGTGCGCTCACCACGACCTACACCGCTTCGCAAGGTTTGCTGCTGATGATTCCCAACATGTACAAGATTGCCGGTGAAAACCTGCCTTGCGTATTTCACGTATCGGCACGTACGCTGGCCAGCCACGCCCTGTGTATCTTCGGCGACCACCAGGATGTAATGTCTTGCCGCCAGACGGGCTTCGCCATGCTGGCCGAAGGTTCCGTGCAGGAAGTGATGGACTTGGCCGGTGTAGCCCACTTGTCTACACTGAAGGCCCGCGTGCCGTTCATCAACTTCTTCGACGGCTTCCGCACCTCGCACGAAATACAGAAGATTGAGCGTCTGGACAATGAAGACCTGGCTCCGCTCATCGACCAGGAGGCTTTGGCCGAATTCCGCAACCGTGCCATGAATCCCATGAACCCGGTAATGCGCGGTATGGCCGAGAACCCCGACCACTTCTTCCAGCACCGCGAATCGTGCAACCCCTTCTATGAGGCAGTGCCCGCCATCGTGGAAGACTACATGAAGAAAATCAGCGAAATCACCGGCCGCCAATACGGACTGTTCGACTACTACGGAGACCCCGAAGCCGACCGCGTCATCATCGCCATGGGCAGCGTGACAGAAGCCATCCGCGAAGTCATCGACTACCTGCGTGCCAAGGGCGAGAAGGTGGGCCTCGTAGCCGTTCACCTCTACCGTCCGTTCTCGGCCAAGCACTTCCTGGCAGCCGTGCCCAAGACGGCCAAGCGCATTGCCGTGCTCGACCGCACCAAGGAGCCGGGCGCCATGGGCGAACCGCTCTACATGGATGTCAAGGATTGCTTCTACGGACAGGAAGATGCCCCGCTCATCGTAGGCGGACGCTATGGTCTGGGCTCTAAAGATACTACCCCGGCACAAATCCTCGCCGTATATGACAACCTGAAGATGAACACGCCGAAGAACCACTTCACCATCGGTATTGTGGACGACGTGACCTTCACCTCCCTGCCTCAGGAAGCCGAAATCGCCGTAGGTGGCGAAGGCATGTTCGAGGCCAAGTTCTACGGGTTGGGAGCCGACGGAACGGTAGGCGCCAACAAGAACTCCGTAAAGATTATCGGCGACAATACAGACAAGCACTGCCAGGCTTACTTCTCTTACGACTCCAAGAAGTCGGGCGGCTTCACTTGCTCGCACTTGCGTTTCGGCGACACGCCCATCCGCTCCACTTACCTGGTAAATACGCCTAACTTCGTGGCTTGCCACGTTCAGGCTTACCTGCACATGTACGACGTGACACGCGGCTTGCGCGACAATGGCTCGTTCTTGCTGAACACCATCTGGGAAGGCGACGAGTTGGCCAAGAACCTGCCCAACCGCGTGAAGAAGTACTTCGCACAGCATAACATCACCGTTTACTACATCAACGCTACGCAGATTGCACAAGAGATTGGCTTGGGCAACCGCACCAACACCATCCTGCAGTCGGCATTCTTCCGCATCACGGGCGTTATCCCCGTCGACCTGGCCGTTGAGCAGATGAAGAAGTTCATCGTGAAGAGCTACGGCAAGAAGGGTGAAGACGTGGTGAACAAGAACTATGCTGCCGTAGACCGTGGCGGCGAGTACAAGCAGCTGACCATCGACCCGGCTTGGGCCAACCTGCCCGACGACGAGAAGGCCGCCAACAACGACCCGGCTTTCATCAACGAAGTGGTACGCCCCATCAACGCACAAGATGGCGATCTGCTGCCCGTATCTGCCTTCAAGGATATTGAAGACGGTACCTGGTATCCCGGCACGGCCAAATATGAAAAGCGCGGTGTGGCTGCCTTCGTTCCGGTATGGAATCCCGAGAACTGTATACAATGTAACAAGTGTGCCTACGTTTGTCCGCACGCTGCCATCCGTCCGTTCGTGCTCGACGCTGAGGAGCAGAAAGGTGCCAACTTCCCGATGCTGAAGGCTGTGGGCAAGGCATTCGACGGCATGACTTTCCGTATGCAGGTAGACGTATTGGACTGCCTGGGCTGCGGCAACTGCGTGGATGTATGTCCGGGCAACCCGAAGAAGGGCGGCAAGGCTCTGCAGATGGTTCACCTGGAAAGCCAGATGGGCGAAGCTGCCAACTGGGAATACTGCGTGAACAACGTCAAGAGCAAGCAACACCTCATCGACATCAAGGCCAATGTGAAGAACAGCCAGTTCGCTACCCCGCTGTTCGAGTTCTCGGGCGCATGCTCGGGTTGCGGCGAGACTCCGTATGTGAAACTGATTTCTCAACTGTTCGGTGATAGAGAAATGGTAGCCAATGCAACAGGTTGCTCGTCCATCTACTCCGGCTCTGTACCTTCCACTCCTTACACGAAGAACGAGAAGGGTCACGGTCCTGCATGGGCAAACTCGCTGTTCGAGGACTTCTGCGAATTCGGCCTCGGCATGGAACTGGCCAACGAGAAGATGCGTGCCCGCATCGCCAAACTGATGCAGGAAGGCATTGAAAACGAAGCTACTCCCGCAGAATACAAAGCTATCTTCCAGGAATGGCTGGACAATGCACTGGATGCCGACAAGACGAAAGACATCTACGAGCGCATCGTGCCCATGCTCGAAGCTGCCAAGGATAAGTGCCCCGTTTGCGCAGGCATCTACGACCTGAAGCAATACATCGTGAAGCGCAGCCAGTGGATTATCGGCGGCGACGGTGCTTCTTACGACATCGGTTACGGCGGCCTCGACCACGTGATTGCCAGCGGCAAGGACGTGAACATCCTCGTGCTCGACACGGAGGTTTACTCCAACACCGGCGGCCAGTCGTCCAAGGCCACTCCGCTCGGCGCTATCGCCAAGTTTGCTGCCAGCGGCAAGCGCGTCCGCAAGAAAGACCTCGGCTTGATGGCTACGACTTACGGCTATGTATATGTAGCCCAGATTGCCATGGGCGCCGACCAGGCACAGACCTTGAAGGCCCTGCGCGAAGCTGAGGCTTACCACGGCCCGTCGCTCATCATCGCCTACGCTCCGTGTATCAACCACGGCCTGAAGGCAGGCATGGGCAAGAGCCAGGCTGAGGAAGAAAAGGCCGTGAAGTGCGGTTACTGGCACCTGTGGCGCTACAACCCCACCCTCGAGGCCGAAGGCAAGAACCCCTTCACCCTGGACAGCAAGGAACCGGATTGGACGGGCTTCCAAGACTTCTTGAAGGGCGAAGTGCGCTATGCCAGCGTAATGAAGCAATATCCGCAAGAAGCTGCCGAGTTGTTCCAAGCTGCTGAAGACAACGCCAAGTGGCGCTACGCCAGCTACCAGCGCATGGCAGCCGAAAGCTGGGGCGTGGCTCCTGCCGACACGATGCTGAACAATAAGTAATAATCCGCATCAACCAGGCTGAACATAGCAGCGGCCGACCTCCTTTCCAGAGGCCGGCCGCTTTGTTTTATTACAGGTCATCAACTTTGCACTTCCAACCAAGGCTTTGAGCGCCGTAAAGTTCATGTTTATCCCGCTAAAGAGGGACTTTAGCAGCGCAGAGTCAATGAAGAAGCCCACAAAAAAGGCATGCCAAAATGAATTTGACATGCCACACACAAACACAAAATAAAACACAATATAATAATAATTGCCACAGCCTTGCTTACGCCTCCAAAAAACAGACCTAAGCACCGTTCTCAGATATTCGCATACCCGGGAAACCGGAAATGAACATGTGGCACTCTTTATTGAATACCGCGTTCACGGAGTTTCAATTGCCAGTTCCATGCCGAACGTAACGTGTCTTCGATATTGGTTTCAGCTTTCCATCCAAGCACTTTGTTGGCACGTTCCGGATTGGCCCATACTTGCTCGATATCACCTGCACGACGTCCTACAATCTGATAATTTAGTTTTACGCCCGTAGCTTCCTCGAAACCATGGATAAGTTCCAGGACTGACACGCCACGTCCCGTGCCGATGTTGAACACCTCCACCTTATCCGCCTGCTTACCCTCAAGCATACGGCCAATGGCCACCACATGGGCTTTGGCAAGGTCTACCACATTAATGAAGTCTCGTATACAAGAACCGTCGGGAGTGTTATAATCATCGCCGAAAACGCTCAGCTTTTCACGGATGCCAATAGCCGTTTGGGTAAGATAAGGCACCAAATTCTGCGGGACTCCATTGGGAAGTTCGCCCAACAAAGCTGAAGGATGAGCACCAATAGGATTGAAGTAACGCAACAAGATGGCTTGAATGGGAGCACCGGATGCTACATAGTCACGGATGATTTCTTCATTAATCTGCTTGGTATTTCCGTAAGGCGACTCTGCCTTTTTGATAGGTGCCTCTTCAGTCACAGGCAACTGGTCAGGTTGGCCGTACACGGTACATGAAGAAGAAAATACGATGCCTTCTACTCCGTACTTCGGCATTAATTCGAGCAGGTTGATGAGCGAACCCAAATTGTTACGATAATATAGCAGCGGCTTTTGCACAGACTCGCCTACTGCTTTGCTGGCTGCAAAGTGAATGATGGCTTTAATGCCCTGATACTTGGCAAAGACGGCATCAAGACCTGCCAGATTCAAACAATCCAACTTTTCAAATGCCGGACGGATTCCTGATATCTGCTCGATGCTGTCTACAACATCGGCATTCGAATTGGAAAGATTATCTACAATTACCACCTCATAGCCGGCATTTTGAAGTTCTACCACTGTGTGTGAACCTATATAGCCGGTGCCGCCTGTCACCAAAATTTTTTCTTTCATAATGAACGATTTAGCTTTATAGATTAATTGATGCCACAAATATAGCGAAAACTCGCTTTAATATGGATAGATTTTGAAGGAATAATATGAAACCCCGCAAAAGAAGAATCAAGATAAATAGCGTGCAAGCCGATAGCGTCCCTTCTGTCGGGTAGAGGTGCCATATTGTATGACTTCGGCCGGACACCCGTGCAGACATGCCATGCAATGGAGGCACGCTTCTCCCCACTTGGGACGGCCATCCATCAAACTCACATTACCCAAAGGACACACCTGTACACACGTGCCGCATGAAACACAACCTTCATCCACATGGAATCCCCGCGTACGGATGACAAACCGCACGAACAAAGGATGTAGCACATAGCTCTTAAGGCGGGGAAAACACCCTTCATGGACTTTATAACCGGAGAACTCATCCTGCACCAAACGGGCTATTTCGGGAATAAGTTTTCGTGCCGCACGTATCTTGCTGCTTGCCACCTCGTCCGTGTCAAGGCTGAACATGGGCACATAAGTATTGGGCATGGTTATCGACCATGCGGCGTCCACGCCGAACACACGTGCTAGGTTTTGCATCGCCTTCCCGGCATCATCTCCACATGTACACACGGCAAAGCGATACATGCCTTCAGGCAACTCCAGATGCGACAAGAACTCCATTACCGGACGGGGTGCCCGCCACGAATGGATAGGAAACACCACCCCTACCCGCTTGCCTGCCACAGGCGGAACTTTGCCTGAACGCAAGCAAAAGGAAATGTCAAAAGCTTCATCCCCCATGGCAGAAGCCAACTGGCTGGCCACCCAACGGGAGTTTCCTGTACCTGTAAAATAGAAAATCATGCCACCATACTAAATCAGCTTGCGATGAACGCATCCCAAAAAGAGCGAGTGGCCTGCACCATTGAATATCCCATGTAAAGGACGAACAACAAGGCTATGACTATCATTAAGAAACCTATCATAGCATTATATTTCTCTTGTTTTAACGGAATGAAAACCATATGAACCTCCTTCTTTATTAGTTTGAGCAAATGTAGGGATGTCTGGTTACAAATGCCTTACAGCGCTATGACAAATGTACAAAAAAAGAGGCACAATGTGCCCCTTTTTTCCATAATTATTTCAAAAATTTCAGCTTTAAGCTTATTTCACCAGGAGAGCATCAGCCAGTTCGTCGGGAGCCAGCAGACGCTGTTCGCCGGTAGCCATGTCCTTCAAAGTGACTTTTCCTTCCGCCATTTCGTTTTCTCCTACCAAAGCCACAAAAGGGACGCCAAGGGAATTGGCATAACTCATCTGCTTCTTCATTTTGCAACAATCAGGGTAAATCTCGGCACGGACGCCTGCCGCACGCACCTTGGCCAGCACCTGCAGGGAGAAAGCCGCCTCGCGCTCGCCAAAGTTAATGAAAAGCAACTGAGTGCCCTGCACAGCATCTCGAGGATAGAGGTCGAGTTGATTCAATACGTCGAAGATGCGGTCGGCCCCGAAAGATATGCCTACTCCGCTCACCCCGGCCATGCCGAACACACCTGTCAGGTTGTCGTAACGCCCGCCTCCGGTGATGCTGCCTATCTGAACATCCAATGCCTTCACCTCGAAGATGGCGCCGGTGTAGTAGTTCAGTCCGCGTGCCAAAGTGAGGTCGAGCTCTATCTTGTTTTTCAAGTCAAGTCCTTTCAAAGCATTGAGAATAAATTCCACTTCTTCTACACCCTTCAAGCCCGTTTCGCTCGACGCAAGCACTTGCTTCAATACACCCAGCTTTGCATCGTTGGTTCCTTCCAACAAAATGATAGGTTGCAACTTCTCAATAGCTGCTTCACTGATTCCTTTCTCGCGCAGCTCGGCATTCACGTTGTCCAGCCCTATCTTGTCCAGCTTGTCGATAGCCACGGTGATGTCCACTATCTTGTCGGCCTCGCCGATGATTTCGGCAATGCCGGTCAGAATCTTGCGGTTGTTAATCTTGATGCACACGCGGATGCCGAAGCGCGAAAAGACCGTGTCCACTATCTGCATCAGTTCCACTTCATTCAGCAGGGAGTCGCTGCCCACCACGTCGGCGTCACACTGGTAAAACTCACGGTAACGGCCTTTCTGCGGACGGTCGGCGCGCCACACGGGTTGTATCTGGTAGCGTTTGAAGGGGAACGTCAGCTCATCGCGGTGCATCACCACGTAGCGGGCAAAAGGCACGGTGAGGTCGTAGCGCAGGCCTTTCTCGCAAAACTTGCACGCCAGCTTGGGGGCGTTGCGGCTCAGCAATTCCTCATCGGTCAGGCCCGAAAAGTAGTCGCCCGAGTTCTGTATCTTAAACAAGAGTTTGTCTCCCTCCTCGCCATACTTGCCCATCAGGGTGGAGAGCATCTCCATGGCCGGGGTTTCTATCTGCCGGAAGCCATAGAGGTGATAAACGTCGCGAATGGTATTGAATATGTAGTTGCGCTTCGCCATCTCCAGGGGCGAAAAGTCGCGGGTTCCTTTCGGAATGCAAGGTTTTGTTGCCATAAACGTATCTTTTAGATTATCTTTTTCCGATGGGGCAAAGTTACGGCATTTTTCCCGGATTACCATAACAGAATGGTTGTTCTTCGCAAAGGCAACGCCTTGTCTTAGCAAAAGAAAGCCATCGCCTTGGCATAGGATAGCTACCGGACTGGATAGAGTGCTTATCTAGGACTGGATAGAGTCTCTATCTAGGACTGGATAGAGTCCCTATCTAGGACTAGATAGAGTCCCTATCTAGGACTGGATAGAGTCCCTATCTAGGACTGGATAGAGTCCCTATCTAGGACTGGATAGAGTCTCTATCTAGGACTGGATAGAGTCTCTATCTAGGACTGGATAGAGTCCCTATCTAGGACTGGATAGAGTCCCCATCTAGGATAGAGTCATTGGCACAGGATAACCATCACGGTAGCGAAGGAAGGCTGTCTTTCAGCCTATGGTAGACTGCCGGATGGAGGAAGTAACGAATGTCTTTCCCATCATGCAAGGCCCGGCGGATAAAGGTTGAACTGACTTCAAACACGGGTGAAGACACCAGGCGGGCATGCGCCGGCAACGCCTCTTGTTGCACGGGATAACCGGGACGGGGATAAATAAGGATTTGGTTTTCATCCAAGATGCGCTTCCATTCATACCAACGGGTGAACGAAGCCCAGTTGTCCGAACCCATGATGTAATAAAATTCATGCTCCGGATAGGTTTGCCGCAAGGCTTCCAACGTATGCACGGTGTAGGAAGGGCGCGAAAGATGAAACTCGAAATCGGATGCCCGGAACTTGGGATAGCCCTCCACAGCCAGCCGCACCAGCTCCAGGCGGAGGGCATCGTCCATCAGCTCGTCCTCCTGCTTGAAGGGATTCCGGGGACTGACCATGAACCACACTTCGTCCAGTCCCTCAAACTCGCACAGGTAGTTGGCCAACGCCAGGTGCCCGATGTGCACGGGGTTGAACGAACCGGTATAGATGCCTACCTTCATAGCGTCCGGCGTGTTACTTTTGCCCTTCCTTGCGTGCACGGCGCAGGCGTTTCCACGCCGCAAAGGCATTGCCGGCCGTAAAGAGCGCCACGAGCAGCATGCAGAGGGATAATTCGTACTCTTGGTAGTTCAAGTAGATGAAAGAGGTGACCAAGCAACACACAAACAGGGCAGCGTTGATGACGAGCAACGCCTTGTTGAAGCGGGGGCTATAACCTTTTTCAGACTTCATGCGTTCAAGAATTTTGTAATGGTTTGCAATGCTTCGGCTTTAGCCTTCTCCAGGTCATCATTCACAATCACCTTGTCAAACCTGGGGGCAAAGCTCAGCTCATACTCCGCCTTGGCCAGACGGCTCTCAATGACCTCGGGGGCGTCGGTGGCACGGTGCTCCAAGCGTTTGCGCAGTTCTTCTATAGAGGGCGGCTGGATGAAAATAGACAGGGCACGGTCGCCATAGTGCTGCTTGATGTTGCATCCGCCCACTACGTCTACGTCGAACACCACGTTCTGGCCTTCCTCCAATTGCCTTTCCACCTGCGCCTTCAGCGTGCCATAGAAGCGGTCTTCATAGACTTCTTCATACTCCAGGAACTCATGGTTGGCTATGCGCCGACGGAATTCATCGGGCGTGAGGAAGAAGTACTCCACCCCATCCCTCTCCGTGCCGCGCGGAGGGCGGCTGGTGGCCGATATGGAAAAGGCCAAGTTGAGGTGTTGCGTCAGCAAGTAGTTGATAATGGTAGATTTGCCTGAGCCCGACGGGGCGGAAAATATGATAAGTTTGCCCATATGCTTACATTACGTTCAATACCTGTTCTTTTATCTGCTCCAGCTCGTCCTTCATCTGCACCACAATCTTCTGCATCTCGGCGTGGTTGGACTTGCTGCCCAAGGTGTTGATTTCACGCCCCATCTCCTGGGCAATGAAACCGAGCTTCTTGCCTTGGCCATGACCGTCTTCCAGCGTCTGTATGAAGTACTTCAGGTGGTTGGCCAGGCGTTGCTTCTCCTCGTTGATGTCCAGCTTCTCTATGTAGTAGATGAGTTCTTGCTCCAGGCGGTTCTTGTCGTAATCTATGCTTAGGGTCTTTTCCAGGGCTTCGATGATGCGCTCTTTTATCTTGCCCACCCGTTCGTGCTCGTAGGGGGCGACTTCTTCCAGCAGACGGGCGATGTTGGCTATCTTCTCCCGGAACTTCTTCTCGAGGGCGGCGCCTTCTTGCTTGCGGAATTCCACCAGATGCCCGATGGCCTCTTCAATGGCCGTATGCACCGTGCGCCACTCTTCGTCGTCCACCTCTTGCATTTCGTTCTTCACCATGACGTCGGGCATGCGGAGCAGGGTGTAAAACCAGTCGGCCGGCTCGGGGATGCCTGTACTGGCCGATATCTCCTTTACCTTCTTGTAGTAAGCCTCTACCAGGGCTTGGTTGATGGGGGTGGCCAGCTGCTCGGCGTCCTTCTTTTCCATCCACAGGGTAAAGTCCACCTTTCCGCGTTCCAGCACTTTGGACAGCTCGTTGCGGATTTCCATCTCTTTCTCCCTGTAGAGCGGGGCCACGCGTGTAGACAAATCCATGGCTTTGCTGTTGAGGGATTTTATCTCTATGTTCACTTTTTTATCGGGCAATTCCAGGGTAGCTTTCCCATAGCCCGTCATCGACTGTATCATAATGCTTCTTAACTTTTGCGCAAAATTACACGATTATTTTAATTACTGAAAATAATCCCGTACTTTTGTCTGCTGTTTAAAGAAGTAGAACGAGAAAAACCATGTCATGTATCCTGCATATTGAGACGTCCACCCAGGTGTGCTCGGTAGCCCTGAGCGAGGACGGGCAAAACGTTTTCCGGAAAGAAGATTTCAAGGGGCCGTCGCACGCGGTGTCCTTGGGAGTGTTTGTCGACGAGGCCCTGTCGTTTGCCGACAGCCATGCCATGCCGCTCGATGCCGTGGCCGTGAGTTGCGGACCGGGTTCATACACAGGGCTGCGCATCGGCGTGTCCATGGCCAAGGGCGTGTGCTACGGGCTGGGCGTGCCCCTCATCGGCCTGCCCACGCTGAAGGTGCTGAGCGTGCCGGTGCTGCTCTATCACGACGAGCTGCCCGACGACGCCCTGCTCTGCCCCATGCTCGACGCCCGGCGCATGGAGGTGTATGCCGCCATCTACGACCGTGCCCTGCGCCCCGTGCGCGACACGGCGGCGGACATTGTGGACGAGGCATCGTACCGCGAGTACCTGGACGAAAGGCCCGTGTACTTCTTCGGCAACGGGGCGGCCAAGTGCAAGGAGAAGCTCTCCCACCCTAACGCCCGTTTCATAGACGGCATACAGCCGCTGGCCGCCATGATGTTCCCCCTGGCGGAGAAGGCCGTGGCCGAGGGCGACTTCAAGGACGTGGCCTACTTCGAGCCCTTCTACCTGAAGGAGTTCGTGGCCGGAAAGCCCAAGAAGCTGCTGTGAACCGGGCAGAGCGGCTGCCTAAGCCTAAGCAGAGTGGCTGTCTAAGCCTAAGCAGAGTGGCTGTCTAAGCCTAAGCAGAGTGACTGCTTAAGCCTAAGCAGAGTGATTGCTCAGAATTAAACAAGAACTTTACACCATATTATATATGATAGCATACAACACCCAACAGAAGCGGATGCCCCTGCCCGAATACGGGAGAAGCATCCAGAACATGGTAGACTACGCACTGACCATTAAGGACAGGGCCGAACGCCAGCGTTGCGCCAACACCATCATCAACATCATGGGCAACATGTTCCCGCAACTGCGCGACACGCCCGACTTCAAGCATAAGCTGTGGGACCACCTGGCCATCATGTCCGACTTCAAGCTGGACATCGACTACCCCTACGAAGTAGTCCGCATGGAAAAGCTGGCGTGCAAGCCCGCCCCCGTGCCCTACCCCCACGCCCGCATACGCTACCGCCACTACGGCCACTCCGTCGAAGTCCTCATCAAGAAGGCCTGCGAGATGCCCGAAGGCGACGAGAAGCGCAACCTCGTGGCCCTCATCTGCAACCACATGAAGAAGGACTACATGACCTGGAACAAGGACACGGTGGACGACCGCAAGATTGCCGAAGACCTCTACGAACTGTCCGACGGACGGCTGCAACTGACCGACGACTTGCTACGCCTCATGGCGCGCCGCATAGACATGTACTACCGTCCCAAAGCCAATGCGCAGGGCAACCGGAACAACAACAAAAACTTTAAGCGCAATAACAACAATAAGCGATAACCATCAAACCCACAGGGAGACACACAACAAGCCATGGCATCATTTGTAATCGAAGGCGGACACAAACTGTCCGGCAACATTTACCCGCAGGGAGCCAAGAACGAGGTGCTGCAAATCATCTGCGCCACCTTGCTCACCGACGAAGAGGTGACCGTGCACAACGTGCCCGACATCCTGGACGTGAACAACCTTATTCAACTGATGCGCGACATGGGCGTCAGCATCTCCAAACTGGGCATAGACTCATACCGCTTCCGGGCGGCACAGGTGGACATGGAGTACCTGGGCAGTGACGAGTTCCTCAAGAAATGCGCCAGCCTGCGCGGCTCCATCATGCTGGTAGGCCCTCTGCTGGCACGCTTCGGAAGGGCCGTCATCTCGCGCCCCGGAGGCGACAAGATAGGACGCCGACGCCTGGACACGCATTTCCTCGGTATCCAGAAGTTAGGAGCCGCCTTCAGCTACGATGAAGCACGGGGAGCTTACGAGATAACCGCCCCCCACCTGACGGGCACCTACATGCTGCTGGACGAAGCCTCCGTCACCGGCACGGCCAACATCGTCATGGCGGCCGTCCTGGCCAAAGGACGCACCACCATCTACAACGCCGCCTGCGAACCCTACGTGCAACAACTCTGCCACCTGCTGAACCGCATGGGGGCACAGATACAGGGCATCGCCTCCAACCTGCTCACCATCGACGGCGTGGAGCAACTGCACGGCACGGAGCACACCGTCCTGCCGGACATGATTGAGGTGGGCAGCTTCATCGGCATGGCGGCCATGACGCAGAGCGAACTGACCATCAAGAACGTGTCGCACCAGCACCTGGGCATCATCCCCGAAAGTTTCCGCCGCCTCGGCATCCGCTTGGAGCAACGGGGCGACGACATCTACGTGCCTGCACAGGACACCTACGAGATTGAGTCGTTCATGGACGGCTCCATCATGACCATCGCCGACGCGCCCTGGCCGGGCCTGACGCCCGACCTGCTGAGCGTGATGCTCGTCGTGGCCACGCAGGCCAAGGGCAGCGTGCTCATCCACCAGAAGATGTTCGAGAGCCGTCTGTTCTTCGTGGACAAACTCATCGACATGGGGGCGCAAATCATCCTTTGCGACCCGCACCGCGCCGTAGTCATCGGCCACGACCACGGGTTCAAGCTGCGAGGAGGAAACATGACTTCACCGGACATTCGCGCCGGCATCGCCCTGCTCATCGCCGCCCTGAGCGCCGACGGCATCAGCCGCATTCACAACATCGAGCAGATAGACCGGGGGTATCAGGACATCGAAGGGCGACTGAACGCCATCGGGGCGAGAATCACAAGAATATAAGACTCTATGATACGCAGAGACGAAGTATATAAAATAGGTATATTGAATAAGCCCCACGGCGTGCGGGGCGAACTGCTGTTCACCTTCACGGACGACATCTTCGACCGCGTGGAGGCGGACTACATTGTCTGCCTCATGGACGGCATCCTCGTGCCCTTCTACATCGAAGAGTACCGCTTCCGCACGGACACCACCGCCCTCATCAAGCTGGAGGACGTGGACACCGCCGAGCAGGCGCGCCGCTTCACCAACGTGGAGGTCTACTTCCCCGTCCACCACGCCCGCCAGGCCGAAGAGGAAGGCGAACTGACGTGGAGTTACTTCGTAGGCTTCCGCATGGAGGAGGTACACCACGGACATTTGGGCGAAGTGACGGACGTGGACACTTCGACCGTCAACACCTTATTTATAATAGACCACAACGGGGAAGAACTGCTCATCCCCGCGCAGGAGGAGTTCATCACCGACATCGACCGCGAGCACCGCGTCATCACCGTCAGCCTGCCCGAAGGTTTGTTGAACTTAGATAATACGGAAGAGGTATAAAAAACTAATCATTGAAAGCGTGACCACAACAAAGAAAAAGAAACACAAGGCTTTTTGGAAAGACATCAAGTTCAAGTACAAGCTGACCATCATCAATGAGAATACATTGGAGGAGGTTGTGGGGCTGCGTGTGTCCAAGCTCAATGGCATCTCGTGGCTGGTGTTTACCATCGTAGTATTGTTCGTCATCGCTTCATTAATCATGGTGTTCACCCCCCTGCGCAACTACCTGCCCGGATACATGAACAGTGAAATACGCGAGCAAGTGGTGAACAATGCCCTCCGTGCCGATTCCCTGCAACAGGTGTTGGCCAAGCAGAACCTTTATATTGCCAACATACAAGACATCTTCCGAGGCACTGTCAAAGCCGACACCATACAGTCCATCGACTCGCTGACTACCCTGCGTGCCGACACGCTGATGGACATCACCCAACGCGAAGCAGACTTCCGCAAGCAATACGAGGAACAGGAGATGTACAACCTGACCAACCTTGCCGCCCGCACCGATGCCGATGGCCTGATATTCTATCGCCCTGCACAAGGTGTCATTCTGCGGTCGTTCGACACTCGCCAATCGCACATAGGCACCGACATCAACACCGAATCCGGAGGCAACATCCTTGCCGTGCTCGACGGGACAGTGGTGCTCAGCACCTATACGGCCCAATACGGATACCTTATCGCCATCCAGCACACGCAAGGCTTCATGTCGGTCTACAAGCATTGCGGTTCCTTGCTCAAGCGTGAAGGTGATGCCGTTACCGGCGGAGAACCCGTTGCCCTGGCCATGGCTGCCCAAGGAGAAGAAGAAAATAAAGACAGGCACCTGCACTTCGAGTTGTGGCACCAAGGCAAGGCTGTCAATCCGGAGCTGTATATAGTGTTTTAGCTATTGCAGCCACGAGCTACAATGTAAAAAATGGAGAAAGGAAATAAGTAAATCAATAACCCTTACGGGAGCAAGCTACTCGTAGCTCGCAGCTCGTAACTAACTAATAGATATGAAGAAACAAATAGCCATACTCGGTTCAACCGGCTCCATCGGCACCCAGGCCCTGCAAGTGATAGAGGAACATTCCGACCTGTACGAAGCCTACGTGCTGACAGCCAACAACCAGGTGGACAAGCTCATCGAACAGGCACGACGCCATCAGCCCGAAGCGGTGGTGATAGCCAACGAGACGCACTACGCCCGGCTGAAGGAAGCCCTTGCCGACCTGCCCATCAAGGTTTATGCCGGTACCGAGGCCATCTGCCAAATCGTGACGGAGAAACCCATCGACATGGTGCTCACCGCCATGGTGGGCTATGCCGGATTGCTGCCGACAATGAACGCCATACGTGCCCGTAAACCTATTGCCCTGGCCAACAAAGAAACGCTGGTAGTAGCCGGCGAACTCATCAACGAGCTGGCACGCACCTGCGGCACCCCTATCCTGCCGGTCGATTCCGAACATTCGGCAGTATTTCAGTGCCTGGCCGGAGAGGCAGGAAATGCCATCGAGAAGGTGATACTCACCGCATCGGGCGGCCCTTTCCGCACCTACACCCGCGAGCAACTGGCCACCGTAACCAAGGAGCAGGCTTTGCGCCATCCCAACTGGCAGATGGGCGCAAAGATTACCATCGACTCTGCTTCGATGATGAATAAAGGTTTCGAAGTGATGGAAGCCCGCTGGCTGTTTGGCGTCAGGCCCGACCAAATTGAAGTGGTGGTGCACCCGCAGTCGGTCATCCACTCGATGGTGCAGTTCGAAGACGGAGCGGTGAAAGCACAACTGGGCATGCCGGACATGCGCCTGCCCATCCAGTATGCCTTCTCCTACCCCAACCGCCTGCACGCCTCGTTTCCCCGGCTGGACTTCCGCACCTGCACCAGTCTCACCTTCGAGCAGCCCGACCCCGAACGCTTCCGCAACCTGGCTTTGGCCTACGAGGCGCTGCACCGAGGGGGCAACATGCCGTGCATCGTCAATGCCGCCAACGAAGTCTGCGTCCGCGCCTTCCTGGACGGCCGCGTGTCGTTCCTGGGCATGAGCGATGTCATCGCCGAGGCCATGCAGCGTGTGCCGTTCATCGCCAAGCCGACCTACGAAGACTATGTGGCAACCGATGCCGAGGCACGCCGCAAGGTAGAAGAAATATTGACAAGATAGACTGACCATCAGCTCATTATAAAACGAGAAAAAACAACGAACTAACCATATTCAAACAATAACAATAGTAGACAAATGGAAACATTCTGGATTCGTGCCCTGCAGCTCATCCTGAGCCTTTCGCTCCTGGTGATTATACACGAAATGGGGCACTTTCTCTTTGCCAAGCTCTTCAAAACAAGAGTAGAAAAATTCTGCCTGTTCTTCGACCCTTGGCTCACCCTCTTTAAATTCAAGCCGAAACGCAGTGAAACGGAGTACGCCATAGGCTGGCTTCCACTGGGCGGATACGTCAAAATCAGTGGCATGATAGACGAGTCGATGGACACCGAGCAGATGAAGCAACCCGTCAAGCCGTGGGAATTCCGTGCCAAGCCCGCCTGGCAACGCCTGCTCATCATGGTGGGCGGTGTGTTGTTCAACTTCCTGCTGGCCTTGTTCATCTACGCCATGATACTCTTTGCCTGGGGCGACGAATACATCCCCGTGCAGAAAGCACCGTTGGGCATGGAGTTCAATGAAACGGCGAAGAACGTAGGCTTCCGCGACGGAGACATCCTGCTCAGCGCCGACGGTGTGCCCTTCGAGCGCTACGATGGCGATATGCTGACCGACATTGTAGATGCCCGCGAAGTGACCGTACTGCGCGATGGCCGTGAAGCAGCCGTTTACATCCCCGACGACATGATGGACCGCCTGCTGGCCGACAGCGTGCGCTTTGCCTCCTACCGCATTCCTTTCGTAGTAGATAGCCTTGTAGCGGGTAGTCCAGCCCTTCTGGCAGGCCTGATGCCCGGCGACAGCATCACTCACCTGGACGGTAAACAGGTGTCGTACTTCGACTTCGTAGAGACCATGGCGCAGCGCAAGGAACAAGGAGCATCGCGCCAACTGACGCTGACCTACATGCGCCAAGGCGTGCAGGACACGCTGACCCTGGCTACCGACTCACTCTATAAAATAGGTGTAGTTCCCTGCATGGAGACGGACCGTCTGCTGCCCGTGATACGCACAGACTACGGTTTCTTTGCCTCGCTGCCCGCCGGTATCCGGCTGGGCGTGAAGACCCTCAGCGGCTACGTGGGACAAATGAAGTACCTCTTCTCCAAGGAGGGGGCTAAGCAGCTGGGCGGATTCGGCACCATCGGCAG
>CALUJC010000030.1 GCA_944320865.1 uncultured Bacteroides sp. | reverse complement strand
CGGCAACGCCGTCCAACCATGCTTAACCGCTGTGTGCCGCGCAGCGGTACCTGCGGTGTATGCAGGTGAGCGCAAGCCCCCCGACCTCGAAGGGGTCGAACAAGCTATGTCCCGTCGGTATGGGGTTGAACCTCTTCGAGGTTCTATGCATCTGCTGATGGCTTCTTACCGCAGGTACCGCTGCGCGGCACACAGCGGTTAAGCATAGTTGGACAGTTTCACTGTCCTCGTAGCCTTGTTAACTTGTTCCCTCGTCAACTAAATTCCCATTTAATAGCTTATGCATAAGACTATCTATAAAATATTGACCTATTTAGCTCTTGCCCTCCTGCTGTCGCCGGTGGTGGCGCAGGACGCGATGTTGCCTTCCGGCGAGACGGTGGGGCAGTGGGCGCACTTCGACCGGGCGGCGCTGTGGGCACTGCTTGCCGTGGCCTTGGCGGTGCTGATGGCAGGCAGGGGCAGGCGGATGCCGGAGTTTCCGGCGGTGTTTTCCCTTGCGCTGATGACGTGGGGTGGCGTGGAGGCGATCATCGGGTTGCGGCAGCTGTTTGGCTTCGCGGCATCGGGGCATGCGCTCTATGTCATGACGGGCAGTTTCTTTAATCCGGGGCCCTACAGCGGGTATCTGGCCATGGTGCTGCCGGTGTGCGTGCATGAGTACATGGAGGGGCGGAAGGCCGGTAGCCGTTGGCAGACGGTCTTGGCGGGCGGTGTGGCCTTGCTGATATTTTGCGTGCTGCCGGCGGGCATGAGCCGCTCGGCCTGGCTGGCTGCGGGCGTGGCCTGCCTGTGGGTGTATGGTAGCCTGGTGGGGTGGGGTAGGAAGGGCCGCGAGCTGTGGTTGAAACACCGGGGCGGTGTGGTTATAACCGTAGCGACAGGGGTGGCCGTCGTGCTGCTGGCGGGGGGATGGCTGTTTCAGTTGAAACCCGACTCGGCCAGGGGGCGCTTGCTGATGTGGTGGATGACCGGCCGGGCGATAGCCGAAGCGCCGTGGACGGGGCACGGGGCAGGCAGTTTTGCCGCAGCTTATGGCGAGGCGCAGGAGTGCTACTTTGCCCAAGGGACTTATAAGGAGTGGGAGGAGCGCGTGGCCGGTAGTCCGGAATATGCGTTCAACGAATACCTGCAGGTGGCGGCGGAGCGAGGCATCCCGGTGGCTGTGGGCGGACTGCTGGTGGTGGGCTGCTGCTGGTGGGCGGGTTTCCGGAAGGGGCGGTATGGCCTGTGCGGCGGACTGTTGGCGCTGGGCATTTTTGCCTTGGCGTCTTATCCCTTGCAGTTGCCGGTGTTTGTGGTCACTGCATCGGCCCTGCTGGCCGGGTGCCTGATAGGACGAAGCAAGGCGGCGTGGCTGTCGGTGGGCATCGTGGCGGCCCTGTGGGGCGGCCTGAGGTTGCCTAAGGACAACCAGACTGAGCAGGCTTGTCGGGAGTGGATGAATGCGCGGGTGCTGTACAACGCCGGCGCCTATGGGGCGGTGGAAAAAGAATATGCCAGGCTGTACCCATGGCTGCGGGGGCGGGCGGCTTTCTTGTTTGAGTACGGCCACGGGCTGCACAAGCAAGGCCGTTGGGAGGAGTCGGACCGCGTGTTGCAGGAAGCTATGCAGCACAGCTGCGACCCGATGATACTGAACGTGATGGGGAAGAACCTGCAGGCGCAGGGACGGTATGAAGAGGCGGAGGAGTGCTATTGGCGTTCCATCCACCGCCTGCCGGGAAGGATTTATCCGTACTACTTGCTGGCAAAACTGTATGCCGAGCCGGGCTTCTGCCAGCCGGAGAAGCTGGAGCGGGTGAGGCAGGTGGTGCTGACGAAAGAGCCCAAGGTGCCGTCGACGGCGGTGAGGGAGATGAGGGAGGAGGTGGGGGAAATGGGAATTTAGCGCGCGCAAGCACGCTTTAGTTGACGAGGGAACAAGTTAACAAGGCTACGAGGACAGTGAAACTGTCCAACTATGCTTAACCGCTGCGCGGCACACAGCGGTTAAGCATGGTTGGACGGCGTTGCCGTCCGCAATATCACTCCCTCGTTGCCTTGTCAACTTGTCCCCTTGTCCCCTTGTCAAACTAGTAAATTATCATTTATATTGCTATGACATTAAAACTGAAATAGAAATGAAAAAAGGATTTTTTGTAATGACTATAGCCGTGCTGGCAGGTTGCGCTTCGGGCAGCAAGGAAGGAAAAACGTATAAGGATTTTCCGGAGACACGGCAGTTGGTGGCGGAAACTCTGCCACTGGATACCGCTTTGTTCCGTTACCCCTTCCGGGTGAAGGTGCAGGGAGACAAGGTGGCGATGCTCGACTTGCATGGGGCAGACTGCTTTCTGCACGTGTTCAGCTATCCGGAGATGCGCCACCTGGCCTCGGGAGGCAGGCGTGGCGAGGCACCCGGGGAGATGTTGTCGGCGGAGAATATCCGCTGGTGTGACGAGGGCTTGTGGACGCTGGATGCCAACAAGGTGGAAATGACGCGCTGGGAGGTATCGGCCGGCGGAGATTCGCTAATGCAACGGGAGCGGGTGAAGCTGGACGAGGATGTGCTGCGCCCCTTGGACTTTGCGCAGTATGACGACACGACGTTCATCATCCCCGACTACTCGGGCGACAACCGCTTGTGCCGGGTGAGCCGGCAGGGGAAACTGCTGGGCAAGTGGGGACAGATACCTTCGTCGGATGAAGACGCTTTGCAGAATGCCCGTCCGGCATTGGCGCAGGCGTGGCGCAGTTTCATAGATTACAATCCGCACAACGGCGTGCTGGCAGCCGCGACCCAGTTGGGCGAGGTGCTGGAGGTGTGGAACCTGAGGGACAATACCCATGTGGTGTGCACCGGGCCCAATGGCGAGCCGCAGTTCCAGGTGTCGGAAGGTTATGGCATACCCACGGGCATCATGGGATTCAGCGACGTGCAGGTGGGAGACGAGGCCATATATGCCGTGTTCAACGGGCAGTCGTTCCGCGAGATAGCCCAGAGTCTTCAAGAAGGAAAGGACTTGCCCGACGGTGGAAAATACGTGTATGTATTCAGCCTGACGGGTGAGCCATTGTGCAGGTATGAGCTTGACCATTATATCGGTTCCTTGTGCGTAGATGAGGCCGGACGCATGTTTGTTGCCACGGATATCAATAAGGATGAACCGATAGTGAGGTACAGCTATTGACCGGAAGCTGCTAAAAAAGCGTGAAGTATTGCCTTTTCATAAATAAATATGTATGTTTGCAGACAGGAAGAAGGTATTTCCCGCTGTATGAAAAACAAAAAGAAACGTATGAAACGATACATGGTTTATATTGCCGCGTTGGCCTTGGTGGCTTGCTCGGGTGCAAAGACCGCAGATGAAGACGAGGCCGGGGTGGCCACGATGCTGCCCGCTGAAAGCAACGAGGTGACCGTGCAGGTGCTGGAAAAGAAGGTGTTTGAGCACGAACTGGTGAGCAACGGCAAGCTGGTGGCGGGCAAGCAGGCCAACCTGCACTTTGAAACGGCAGGCGTGGTGGTGGCCGTGCATGTGAAGAACGGTGAACGGGTGCAGGCCGGACAGGTGATAGCGGAGTTGGACAAGTTCCGCCTCGCCAACCAGGTGGCGCAAACGAAAGACGCACTGGAAAAGGCTCGGCTGGAGTTGCAGGACGTGCTGATAGGCCAGGGTTATGCGGCCGATGCGCAAGAGGAAGTGCCGGCCGACGTGATGCGCCTGGCAAGGGTGAGAAGCGGCTATGACCAAGCTGAGGCACAATACGCATTGGCAAAATATGAGGAAGAGCATGCCTCGCTGAAGGCTCCTTTCGACGGGGTGGTAGCCAACCTTTTTGCCAAACCATACAATGAGGCGGATGCTTCGGAAGCCTTCTGCACCGTGGTGGGCACGGAGGGCATGGAAGTGGATTTCACCGTGCTGGAAAGTGAACTGCCCTTGATTAAGGCCGGCGACAAGGTGGTGGTGACCCCCTATGCCGACGCGGCTGCACAGTACGTGGGGCGCATTTCGCAAATCAATCCGCTGGTGGACGACGAGGGAATGGTGAAGGTGAAGGCCGTAGTGGATGGCAACAGCCGTTTGTTCAGCGGCATGAACGTGCGTGTCAGTGTGCACCGTTCGCTGGGCGAGCAACTGGTGGTGCCCAAGAGCGCGCTGGTGCTGCGTTCGGGCAAGCAGGTGGTGTTCACGCTGAAAGACGGCAAGGCGCAGTGGAACTATGTGCAGACTGCCTTGGAGAATGCGGACAGCTACAGCATAGCCGACGGGCTGAAGGAAGGCGACACGGTGATTGTGACCGGCAATGTGAACCTGGCGCATGAGTCGCCCGTGACCGTAGTGGACACCAAGAGAGAGTGAGAACAGAGGTATGAACTCAGTAGAGACCGATAACTTATGATAAACTTTCTGATACGTCGTCCCATTGCTGTACTGATGGCATTCACGGCATGCTTCATCGTGGGGCTGGTGACTTACTTCACGTTGCCGGTATCCCTGTTGCCGGACATTGCCATCCCGGAAATCACGGTGCAGGTGTCGGCGCAGAACACCTCGGCACGCGAGCTGGAGAACACCGTGGTGAAACCCTTGCGCCAGCAGCTGATACAGGTGGCCAAGCTGAAAGACCTGAGCAGCGAGACGCGGGACGGGGCCGGGCTGATACGCCTGGGCTTTGACTTTGGCACGAACACCGACCTGGCCTTCATAGAGGTGAACGAGAAGATAGACGCGGCCATGAACTACCTGCCGAAAGACTGCGAACGCCCCAAGGTGGTGAAAGCCAGCGCAACGGATGTGCCGGTGTTCTACCTGAACCTTACGCTGAAGTCGGACAGCGCCTACCGGGCTACGGACGAGAAGGCCTTCCTGGACTTGTGCGAGTTTGCCGAGAATGTCATCAAGAGGCGGATAGAGCAGTTGCCCGAGGTGGCCATGGTGGACGTGACGGGCGTGTTGGAGCGTGAGTTGCGGATAACGCCCGACCCCGATAAGCTGGCTGTGCTGGAACTCTCGATTGAAGACCTGGAGAATGCCTTGGTGCAGAACAACGTAGAGCCGGGCAGCATGACAGTGCGCGACGGTTACTATGAGTATAACATCAAGTTCTCCACCCTGCTGCGGACGGAGGAAGATGTGCGCAACATCTTGCTGCGCAAAGGGGAACGTATTGTCAGACTGGGCGACTTCTGCGATGTGGCGGTGGTGCCGGTAGACGGCAAAGGCATAGCCATGTGCAACGGAAAGCAGGCGGTGGTGCTGGCCGTCATCAAGCAGGCAGACGAGAACATGGACGACATGAAGCAGGCCGTGAACGAGACTACCGATTACTTCAAGCGCGTGTATCCGAACATCGATTTCCACGTCAGCCGCAACCAGACGGAGTTGCTGGACTACACCATCTCCAACCTGCAGCAGAACCTTTCGCAGGGATTCCTGTTCATCTGCATCGTGGCCATGCTGTTTCTGGGCGATGTGAAGTCGCCGTTCATCATAGGGTTGAGCATGGTGGTATCCCTTATTGCCAGCTTCATATTCTTCTATCTGTTCAACATGTCGCTGAACATTATCTCGCTGTCGGGCTTGATTCTGGCATTGGGCATGATGATAGACAGCAGCATCATCGTGACGGAAAACATCTCGCAATACCGCGAGCGGGGCTACTCGTTGCGGCGTGCCTGCGTGGCCGGCACGTCGGAGGTGATAACGCCCATGCTCAGCTCGTCGCTCACCACCATTGCGGTGTTCGTGCCCCTGATATTCATGAGCGGCATTGCGGGGGCGCTGTTTTTCGACCAGGCATTCTCGGTGACGGTGGGCCTCATGGTGTCTTACTTCACCGGCATCATGCTGCTGCCCGTGCTCTACTACCTGGTGTATGGCACAGGCATGCGGCGGAAGTCGTGGTTGTCGCGCATACGCATCAACAACCCCTTGAAGGCACATACGCTGGACCGCTTCTATGATGCGGGGGTAGACTGGGTGTTTGCCCACAAGGGGATAAGCCTGACATTTTGCGTGCTGTCCGTGCCGCTGTGCGTATTCATGTTCTACTTCCTGGACAAGGAGCGCATGCCCAAGATAGACCAGAACGAACTGATGGCCCGGGTGGAGTGGAACGAGAACATCCATGTGGACGAGAATCGCAACCGCGTGGACGCACTGGCGCAGGCCATGGAGGCCGACGTGACGGAGCAGACCGCTGAGATTGGCCAGCAGGACTACTTGCTGGAGCGCGACCAGACCCTCTCGTCATCCGAAGCGGAACTGTACTTCAAGACGGAAAGTCCCGAAGATATCGCCCCTTTCCGGCAGAAAGTATATGGCTGGCTGAAACAGCATTACCCGCAGGCCGTCGTCTCCTTTTCCCCTCCGGAGACAGTGTTCGAGAAGTTGTTCGTCACCGGAGAGGCGGAGGTAGTGGCCGAGTTGTATGCCCGCAACAAGCAGCAGTCGCCCTCGGCCGACGAGCTGCGCGGCCTGGAGCAGGACCTGGCCCGGCAGGCGGGCGTGCCCCCCGTGGGCATTGCCTTCGAGAATCAGTACAACATCAGCATAGAGCAAGAGCGGCTGTTGCTGTACGACGTGAGCTACGACGAGCTGCTGCGCATGCTGAAGACGGCCTTCAAGGAGAACAGCGTCACCATGTTGCACTCCTACCAGCAATACCTGCCCATCAGCATAGCCGGAGGGGAGCAGACGGTGGACGAGGTGCTGGCCTCGACGCTGGTGCGCACCCGCCCCGCCGAGGATGGCCGCGTGGGCTACGTGCCCCTGAACCAGCTGGTGCGCCTGACGCCGGCCGAAGACCTGAAAGTCATCAGCGCGGGGCGCAACGGGGAGTACATCCCCTTCCGCTTCTACCAGGTGGACGATGCCCCGGCTCTGATGTCGGCCGTGAAGCAAGAGGCCGACAAGTCCGGCAGGTGGGACACGCTCTTCACCGGCAGCTTCTTCTCCAACCGCCAGATGCTGGACGAGATGGTGGTCATCCTCCTCGTCTCCATCCTGCTGATGTACTTCATCCTGGCCGCCCAGTTCGAGAGCTTCCTGCAGCCGCTCATCGTGTTGCTGGAGATTCCGGTGGACGTGGCCTTCTCGCTGGTGCTGCTGTGGCTGTGCGGGCATACGCTCAATCTTATGTCCGCCATCGGCCTCATCGTCACTTGCGGCATCATCATCAACGACTCCATCCTCAAGCTCGATGCCATCAATGAGCTGCGGCGCGCCGGTTGGCCTCTATTGGAAGCCATCCACGAGGCCGGGCGGCGCAGGCTGAGGCCCATCATCATGACCAGCCTGACCACCATCTTTGCCATGGTGCCCCTGCTGTTTTCCTACGACATGGGGTCGGAGCTTCAGAAGCCCCTCTCCATAGCCATGATAGGGGCGATGGTCATAGGCACCGCCGTCAGCCTGTTCGTAGTGCCGCTGGTGTACTGGTACATCTATCGCCGGGGGGAAAGGAAGGCGGCCACGGAGGCTGTTTTTGTATAAGAATATTACTATATTGACGATGATTTCGTAATAGATTGATAATGAGTGTGTATAGACATGAGCCTACATAAGTCCCGGATTGATGCCACATGAGTCCCGGACTCATCCTACATCAGTCCCGGACTGATGTACCCTCAGTCCGGGACTTATCTAAGAAGAATGCTAATTTGTAAACAATAATAACCAATGAAGAAACTCCTCATACTTGCCCTCCTGCTGGGCGCCCTGCCCGTCTTGGCGCAGCAACGCCTGACGCTGGACCTGCAGCAGACCATCGCCCTGGCCAACGACAGCTCGCTCGAAGCCTTCCGTGCCAAGAACATGTACCTCAGCGGCTACTGGGAGTGGCGCACCTACAAGGCCAACCGCCTGCCCAGTCTGACGCTGGACCTCACCCCCGCGCAGTACTACCGCGACATCACTCGCCGCTACGACTCGGAGGCCGACATCGACGTCTACCGCAGCCAGCAGTCGTTCTATGCCTACGGCAACCTCTCGCTGCAGCAGAATTTCGACCTCACCGGCGGTACCTTCTATGCCAACACGTCGCTGGGTTACATGCGAAACTTCGGCGCCAACAAGTACACGCAGTACACCAGCGTCCCCTTCCAGGTGGGCTACACGCAAGACCTCGTGGGCTACAACGCCTTCCGCTGGGAGCGCAAGATAGAGCCGCTGAAGTATGAGAAGGTGAAGAAGGAATACATCTACAACGCCGAGCAGGTGTCCGAACAGGCCACCACCTACTTCTTCCAGCTGGCCATGGCCCAGGCCGAGTATGACCTGGCCAAGGACAACGCCCTGAGCACCGACACCCTGTACCGCATAGGCCAGGAGCGCCTGAAGATAGCCGCCATCAGCCGTGCCGACCTGCTGACGCTGAAGCTCGACCGGGTGAATGCCGGCAACACCCTGCAGACGGCCGCCAGTGCCTTGAAGCGTGCCAAGTTCTCGCTCGCCTCCTTCCTCAACCTGCCCAAGGACACCGACATACGCCTCGTGCTGCCCGGCCGCCCGCAGATGCTCACCATCCCCCTGGACCAGGCACTGGCCATGGCCCGCGAGAACAATCCCCAGTTCCTCTCCCTCCGCCAGGACATCCTCGAGGCCGAGCAAGAGGTGGACCGCACCCGTAAGGAGTCGCGCTTCAATGCCAGCATCAATGCCAGCATTGGTTTCAACCAGGTGGCCGAAGACTTCGGCAGCGCCTACCGCAAGCCCCTGCAGCAAGACATGGTCTCAGTCAGCGTTTCCATCCCTCTGGTGGACTGGGGCGTGCGCAAAGGCAAGTACAACATGGCCAAAAACAACCTCAACGTGGTGCGCATCTCCTCCCGCCAGAGCGAGATAAGCATCGAGGAGGAGGTCATTATGACCGTGAACGACTTCAACATCCAGCAGAGCCTGGTGCAGAGCGCCTCCGAGGCCCTGGACCTCGCCATCCTGGCCTACGAGGAGACGCGCCAGCGCTTCATCATCGGCAAGGCGGACATCAGCAGCCTCACCCTCTCCCTGAACCGCCAGCAGGAGGCGCAGCGCAACTACATCTCCGCCCTGCAGGACTATTGGCTGAATTACTACAAGATACGGAAGCTGACGCTCTTCGACTTCGCCTCCGGCTTCTCCCTGTCCGACAAGTTTGACTACGCACAATGAACCGCAAGACGCTACCTTTCTCCTCGTTCACCCTCATCGTGGCCTTCGTCTGTCTGTCACTGGTGGGGCTGGCCGTCATACCCCTGCTGCCCGTCAAGCTCAACCCTTCGCGCAGCCTGCCCGGCTTCATGCTGAGCTTCAACATGCCGGGAGCCTCGTCGCGGGTGGTGGAGATGGAGGTCACCAGCCGGTTGGAGGCCATGTTGGCGCGCATCGTGGGGGTGGAAAACATCAGTTCCACCTCGGGCAACGGCTATGGCTACATCACGGTGGAGCTGGACAAACATGCCGACGTGGACATGGCGCGCTTCGAAGCCTCCACCATTGTGCGGCAGACGTGGGTCGAGCTGCCCGACGGCGTGAGCTATCCCGTCATCCAGGTCAAGACACCCGATGAAGAGGCCATGCGCCCCTTCCTCTCCTTCACGCTGAATGCCCCTTCGGCACCCATCCTCATCCAGCAGTATGCCGAAGAGCACATCAAGCCCCGCCTGGCCCGCCTGGACGGCATCTACAAGATAGAGCTGAGCGGGGCCACCCCTATGGAGTGGAGGCTGGAGTATGACAGCGAGCAGCTGCGTCGCCTGGGCATCAGCGTGGACGACATTGCTACGGCCATCGACCACCATTACCGCCGCGAGTTCATGGGCATCCACAACATAAAGACCGGGCAGGGCGACGAGCAGTGGATACGCCTGGCCCTGGTGCCTGAAAGGGAGGAAGACGGGCGTTTCGATGCCTCCCGCATCTCGGTGGCCACAAAGGATGGCGACATGCTGCGGCTGGACAAGCTGGTGCGCGTGGCCCATGCCGAGGAGGAGCCGCAGAGCTATTACCGCATCAACGGGCTGAATTCCGTGTACCTCTCCATTACGGCGGAGGAGTCTGCCAACCAGCTTAAGCTCAGTACGCAGGTGTACGATGAAATGGAAAGCATCCGCCAGGTGCTACCGCCCGGCTATGAGATGCACGTCAGCTACGATGCCACCGAATACATCCGTGCGGAGCTGGACAAGATATATTACCGCACGGCCCTCACGGTGGCCATCCTGCTGGTGTTCGTGTGGCTCATCACCCGTCGGCTGAAGTATCTGTTCCTTATTGTGACCAGCCTGGCGGTCAACATCTCCGTGGCGGTTATCTTCTATTACCTGTTCGGGCTGGAGATGCAGCTCTACTCGCTGGCAGGCATCACCGTGTCGCTCAACCTGGTGATAGACAGTACCATCGTGATGACCGACCACATTCTGCACCGACATAACCTAAAGGCCTATATGTCCGTGCTGGCCGCCACCCTCACCACCATGGGCGCGTTGGTCATCATCTTCTTCCTCGACGAGGAGATACGCCTCAACCTGCAGGACTTTGCGGCGGTGGTCATTGTCAACCTGGCCGTGTCGCTGCTGGTGTCGCTCTTTTTTGTCCCCTCCATGATAGACAAGATACGGCTGGTACAGACGCGGCCCGCCAAGCGTCGCCATCGACTGTGGCGCAACCTCTTCCGCAGGGCAGTGCCCCCACGGGTGCGCCGGTGGTCGGCCCGCTATGCCGGCAGGCGTGTGGTCGTATATTTCACGCGTTTCTATACCCGCATGACAGCCTGTCTGGTGCGCCGCCTGCGCTGGGCGGTGTGCCTGGTGCTGGTGCTGGCTTTCGGTCTGCCCGTTTTCCTGTTGCCCGAGAAGCTGGAAGGCGAGGGGCGGTGGACTGACCTGTACAACCGCACGTTGGGCTCCGCCACCTACAAGGAAGACATCAAGCCCATTGTCGACAAAGCCTTGGGAGGCTCCCTGCGGCTGTTTGTGCAGAAGGTGTATGAGGGCAGCTACTTCACGCGCAACGAGGAGGTTGTGCTCTATGCCAACGCCAACCTGCCCAACGGCAGCACCCTGGAGCAGATGAACGCTTTGATGAAACGCATGGAAACCTACCTGAGCCAGTTCAAGGAAATCCGCCAGTTCCATACCTCCATCTACAGCCCTCTGCGCGCCTCCATAGCTATTTATTTCAAGAAAGAATGCCGGCACAGCGGTTTCCCCTACACCCTGAAGGCCAACATGATAACCAAGGCTCTCCAGCTGGGGGGCGGCAGCTGGAGCATCTATGGTCTGCAGGACCAGGGCTTCAGCAACGACGTGCGCGAGAATGCGGGCTCCTACCGGGTGGTGATGTACGGCTACAATTACGACGAACTGTATGAGTGGGCCGAGCGGCTGAAAGAGAAACTGCTGGGACACCGGCGCATCAAGGAGGTGAACATCAGCTCGGAGTTCTCGTGGTGGAAAGACGACTACCAGGAGTTTTACTTCAACCTCGACAAGCAGCGGATGGCGCAGGAGGGCATTGATGCCGCCACGCTCTTTGCCGCCGTGCGCCCCATCTTCGGGCGCGACATGGAGGTGGGCACGGTGACCACCGAGGCCGGCAGCGAGAAGATAAGGCTGTCGTCCCGCCAGTCCGGCGAATACGACATTTGGGCCATGCAGTTCTACCCCTATGGCACGGAGGGCGGCAAGCACTACAAGTTCTCCGAACTGGCCACTGTGGAGAAAGGCCAGATGCCCCAGCAGATAGCCAAGGAGAACCAGCAATACCGCCTGTGCCTGCAATACGAGTACATCGGCTCCAACGAGATGGGCAAGCGCATTCTGGAACAAGACCTGAAAGAATTCAACCGCGCCCTGCCCATGGGCTATACCGCCGAGTCAGAAGACATGTACTACATGTGGGGCGGCAAGGACTACCACCAATACCTGCTGCTGGGGGTAGTGATAGCCATCATCTTCTTCATCACCGGCATTCTGTTCAACTCGTTGCGTCAGCCGCTGGCTATTATCTTCATTATCCCCGTTTCCTACATCGGGGTGTTCCTTACGTTCTACTGGTTCCGCCTCAACTTCGACCAAGGCGGCTTTGCCTCGTTCGTGTTGCTGTGCGGCATCACGGTGAACGCCAGCATCTACATCTTGAACGAGTACAACAGCCTGCGCCGCCGCTTCCCCCGCCTCACCCCCTTGCGGGCCTACGTCAAGGCGTGGAATGCCAAGGTCGTGCCGATATTCCTCACGGTGGTGTCCACCATCTTGGGCTTCATCCCCTTCATGGTAGGCACGGACAAGGAGGCCTTCTGGTTCCCCCTGGCCGCAGGCACCATCGGCGGGCTGGCGATGTCCGTCATAGGCATATTCTTCTTCCTTCCTGTGTTTGTGTTGAAGAAGAAAGATATCCGCACCCCAAAAGGCGGATAGGTTCCGGGGACTATAGGAACATGGTCATGTAAACGGGGATATAGTCTATGCCGTTTTCCCTCTTGTAATCCTTCGTGTAAATCAAGTACCTGTTCATTATCCGGTCAGAAAACTTGGAGCAGAACTCGTCTAATGATTTATGTGCTTTGTATCCGGAAGACTTGACTTCAATGGGCGATATCTTGTGCTTGTCGGGAATAACAAAGTCTATTTCATAATATTTCTTGCCTTCGGCGTATGACATTGTATGGTAGAACAGGTTCTTTCCTGTCGCCCTCAACATTTGGGCTATCACATTTTCATAGACGTATCCCAAGTTGGTACTGAGCTTGTCATTCAACAACTTATCGTAAATAACGTTTTCGGTAATGTCGCTATCCTTGAATGCAAGTGTAACAAACAGTCCGGTATCTGATGTATACATCTTGAAGTACTCCTCATTCTTTGTCAGGGCAAGGCCGGCATTCGGGTCATCTGAATGGAAGGCCACGTTTACTGTCATGGAATCCTCCATCTCCTTTACAATGTTTATCACCCGGCCCACTTTTTCATCTTGAATGCTTTTCCCCACCTGATAGCGCATTGCATTTCTGCTGAGTTGGGCGGGAATGGCATCATACATGGCTTTTGCCCGCCCCGTGTCATCAATCTTTCCAAAATCTTCCTCGTATAAAGCAATAATGTCACGTTTAGCCAGATCGACGGCAGAAAAATTGTTTGTTCTGATATAAGCGGATACTGCCTGAGGCATCCCGCCGACAAGCATATACAGGCGGAAGTCGCGCATCAGCTTGCGATGTACCGCATCGCCTAAGGGCATTTTCTTTTCAAACGCGGTACGCAGCAGCGGGATGGTTGCAGTGTCTCCCAAAGCCCATCTGAATTCTTCATAATCCATAGGGTACATGTCCACTTTCGTCTCTTCGCTCGGAACAAGTATATTGCGGCTTTTGGAGCGAACGGATATCAAGGAGCCTGTTTCGATATAATCATATCGATGGTCTTTTACCAGATGCTTTATGGCTTGCCTGGCCAAAGGCTGTAACTGCACTTCATCAAAGATGATAACGGATTCCCTTTCATACAGCTGTACTTGGTAGATAAATTGCAGTCTAAGAAACAGGTAGTTCAAGTCGGACAAATCATTGAACAGGTCGCTTACCTCTTGGGAGACTTTTGAAAAGTCTATCAGTATGTATGACTTGTATTCATGCTTGGCAAATTCTTCGGCGATGGTAGATTTACCGATGCGTCGAGCCCCTTGAATTAACAAAGCGGTGTCTCCGCCACGCTCGGTTTTCCATTTGAGCATGGTGTCATACATCTTTCTCTTGAAATAAATCATGTTATTTTCCATTGCATCCGTCACTGATTAGATAGGCAAAATTAATTTGAAAAAGTATATCCACCAAATTTTATTGGCCAAAATGCCGGTATCCACCAAATTTTTTTCGGTATTTTGCCGTTATCCACCAAATCTTTTGCCGGAAGTGTACCAGCCCGGAAAATCAGATGCACACCTCAAAAAAATAGCATAGAAAAGAAACTTTTACAAAAACGCCCATTTTAAAAGCCATCGTCTCCTTATTCCCTCCCGGACATGTCCGTATTTTCTACGGTCCACCTCCGACCCAATACGCCCATGGATTATCGGACTTGAGTCGGACTTGTATCGGAGGAGAGTCGGAGGTGGTACGTAGTTGAGGCGAGTTTGGTGTGTCAATGCATTGATTTAGAATTGGTTGTGATTATTTTGTGGAGTGATTTTGTAAATAAATAGGAATACTTAAGATTTTTCATGTAAATATTTATAGATTATGGTGCAGAGAATATAGGAATTCTAATATGTTTACATGAAGTTGGGAAAAGTTTCGTTAGTTTTGTACAAACTATATGTCTGAGTCTATGATGAGAGATGCTTTGTTTTTAATTGTCTTGTTGAGTGGGTGCCTGCTCCCTTGCGCAGTGAATGCTACTGCTCGCCAGGGAGACGTGATTGTCGTAGATGGCGAGGAGTGGAATTTGTTGGCTGCGCCCATGGAGATGGATTCGGCTGTATACCATGCTTTGTTGGCTTATCTGCCGGAAGAACGCATTTGGAGTACCGCTAATTGGGACGGTTATGTGGTTCATTGGACTGTGAGGAATGGCAGACTTTGCCTGGAGAAGGTGGAGGTGAAGTTGCCGGATACGGATGGCGGAATGGGCATGACGGTGTATTATCGGCCGGAGGAGTTGAAGCAGGTGTTCGGGAGGTATTGTGCGGATGATGTGGTTTGTGCCGATTGGCTTACCGGCGAGCTGCGATTGGGTAGGGGGAAGGTGCTGTGGAACACCTATGCAGGCTTCGAACGGCATCATGAGGAGGAGTGCGTGATGTGGTTGGAGCGGGGCGTGGTGACGGCATCACAGCATTACCGTAACTTCAAGCGTGAGGGCATTGGCCTGGAGGAGGCGTTGGATGCCTTTCACGAGCGTTTCCCGTGGGCGGATTATCCCGAGTTGCAGATGGTAAAGAGCGTAACTTTGGAAATGTATGACTTCAAGGTGTCTGCCGACGGCAGGCTGCAGGATTGCAAGATGGCGGCATCCGTGACGGGTTATCGCAGTACGGACGACGTTCCTTGGCCCGATGGTGCCAATGTGCCGTGGATAGGGGTGTTGAAGGACTTCTTCTGTTCCCTCTATCCGTGGAGAGTGATTCACATCAATGGCAACGATTACATGTATGCCCCAGGTTTACTGATGAGCAATTTGTGCCGGGGTGAGCAGTGTGGCGAGGGCAGCCGGGCTTTCTTCCCGGCTTATTAGCGAGGGGCGGGTGTCCTTGTCGTGGCCCGTTCTATCGCACATCCGCCCCCCACATCATCTTTGTTCTCAGCGTGTCGAAGAAGATGTGGTTGAAACGCTTTACCACCTTGATGCTGTAGTTGGCGCGCGAGATGGAGAGGCGGGTGTTTTCTTTGCACGACTCGCTGCGTCCGTCGATGGCCACGAGGAAGTTGTGGCTGCGGCTTTCGACGTCGAGGGTGATTTCCCAGTCGTCGCAGATGACGATGGGGCGCATGTTGAGGCTGTGGGGTGCCACAGGGGTGATGGCGATGGTCTTGCTGTGGGGCACGATGATGGGGCCTCCCACGCTCAGCGAGTAGGCGGTGGAGCCGGTGGGGGTGGCTATGATGAGTCCGTCGGCCTGGTAGGTGGTGAGGGGGGCGCCGTTGATGGCAGTGTGGATGCTTATCATCGACGAGCTGTCGCGCTTCAGCACGGCTATTTCGTTGAGGGCATAGGGCGACTGCATCAACCGTTCGTTGTTGCAATGCAGTTGCAGCACGCTGCGTTCTTCTATCTTGTAATGGTTGTTGTATATCTCGTCCAGGGTCTCTTCCATTTCCTCGGGGGAGATGTCGGCCAGGAAGCCCAGACGGCCGGTATTAATGCCCAGGATGGGGACGCCTTTGGCTCCTACCCGGCTGGCAGCTTTCAGGAAAGTGCCGTCGCCCCCGAGGCTGATGACCATGTCGGCTTGAAAATCATCTCCGTCAAACAGTTCGGCAGGGGGCAGGGTGAGGTGCATTTCGCGGGTGAGGAACTGGTGGAACTCCCGGCAGATGCACAGCTTGGCGTGGCGGCTTTCCAGCAGGCGGAACAGGGTGGCCGCGTGGACGGACTTGCGGGCCTGGTAGTTGTTTCCGAATATGGCGAATTTCATGTTCAGTCTGATATGTTATGATTTTGCAAAGATGCTATTTTTTTCCCATAAAGCGGTTATTGTATCACTATTATTTGTACTTTTGCCGCAAACTATAAGCGAGACTATGACAAAATTAAGCGTGAATATCAATAAGGTTGCGACCTTGAGGAATGCCCGTGGAGGCAATGTGCCGAATGTGGTGAAGGTGGCGTTGGATTGTGAAACTTTTGGTGCAGACGGCATTACGGTGCATCCGCGTCCCGATGAGCGGCATATTCGCCGGACGGATGTTTTCGACCTCCGCCCGTTGCTCCGCACGGAGTTTAACATCGAGGGGTACCCGTCGCCTGAGTTTATAGACTTGGTGCTGAAAGTGAAGCCCCACCAGGTGACGCTGGTGCCCGACAGTCCTACGCAACTGACGTCGAATGCAGGCTGGGACACGAAGGCCAACTTCAACTTCCTGAGCGAGGTGCTGGACGGGTTCAACAATGCGGGCATCCGTACATCGGTGTTCGTGTCGACCGACCCCGAGATGATAGAGTATGCCGCCAAGGCCGGCGCCGACCGGGTGGAGCTGTATACCGAGCCCTATGCTTCGGCCTATGCCAAGGACAAGGAGGCAGCGGTGGCTCCCTTTGTGGAGGCTGCCAAGGTGGCGCGCAAACTGGGCCTGGGCCTGAACGCGGGGCACGACCTCAGTCTGGAGAACTTGAACTTCTTTTATAAAAACATTCCTTGGCTGGACGAGGTGTCCATAGGTCATGCGCTGATAAGCGATGCCTTGTACCTGGGACTGCAGCGTACCATTCAGGAATATAAAAAATGTCTTGGCCGATGAATGCTATAGCTTTGCTGGCGCAGGCCGTGCCGGCTCTCTCTGACAGTATGGCGGGCGATAACCCCGTGCTGACCCCCGTGGCAGTAGCCGACGAGATGAACCTTTGGGACATGGCGGTGAAGGGTGGTTGGATTATGATTGTGCTGGCCGTGTTGTCGGTGCTGTGTTTCTACATCTTGTTTGAGCGCAACTACGTGATACGCAAGGCAGGCAAGGAAGACCCTACGTTTATGGACAGGATAAAGGACTACATCCAGAGCGGGGAAATCAAGGCGGCGGTGGCTTATTGCCGGGCGGTGGACACTCCCTCGGCACGCATGATAGAGAAAGGCATCAGCCGCCTGGGGCGTCCTGTCAACGACGTGCAGGCCGCCATAGAGAATGTGGGCAACTTCGAGGTGGCCAAGCTGGAGAAAGGGCTCACCATAATGGCCACCATTGCCGGCGGTGCGCCCATGATTGGCTTCCTGGGCACGGTGACGGGCATGGTGAAGGCTTTCTTCGAGATGGCCAATGCCGGAAACAACATCGACATCACCCTGCTGTCCGGCGGCATTTACGAGGCTATGATAACCACCGTGGGCGGACTGATAGTGGGCATCATTGCCATGTTTGCCTACAACTACCTGGTGACGTTGGTGGATGGCGTGGTGAACAAGATGGAAGGCAAGACGATGGCTTTCATGGACTTGCTGAACGAGCCGTCGCAACAGGCAAATAAGTAATAACCCCCGATAACGGAAATAGGACAGTGTTAAAACGCAACGCTAAAATATCACCCGCTTTCAGCATGGCATCCATGACGGATGTCATCTTCCTGCTGCTGATATTCTTCATGATTACCTCGACCATGGTGTCGCCCAATGCCATCAAGGTACTGTTGCCCCAAGGCAAGCAGCAGACGTCGGCCAAGCCGCTGACGCGGGTGATTATAGACAAGGACTTGAACTACTATGCGGCATTTGGCAACGACAAGGAGCAGTCGCTGAGTGTGGACGAACTGGCACCCTTCCTGCAGGGGTGTGCAGAGCGCGAGCCGGAGATGTATGTGGCCTTGTATGCCGATGAGTCGGTGCCCTACCGCGAGATAGTGAAGGTGCTGAACATTGCCAACGAGAACCACTTCAAGATGGTATTGGCCACCCGGCCGCCGGAGGTGCATTGAGAATGTGAAATTGAGAATGGAATGGGATGGGAGAAGCAACAAAATTCTTCATTCTTCATTATTAGTTCTTCATTAAAATAGCTTTATGGCAGACCGCAAGAAGAAAGGAAAGTATATAGGTTGGGCAGGCGCCGTGCTGGTGCATGTGCTTTTGGTATGCTTTTTGTTCTTGATGAGTTTCCAGAGGCCACTGCCTGAAGAGGAAAGCGGCATGCCGGTGATGCTGGGCGAGGTGCCCGATGCCGGAGGCTTCTCAGACCCCTCGCTGGTGGATGTGGAGGTGATGCCTGAAGCTGCGCCGGTGCCCGAAGTAGAGGAGGCGACAGAATCCGAACTCCTGACGCAGGATTACGAAGAGACCGTGGCCCTTGAACCGGAGAAAACCGAGGCTGAGAAGGCCGAAGAGGCCCGCTTGAAGGCGGAAGCTGAAGCCGAGCGGAAACGTAAGGAAGCCGAAGAAGCTGCCCGCAGGCGGGTGGCAGGCGCTTTTGGCAAAGGTGCGCAAATGCAAAGCCACGGCAATACGTCGGGCGAGGGTTTGCAAGGAAGTGCCGCAGGCAATGCTTCGCAAGGCAAGAGCACGGGCGTGGGCGGATATGGCACCTTTGACCTGGGTGGACGCTCTATTGGTGAAGGCGGGTTGCCGCGCCCGGTGTATAATGTGCAGGATGAAGGCCGGGTGGTGGTCACCATTACCGTGAATCCGGCAGGCGAGGTGATAGCCACCAGCATCAACCGCCAGACCAATACGGTGAATCCTGCCCTGCGCAAGGCGGCGGAAGATGCGGCCAAAAAGGCACGTTTTAACGCCATAGACGGGGTGGACAACCAGATGGGTACGATTACATATTATTTTAACTTAAAATAGAGGAGATACGATTATGGATACGATTTATGTGTTTTTTGCCGACGGCTTTGAAGAAATGGAAGCTTTTGCTTCAGTCGACATTTTGAGACGTGCAGGGTTGAAGGTGGAGATGGTGTCGGTGACCCCCGACGAGATTGTGAGGGGTGCCCACGGCGTGCCTGTGCTCTGCGATAAGAATATTGCCAATTGCGATTTCTTCGACGCCAGCCTTATTGTATTGCCGGGCGGGCTGCCGGGTGCTACGACGTTGGCCGAGTGCAAGGAACTGGGCAACCTTATTCTGAAGTTTGCTGAAGAGAAGAAGCCGATGGCTGCCATTTGCGCCGCTCCCATGGTGTTTGGCAAGTTGGGCGTACTGAAGGGCAAGAAGGCTACCTGTTATCCCGGCTTCGACAAATACTTGGAAGGAGCCGAATATACCGGCGCCATGGTGGAGCGTGATGGCAATATCGTGACCGGCAAGGGACCCGGCGCTTCCATTAAGTTTGCCTTGGCCTTGGTGGAACTGATGGTAGGCAAAGAGAAAGTGAAAGAACTTGAAGAAGCCATGTGCATCCGATAAGTTAAATGAAGAATGAAGAATTTTGCAGGAACGCGGCTGCGCCACAATTCTTCATTTTTAATTCTTCATTCTTCATTCTTCATTCTTCATTTGTGTCGTTTATGGAGTATGCCATTATTGTTGCCGGCGGCAAGGGATTGCGCATGGGGGCGGATTTGCCCAAGCAATTTTTGCCTGTAGGCGGGAAGCCTGTGCTGATGCGTACGATGGAGGCGTTTTACGCTTATAGTCGTGAGATACGTATCGTCTTGGTTTTGCCTTGCGACCAGCAGGATTATTGGCAGAAGTTATGTCGGAAGCATGGCTTCAGTCTTCCCCACGTGGTGGCCGATGGCGGGGAAACGCGCTTCCACTCCGTGCGCAACGGGCTTCGGCTGGTAGAGTCACCCGCATTGGTGGCGGTGCACGACGGGGTGCGCCCGTTTGTGTCGCAAGAAGTTATTACCCGTTGTTTTCGCTTGGCAGGCGAGAAGCGCGCCGTGGTGCCGGTAGTGCCGGTGGTGGAGACCCTTCGCCAGATAGAGGGGGAAAGAAGCCGGACCGTGAGCCGCGATGCCTACAGGCTGGTACAGACTCCGCAGGTGTTTGATGCCGCATTGCTGAAGGAGGCATACGCACGGCCTTATACCCCTGCTTTTACCGATGATGCTTCCGTGGTAGAGACCATGGGTGTGCCGGTGTGCTTGACGGAGGGCAATCGTGAAAACATCAAGATAACCACTCCTTTCGACTTGAAGGTAGCAGAAGCGTTGACGGGTGCATCATGTTCGATTTGACGACACGAGACATAAAGTACCTGACAGGCGTAGGGCCGCAGCGGGCGGCTATACTCAATAAAGAAGTCTGCATTTACTCCCTGCACGACTTATTGTATTATTTCCCTTATAAATATGTAGACAGAAGTCGCATCTACACCATCCGTGAGATAGACGGCTCGATGCCCTATATCCAACTGAAAGGCGAGATTCTCAGCTTTGAGTCGGTAGGCGAGGGCAGGCAGCACCGGTTGGTCGCCCATTTCTCCGATGGTACGGGCATTATCGACTTGGTGTGGTTTCAAGGCATCAAGTATATCCTGGGCAGGTATAAGGTGCATCAAGAGTACATTGTATTCGGTAAGCCTACGGTGTTCAACGGGCGCTTCAACATTGCCCATCCCGACATGGATGCCGCTGCCGATGTGAAACCTTCCGCCATGGGCATGCGCCCTTACTACAACACTACCGAGAAGATGAAGCGCAGCTCGCTCAACTCGCACGCCATCGAGAAGATGATGGCCTCGGTGGTGCAGCTGTTACGCGAGCCTTTGCCCGAAACACTTTCTCCTGCTATCTTGGCGGCCAACCACTTGATGCCTCTGACGGAGGCATTGGTAAACATTCATTTTCCCGGCAATGCCGACTTGTTGCGCCGGGCGCAGTACCGCCTGAAGTTTGAAGAACTGTTTTATGTGCAGCTCAACATCCTGCGCTATGCGCGCGACCGCCAGCGGCGTTATCGCGGCTTTGTGTTTGGCAGGGTGGGCGACATATTCAATACATTTTATACCCGTAACCTTCCCTTTGCCCTGACCGGCGCGCAGAAGCGGGTGCTGAAGGAGATACGCCACGACCTGGGCTCGGGCAGGCAGATGAACCGCTTGTTGCAGGGCGATGTGGGCAGCGGCAAAACGCTGGTGGCATTGATGACCATGCTTATCGCCCTGGACAACCGTTACCAGGCGTGCCTCATGGCGCCTACCGAGATATTGGCCAACCAGCATTATGACACTATCCGCGAATTGCTGTACGGCATGAACGTGCGGGTGGAGTTGCTGACCGGTTCGGTGAAAGGCAAACGCCGCCAAGCCATTCTTGACGGGTTGCTGACGGGGGAGGTGGACATCCTGATAGGCACTCATGCCGTGATAGAGGATACGGTGAACTTCTCTTCCTTGGGCTTGGTGGTCATCGACGAGCAGCACCGTTTCGGGGTGGCGCAACGGGCAAAGTTGTGGACAAAAAACGTGCAGCCTCCCCATGTGTTGGTCATGACGGCCACCCCCATTCCGCGCACCTTGGCCATGACGCTTTACGGCGATTTGAATGTATCCGTCATTGATGAGCTGCCGCCGGGACGCAAACCTATCGCTACCTTGCATCAGTTCGACAGCCATCGCAAAAGCCTGTACCGCTCCGTGCGCAAGCAGATTGCCGAGGGCAGGCAGGTCTACATCGTCTATCCTCTGATTAAGGAGAGCGAGAAGATAGACTTGAAGAATCTGGAAGAAGGCTACCAGCATGTCTGTGAGGCTTTCCCCGACTGTACGGTGTGCAAGGTGCACGGGCAGATGAAGCCGGCCGAGAAGGATGCCGAGATGCAACGCTTCGTGTCCGGCGAGGCGCAGATTATGGTGGCTACCACGGTGATTGAGGTGGGGGTGAATGTGCCCAATGCCTCGGTCATGATTATCGAGAATGCCGAGCGCTTCGGCCTCTCCCAGTTGCACCAGTTGCGTGGCCGGGTAGGGCGGGGTGCCGACCAGTCGTATTGCATCCTTGTCACCGGCTACAAGTTGTCCGAAGATACGCGCAAGCGCATAGAAATCATGGTGCGCACCAACGATGGCTTCGAGATAGCCGAGGCCGACCTAAAACTCCGTGGCCCCGGCGACTTGGAGGGCACTCAGCAGAGCGGCATTGCCTTCGACCTGAAGATAGCCGACATTGCCCGCGACGGGCAACTGCTGCAGCACGTCCGCGAGGTGGCACAACGGGTGGTGGATGCCGACCCCGAAGGCACGCTTCCCGAAAACGAAGTGCTGTGGCGCCAGCTGAAACTCCTCCGCAAAACCAATGTCAACTGGGCGGCTATTAGCTGATAATTCTGATAGAGAAACTTTAGGTTATAAATGGGAATTTATGTGTGTGAAGCACATCCAAATTTTTTTAGACGCGGATTGAGCGGATTAAAAAACACAGTTCGTAAGATTTTCTCTCTGTCATTCTGAACGCAGTGAAGAATCTCCTACAAGCACAGGGAGACGCTTCACATTCGTTCAGCATGACAAAATAAATCCGCTTTATCCGCACAATCTTTCTTCTATATTTTTTGGTTATCTCCCCAGACCGTCCGAGAACTCTTGCGCAGCTTTCATTTTGCGCTGTCATTCTGAACGCAGTGAAGAATCTACCGCTTGCTTCTGTTGCCAGGAGATGCTTCACTACTCCCTCTTACCTCCCCCGTTATCGGGAGGGGAATAACATTCAGCATGACAAAATGATAGGTCAACCTTAGTTTTCGGACAGACTTCCTCCCCCTGTTTCATTAACTTAATTTCGAAGTTAGAAGTTAAAAGTACAATCTGTCCTTAAAAATAGGGTTATTTATTTGCGTATGCTAATGGAATAAAATAACTTTGCCCCGCTTACGCGGAGGAAAAACAAGCAGTTGCAAATATACACATATTTTATCTGCTTATCCTCTTTTTATCTGAGAAATATGAACAGATTATTTATTCAATTCTGCTTGGGAGCTTTGTTGGCTTTGTTTCCGTTGTTTGCAAGAGCATCGGGTGCATTTTCGCGTCAAACGGTGTTGCCGCCCGACACGACCATTGTATTCCGTTTTGCTCCGGGCAGCCTTGAGTTCAACGCTCCTTACATGGGCAATGATGAAGCTATCCTGGTAGCCGGTCAGCTCATCGACCAATATCGTCAAGACATCGTTTCGGGGAAGGCCTATGTGCGCATCCGTGGTTTCTGTGGTTCTTATGGCTCGAAGGCCGAGAATCTGGCGGTCGCCAAGGAGCGGAGCAACCATGTGAAGTCGTGGTTCATCCTCTACCACGGCATGAAGGAGGCCTATTACCGCACGTTCAACTCCACAGTGCCTTACCGGGGCATGACGGACGTGGTGGCCCTGATGGGGCTGGAGTATGTGGATGGTTGCGAGCCTGCGCCCGTAGTGGCAGAACCGGTGCAAGAGCCGGAACCCGAGCCGCAGCCGGAGGCGGAGCCGGTGCAAGAACCGGATGAGGAGGCCGAGACCGTTCAGCCCGAACCCGTTGGCAATGCACAGGCAAGTGCCCCGCTTTCTCGTGAGGAGGCAATGTCTTTCTCGCGCGAATACATCACCTCGCCCTGGTACCTCAAGACCAACCTGCTGTATGATGCCGTGCTGATGCCCTCGCTCGAGGTGGAGTACCGCTTCAACGAACGCTGGTCGGCTGCCGTGGAGGGCAACATGGCTTGGTGGCACAACAATCCGAAGCATAAGTATTACCAGCTGGCTACCATCCTGCCCGAAGGGCGTTACTGGTTCAAGCCGCAAGGCAACCGCCGGGGGCATTACGTCGGCTTGATGGCGGGCGGTGGCTGGTACGACCTGGAGAATGGCGGGCGCGGCTACAAGGGCGAGGGCTTCTTGGCGGGGCTGACCTATGGCTATCTGTTTCCCGTGGGCAAGTACTTTGCCTTCGAGGCCAGCATCGGCGTGGGCTACATGCGCACGTGGTACGACGAATACCTGCCCATTGACGGGCACTACGTATACCAGCAGAGCAGCCGTATGAATTACTTTGGCCCGGTGAAGCTGCGCTTTGCCTGGGTGTGGAACATTGGCCGCTGGGCGGAGAAAGGAGGCAAACGATGAAACGCAAATTCTTCATTCTTCATTCATCATTCTTCATTTTGGTTTTGTTGTTGGCCGGGTGCCGCAAAGACCTGTGCTACAACCACGACGAGCATTCCCTCTCCGTCAAGGTGGATGCCCTGACCACTTGGGAGCAAGAGTGGGAGCGTGCCTACGACCACCAGTGGCAGGACGAATGGGACGAGGCTTGGGCACTGGATTACGACGACCTGAGGCCTTCCATCGCCAGCGGCGTGCGCGTGGTAATCTACGCCGATGAGGGTGAATCGCTTGGTCAGACCAACTTAAAGGCTGAGGGTGGGCGCATCCTCTCGCTGCCCGAAGGCACACACGACCTGCTGTTCTACAACAACGACACGGAGTACATTGTGTTCAGCGGCTTCGAGGCGGCGGCAGGCGCCACGGCTTCCACCCGCACCTTGACGCGCACCGGCTTCCGGGAACTTCATGCCGAGGAGCGCACCGTCAACCAACCGGACATGCTGTACGGGCACTTTGAAGACGACCACGTGGCCGAACGCACCCTCGACCCCGTGCAGCTGCAGGTGGAGATGCGCCCGCTGGTCTACACCTACCTGGTGCGCTACGAGTTCAGCCACGGACTGCAATACGTGGCCCTGGCACGCGGCGCGCTGGCCGGCATGGCCGAAAGCGTCTACCTGACGGACGGGCACACGGGCAACGAGGCCGCCACGGTGATGTTCGACTGCCGGCTGACCGACTATGGCGCCGAGGCGCAGATGCAGTCGTTTGGCGTGCCCAACTATCCGGGCGACCACTACACCCGTGCCGACGGTTCGCCCGCCGCCTATCACCTCAACCTGCAGGTGCGCCTCAACAATGGGCAGTACAAGGAGTTTGAGTTCGACGTCACCGACCAGGTGCAGGGCCAGCCGTGCGGCGGGGTCATTACGGTGTCGGGCATTGAGGTGACGGACGAGGAAGGTACGGCAGGTGGTGGCGGTTTTGATGTGGATATAGAAGACTGGGGCGACCGACAAGATATTGTGATTCCTTTGAATTGAGTAGACAACAGAATGAGAGCTAAATAATTTATTGTATAACTAATTCTTACTAAGTATGAAGAAAAGCATGTTTTTGCTTGGCCTGGCTGTAGCAGCTTTGGCAAGCTGTACGAACGAAGAAGTGGTCAATGTAACAGACCAGCAGACCGGTGTAATCAGCTTTGCTGGTTCGGGGCTTAACAACATCACGAAGGCGGACATGGATGGCACGACGCTGAAGTCTTTCCAAGTGTATGGTGGCTACGAGACGAATGGTAGCCTGTTCAATGGCACAACAGTAAGCGGTAGTGTTGGTAGTTCATGGACTTACAGTCCCCTGCAATATTGGGTGGATGGCGAAGATTATAAGTTTGCCGCTTATGCTCCTTCCGCTGCTGCAAGTGCGAGTTGGGATTATAGCACAGGCTTGACGCTAACGGTTACGGGCGCAGGTAGCAATGACTTGGTGTATGATGATGCTTCTGTTGAAGGTGTAACCGCTTCTTCCCAAGGTGCTGTATCCCTTACTTTCGGGCACTTGCTGTCTAAGGTTGCGTTCAAGTTTACGTTGGATAATACGTTGGCTGGGTTGGATGTGACTATGCAGAATTTCAAGGTTGGTGAAACTATAGAAATGAATGGACAGTGGGTAGCAGGTACACAAGGTACAGCAGCTGCTTCATCAAAAGGTAGCTACACCGACTTCTCAACAGCGCAAACTATTGATGCTACTAATGGCTTGACCACTACAGCTTGGTATGTAATTCCTCAAACTTTGGGCACGATTACCATCAACGCAAGTGTTAAGGCTACCGATGGCGTTAGCACAATAAAGGATGGTACAATTACTGCTACATTGCCTATTACAACAATAGATGAATGGGAAGGTGGCAACTACTACCTCTATACAGCAGAGCTGTCTATAGATAATATTACAACAGATCCGGATACAGAAGTATATCCTATCGAGTTTGAAGTAGAGAAGGTTACCGGTTATGGTGATCCTACGGAAGAAGAAATTACTTTCGATTAATTCTTCGCTTCGTTAATATATCAGCCTGCGGTGCCCGACCGCCCCGCAGGCTACCCTGGGCGCCCGTCGCCCGAAAGTTCTTTGGCGTATTGGGAAATAAGGAAAATAGGAGTATCTTTGCAGATGCAATCATTAATAGGAAAGGAAACATGGGTATGACGACGATGGAACTGGATGCTGTAAAGGCAAGACTGATGGATGACATCAGCCAGGCATATAGCATGGATGATTTGAAGAGCAAGTTGGAAAGCATGTATTTTGAATATGCATCTGACGATGAAATATGGCTATCGAAAGACTATGGGCGCATTCCCGGTATACCTTCTACAAAGGAAGAAGTGAAGCATGAAATTGCCAAATTTCAGCAGGAATTGTCTGATGGCACTTTGGAAACGTTGACTGAAGAAGAAGCTGATGCGGAAATTTTAAGAGAAATGCCATGGCTAAGGTGATTTGGCGACGCGCTGCTATCGAAATGCGTAAATCCATATTGTTGTATGGGACGGTATATTTTGGCCAGCATGCCGCAAAGAAGCTGCGTCTGGAAATTCGGCATTGTGTCCGGCTTTTAGAAATGAATCCACGGATGGGTACCCGTTTGCTTGATATGGATTCTCCTGAGTTGGAGGTCAGAAAGGTGCTAATAAGCCCCATATTTTGGCTAGTATATCAGGTGGATGATGCTGCCGGTTTGGTACGTATCCTGGCAATATGGGATGTGCGCCGTAATCCAGACAACCTATCCGACATTTTATGATAGTTATTTTATAAAGATTCCCTATCCCCCTTACCCCTCCCAACCCGCCATAGAACCTATTTGCTTTACGAGAGTATTAACAACACTAAAGTATAGGAGAACAACGCTATGGCACAACAATTTACACTCGACCTCAACCTGAAGGCCTACCCCAACACCCTCACCACGGACGTGGACGACGACTACACCGTGAAGGTGGAGACGCAGAGCACATCGCTCACGCTGGACGACATTGCCGACGCCACCGCCGACCGCTTGGGCGAGGAGCCCACCAAGGTGCTCGGCGCGCTGAAGGTGGCCATGGAGGTGATGGCCGACGCCGTGGCCAGCGGCTTCTGCATCAGCACACCCTTCTGCTACGCCCAGCCCATGGCCAGCGGCGTGGTGATGGAGAGCGAACTGTCGCTGCCCGTGGACCGCGAACGGGTGAAAGTCTACGCCAGCCTGCGCCAAGGCCCCGTGCTGGCCGAAGCCCTCGGCAAGGCCAAGCTGCAACTCTTCCTGCAACCCGCCGCCACCGGCCCCTACATTGCCGGCATGACCAGCGCCTTCAGCCAGGAGGTGGAGCAGGGCGGCGTGATGACCCGCGTGCCCCTCGACATGGAGCCGAGCGAAATGGCCGTCATCACCGGCAACGGGCTGAAAGTGGTGGGCAGCGACCCCTCGGTGGGCATCACCCTCACCAAGGCCGACGACCCCGACACCACCTTCTTCATCCCCGCCGCGAAGATATCGCCCAACACCCCCAAGAAACTGCAATTCAGCCTGCCCGCCGGAGTGACCGAGGGCGAATGGCTGGTGAAGGTGACCACGCAGTATGCCGGAAGCAGCGGCACGCTGACCAAAGCGCCGCGCTCCTTCGAGCTGCCGCGCCCGGTGACTATCGGCGCTGTTACCGACGGTGGTTCTACCGGCGATGACGATGAAGATGACGGCAATCACCAATTGGGCTAATGCCCCCGTCGGGTGAGGCCCCCTTCTCACCGGCCGATGAGCGGAATACCTCACCGCTCGATGAGAGGGGGTTCTCATCGCTCGGTGAGAGGGGTATCTCACCGGACAGTGAGTGCTCCCTCTCAAAAAACAGTATCACAATATTATCCATATCCTATATGAGACGTAATCTTTCAACACTATTCCTTGGCGCCGCCCTGCTGCTTGGCGCCGCCACCTCCTCCTGCACCAATGAGTTGCCGGACGGCACGGCCTGCGGCGATGCCGCCATCTCCTTCCGCACCCCGGCGGTGACCCGCGCGGCGGTGGAGGGAGACTTCTCCGAAGGCTCCCAGTTCTCCGTGTGGGGATGGTACACTGGCGAGAATGGCAGCAGCAACCAGCCCTTCGACAAAGTTCCCGTCACCAACAGCAACGGCACGTGGAGCTACACGGGCGGCGACCGCTACTGGGTGCTTGGCGCGGAGTATGACTTTTATGCGGTGTATCCGGCGGGGCTTCAGAATGTGGAGTGTACAGACCAAGGGGTTATCACCGTGACGGGCTTCGATGCCTCGAAGACGGGCGATGAGGCGGTGGACTTGATGACGGCGCGAAAGACGGGGGTACAGGCGAATGAGAATACGGTGGCGAATGCGGTGGCGTTGGAGTTTGGGCATGAGTTGGCACGTATATCGTTAAACGTCACGTCTGAGGGTGATGCTGTTACGCTGACTAATGTTAAATTGAGTGGTGTTTCCTATAAGGGGAATTTTGACAGTTCGGCTACCCCCAAATGGAGCAACCTTACAGCGAATACTTCGGATGATGGCATTTTTTCTGCCGACAATGTAGCCTTGACTACCGATGCCCTGTCTGCGTCTCTGTTTGGCGGCGATTTATTGTTGCCTCCTCACGATGGACTTACAGGCATCAGTTTGACTTTTTCTTATCAATATACGGATGATGTTTCTCAGGCATTCCACGAAGCAGACTTATCGCTTGCAACAGGGCAGATAACCGCTTGGAGTGCGGGTAACCACTACAATTATACCGTTAATATCCCACGAAACGGGACAGACGTTACCCTGAAAGTGACGGTAACAGATTGGACGACTGAAGACTACACCGTGCAGTGGTAACGGCATCCTATTATAATGAATTTAAGATGACAGAATAAGATGAAAAGGGATAGATTGAACAGGAGTAAACCAATAAAGACGGCGTTTCCCATCGCGCTGTCGGCCATTTTATTAAGCTTTGTATTTTCGGCGTGTGAGGACGACAAACCTGAAGCCATATCGGTGGGTGGAACGACTACCGTGACTTTGCACGTGGGCACAGAGTCGGATGAACCTACCATTACTACCCGTGCTGATGATGCTTATTCGCAATACGAGGGTATCCGCACGCTGCGCATCATCGCAACGATCGATACGGATGGCGGCAGGGAGATTATTTACAACGAAAAGGTGAAGAATGATGCTCAAAATACTAAAGAGGAAACCGTAACCATTCCCGATATGCCCATTGGGGAGCGTGTCACTTTCTATGCCATTGCCAATGAGGAGAGTTTAGGCATGACGTATACCAATAATGTTATTCAAGGAGATTTGACAAGTGTAGGTAATTCCCGGAAAATACTCTTCATAGATGAAAGTACTCCTCATAAGTTCCCCAAATTCAATAACGAGATTGCCGCCTCAGGCTTGCCTATGACCGGCAGGCTGGAAGCTACCATCGCAGAAGACGCCTCGCTGGCGTTGTCTATGGTTCGTTCTGTAGTGAAGTTTCTTTTGACAGTAGAGAATGGCACGGGTGCAGACATTACGCTGACGAATGCCCAATTTGGCCCCTTTGCCGGCGACCGTTTTTATCTCTTTCGTGAGGTGAACTTGGATGTGCCGGACAATACTAAGTATGCTGAGTTTGGCCATTTAAACCAAGAGGGTGTAACTATTCCGGCGACCGAAACAAAAGTGGTGCTCGCGGCTTACATCTATCCTACTTTTGCCTTTTCCAGCGGGACGAACAGCCCTTATACCTTGGCCTTGACGACCAAAGCCAATAGCTACGGTGCATTGGTGTTTGCTCCCGGCGTAAACTCATTCACAAGAAACACGCAGGTCAACATCACAGCCCGCATCACCACAGAAGTGGGCATTAAGATCAATTTCCGGGTAGCTGGATGGGATGAGTATACCGTTGAAGTGCCACCTTTTGAATAACCAGATTAAACGCTTAGCATTATGATACGTGTTCTTAAAAAATGCATTATAGCCTGTCTGAGCTGCTCTTTCATCGCTTTGGCAGGATGTACGGACGATGAGTTGTTCAGCCCGCGTCCGTTGGTGGAGGAGGGCATACCGACTCAGGTTACGCTGAAATATGCAGTACAGCAAAGCCCTGTTTATACCCGTGCTGCCGTAGAATCTATGTATGAATACCAAGTCAATAACCTATATGTTTTTGTATTTGATTCCGGCGGTAACCGTGTATGGCCTACGGGCAATGCTGCCTATTTTGATACCAACAATGGCATGGTGGTAAATAATGGGAATGAATCGAATCCTACCACAGGTAGCATTACCTTTGAGGTCAGTTCGTTGAACAATGCCCGCATTGTGGGCATCGCCAACCTGACAACGGGTAATACCTCTACGGCGTATACCGTGACTAAAGAGCAACTGGATGCCATTACTACGCTGCAGGATTTGCAAGAGACCGTGTTGCCTATGGTTAACGCATCTATAGAGCGTGGCGCGCTTTTCTTGATGACCGGATATGCGGAAACCACAGGTGAAGGCGAGCAGACGACCACAGACATCACTATAAGTGGCACGGAAAGCGGGCAAACCACATTGGATTGTACCTTGGTCTTACGCCGTGCCGATGCCAAGATTGAGGTAAAGGTCACTTCGGAAGCAGCCAATGCAGGGTGGACGAACTTTTCTTTCGAACCCAAAACGTGGCAAGTAATGTGTGTGCCTCAACAAACCTTATTGTTGCCTTATGAGAAGACCGGATGTAGCGGGCCTTGGGAAGATGCGGATGAACAAAACTGGGACGCCGGACGTATACAAGGAACTACGTGTCACTACTTTGACACCCAAGCCCTTCCTTTTGAAGAAATGGATGAAACCGAAGCGGACAATACCAAGTATTACACCGGGGGCAGCTTTGTCTTCTATATGCCTGAAAATAGAACGTATTATAAAAAACAGATTACGGAGCAAGATGCCGCCAAGGCTTATGCCTTGCGCGATGATAGTAATACAAAGGCAGAAACAGACCCGGCTAAACCGGGACAGGAATATGTGAACACCGACTTCATGTATGCCAGTGACGATGCTACTTACCTGGTGCTGACAGGCCACCTTTCGTATACCGATGCCAGTGACTTTGAAGTGAATGCCGATGTGCGTTACATTATTCACTTGGGTTATGTAACCGGCAATGCCAATGATTACGACACCAAGCGTAACGGGCATTACACCTATAATGTGACGGTGAAGGGCATCAATAACATCATTGTAGAGGTGACTGATGGAAATGAAGTCCGTCCGGGGCATGAGGGTGATGTGGTGTACAGTACCAACACGATATTTGAATTGGACTCGCATTTCGACCGTTGCTTGCTCGAAATATCTCCTGATGTGGTTACCGACCAGTTGACGTGGGGCATCAAGACGCCTTTCAGTTCGGGTATTCATCCCATTGGAGCGACGGATTATAAAGGGGTGGAAGATTATAAGTGGATAAAGTTTGCCATTAATGCATTGCACAACACTTCGCATGGAAAGTATGTGAAATATCCTGGTGACCAGGAATATAACGAGACTACAGCCCAGCCCGATGGCTTGATGGATATAGACCAGTTGATAACCTACTTGAAGCAGGTAAAGGAGCAAGATGCAAGTATGTCGACGTTGATTCCTCAAGGTAGCGACCATGTGTGCATCACGGCTTTTGTGGATGAGAATCTTTATTTCAAGCATCCGGTGACCGGGATTGAAGACTTGTCGTTGTGGAAGCAATGTGTGGACAGAGAAGATCGCCAGTTGCATATCATCGTTCCCTTTGAGGGAGGTAGCGGGGAAGAAAATGAAGTCTATAGTCCCGATGGTAACTCCAGCGTGGTGAATTCACTTTATACCTTTACACAGAAAGCCATCCGTACAGTGTTTGACGCAAATAACAAGAGCCTGCAAACAGCATGGGGATTGGAGTCGACGATGGAAATCATTGAGGGCAGTAGCTATGGGCGTTTGCCTGTGGGGGATGTTGAACGGGGAACTGATACCCGGAATGGAAGAAGAAATACGTTGGCTTGGACGCAAGGCAAGACTTGGTCGCAGATAATAGATGCTAGCGAACGTTATCGGTTGCAATATGGATATCAAGACGCAGCTTATGCATGCCTGTTGCGCAACCGCGATTTGGACGGGGATGACGAAATAGATGCCAACGAAGTGCGCTGGTATCTTGCCAGCATAGACCAGCTGACGGATATTTATTTAGGCGAATATGCCTTGGATGAGGCTTCACGCCTCTATCCGGAAAACCCGGTAGACCGTCCCGGGGCACAGGGAACGAATAGGGTGTATTGGCATTATACGTCGAGTTCTTACAACGCAAATGATGGGGCCCCTTGGGTGCTTTGGGCAGAAGAAGGGGCTTCGCGAGGTACTTATGGAGGCAGTGATGGATCTTTTGATTTGAATGGCGGAAACTACGCTTATCGATGCATACGGAATCTGGGTATTGCACTCAATGATGTGAATACTAACCCTGAAGACCTTATTGAAGTAAATGATAATGGTGACGGTACTTACACCATCGACATGAGCAGGATGAATCCAAAGGCACGCCGTACGAATTTGGAAACTGTTCCTTTGCCTGCACATAATGAGCGTGATGCGGAGAATAGGCCGTATACAAAGTTTGTAGTAAGCAAGGAGTCTTATCCTAGTGAAAATAAGTTCACTGTCAGAAATGGTGGAGAGGCAACTTGGGGAAATTGGGATACGGAAGATGAGATACGAGTTACATATGATGGAGGTTATGCATGGAATTATTATCAGACTAGGAATCCTTGTCCAGAAGGTTATCGTGTCCCCAACCAACGGGAACTGTTGATTATGACAACCCGTATGACTGCTGACATGTGGCCAAAAGATTATGTAGAAGCTTCATATTCAACATGGGTATCAACTGGCATTTTCAGTGGATATGCAGAATGGCATACTAAGATACTGGGACCTTATAGCCCTACGCATTATATTAGTCAGACGGCATTCTCTATGGATGGGCAGTCGCCATATAATTCAAATCGTGATGGTTTCTTGTGGAATGCGAACAATAATGTTTTCATGCTACAAAATAATACGGGTGAGCGTGGTTACGTCCGTTGCGTGAAAGATACAAATTGATTATCGTATATCCGCCGTGAGGCGTATCCCCCGGCATAGGTTGAGCGCAACCGTGCCGGACACTGTCGGCCATTGCGCCGACCGTTTGTTTGTTTTGTTTGCGGAGACCGTTCCTTTGTGGGGCGGTCTCTATTTTTTACGTGGAGGAGGAGAATAGGGCGAATGTGTTGTAAAACATGTTTTAGTAAACTGTGTTTATAATCAATGAGTTATGTGCTTGATTGGGCGTGGGTGACGCGTGCGGTATCTTAAAAAAACAAAATAAGGGGTTCGCCCTTTCGTAGATAAATGTTACCTTTGGGAGAATTTTTTTGTTAAACAAGGTGTCGGGGGAACGGAAACCTGCCCCGGATGCCGCAACGAACCGAGAAATAGGCATGAACTTGAAATGGATTAAAGCAGTGTTGGCGGCCGTGGTGGCAACGGCAAGCCTGGATGCTGCGGCACAAGACCTTATAGCCCGTCAGGCACCCATCGACCGGAAACTCAAGAGTATAGACTCACTGGCCCTGCAACGCCAGATACGCGCAGAACAATCGCTTTATCCCTCCCTCGACCTTTATGCCGGCAGTTGGAACAACGAGACGGTGCGTTGCTATCCCGACTCCATCATCCCCAATACTTTTACTTTCGACCTTACCGGTTTTTGCATGCCTACCGAGCATACCCGCATTACAGACGTGTTCGGCTACCGTCCGCGCCGCCGCCGTGGCCACTATGGGCTGGACGTAAAGGTGTACGTGGGCGACACCATTCGTGCGGCATTCGACGGCAAGGTGCGCATTGTGAAAAACCAGGGACGCCGTGGCTATGGCAAGTATGTCGTGATTCGGCATGACAACGGCCTTGAAACGGTTTACGGCCACCTTTCCAAGCAGATTGTCAAGGTGGACCAGCTGGTGAAGGCCGGCGATCCCATTGGCTTGGGCGGCAACACGGGGCGCTCCACGGGGTCGCACTTGCACTTTGAGGTGCAATTTCTGGGCGTGCGGCTGAACCCGGCCGACATGTTCAACTTCGAGAAGCAGGATATTGTGGCTGATACCTACACCTTCCATAAAAACAAATCGACCGCGAAGGGGGCTTCGGGCAAGGGCTTGTACTACAAAGTGAAGCGTGGCGACACGCTGAGCAAGATTGCCGCGCGGCAGGGTACTACTGTGAGCCAGCTGTGCAAACTGAACCGCATTACCCGCCGGACGATATTGCGGCCCGGGCAGGTGCTGAGGTGCTCGTGATGAATTGAGAATTGAAAATTGATAGTTGAGAGGAAAGGACGGAGAATGTGAATTTTTCGTCCTTTCTCTTTTTAAAAGGGGTGGATTATTGTGTTCCCCGTCCTTGTGTGTATGGTTTTGCTTGCCTTTCCGGATGGAAATTCTTCATTCTTCATTCTTCGTTCTTCATTAATTATATGTATCTTTGCCCACCATTAGTAAGGATATGAAAGATACCAGACAACAATTTGAGCAGGTGATTGCCGCCTGCCGTGAGCTATTTTCCAAGAAACTTCATGACTACGGGGCTGCGTGGCGCATTCTCCGTCCGGCTTCCGTGACCGACCAGATATTCATTAAGGCCAACCGCATCCGCAGCATCGAAACCAAGGGGGTGGCGCTGGTGGATGAGGGCATCCGCTCGGAGCTGATGGGCATTGTGAACTATGGCATCATCGGGCTTATACAGTTGGAACTGGGCTATGCCGATGCCGCCGACCTAAGTAATGAGGAGGCGCTGGCTTTGTATGACAAACATGCCAAGTCGTCCTTGGAATTGATGCTGGCGAAAAACCATGACTATGATGAGGCTTGGCGCTCGATGCGCACTACCTCGTACACCGACCTGATACTGATGAAACTGTATCGCACCAAGCAGATTGAAAGCCTGTCCGGGCAGACGCTGGTGTCGGAAGGGGTGGATGCCAACTATATGGATATGATAAACTATGCCGTGTTCGGCTTGATAAAGATAGAGTTTGGAGACTGACAGAAAACATATCATCGAGAAGACGTGGGTCAACGTATGCCGCTTTTTGCTGGGTGTCACGTTCATCTTTTCCGGCTTTGTGAAGGCGGTCGACCCGTTGGGCTCTTTCTACAAGATTCAGGACTATCTGGAAGCTTTTGGCCTGCTGTCGTGGGTGCCCCCGTTTATGCCGTTGCTTTTCGGCATAGGGCTGGCAGCCATAGAGTTCTGCATCGGCGTGTTTCTGTTTCTGGGCATCAGGCGCAGCATGGCGTCGTGGGTGGCCTTGCTGCTGATGTGCTTCATGACCCCTTTGACACTGTATCTTGCCATAGCAGACCCGGTATCCGATTGCGGCTGTTTCGGCGATGCCGTGGTGCTGACCAACTGGCAGACCTTTGGCAAGAACGTGGTGTTGCTGATAGCGGCCGTATTCGCCCTCAAGGGCCGTAAGCTGATTATCCGCTTCATTTCGCACAAGTTGGCATGGATGGTGTCGATGTACACGCTGCTCTTTATCTTCGCACTTTCGTTCTATTGCCTTTCCCACTTGCCGATATTCGATTTCCGTCCGTATAAGATAGGCACCGACATCAAGGCCGGCATGGAGATTCCCGAAGGGGCTAAAGGCGATGTGTTTGAAACCACTTATATTATGGAGAAAGACGGCAAGCGCCAGGAGTTTGCCTTGGATAATTATCCGGACAGCACATGGACATTCGTGGAAGCCAAGACAGTGCTGAAGGAAAAAGGCTACGAGCCGCCCATACACGACTTTGCCATGCTGGACCTGGCCACGGGCACGGACATTACGGAGCAGGTGCTGGCCGACAGCAGTTATACCTTCCTGATGGTGGCCCACCGCATAGAAGAGGCTGATGACAGCAACATCGACCTGATAAACGAGATATACGACTACAGCGTGGAGCATGGCTACCACTTTTATGCCCTGACCTCTTCGGCACAGGAGAACATTGAGGAGTGGTGCGACCGTACAGGGGCGGAATACCCCTTCTGCCAGATGGACGACATTACGCTGAAAACCATCATCCGCTCCAACCCGGGGCTGTTGCTGATAAAAGGAGGCATCATCCTGAACAAGTGGAGCGACAACCAGCTGCCCGACGAATATGTGCTGACCGATGCACTGGACAAGCTGCCGCTGGGCCGGCAGAAGCAGGTGAGCGACGCGCATACTTTGGCGTATGTGCTGCTGTGGTTTGCCATCCCCTTGCTGCTGGTGCTGAGCCTGGACATCCTGGTGGTGAAGCGGCGGATGAAAAAGCAGGCGGAGGCGGCACAACCTTCCGGCCAAGACGCTACGGACAATAAACCTTGATATATTAACCCTTTAACAGTAAAACAAAATGAGAAAGAACATTGTTGCAGGAAACTGGAAAATGAACAAGACCCTCCAAGAGGGCATTGCTCTGGCAAAAGAACTGAATGAAATGTTGGCTAACGAGAAGCCCAATTGCGACGTCATCATCTGCACGCCGTTTATCCACCTGGCCTCCGTAACGCCGCTGGTAGACGCTGCCAAGATTGGCGTGGGCGCCGAGAACTGCGCCGACAAGGAATCGGGCGCTTACACCGGCGAAGTATCTGCCGCCATGGTAGCCTCCACAGGTGCGCAATACGTCATCCTGGGCCACTCCGAGCGCCGCGCTTACTACCACGAAACGGTGGAAATCCTGGCCGAGAAGGTGAAGCTGGCTTTGGCCCACGGCCTGAAGCCCATCTTCTGCATCGGCGAGGTGCTCGAAGAGCGCGAAGCCGGCAAGCAAAACGAAGTGGTAGCCGCCCAGCTGGCCTCCGTATTCTCCCTGTCGGCCGAAGACTTCTCGAAGATTATCCTGGCCTACGAACCCGTTTGGGCCATCGGCACCGGCAAGACCGCCACGCCCGAGCAGGCACAGGAAATCCACGCCTTCATCCGCTCGCAGGTAGCCGCTAAGTATGGTCAGGAAGTGGCCGAGAACTGCTCCATCCTGTACGGCGGCAGCTGCAAGCCCTCGAACGCCAAAGAACTCTTCGCCAACCCCGACGTGGACGGCGGCCTCATTGGCGGCGCTGCACTGAAGGCAGCCGACTTCAAGGGCATCATCGACGCATTCAACTAATCCACCCGCAGCCATAGCCGTGAAGAACCGGGCGCGCCTCGTGCCTCCCGGTTCTTCATCTTGTTGCGAGCGGCGCAACCGCCCTGTTGCGAGTGACGAAACCGCCCTGTTGCGAGCGACGCAACCGTCCTGTTGCGAGCGACGCAACCGTCCTGTTGCGAGTGCGCAAACAATCCTGTTTGAAGTGCGCAAACAGTCTTGTTTGAGGTGTTCAAACAGCCCTGTTTGAAGTGCGCAAACAGCCCTGTTTGAGGTGCCCAAACACTTAACCCCTTTTTAACGAAACCCTATGAAACGATTAGCATTGCTTCTTATCGCCAGCCTGGCCTTCATCGGCCTGCGGGCGCAAAACAGCATCATCAGCAGCCTGCAGCGCGACGTGCCGGGGCAAGGCCGGGTGACCGTCCATCAAGACCCCCGCATCACGGCCCTGATAGGCTCGGAGTACGTGCCTACGGGCGATGACGACGAGCGCGTGCTCAAGGTGCCGGGCTACCGCGTGCAGGTGTATGCCGGAAACAACACGCGCCGGGCACGCACCGAGGCGCAGACGGTGGGCGACTCCATCCAGGCGCTCTTCCCCGAACTGCCCGTCTACACCAACTTCCAGCCGCCGCGTTGGCTGTGCCGCGTGGGCGACTACCGCAGCATCGAGGAGGCCGACGCCATGATGCGCCAGCTGCGCGCCACGGGCCGCTTCAAGGAAGTGTCCATCGTGCGCGACCAGATAAACATCCCTCTCTATTAACCCCTTCTACACAATACAAGCATGTTAGGAAAAGAAGAAGTCACTTCCCCCCATCTGGCGGAGCTGCAAGAGCATTACCGCCGCATCCTCACCCTGCTGGGCGAAGACCCCGGGCGTGAAGGCCTGTTGAAAACCCCCGAGCGCGTGGCCAAGGCCATGCTGACCCTGACCAAGGGCTACAGCATGGACCCGCACGAAGTGCTGCGTTCGGCCAAGTTCAAGGAGGAGTACAGCCAGATGGTCATTGTGAAAGACATTGATTTCTTTTCGCTCTGCGAGCACCACATGATTCCCTTCTATGGCAAGGCACACGTGGCCTACATCCCCAACGGCTACATCACGGGCCTGAGCAAGATAGCCCGCGTGGTGGACATCTTTTCGCACCGCCTGCAGGTGCAGGAGCGCATGACACTGCAGATTAAGGAGTGCATCCAAGAGACGCTCAACCCGCTGGGCGTAATGGTGGTGCTCGAGGCCAAACACATGTGCATGCAGATGCGCGGCGTGGAGAAGCAGAACTCCATCACCACCACGTCCGACTTCACCGGCGCCTTCAACCAGGCAAAGACGCGCGAGGAGTTCATGAACCTCATCAAGCACGGGTAAGCCCGCCTGCCCTCAAAGGTGCAGCACCACGCGGTCGCCCAATCGCTTGGCCATGAGGTTCTGCACCTTGTGCAGCTCGGTGTAGCGCTTCATGATGGCGTTGCAGCGCTCTTCGTCGGCAGCTACTCCGGGGTCTTGCAGGGCCTGCATCATGTGCTTCAGTTCCTCGCTGATGATGGCGTATTTATAGTTCACCATAAGCAGCGGCACCAGTTCGTAGAGGCGTTCTTCGTCGGTCACAATCTTCTGGCTTTTCGAGTGGTACTTGCTCAGCTGATAGCGGTCGCTCACCAGTTCCGCACTAAGCCGGCTGATGTCCGGGTCGGGGTGGTTCAGGAAGAAATGTTCGGCCCGGAAACCATCGTCATGGAGGTGTCGGATGGCTTCATCAAGCAGCCGGCGGTGCAGGGGGCTGTGGAAAGCGAGGTCATCTTCTTGCAAGTCGCCCTGCACGTATTCAATGACGGAAAGCGGGCGTTCGTTGCCCTTCTCGTCCTCGACGTTGCACATGATGCGTTCGCCATAGCGCACCACCATTTGCAGGATAAGGCGTTCGTAGCGGTAGAACTCTTGTCCCTCTTTGCCTTCTTGCGGGATGAACGACTCGTATCCGGCCGTAGAAGCTGGCGCAATATCCGCCTCGGCAGGCGGTGGAGCTGGAGCATCTTCGGCAGGCGGAGCCGGCGCTTCGGTGCCTGTTGCTGATGATGCGTTGCGGGCAGCGGCCTGCCGGCGTTCGCGTTCGCGCTGCTCGGCGCGTTGTTCGGCTTGCTTCTCGCGGCGTTTGGCCACTTCCGAGACCAGCAATTTGTCTTCTACATGGAGCAACTGTGCGCATTCTTTGATATAGACATCGCGCATAATGGCTTCTGGGATGATGGAGATGCTCTGTACAATGTTGCCTATCAACTCGGCACGCTTGATGGGGTCTTTGCCGGCATCTTCTATCAGTAGGTTGGTCTTGAAGCGGATGAAGTCTGTCTCGTGCTCTTGGATGAATTGCTGGAACTCCGTGCTGTTGTGCTTGCGGGCAAAGGAGTCGGGGTCGTCGCCATCGGGCAGGAGGCACACTTTGATGTTCATCCCCTCCTCCAGCAGCATGTCGATGCCTCGCAGGGAGGCCTTGATTCCTGCCAGGTCGCCGTCATAGAGCACGGTGATGTTGTTGGTGAAGCGGTGTATCATCCGAATCTGCTGGGTAGTGAGTGCGGTGCCCGATGAGGCTACCACATTCTCCACTCCGCTTTGGTGCATGGAGATAACGTCCGTATAGCCTTCTACCAGAAAACAGCGGTCTTGCTTCACCATGGCTTGCTTGGCTTGATAGATGCCGTAGAGCTCATTGCTTTTGTGGTAAATCTCCGATTCGGGAGAATTGACGTACTTCACCTTGACCCCTTTGGTGGCACTGGCCAGCACGCGCCCGCCAAAAGCCACGACCTTTCCGCTGAGGGTATGGACGGGAAAGATGACGCGACCCCAGAAGCGGTCGCGCAGGCGGTGGTCATCCGTCTCGTAGCAAAGGCCGGTCTTCACCAAATATTCTTTCTTATATCCTTTGGCAAGAGCCGCTTTAGCCAGAGCGTCATGGCTTTCGGTGCAATAGCCCAGCTGGAACTTCTCGATTATGTCATCGCGGAAGCCGCGGCCGCGGAAGTAGGCCATACCGACGCTGCGCCCTTCTTCGGTGTCGCGCAGGGTGTGGCGGAAGTAATCATTAGCAAACTGGTTGACGATGAACAGGCTTTCGCGTTCGCTTTGTGCCTGTTTCTCTTCATCGCTCAGCTCACGTTCCTTGATTTCGATACCGTATTTCTTGGCCAGGTAGCGCAAAGCGTCAGGAAAAGAAAGCTGCTCATGCAGCATGATGAAATGTACAGGATTTCCTCCCTTGCCGCAGGCGAAGCACTTGCAGAGGTTCTTGGCGGGCGAGACGTAGAACGAGGGCGTCTTGTCGTCGTGGAAGGGGCACAGACCGACATAGTTCACCCCGCGCTTTCGCAGGGTGACAAAGTCGGACACGACGTCGTAGATTTGCGCCGCGTCCATGATGCGGTCGATGGTGGGTTGGTCAATCATACGGAGTGCAAAGGTACGGGTTATTTCCGACATTTCGTCCGATTGAGGCGGAATTAATGGGGGAGGGCGGCCGGCGGTTGTACCCCACGCGTAGGGTATGATTGCACCCCACGCGTGCCCTGCTACGATACCCCACGCGTAGGGTACCCTAATACCTTAAATACGAAAATCAAAAGAAAGAAACAGAAATAAAAGCAACTCATAATGCTAATTTATAGATACTT
>CALUJC010000029.1 GCA_944320865.1 uncultured Bacteroides sp. | reverse complement strand
AAAGGGCAGACTGTCTGAGCGAAGCGAGTTTCTGCCCTTTAGGCAGGAGGCCATCCGGAGTAGCCCGACGGGCACAGACGGGGTCCTTTCTTTTTGGCATCTTTTTCTTTCGGACAAGCGAAAGAAAAAGTGCATATAAATTCCCATTTACTAACTATACTTGATTACTTAAAAAACAAACATTAAATAAACTGTTATGACAAACAATGTGTACTTGGCTTCAAAGCCACGTTATGAGATTCTGGACGGGTTGCGCGGCGTCGCGTCCGTCATCGTAGTGCTGTTCCACCTGCTGGAGACGTATTCCGCCGGGCCGACCTACCAAGTGATTAACCACGGATACCTGGCGGTAGACTTCTTCTTCGTGCTGTCGGGCTTCGTCATCGGCTATGCGTACGACGACCGGTGGAACCGCATGACCACGTGGGGCTTCTTCAAGCGCCGGCTGGTGCGCCTGCACCCCATGGTGGTGATGGGCACGGTGCTGGGGGCTTGCTTCTACTTCTTCGCCCAAGGCGACGGCTTCCCGCTGATTGGCCATGTGCCGGGCTGGAAGGTGCTGCTGGCCTTCGTGATGGGCTGCCTGATGATTCCCTGCGGCCCACGGATGGACATTCGCGGCTGGGGAGAGATGAACTCCTTCAACGGCCCCAACTGGTCGCTGACGTGGGAGTATGTGGGCAACATTCTCTACGCCTTCGTGTTCCGCCGCCTGCCCAGGGTGCTGCTGGCGCTGTTTGTGGCGGCGGCCGCCTTCTGCACGCTCGACCTCTGCCTCAACCTCAACGTGTTCGGACTGCTGACGGAGGGGCGCGACGCACAGATGTACACCGTGATAGGCGGCTGGAGCCTGACCGACGAGCAGGTGTACGTGGGGCTGACGCGGCTGTTCTACCCCTTCCTGTGCGGACTGCTCATTTCGCGCATCGGGCGGTTTATTACAGTGCGCGGAGGCTTCTGGTGGTGCTCGCTGCTGCTGGCCGTGCTGCTGGCCGTGCCCTGCGTGGGCGGCGAGGGCAATGTGCTGAACGGGGTGTACAACGCGGTGTGCATCCTGCTGCTCTTCCCCCTCATCGTGATGATGGGCGCGGGCAGCCGCCTCACCGACCCCAAGAGCGCGCGGGTGTGCACGGTGCTGGGCGAGTTGTCCTACCCCCTGTACATCACCCACTACCCGCTGATGTACATGCAGATGACGTGGGCCTGGGCGCACCCCGACGCGCCGCTCTATGCCCACGTCATGGTGGCTGCCGGGGTGTTCGTGCTGTCCATCCTGCTGGCTTGGGGATGCTTGAAACTCTACGACCTGCCCGTGCGCGAGTGGCTCAAGGTGCACTGGCTGATGAAGAAGAAATAAGCTGACAGCCAAGCATACAAAGACAGCCCCCGGTGTCCTGTAAGAAGAGCACCGGGGGCTGTGGCTATCAGTCGGAAAGGATGAAAAGGAATTACTTCATGAAGTCCTTGCGGCGCAGCACGAAGCTGTTGCTGAGGTACTTTTCGCGCACAATCTTGTTCTCGGCCAGCTCTTCGGGCGTGCCTTGGAAGAGGATTTTGCCCTCGAACAGCAGGTAGGCGCGGTCGGTGATGCTGAGCGTCTCCTGCACGTTGTGGTCGGTGATGAGGATGCCGATGTTCTTGTCCTTCAGTCGCCACACTATCTGCTGGATGTCTTCCACGGCAATGGGGTCGACGCCGGCAAAGGGCTCGTCGAGCATGATGAACTTGGGGTCGATGGCCAGGCAGCGGGCTATCTCGGTGCGGCGGCGTTCACCGCCGGAAAGTTGGTTGCCCTTGTTCTTGCGCACCTTCTGTATGCGGAACTCGGAGAGCAGGCTTTCCAGCTTCTCCTTGCGGTACTCCAGGGGCTTGCCCGTCATTTCGAGCACGGACATGATGTTGTCTTCCACCGACATCTGGCGGAACACGGAGGCCTCCTGCGCCAGGTAGCCGATGCCGGCCTGGGCACGCTTGTACACGGGGTAGTTGGTGATGTCGAGGTCGTTGAGGTAGATGCGCCCCTCGTTGGGGGTGATGAGGCCCACGGTCATGTAGAACGAGGTGGTCTTGCCGGCGCCGTTGGGGCCCAGCAGGCCCACGATTTCGCCTTGCTTCACATTGATGGACACGTGGCTCACTACGGTGCGCTTGCCATACTTTTTTACGAGGTCTTCCGTGCGGAGCACCATTCTGTTGTCTTCTTCCATAGGCTACTTATCATGGCAAAGAAGGCGGCATTGCCCCCCTTGCGGAACAGGAATATCTGTGCAAAACTGCACTATTTGTGGTAAAACCGCCGCAAATGTAACAAAAATAAGCCGAAAAGCCGTACATTTGCGCTCAAATACTTCGCGTTATGATAAAAGCACTTAGAACGGTGGGAAGATACTTCATGCTGATGGGGCGCGTGTTCACCCGGCCCGAACGCATGGCCATGTTCTTCCGCCAATACATCGCAGAGATGCAGAAACTGGGCGTCAACTCCATCGGCATCGTGTTGCTGATATCCCTCTTCATCGGCGCCGTCATCACCATACAAATCAAGCTGAACATAGAAAGCCCGTGGATGCCCCGCTGGACGGTGGGCTACGTCACCCGCGAAATCATGTTGCTGGAGTTCTCCTCGTCCATCATGTGCCTCATCCTGGCGGGCAAGGTGGGCTCGAACATCGCCTCCGAGCTGGGCACCATGCGCGTCACGCAGCAGATAGACGCCCTCGAGATTATGGGCGTGAACTCGGCCAACTACCTCATCCTGCCCAAGATTGCCGCCATGATTACCACCATTCCGCTGATGGTGGTGTTCAGCATCTTCGCCGGCATCATCGGGGCGTTCGGCACGTGCTGGTTTGGCGGGGTGATGAATGCCGTCGACTTGGAGTACGGGTTGCAATACATGTTTGTGGAGTGGTACATCTGGTGCGGCATCATCAAGTCGCTGTTCTTTGCCTTCATCATAGCCAGCGTGTCGGCCTTCTTCGGCTACACCGTGGAGGGAGGCTCCATAGAGGTGGGCAAGGCGTCGACCGACTCGGTGGTGATGAGCAGCGTGCTCATCCTGTTCTCCGACCTGGTGCTGACGCAATTGTTAATGGGATAAATACACGACAACATGATAGAGCTGAAAGACATTTGCAAATCGTTTGAAGGGAAAGACGTGCTGAAGGACATCAGCGCCACCTTCGAGAAGGGGAAGACCAACCTCATCATCGGGCAGAGCGGCTCGGGAAAGACGGTGTTGATGAAGTGCATCGTGGGCCTGCTGACGCCCGACTGCGGGGAGCTGCTCTACGACAACCGCGACTTCCTCACCATGAGCAAGGTGCAGAAGAAGGCCTTGCGACGGGAGATGGGCATGATATTCCAGAGCGCCGCCCTGTTCGACTCGATGACGGTGCTGGACAACGTGATGTTCCCCCTGAACATGTTCTCCAACGACACCCTGCGCGACCGTACCCGCCGCGCCATGTTCTGCCTGGAGCGCGTCAACCTGGCCGAGGCGCGCGACAAGTATCCCGGCGAGATAAGCGGCGGCATGCAGAAGCGCGCAGCCATTGCCCGCGCCATCGTGCTGAACCCGCAATACCTGTTCTGCGACGAGCCCAACTCGGGCCTCGACCCCAAGACGTCGCTCATCATCGACGAACTCATTCACGACATCACCGTAGAATACGGCATCACCACCCTCGTCAACACCCACGACATGAACTCGGTGATGGGCATCGGCGAGAACATCATCTTCATCTACCAGGGGCGCAAGGAATGGGAAGGCAGCAAGGACGACATCTTCACCTCCACCAACCAGCGCCTGAACGACTTCATCTTTGCCTCCGACCTCTTCCGCAAGGTGAAGGAGGTGGAGATACAACAAATGGAGGGCTGACACGAGCGTCGGCCCCCATTCCGTTTTTCCTATCACCATATATTACTTATAGGCGTCAGTCCATCGTCACCGAGCCGCCGCCCGTGGCTCCGGACGTCCAGTTGCCTACGCTGAAGCCGGAGAGGGTGATGCCCGTGCGGTGCACCGTCAGGTCGATGTCGCAATACTGCGAGGCGCCGGCGGTGAAGCCGCCATCGATGTTCAGCACGTAGCTGTAGGTGGTGCCGCCGTCCGTCAGACTGAAGAACTTGTCACCCTGCTTGAATACCGTGCCGGGCATCACCAGGGCGTAGTAGGTCAGCGTGCCGTCGCCGTTGTCCACCACGTAGGGCTGGATGCCGGAGATGGTCTTGCCGTCCGTGGGGAAGGTTATTTGCCCGGTCGTCAAGTCCCACGTGCCCTCGGAGGGCATGGTGCCCAGTATGGCGGGCGTCATGCCTTTGATTTCATTTAAGCTGATGGCCTCGCCGTCCTCCACGTCCAGCTTGATGAGGCTCATCTGATGGTTCAGGGTGAGGGTGATGGGGCCGTTCGTGGCGGCGCGGGTGGCGCTGGCCCACATGCGGTCGGCCTGGGTGAAGGCTTCCGCCGTGCTCTGGTCGGCGGGCAGGCTGACGGCGTCGGTCACCGTCTCCATGTAGGGGTAGTAGGCGCGGAAGGTGTAGCTGCCGGCATCGGGCCAGTAGAGCAGGCTGGAGGTTGTCCAGTTGGCGGTGCCCTGGCAGGTGTAGAGCACGTTGGCGTAGCCCGTGCCGTCCATGTACAGGCCCACGCGGTCGTCCTTCTGGAAGGAGGCGCCCGTGATGCCTATGGTGGCGCGTGTAGTCTGCCCGTCCATCGAGGCGGGGGCGAAGCTCAGGCTGATGGGCTGCGAGAGGTCCACGCCCATGTCGTCGTTGTTGCACGCCGCCAGCAGCAGGGCGGCGGCCATGGCCGGAGCCATGAGGTAGGTTTTCATTTTCATTGTCTGTGTCGGTTATTGTATGGTTATATAATGTAGTCTGCGAACCCGTTAACAGCTTTCATTTTACATCCGCAGATGACACGGATAACGCAGATTAATATTTTATCCGTGTAATCCGCATCATCTGCAGATTCTTCATTCTTCGTTCTTCATTCTTCATTTAGAAGATTACCCCAGCTGGTGGTCGCCGTCGTCCTCGCCGGTACCGGTAGAGCCGCCGGGGGTGGTGGCGGTGCCGCCGGCCTTCAGCGCGGGGTCGAGGGTGGCGATGTCGAGCCACTGGATGTCGTCGTCCACCAAGGCGCGGGTGCTTACTTTGCCGCTCGACGTGCGCCCGTACTCGGGCAAGAAGCGGACGCGCACGCCCACTATCTGCTTGGCGCTCACCTCTTCCGCCGTGGCCACGCCTTGCTTGGTGGCGTCGGCGGTGTAGTAGAAGGTGCCCACGCCGTCCAGCTTCACCGAGCGGCCCTCCTTCATGAAGGCTTTGAGCACGGTGGAGAGGTTCTTGAGCACGTTGTACGTGTCGCCCAGGCTCACGGTGGAGATGTCGGCCAGCCGCTGGGCCACCTCGTCCGTGGTGGCGGCATCGCCCACTACGATGGAGCGGGGGTACCACTTCTTGTTGACAGCTTGTTGGATTTTTTTGTAAAAAGCCATACGTAGTCCTCCAAAGGTTATGTCAGTCAGTCAATCCTTGCTACAGATGCTTCTGATGGGGGTGCAGAGGGGTTATAGGAACAAAGCCGGATGATTGTGGGAACAAAGCCGGACTATTGTAGGAACAAAGCCGGATGATTGTAGGAACAAAGCGGCTTTGTTCTCCCCTGCCCCGCCGGGCCTCTCGAGAAGCCCCGTTTTGTAAGGATAGATTGACGTATTGTCCGGATACTTGCCGAGTCCGGTCGGCTGGCCGCTCAAGGGGGTGCCTCCCTGCCCGGTGTGCGGCCCGGGTGGCCGTATGGGTTTACAACGGCCCGGTATGCGTATTGTCGTACCGCGTGCCGTTCACCGTGGCACCGCCGCCAATGGTAATAGTACCTTCCACGTTACCACTCAATTTGCTACAGCCGATGTAATGGTCGTTAGAACTTCCTTTCGCTACGGTTATCACCGTGCTGCTGCCTGTGATGGTAATGTTTTTACAATTACCACTACCGCCACCTCCGATGCCGGCACTCCACCAACTGGGTTGTCCGATGGTGATGGTGCCTCCTGCGATTGTAATGTTGCCACTGGTCTCATCGTATAATCCTCCGATACCGGCACCACTATCATAACCCTGAGATGCTATCTCATCGACAATGATTGTACCGCCGTTGATAATGAGGTTGGCGTTTTCCGTCACGCCTATGCCGGCACCGTACTGTTGATTTGCTCCTCCTCCGGTTCTGTTGATGGTGAGTGACGCACCGCTTTCCGCATCGATAGTGAGTGTACCGCTTTCTACGTAGATGCCTGTGCCGGTTTCGAAATTCCATGCTACACTGGTTGCCGTTAGCGTGTTGCTGCCCGCCAGTGTCAAGGAGGCATCTCCTTGACAGAGGATGGGTGACAGTCCGGTGTAGGACAGTTCCGCATTTTGCAGCGTGACATCGGCACCAGCTTGCAGAATGATTTGCAGGTTGTCGTTCTTACCGGTAATGACAGCCTCTCCGCTAACAGTGAGCGTTGTGCCTTCGTAGGTGCCAAGGTCTATTGGTGCTTGCTCTACGTTGATATTTATCGTATATACCTCCCCGGCCTTAATGGATATATCCTCATCCAGCACAACCTGCATGGGGGTGCCTCCCTCCTTCGCCACTTTAAACGAGTCGTCTGCTTGCAGCGTGCCGGGGCGCAAGGTGGCCTCCCAGCAGGGTTGCCCTTCGTAGGTGGTCTGCAGCATGGGGACGTAGATGGGGTCGTCGTCTGTGCGGGCACCCAATGCGCCTTTGTCGTTCATGCTCTTCGGATAGCTGCGCACGGTGACGGCCGCCACGTCTTGCGCCTTCGCGCCGCTGAGCACCACGCGCACCTTGGCCAGCTGGTGGTGGAAGGTGAGGTTGACAGGCTCTTCTTGCCCGTAGGTGGCCTCGACGGGCTCGGCCTTCAGCAGGTAGGTCAGGCCCTGTATATCTTGTTGGGTGAAGTCTATCTCGCCGGCCACGGGGTACCAGGCGTTGACGGTCTGCGGCGCTTTGTTCTGCCAGTAGAGGGGCGCGTCGCTCTGCCACGTGCCGTCGGCATTGTAGGTGTAGATGGCTTGCTTGTCGCCCAGGCTCACCATTACCTGGTCGTTCGGTTGCCACGAGGTGGCGTTGCCATTGTCCGCCAGGCGCGTGCCGGGCTGTCCGTCGGCAGCGATGGTGAGGGAGGCTATCTGTAGGGGATAAGTGTCGGGAGGGAGGAGGTCACCCGCCGGGGTGGCGGGGCTGTAGTCTGCGGTGCACGCAGCAAAGAGGGGCAGCAAAACACATAAAAGAAGCTTCCATATGTTAACACAAGTTAACGGGGGGGGGTAATTCGGGGCTTTCCTATGTGCAGGGGTCGTTGTCATGCCGTCTATGGGTTTAAGGGGTTATCAATCAACGGGGGCGAAGGTAGGCATTTTCCGGGAAAGGGCAAGGGGTGAGGGGGAGTTTTTTTTACAGGCGGGAGGAAGGGGGATTGTGCTCATTGATATACATGTAGATGATAATCCCATAAAAACTGCTTATCTGCGGCATATCTCTTTGCTTTTACGTTTGGTTGGCTACAAATATACAATAATATATTTAAAACACAATCCTAAAGCGACAAAACCTACGGAGCAAGATTAATGCATTATTTCGGCATGGCCTTACTATACTGCTACACATTTATTGCTTCTCTCAGGGAAAACTTCTATTTTTGTGGCAGAAAATCTTTCAAGAGGAAAAGGATTCATGAAGAAGACGATAGTTTTATTCCATATATTATTGGTGGCGGCGTGCGTGTCGGCCGTGGCGCAGCCCCGCTTCACGTCGAATACCGAGGAGTACCGCTTCGGGCAAGTGGAGTGGAAACATCCCGTAACGGCCCAATACGACATAATGAACACAGGCGACCAGCCCTTGATACTGACCGAAGTGGAACCGGACTGTGCCTGCACCGCAACGCAATGGACACGTACCCCCATCGCCCCCGGGGGGAAGGGCACGGTGAGCGTGACGTTTGACGCTGAGGCGCTGGGGCATTTCAACAAGGCAGTGGCGGTGTCTACCAATACGGAACCCGGGGTGGTTTACCTCAGGCTTACCGGACAGGTAGTAAGGCAGATTACAGACTTCAGCCGCAGCCATCCGTTCCTCATCGGGCAAATCCGGATAGACCGCGAGGAGCTGGACTTTCCCGACGTGCAGCATGGTGAGCATCCGGTGATGAGACTGGGCGTGGTGAACCTTTCGGAACAACCTTACGAGCCTGTGCTGATGCACTTGCCTTCGTACCTGGAGGCAACGGCCGAGCCTGCGGTGTTGCAAGAGGGCGAGCAGGGCACTATCAGCCTTACCCTGCGGTCGGAGAAACTGGCCGACCTGGGCTTGACGCAATCTACCGTTTACTTGTCCCGCTTTGCAGGCGACAAGGTGGGCGAGGATAACGAGCTGCCCGTGTCGGTGGTGTTGCTGCCCGACTTCTCCACATTGACGGCAGCCGAGAGGGCCAATGCACCCTCCATCAGCCTGTCTGCCAAGAGCGTGGATTTATCGGAGGTGCTGGCACGGAAGTCGAAAGCACGACAAGACATCGTGGTAACCAATACGGGACGTTCGCCATTGGTCATCAGCAAGTTGCAGGTATTTCATCCGGCCATCGGCATCCGCATGAAGAAGAACGTGCTTCAGCCGGGCGAAAGCGCGACGTTGCGCATCAGTGTCCGCAAGAAACACATTGGCAAGAGGCGTCGCCCCCTGCGCCTGCTCATGATTACTAACGACCCTGCACAACCTAAGGTTACGATTGAAATAAAACATTAATAGCCCCATCATATTATGGAACATCCCGAAAATAATGAAGCTTACAAAGGACTGGTTGTCAATGAAGGTGTGGAGCATCCCGCCTCAGTCAATCCTTACTTGAAGAAAAAGCCCCGCAAGCGGCAACTCTCGGTGGCAGAGTTCGTCGAGGGCATCGTGAAAGGCGATGTCACGGTGTTAAGCCAGGCCGTGACACTGGTGGAGAGCGTAAGACCCGAGCACCAGACGGTGGCGCAGGAGGTGATAGAACGGTGCCTGCCCTATTCGGGAAACTCCATCCGCGTAGGAATCAGTGGCGTGCCGGGCGCAGGCAAGAGCACCAGCATCGACGTGTTCGGACTGCATGTGCTCGAGCAATATGGAGGCAAGCTGGCGGTGCTGGCCATCGACCCCAGCAGCGAGCGGAGCAAGGGCAGCATCCTGGGCGACAAGACGCGTATGGAGAAACTGTCCGTACACCCCAAGTCGTTCATACGTCCCAGCCCGTCGGCGGGTTCCCTTGGCGGCGTGGCACGCAAGACGAGGGAGACCATTGTGCTCTGCGAAGCGGCGGGCTTCGATAAGATTTTCGTGGAGACCGTAGGCGTGGGGCAGAGTGAGACGGCCGTGCACAGCATGGTGGACTTCTTCCTGCTCATCCAGCTGGCCGGCACGGGCGACGAGCTGCAGGGCATCAAGCGAGGCATCATGGAGATGGCCGACGGCATTGTCATCAACAAAGCCGATGGCGACAACCTGGAGCCTGCAAAGCTGGCGGCTACGCAATTCCGCAACGCTCTGCACCTGTTTCCTGCTCCCGAAAGCGGGTGGACACCGCAGGTGCTGACTTACTCGGGCTTCTACAACCGGGGCGTGAAGGAGATATGGGACATGATATACCAGTACATCGACTTTGTGAAAAAGAACGGCTACTTTGAATACCGCCGCAATGAGCAGAGCAAGTATTGGATGTATGAGACCATCAATGAACACTTGCGCGACAGCTTTTACCATAACCCGCATATCGAAGAAATGCTGGAGAGGAAGGAACGGCAGGTGTTACAGGGCAACTTGTCGTCGTTTGTGGCAGCCAAGGACTTGCTGGATACCTATTTCGCGGAAATCATGAAAAGGTGATTACACCTCTTTCCCGGCCTTCTCGAAGTCCTGGCGCGATTTGCTTTGGGTGACGAAGTAAACGCCGAGGAATACCAGTACCACGGCAATGCCTTTCTGCACATTGAAAGTAGCCATCCCGATGGCTATGGCGACGATAGAGGCTACCGTAGGCTGCATGTAGTTGTACATACTGACCACAGTGGGACGCAGATGCCTTTGTGCAGCCATCAGGCAGATGTAGGCCACAAAGGTGCCACCCAATACCACATAGCCTACTTGCAGGATGGCACTGGCAGGAACCGTTTCCCACTGGATGGCGGCAATGTCGTGATAAGAGAAGGGGATGTAGCACATAGAGGCGTAGACAAACATCCATTTGTTCAGCGTAACAGGCGAATAGCGTTGTGACAACCCTTTGAATACAGTCAGGTAGATGGAGAAGCTGATTTGAGCTGCCAGGCAAAGCATGTCCCCCAAGATGCTGCCTCCGCCGCTGGCGGCGTTCCGGCTGCTGAGAATGAGAATCAAGGCGCCCATGGCACCCGAAAAGATGCCAAGCACCTTTTTGCCGGTGACGGGCTCTTTAAGGTAGAGCGCGGCTATAATCATGGTGACGATGGGTAGCGTAGTGGTGACGATGGAGGCATCGACCGGAGAGGTAAGCGACAACCCGAAGATGTACACCCCCTGGTTGAAAACCAGTGCAAAGAGGGCTGCAAAAAACAAGGTGAGCAGGTCGCGGTGGTTGACGTGCTCTTTCTTGCAGAACATGGAAAGCAGCCAAAAGCAGGCAGCTCCGCCTACCATGCGGAAAGTTGTGACCGCCAAAGGAGAGAATTCGGCAAGCGCCGATTTGCCGATGGGTGCCATCAGGCCCCACAGCACGTTGGCACAAAGGGCAAGCAGGTGCCATTGCAGATTTTTGCTCATGCTTCTATAAATCCAGAAAACAACTTGTTCCTTCTAAAAACAGGCGCAAAGGTAGTGCTTTTCTCATTTCGTTTGCCTATTTTTGCCTTGAAAAATGAAAGTAAGCCGGATATGGAAATACAAGCCAACTACATAAAGCGCATAGAAATACACGGCCTGTGGCATCGCTTTGACATTGCCTGGGACCTGCGCCCCGATGTAAACATCTTGGCGGGCATCAACGGAGTGGGGAAAACTACCATTTTGAACCGTTCGGTGCTCTACTTGGAGCAGACTTCGGGTGAGGTGAAGACCGATGAACGAAACGGGGTAAGGGTATGCTTCGACAAACCGGAGGCAACGTACATCCCTTACGATGTAATACGCAGCTACGATCGCCCGCTGGTGATGGGCGACTTTACGGCACGCATGGCCGACCCGGAAGTGAAATCGGAATTGGATTGGCAACTGTATCTGCTGCAACGCCGTTACCTGGACTACCAAGTAAACGTGGGCAACAAAATGATAGAGCTGCTGAACGGCACCGATGAACAGCGCAGCCAGGCACCTACCCTCTCCTTGCCCAAACGTAAGTTTCAAGACATGATAGACAAGCTGTTCAGCTATACGGGAAAGACAATAGACCGCAAGAGCAACGACATTGTCTTTTATCAGAATGGAGAGAGGCTTTCTCCTTACCGGCTATCATCGGGCGAGAAGCAGATGGTGCTTATACTCCTGACTGTATTGGTGCGCGAGGGTGAACACAGCGTATTGTTCATGGACGAGCCAGAAGCATCGCTCCATATAGAATGGCAACAAAAACTTATCGGCATGATACGCGAACTGAATCCTGACCTGCAGCTTATCCTGACTACCCACTCGCCGGCTGTCATCATGGAAGGATGGCTGGATGCCGTGACCGAGGTGAGCGACATATCTACATTGTCTACCCCTGTTAATAAACCGTAACTGCCGTGGCTACTTCCCTGCGCGATAATTTGACTTCCGCCTACTTGGATGCCGCCCACCACATGGGTCCCAAGAAAGCACGCCGTCGCATAGTGGCCTATGTGGAGAGTTATGACGATGTGGCCTTCTGGCGTACGCTGTTGTCGGAGTTTGAAAACGATGAGCATTACTTCCAAGTGATGCTGCCGTCGGCCACCTCACTGGCCAAGGGAAAGAAGATGGTGTTGATGAACACTTTGAACACGGCAGAGTTGGGTCATAGTCTCATTGCCTGTGTGGACAGCGATTACGACTTCCTGCTGCAAGGAGCTACCGGCATGTCACGAAAAATAAACTCCAATCCTTACATCTTTCAAACGTATGGTTATGCCATTGAAAGCTACTTGTGCTATGCCGACAGTCTGCATGAAGTGTGCGTACAAGCCACATTAAACGATAGGCACATAGTAGACTTTCCGGCTTTCCTGACGCGTTACTCGCAAATTGTTTACCCGCTGTTCCTATGGAATATATGGTTCTACCGACGGCATGATGCACACACCTTCCCCATGTACGACTTCAATGCCTGCACTCGCTTACAAGAGGTCAACATACGCCACCCCTACCGTTGCCTGGAAGCGGTGCAGCGGATGGTAGATAATAAGTTGCAAGAGTTACGCCGCCGATTTCCCGACAGTGTGAAGAAGGTGCAGGAATTGGGCGAAAAGCTTCGTCCGCTAGGACTTGAGCCGGACACAACCTATCTGTACATCCAAGGGCACCATCTGATGGACGGCGTGGTAATGAAACTGCTTACCCCTATTTGTACATTGTTGCGCAGGGAACGCGAGCAGGAAATAAAACGCTTGGCCGAACATGGCGAACAGTTTCGCAATGAACTTACAGGGTATGAGAACAGCCAGGCAAACGTGTCTTTGATGCTACGCAAGAATAGCGGTTACAAACAATTGTTCCTTTACCAGTGGGTGAGGGACGACATCCGGAAGTTTCTTCTTAATACAGAAATGTTATGAACATATTGAATACCATCAACCACATCCTACAGTCGTGGGGCGTGCCTACGGCTACCGCCAATGCTATAGACAACACATTGGTTTTCTTGTTGATTGCACTGGTAGCACTGCTGGCCGACGTAATTTGCCGCCGCTGTGTGTTGCCGGCAATAGGGCATTTGGTGAAACGGACGAAGGCTACATGGGACGACATCCTGTTCAGCCCACGGGTAATGACACGCATCAGCCATATCGTGGCGCCATTGGTGGCTTACATGCTGCTGCCGATTGCTTTTCCCGAACCGACTGCGGGAGGAACGGACTTGTTGAGACGTATTCTGCTGACGTGCGTGCAATTAGGCTTCCTGTGGCTGATAGATGCGTTGCTGCGTGCTGTATACCAAGTGTACAGTGCTCACGAAGCTTTGCGCGGCCGCCCGGTGAAAGGACTGTTACAGACATCGCTTGTCATTTGCTGGTTTGTAGGACTGGTCATTGTGATAGGCACCCTTATCAATCAGTCGCCTTGGGCATTGCTTACGGGACTGGGAGCCTCGGCCGCCATATTGATGCTGGTGTTCAAGGACAGCATCATGGGATTCGTAAGCGGCGTGCAGCTTTCAGCCAACGACATGCTGAAGGTGGGCGACTGGATAAAGATGCCCAAACACGGCGCCGATGGCATTGTGACAGAAGTTACCCTTGCCACGGTGAAGGTGCGCAATTGGGACAACACCGTCACCACCATCCCACCCTATGCACTGGTAAGCGATTCCTTTGAGAATTGGCAAGCCATGCGCGACAGTGGCGGACGACGCATTAAGCGCTCCATCAACATAGATGTCAACACGGTGTGCTTCTGTACGCCGGAAATGCTGGAGCGTTTTAGCGCCATCCCGCTGCTGAAGCCTTATCTGGAGCGCATGCAAGGGCAGCAGATTACCAACCTTGGGGTACTGCGTGCCTACTTGGTGGCCTATCTGGGCAGCCTGCCTGTGGTGAGCCAAGACCTGCACTGCATGGTGCGCCAGTTGCAGCCCACTGCCCAAGGTGTGCCCCTGGAATTGTACTGCTTCTCCACGGTGAAAGAGTGGGTACCTTACGAGGGAATACAGTCGGACATCTTTGACCACGTGCTTGCCATTGTACCCCGGTTTGGCCTGCGCATCTTCCAGGCACCTTCGGGGCTCGACTTGCAACGGCTGGAGGGAATTTCCGGCCCCTACACTACTAAAGGATAATATAAACACAGATAACCTATGCAAAAAGCATTGAACAAAAAGCTTTGGCTGCCCATCGTGGCAGTGTTGGCGGCGGCAGTGGTGCTGGCCGCCTTATTCATTCCCCATGGAGAGGAAGGCGATGCTCCCCTCGATGAAGTGGAGATAACGGATTCCACAGAGGTAGAAGACATCACCCTGAAATATGGCATTCCCATCGACCAATACGATGTGCATTACGGCATTGTAGAACCGGGACAGAATCTCTCTTACCTGCTGGCACGACATGGAATGAGCGCGTTGCAAGTGCACAGGCTGAACAAGCGTGCGGAAGGAGTATTCGACGTGCGCAAGGTGAGGGCCGGCCAGGCTTACGCCACGTTCCACACATGCGACAGCCTTAATCCGCGCACCGAGTACCTGGTGTACGAGGAGTCGCCCCGCAGCTACGTAGTGTTCGACCTCAGAGGGGACTACAATGTCTATCGCGGCCAGTATCCGGTCACTTGGAAAGAGAAGTCGCTGAAAGGTACCTTGAACAGTTCCCTGTGGGTAGCCATACAGGAACAAGGCGCATCGCCGTTGCTGGCTTTGGAAATGTCCAACATTTTTGGGTGGAGCATCGACTTCTTTGGTCTGCAGGAGGGTGATGAGTTCCGCCTCATCTACCGGCAGGAGTATGTAGAAGACCAAGCGCTGGACAGCTTCCATGTTCTCGCAGCCTCCTTCCGCCATGCCGACAGCACATACTACGCTATCCCCTTCATCCAAGAGGGTGAGGAACTATATTACAACGAGCACGGAAACAGCCTGGAAGGAGCCTTCCTCAAGGCACCTTTGGACTACTACCGCATCACCTCGCGCTTCACCAACAGCCGCTTCCACCCCGTGTTGAAGCGCCGTCGCGCACATCATGGCGTGGACTATGCCGCCCCGACGGGTACTCCTGTCTATGCCACGGGTAATGGCCGCGTCATTGCCAAGGCCTATCAGGCCAATGGCGGCGGCAACTACGTGAAGATACGCCACAACAGCGTGTACACTACCACCTACATGCACCTCTCCCGCTTTGCCAAGGGACTGAAGGTAGGCGATGAAGTGAAGCAAAAACAGGTGATAGGCTACGTAGGCTCCACCGGCCTTTCCACCGGACCGCACCTGGACTACCGTGTCTTCGAAAACGGCAAGCCCATCAACCCCTTACTTATCAAGTCTCAGCCCAAGAAACCGGTAGCCCCTGCATTGATGCCGCAGTTTACGCTGTTGTGCGACTCACTGGTGCATCGCCTGCAATCATTGTGACCCTTAGTGCAGGGCAGATAAATGGCAAGGGGGCTGCGAATCTTCGCAGCCCCCTTGTTGTGTAGTACACTATAAGAGTTTTCTGAAATCAGTTACCTGTTATTCTCCGGCTCCCTCGCAAGTGATGTCGCCGGCCAGGGTGATGTAGTTCAGTACAGATGTACCGTCCACCAATGCCTGCTCTGTCTCAGCTGTTTCAGTAGTCAGGCACATATCCTTACCGCTGATGAGGGCATTGTAAAGTTCAACCTGAGTACCTGCGCGGAGGCGTACACCTTGGCCGTCGCCGTTGTTGCCAACGAGGGTGACGTTGGCAATAGTCGGGTGGGCAACCGGAGTGGCGGCGAAGTCATTACCATTGTTGTCGCACTCCATCAGGCAGTCGCACTCGCTCAAAGTCTGATAAGCCACGAGGAATTGTGCACGGCCGTTCCAGCCTTCTGTCCAGTCGAAGCTGTCGTCGGTGCAGTTGATTACCACAGCATGTTTAATGTCCACGCTTCCGCCGAAGAACTCAAAACCGTCATCCGAGCCATTGTATGCCTGTACATATTCTACCGTCGTACCGTTACCTACGCCATAGAAGGAGATGCCGTTAGCCTCGTGTTCGGGGTCGAGCGCATAACCGGAATTCTCGATACGCACGTAGCGCAGTGTACCGCTGTTGTCGGCATCATCGCTACCGCCATAAGGTGCATTGCCTATTTCAGACATACCGCTGCCTCCTTCTGTATTGGTGTGTGCACGGCCGCAAATGTGCAAGCCACCCCAAGCGCCCAGCTCCTTACGTTCGGAAGTCATGACAATGGGATTCTCAGCTGTTCCGACGGCCTCAATCTTGGCCCCTTGACGAACCAGAATGAAGTCGGTCACCTCGTCATCAATGGCAACGATTTTCACGCCTTCTTCAATGGTCAGCGTGGCGCCCTCGGCTACAATGTACTCGCCGCTCAGCGCGTAAGTCTGGTTGGCGGCAAGGGTTTTGTTTTCGGTCAGTTCGCCTTCCAGTGTCTCTACGGCATTGTCTATGCTTTCATCGCCGTTGCCTTCTGTGCGAATCCAGCCTGCTGTCCAGTCGTTGTCGGCAGAAACGGCACCTTGGTAAGCGGCGGCTTCAAAGAAGTTGTCTACAGCAGGCATGTCTGCACCACCGTCGATGGTGCCGAAGAAGCCGTTGGTAAACGTGCCGCTGAAATCGAAGTTGATGGTGTTGTGGTTGGCTTCTGCCGTAAAGAGGGCCGACGAGTAGATTTCTGTGGAAGGTTCCGGTTCCGGCTCCGGATTGGGGTTGGGATTCGGGTTGGGTGTCGGGTCATCGTCATCGCTGCAAGCGGTAAACACGGTCATGGCTGCAATGGCTGCCATCGTCATGAATTTCAGATTTGACATTCTCATACGTTCTCCTGTTTTTTAGTTAAAAGAATTGTTGGTTTATTTATTCGCATATTTATTTTCTCATTTTTACTCTTACAGGTTGTAGCTGAAACCCACCTGGATGCCCGTGCCGCGCTCGTAGCGCTCCACCTCCAGGGTGCGGCCGTCATTGGTCTTTTGGTTGAACACCACGTCCTGGTTTATCAGGTCGGTGGCCTCCAGTTTCAGGCTGAAGTGGTCGTTCAGCTTGTAGGTCAGCACCAAGTCCAGCGTGTGCAGGGCTTCCTGCTTCTCGTCGCCCAGACCGGAGATGCCCACGGCGTGAATGCGCGGCCCTTGCAGGTTGTAGAGCAGGGTGGCTGTCAACTGGTCGTTGTTGCGCAGGGTGGGCGCATAGCTCAGGTCGGCGTTCACCAGGTAAGGCGACGCGCCTTGCAGCGAGCGCTGGTTGTTGGTGTAGGCACCGCCTTCGGGCAGCTTCACGCTGGTGTACATGTACGAGCCGTTCACGCCCAGGCGGAGGTCTTTCAGCAATTCGCGGCGGAACTCGATTTCCACACCGGCTGCCGTACCCGTGTCGGCATTTTGGAAAGAGTGCACCGCAGCACCTCCGGACAGTGTCTGCGTCCGCTCGATGGGGTCTTGCAGAATCTTGGCATAGCCCGTGATGGAGAACATGTTCTCCGGATTTTCGGCATCAAAGCGTTCGTAGCGCAGGTCGATGTTGTAGTTGTATCCGTTCTTCAAGTCAGCGTTACCACGTATCTGTGCCGCGCCGAAAGACTCTTGATAGAGGAAAGGCGCCATCTCGATGAACGAAGGCCGGGTCACGGTGCGCGATACCGACAGGCGCAGGCTGTTGCTCTTATTCACCGTGTATTTCAGGTTCATGGCGGGGAAGAAGTCGTTTTGGGTCAGCTCGTTTCTTCCGGCCTGTCCGCCGTCGCTGTGATAGTTCACCCACTGCTTGTTGCGCTCGTAGCGGATGCCCACGTTCACCAGGAAGTCTTCCACCGGGTAATACTCCGTGTCGACGAAGCCCGCGTATATGGTGCTGCCGGCATCATACTGGTCTTTGGGCTGGCGGTCGTAGGTGATGCTGAAGTCGCCGTTTGCCAAGTTGCCGTATCCCATGAACTGGCTGGGCGTGTAGATGCTGCCGATGGCAGGGTCGAAACCAGTGAAGTTGTAGTAGAAGCGGGTGGAGCGGAACGTGCGCCCCTTGTCCTTGTAGGTGGCGCCGAAGCGCAGCAGGTTCTGTTCGCCATAGCGGTAGGTGCTACGCAGGTCGCCCACCCATTCATCTTCATCCAGGTTGCCGAAGTAACGCATGGTCTCCTGGCGGTTCAACTTGAACAGGTTCAGTTCGCCGCGCCGGTTGTATTGGAACATGATTTGCCGGCGGTCGGGCTCCTCGCTGCTCGTCTTGCTGTACGAGCCGCTCCAGTTCACCGACCAGCGGTGGCCCAGCTCGTGATAGCCGTTCACCTGATGGTTCTGCAACGTGTAGATGTGCGTCACCGAGTTGCTGCCCACAAGGTCCGATTCATCAGGCGTACGCCCTTGGCGCAGCATGTAGTTGTTTTCCGCATTGCGTGCGTAGAAGAAGGTGTAACCCACGTGGTCGGCCTTGCGCAAGGTAAGGCCCACGTTGGCCAGCCCGCCTATGCGCAGCTCCTGGCGGTATTTGTCGTACTCAAAGTAGTTTCGCGTGGTGCCCCCTGCCTCCAGCGTGCGGTAAAAGGCATCGAGCGTCGTCTCGTTGTTGTTGCTGGCATTCAGCGCGGCCAGCAGGCTCAGCTTCTGGTCGCCCACGTTCCACGTCTTGCCGCCCGAGAGGCTGCCTCCGAACTCAGGCAGGCTGGTCACTTTCCTTACGTCGAAATCCGTTTTGAAGGGATTCTCGCTCTTGATGGCCGTGTCGAACTCCTTCGGCGTCATGTTCAGCCAGTGGCTGTCGATGCCGGGTGTGCGGAACAGGGAGCTTTGCTGGTCCATCTTGTAGAAGTCCTGGAAAAGTGTGTTAAAGCGTCCGCCCACGTTGAAGCTGATGGAGAAGAAGTCGCTCCCTGTATTTTCTTTCGTACTGATGTCGATGTGCGCGCCGCTGTAGTCGGCAAACGTGCCGGCCTCGTACACCTTGCTCACGGTGATGTTGCGCACCGTGCTGGCGGGAAACAAGTCCAGCGGGATGAGCTTATTGTCCGGATTGGGCGAAGCGATGGGCAACCCGTTCAGCGTGGTGGTGCTGTAGCGGTCGCCCAGCCCGCGCACGATGAGCTGTCCCGCCGAGGCGATGGATATGCCCGTAATCTTCTTCACGCCCTCCTGCACGTTGCTTATGCCCTTCAGCGTCATCTCCTTGGCGCCCAGGTTCTCGATGGCCAGGGTGGCCTTCTGTCGTTCCATCTGCAAGGCGCGCTGGCCCTCCAGGTTCTTCCGCGCGGTGACGGACACCTCGCCCAGCGTCTGCGCGTCGGCATCCATGGCAAAGTCGAGCGTGGTTTCACTCCGCCCCACTTTCACATTCTCGGCAGTAATATCCTTATAACCTACATACCTTACCAATAAAGTATAAGTACCGGCATCCAGCGTCAGAGAGTAATTGCCATCCAAGTCGGCAACAGCCCCTACCGACGTGCCCACCACCTGCACGGTGGCGCCCGTCAGCGGCTCATTGGTCTGCCTGTCGGTAATTGTGCCTTTGACCGTTCCTGCAAAGGCCGTCATTGTAATCAGTGTCAGCAGTAAAACGAGGAAGAATATTCTTCCCAAATCCAGTTGTGTACTCGTGTGCATGTTTCTTCTGTTTCTTAATTCCGGCGCAAAGGTCGGGCGGCAGCGTTACAAGGTTGTTACGGCGGGCTGACAATGTCTTTGCGTTTCCGTTACGGCAATGTTACGCGCTTCTCTATTGTAACTATTTATTATTTTCAAGGTTTTTCCCCTTGTAATCGAAAAATGTTTATAATTTGACTTTTTAATTTTTCTATTTCTTTACAAGTTTTCTCTGAAAATGGCCATATAACTATTTTATTTCCAATCTTTTACCTTTCAAAATTGGTGCAACTATATACCTTCTTCGTACCAGGTTCGTACCCTATTCGTACCATGTTCGCTCTTCTCCCGTCGCTATAGAAGCGAAGGAGGAAGGTAGGAAATGTGGACATGGTAGGACGGGAAAATGGGGAAAAAGGTAGGAAAGAGTGTGATTTTTATAAGAAAATATTTGTGTATTTCAGCTTTTTATTTAGCTTTTACTAAAATAATAAAGGCTTTTGGGTTAATCCAAGTACGGCAGATTGACGAAATAGAAGATGAGGATTAAGTGGCGGACTATTCCTGCAACGTCATTTTACTTTTGCCCTAATCCGACTCAGGCTCGCTTGCGTGATGCCTAAATAGGTGGCGATGCTCCCTAATGGTAATCGCTGTAACAAATCGGGTTCTTTTTCCAACAACTCTTTATACCGCTCTGAGGCGATGGCGGACAGCATGGATATCAGCCGCTCCTCGGTGGCAAGCAGTTCCATCTCCGCATAGCGCCGCCCCCAATTGGCGATGTGCAAGTCTTCCGCAAACAGTTCCTTCAGTTTTTTCCTTTCCAATACATACAGGATTGAATCTTCCATCAGCTCCATCGTCTCATATCCCGGCTCGTCGTTCACATAGCCTTTCATGGAAACAAGGGTAGCCCCTTCCTTGCCTACCCAGAAAGTAATGTCCTTACCGTCCACCGGAGTGTAGGCGCGGACAATGCCTTTCTTGATGAAAAAGATGTTTTTCTCCACCTTGCCGCTTTCCAGCACTCGGAATCCTTTGGGGTATGAAACTTCTGTCAGGCATTGCTGCAACCTGTCCAGAGACGCATCCGGCATGGCATATCTTAGGTTGATGATTTGCTTTATATCCATAGTTCATTGCTGTTGTTGGTGGGCAAAATTATAAAATAGCGCGCAGAAACGGGAATGAACAGTTGTTTTTTATCGGCATTCGTTTTTTGCCAAATGCAAAAAGCTATTAGGGATAGCTTGCTTACTTTTGCGTCCGAATTTAATAAATTAATGGATATGGATGGGATAAAATGTTTCCTTGATTGGGCTGAAAGTAGTGTCATACTGAAGGAGGCGACAGATGAAATATGAATTAAGGGAAAACCAAGGCATTCCGGCACCTCTGCTGGCTCTGATGGCAGTTGCTACCGGGCTTTCCGTTGCCAACTGCTACTACAACCAGCCTTTGTTGGGCAGCATGGCAAGGGATTTTGCAGTGAGCGACTTTTCTGCCAGTATGGTGGCTACATTGACCCAGATAGGCTATGTGGTCGGACTTATGTTTGTCATTCCGCTTGGCGATTTGGTTTCACGGAAGAAGCTGATATTGACCAATTATATTGTTTCAGCAGGCGCATTGCTTGCCATAGCGCTTGCCCCAAGCATCTATTGGGTGTGGGGCGCGTCCTTGCTTGCCGGGGCATCCTCGGTGATGCCGCAGTTCTTCATCCCGCTGGTGTCTTACCATTCGGCACCTGCACACAAGGTGCGCAATGTGGGGATTATACAATCTTGCCTGCTCATAGGTATTCTTGGCTCGCGGGTGTTCAGTGGCTTTCTGGCTGATGTATGGGGATGGCGTTCCGTCTACTTCATGGCTTGTGTGTTTATGCTCGGGTGTTTTCTGCTGATTCATAAGATGCTGCCTGTGCTGTCTGCTCGTTCACAAGAAAGTTATGCGGGTCTGATGAAGTCCTTGTTGCGCCTGCTCTTCAAATACCCGTACTTGCGTATCGCTTCGTTGAGGGCGGCATTGGCTTATGGCTCGTTCTTCGCCCTGTGGAGTTGCCTGGCTTTCCGGATGAAGCAAGAGCCTTTCTTTGCAAGTGACGATGTTATAGGGGCACTCGGTTTGTGCGGATTGGCAGGCGCATCTACGGTGGTTTTCATCAGCGGCTACATCCAAAAGTATGGTGCAAGATTCTTCTCTATTGCCGGAGGATGCGTCATATTGGCTGCATGGTTGTTGGCATTCTGGGGGAATGACAGCTACTTGTGGATGATAATTGCCATCCTGTTGATTGATGCCGGAATGCAATGCATCCATTTGTCCAATCAAACCAGCGTAGTTGCCCTCGATGTATCTGCCATCAATCGGGTCAATACCATTTATATGACCATTTACTTCTTGGGCGGTTCTGCCGGCACATTTGTTTCCGGTCTGTTTTGGCAACATTATGGGTGGACAGGCGTGATTGGGGTAGGAATTGCTTTTACCGTAGCTTCCTTGCTTGTCAGTTGCTTTAAGCCAAAAACAACATAAAGGGGAAACCGGGTATCTTTTATGCGGACGATTGGCATTGCGCCTCTTTGGCAGTGTGGAAAATATGGTTACCTTTGCAAGGTACTACTACCCCGTAAAGAAAGGATTAGTGATGGACACAGGAAAGCAACAACCCCAGAATTACTTACCGGGCGATGAACGGCGGCAGGATAACGTGCGCGAGGAGGCGGTGGCGTATGCCGCAAAGTCTCGGCATTTGCAGATGTTGCCGCCTTGCCAATTTACAGTGGAAGAACTGAAAGAAATACTACGTCGTTCGGAACTGGATGGCGATGGCGTAACTAATGATGCTTTTTTTGCAGAGTTGGAAAAAGAAGATGCTGAGTTATGGAGGTAATTTGGCTGACGGAAGCACGTGAACAGATGAGAGCTGTGTATGCTTATGGAAAAGCAGTGTTTGGTAGGAAAGTTGCCATGGAGTTTAGATTTCTGCCCTGTGGGACACGCGCCGTAATCCGGCACAGCTGGGGGAAGATTTGCCGTGTCATGAAGGCATGAAATAATGAAGCGACATTATTCATATCTTTGCATCGCGTAAAATCGTATAGGGTTATGAAGAAACATTTATCTTTTCTACAGCGTTGCCTTGTTTTTCTGATTGATGCGACAACTGCCTTTTTCCTTTATCACATAGCGGCATGGATAATTTCTTACTTTTATTTCTTCCCGTTTTTCCACGGCCTTTTGCTCATTTGGGTGCTGTATTACATTGTCGGTTATTGGACATGCGGGCAGACGTTGGGATTGGCTTTCTTTCATGCCAGACTGGCGGATGGGGGAGGCAGATGTCCGTTGGGCATGCGGATTGTGCTTAGGGAAGCCTTTACCAGCCTTCCGGCTATAGTGCTGTGGACCGTGGGATGGCATTATCTCTTTATTCCCTTGTCTTTACTGATTTGCTTGTTGTGTTGTGCCTTGGCGGTATTTCGCAAAAAGGTGTTTAAAATTTCTTTTGTCAGAAGTGACAACTATCGGCTATTGTCGGAACGGCTGTCGGGCAAAAGGATAATTGGCGCTTATCTGATACTGATGGTGATGGCTACGGCAGCACGTGTCGTGAATACTGTATCTACAAATAGCATAGATTTTCTTACCAATGCTTTTCAGTATGCAGCTCCGCGCCCTACACTGCACTCGGTGGGGAAATATGTAAGTTTCCTTGAAAAGGATGGTTGCCAAAACATTAATGACTATGTATTGGGACTGTTCAAGACATATGACCATGTGATTTTGTGCGAACGCAATCACCAAGAAATGACGCAGTATGACATGATTTATAATCTGGTGACAGACCAACGGTTTGTAGACAGCGTAGGTGTTCTGTTCACCGAGGTGGGAAATGTGGATTCACGGACGGCTTACAAAGAGTTTGTCAATACGCCCTTCCCAAATGACACGACAGTGGAAAAGGGACTGGCCTCTTTCTTGATGGAGAATCAGACGGTTCACCTACTTTGGCCCAATACCAATTGGTTTCATTTTCTTAAGAAGATGTATTATTTTAACCACGGGCGTGATAAGCAGGTCGATATTCTTTTTGCGGACAGGAATTGGCTGGATAGGAGTCTGCTGGATACCAGGGATAGTGTCATGGCTGACAATATTATTGCCACTATCAAGGCAGACAGCTTAAAGAAGTCTTTGACTATCATGAACTACAGGCATGCCTACCTGACACCCGGCAATTGCGGGTATTACCTGAAACGGGCTTTTCCCGGCAAGGTGGCCAATGTCATGATTAACTCTTCCAGTGTCAGTCTGCCGGCATTGTTGTGGGGGAAAGAAATGCCGGTTTTGCTTCAGCACGGTAAGTGGGATGTGGCATGTGAACAGGTTGGAGACTCGGCTTTTGCATTTGACTTTGCGGGCTCGCCTTTCGGGAAGGATGTATTCGACCATTTTGTGTTACCTTGGAGTCCGCTGAATGCCAAGCATTATCAAAACATGTTTACCGGCTTTATCTATTATAAGCCTCTTTCAGAGCAATATATAAGTTTGGGGTATAACCACATGTTTGACCCCGAGAATATGGAAAAGCTCAAAGAAAGGAACTCCGTATTGACCGGTTATTCCATGCGGAGCTGGGAGTATCTCAGGAATGGTTTGCATCAGCAACAGGGCACAGCTATTTACTTCGAGCAGGCCCGTATGGACAATATGGCTTATCTTGCAGTCTGCCTCCTGACGATAGTTATTGCTTGCGTTATGCTCGTTGTTTAAAAGTAAACAGGCATTACTTTAGGGACATTCGGTAAACATCCCTGAAGTAATGCCTTAACCTAAGCAAAGCATTGTTTGCAAACTTCACATCAATACCCCGTGCGGAAAGACATTGCAGGAACTCAATCTTTGGCCTGATGCACGGTAAGTTGCGGGAAGGGGAACCCGATGCCTTCTTTATTATAGACGGCGTAGATGGTTTTGTTGATGTCAAAGTAGACACCCCAGTAGTCCTCGCTCTTCACCCATACGCGGATAACGATGTTGACACTGCTGGCATCCAAGGCATGCAAAGCTATGAAGGGCGTGGGAGTATCCAATATACGGCTATCGGCAGCTATGATACGGCGGGTGACATCTTCTATTTTATCGAAGTTTTCACCATATTCCACTCCGATTATCCACTCTATACGGCGAGTGTCTTCACGACTATAGTTGACGATAGTGCCGCTACTCAATGCTCCGTTGGGGATGTAGACCACTTTATTGTCGGCCGTGGTGAGAATGGTGTGGAAAATCTGTATCTCGCGCACTGTTCCTGATTCCCCTTGGCTTTCAATCCAATCGCCCACCTTATAAGGCCGGAACAGCAGGACGATGAGCCCACCTGCAAAGTTTTGTAGATTTCCCGAAAGTGCCATACCCACCGCCACGCCGGCCGATGCCAGCAGGGCGGCAAACGAGGTGGTTTCTACTCCCAGCTTGTTGACGATAGCCACAATCAATAAGACAGTTAACAAGATGTTGACCAAGCTCTTGGTAAAACTTTGTATGCCGGCATCTACGTGGCGGCGTTCCAATATTCGCGCAAGCATCTTGTTGAGAATCCTAATGAGGAAACGCCCGATAAGAAAAATCAGCAAGGCGCCGATGATGTGTCCTCCTGCATTGATTCCCCAATCCAATAATTTCTGAAGCAGCTGTTGCACTTTATCTATACTTTCTGTGCCGGCTTGCGCTGTTGCAAGTAAAGTCAATAATGGCATATTATATACTATTCGTAAATTGGTTTATAATAGTGTTCAAAACTTTGGTTATTCAGCCTTCTCCATCAAGTAATGTTTGAATTCCTTGAAATCTTTTGTCATCGGCGTACTTTGTTTCTTCCCTTGCATAAAGGCCTGCAGCTTGTCAGGAATGATTATCGGCTCGCCTATGACACGTTCTACTGTATCTTTAAACTTGGCCGGGTGGGCAGTCTCCAGGAAAAAGCCTGTCTCGCCGGGGCGCAATCCTTCTTGCAAGGCACGGAATCCGCAAGCCCCATGTGGGTCGAGAAGATAATGGCATGTCTGCCAAGTGTGTTGCAACGTGTCGGCAATTTGTTCGTCGGTGTAAGTAGCGCCACTGATATCGCTTGTGATGGCGTCATGGCTTCCCTCATAAAGATCGAGCACCCGGGCAAAATTGCTCGGATCGCCCACATCCATGGCGTTGGCTATGGTGGCTATGCTGGGACGTGGTGAGTAGATGCCTGTCTGCAGATATTGGTAGAAAATGTCATTACGGTTATTGGCAGCGATGAAGCGGTTGATGGGAAGTCCCATGCGCTTGCCGAACAGGCCGGCCGTAATGTTACCGAAATTACCGCTTGGCACGCAGCACACCAAAGGCGAGGTTCCACCTGTCATCCGTTTCCATTGCGCATAGGCATAGAAATAGTAGAATGCTTGGGGTAAAAAACGCGCCACATTGATGGAATTGGCGCTTGTCAGCTCCAGGTGTTCATTCAATTCTTTATCCATAAAGGCGGACTTCACCAGGGCTTGGCAATCGTCAAATGTCCCGTCCACTTCGAGGGCGGTGATGTTCTGTCCTAATGTGGTGAATTGCTTTTCCTGTATCTCGCTGACTTTTCCTTTGGGGTAGAGCACATAGACATGAATGCCTTCTACTCCCAGGAAGCCATTGGCCACTGCACTCCCTGTGTCTCCCGAGGTAGCTACCAATACGTTGACTTGCCGTTTACCTTCCTTGCGGATGAAGTAGCCCAGCAAGCGTGCCATGAAGCGTGCCCCTACATCTTTGAATGCCAAAGTCGGTCCGTGGAAAAGTTCTAAGGAGTAAATGTGGTCGGTGACTTGCACTAAGGGTACATCGAAGTTCAGCGTGTCGCATACGATGTCGTGCAGGGTGTCGGCGGGTATGTCTTCGCCGAAAAACGCATCGGCTACCCGGCAGGCAATGTCTTGAAAGCCCAGGGCATCGATGTTGGCGTAAAACGAGGGTGGGAGCTCCTTGATGGAGTATGGCATGTACAGTCCCCGGTCGGGGGCAAGCCCTTTGACGACGGCTTCTTCCAGCGTGGCGTCGGGCGATTGGTGGTTGGTGCTGTAATAGTTCATATAGACAGAAATATAAAATAAATTAAAATAAATGGCTGATTCGGATGTTCCCCTCTAAAGGATTATTTAGAGGACCCTCTAAAGGAACGTTTAGAGACCCCTCTAAAAGAGCGTTTAGAGGACCCTCTAAAAGAGCGTTTAGAGCCCCCTCTAAAGGAACGTTTAGAGGACCCTCTAAATCCGGCTCAGCCTGCCACCATAAAGGCATTGATGAATTCGTCCTCCTTCATCAGTCCGTAGGCGCCTTGCAGGGCGGCCACTTCATCAAACGTTTGCACTTCATCGGGAGTTATACCCGGATACCAGATGAGGAAGGGAACAGGCTCAGCGGTGTGTGTGCGCAGTTCACAGGGGGTGGGATGATCGGGCAGCACAGCTATGGCCACAGGTTCGTTCCAATCTTTAATGGCTTGATAGATGGGGCCGACGACACGTTTGTCCAGATTTTCTATAGTCATTATTTTGAGCGGAACGTCGCCCTCATGTCCGGCCTCATCACTTGCTTCAATATGCAGATAGACAAAGTCATCTGTACGCAAGGCTTCGAGTGCGGCAGATACCTTGTTTTCGTAGTTGGTGTCATACAACCCTGTCGCACCTTCCACATTGATGCGCCGCAAGCCGGCATAGTACCCGATGCCATTTATCAAATCGACTGCCGAAATGACTGCCCCGCGTTTTATTTGTGGGAATCGGTCGGACAAACGTTCCATCTGTGGGCGGTAGCCCGGACTCCAAGGCCAAATACTGTTGGCAGGGTCTTTGTCTTCTGCCATTCGTTTCAGATTGACAGGATGGTTGTTCAGCAATGCCTGCGAGCGTAGGATGAGGTCATTCAGCAGGTCAGCCGTCTCTTGCGCCTCAGGACACTCGGGCTTTATCAACAAGGGGCGGAAAGGTTTCAAGGGGACATCGTGGGGCGGAGTGCAACCTAACCGCTTGTCACCGCCTTTCACCACGAGCAGATGCCTGTATTGCACGCCGGTATAAAAATGTATGCGCTCGTCGCCCAATTGTTCTTGCAAGAATTTAATCAACACATCAGCTTCTTCTGTGGTGATGTGCCCAGCCGAATGGTTTTTGATGATGTCACCTTCAATGCAAACCAAGTTGCAGCGCATGGCCATTTCGCCGGGTTTCAAGTCGATGCCTATACTGGCTGCTTCCAGTGGTCCGCGTCCTTCGTACACACGTGGCAGGTTATAGCCCATAACAGACATATTTGCTACTTCGCTGCCCGGGTGGAATCCGGGTGCCACCGTAATGAGCTTGCCCGTGCGTCCCATACGTGCCAAGTTATCCATGTTGGGAGTCCGGGCAGCTTGCAGCAAGGTCTTCCCACCCAATGAAGGCACAGGCCAATCTGCCATACCGTCTCCTAAAATAATGATATGTTTCATAAGGCTTTTCTTCTTGTCTGTTAAACATTTGCTATGCTCATAATGTCGGCAAATACACCTGCAGCCGTTACGCCTGCTCCCGCTCCATAGCCTTGTATCATCATGGGGTATTCGCGATAACGCTCTGTGGTAAGCAGAATGATGTTGTTGCTGCCTTCCAAGGCATAGAAAGGATGGGTAGCTTCCACTTCCTCCAAGCCGACGGAAGCTTTCCCGTTCTCCAGCCGAGCCACGAAACGCCAGTGCTTATGCTCAGCCTCAAGCACTTTCCGGCGGGCTTCAAAATCCGCGTCAAGGGTGGGCACTTTCTTCCAAAAATCTTCCAATGAGCCTTCAAAGAAATTATCGGGCACAAACAAATGTTTTTCTACATCACTCTGCTCCAGCCGGTAGCCGGCCTCACGTGCCAAGATGACCAGCTTGCGAATAACATCTTTGCCGCTGAGGTCGATGCGTGGATCCGGCTCAGAGTAATGTTCCTCTTGAGCCATGCGGATGGTTTTGCTAAAGGGAACGGTAGCACTGATTTTGTTGAAAATATAGTTCAACGTACCGCTCAATACAGCTTCAATCTTCAGGATTTTATCACCGCTATGCACCAGGTCATTAATGGTGTTTATTACCGGCAACCCTGCACCCACGTTGGTTTCAAACAAGAATTTTACGCCACGTTGGCGGGCTATTTGTTTCAACTCACGGTAGTTCTCATATTCTGACGAGGCGGCAATCTTGTTGGCAGCCACTACCGATATATTATGTTGCAGGAAGTCTTTATATAATGAAGCTACTTCGGGGCTTGCAGTACAGTCCACAAAAACAGAATTGAAAATGTTCATTCCGATGATTTCCTTGCGAAGCGTTTCAGTAGTACTCTTTTTCCCTTTGTCCTGCAGTTCTTCGTGAAAGTGTGCCAAGTCAAAACCTTCACGTGCAAACATAGCTTTGGTAGCATCGGCAATGCCCACCACATTCAGTTGCAATCCGTTCTCTTGCATCAGTTTCTGCCGTTGGCTGTGTATTTGCTGTATCAGACTGCCACCTACGGTGCCTATACCACAGATAAACAGGTTCAGTACCTGATATTCGGACAGGAAAAACGAGTCGTGTATCACGTTCAATGACTTGCGCAGATAACGGCTGTCTACTACAAACGATATGTTGGTTTCCGAAGCTCCTTGTGCACAGGCAATGACGTTGATACCGTTACGACCTAACGTGCCGAATAGCTTGCCGGCGATACCCGGTGTATGTTTCATATTCTCGCCTACAATGGCTACGGTGGCTAAGTCTTTCTCCGCCTGGATGGGGGAGATTTCGCCCATTTCTATTTCTTTGGCAAATTCTTCGGTCAGCACCTCGCATGCCAAATCAGCATCAGCATTGCGTACACCGATGGAGGTAGAGTTCTCTGAAGAAGCCTGTGATACCAAGAACACACTGATACCGTTCTTAGCCAACGCCTTGAAGATGCGGTAGTTCACGCCGATGACTCCTACCATACCCAAGCCTTGTACGGTAATAAGGCTAGTGTCATTGATGGACGAAATACCCTTGATGGCTTTGCTTTGCGGATTGCTCACCTCTTGCTTGATGATGGTGCCCGTACCCGTTGGATTGAATGTATTCTTTATCAATATAGGTATATTCTTATGGCACACCGGGTAAATGGTAGGCGGATAAACCACTTTGGCACCGAAGTTACAAAGTTCAGTGGCCTCCACATAACTCAATTCATTAATAGTATAAGCAGTCGAAATGACACGCGGGTCAGCAGTCATAAATCCATCTACGTCTGTCCATATCTCCAGGCTGTCGGCACCCAATGCGGCAGCAATGATAGCGGCAGTATAGTCCGAGCCACCGCGCCCCAGGTTGGTCACCACGCCAGTGTTCTTGTCCGTAGCAATGAAACCTGGTACTAGGACGCGCTTTGACCTGTTGCTAAACGCTTCGCGCACCAAGCGATTGGTCAATTCTGCATCAAGTACATGCTTGGAGTATTTCTTTTCAGTCTTGATGAACTGGCGAGAGTCCAAGTATTCCGCCCCAGTCAACCTCGAAGCAATCAGTGAAGACAGGCGTTCACCATAGCTCACCACCGTGTCCGAAGTTTTTTGCGAGAGGTCTTTTATCAAATAAATGCCTTGAAAAATGTCTTTCAATTCATTGAGTAGCTCGCCTACTTGCCGTTGCAAGGCCATTTGTTCTTCGCCTGCCGGAAAAATTTCTTTGACCATTTCCACATGGCGGTACACTATTTTCCGGAATTCGTTTTCGTAAGAAGCATCGCCCGATGCTGCTATGCGTGATGTGCTTATCAGTTTGTCGGTAATACCACCTAAAGCCGATACCACGATGATGACCGGTTCGTTTTGGGCTTCTACAATTTTCTTGACGCTAAGGATACTGCTCGCGGAACCTACAGACGTCCCGCCGAATTTCATGACTTTCATTATATAGGTCTTTTTAAATTTGACATGAATATTGGAAAATATTGGGCAGAAACGGTTGCCCGGCTCGGGCTTTTCCATTCCCATCCCCCAGACAAGGGGAAAATACTAAAAAAACAGTGTGACGCGCAGAAACACAAATACTACTCCCTAACCCCGAAGGGTTGTCATGGTTGTCATGGATGTGACGTTATATGAATAGTATCTTTTCATCATTATGGTGCGTTTCCGCTTTTTATGTTAGATAAGTGTCGCAAAAGTAATAATAAAAATATTCAATCTATCACTTTTTGTGACTTTTTTGCGATAAAAAACAAAAATGCCTTGTCTTTCCTCGTCTAATATGCTTTTTTAGGCTGTTTTTCCTTGATTCTTTTCAAAAAAAGCAATATGGCTGCCATGAAAGAACGACATTGTTAGATACAAAAAGCGCGGCCATACGGAAATCCGTATAAACCGCGTCAAAAAACAAGCGCTCATTTCTTACTTCAGATGCGTGCGGAAGAACCCTTCTATCCGGTCGAACGGAATCTTCTCCAGGTTGTCATACAGGTCCGTATGCACGGCGCCGGGCACGATGAGCAGCTCCTTGTTGTCGCCCTTCAATTCCTTGTAGACGGTCTCACTGAAGTAGCGGGAGTGGGCCTTCTCGCCGTGGACGAGGAGGACGGCGCTGCGGATTTCCGGGGCATAGGCCAGGATGGGCTGGTTGATGAGCGAGAGCGAGGACGTCACGTTCCACCCGCCATTGGAACCGAGGGAGCGTTTGTGGTAGCCGCGCGGGGTCTTGTAGAAGGCGTGATAGTCCTTCATAAATTGCGGGGCATCGGCGGGCAGCGTGTCCGGTATGCCTCCGGCCAGGGCGTAGGTGCCGTTGCGGTAGTCCTCGGTGCGCTGGGCGTTGAGCTGCTGCCTCATCGCGTGGCGGGCGTCGGCGTTGTCGGCGGCATCGTTGTAGCCCTTGGCGGTGACGCGGGTCATATCGTACATCGTGACGGCCACCGTGGCCTTGATGCGTGTGTCGATGGCGGCAGCGTTCACCGCAAAGCCTCCCCAGCCGCACACGCCGAGGATGCCTATTTGTTCAGGATTTACATCGGGGCGCGTGGAGAGGTAGTCGATGGCGGCGCAGAAGTCCTCGGTGTTGATGTCGGGCGAAGCCACATAGCGGGGTTGTCCGCCACTCTCGCCGGTGAAGGAGGGGTCGAAGGCGAGGGTCAGGAAGCCGCGTTCGGCCAACGTCTGCGCGTAGCGGCCGGACACTTGCTCCTTCACGGCACCGAACGGGCCGCAGACGGCGATGGCGGGCAGCCGGCTCGTGGCGTCCTTGGGGATGTAGAGGTCGGCGGCCAGGGTGATGCCGTAGCGGTTGTGGAAGGTGATTTTCGTGTGGTTCACCTTGTCACTCTGTGGGAATACCTTGTCCCACTCTTGGGTCAGTGTCAGTTGTTCTTCCATTGTGTTATTGGTTTTAACGGGTTGATTGTCCGGTTCTTGCCCGTCCTTCCTGCCGCAGGAGGCGAGGAGGAGGGAGAGGCAGAGGGCGGTGGTAAATAATCTGTTCATACGGTTTCTTGTTTTCAGTGTCGGTTTGCACCGGCAAAGGTAAAAGAAAAGCCTCACAACGCATTTGCTGTGAGGCTCAAAGACGATTGCTGGAAAGCTCAATTTTCAGGAAACGGCCACCGCCGTGGGCGCGACGCCGTATTGCCGCTTGAACGCGGCGGAGAAATGGGACTGGTTCTTGAAGCCCACCTGGGTGCAGACGTCCGCTATCTTCCTGCCTCCCTCGCGCATCAGGGCGTAGGCCACCTCCAGGCGTTTGCGGATGAGCCACTTCTCCGGCGTCAGGTCGCTGATTTTCTTGAAGTCGCGCTTGAAGGTGGCCAGGCTGCGGCCCGTGTAGTGCGCCAGGTCTTCCTGCGTGAACTCGTACATATAGTTCTTGTCTAGGAAGTCCAGGATGTCAATCTTCCACGGCTCGTTGAAGTCGAAGAGCGTGGGGGCGAACCGCTTGTCGATGTGGAGCAAGGCCAGCAGTCCCTCTTGCATCTTGAGGCGCATGAAGTCGCCCTGCGGCTTCACCTCCGGGTCGAAGAAGGGGGTGAGCGAAGAAAACAGGCTGGTGAGTTCCGCCGTCCGGGGCAGTTTGATGACGCCGGACTTCAGCTTGGGCGTATGGGCCGGCACTTTGTAAGGACCGCCCTGGGCGTACATCTCGCGCAGGAAGTGGCGCGTGAAGCTCAGGAAGATGCCGCAATAACGCTCGCCGTTGCACGGCTTCTTATATAAGGTAATGTGGTGGTCGCGGGGGATGAAGACGCATTCGCCCTTGCCCACGTGGATTTGCTCCTCGCCGTTGTCCAGCACCATCTCTCCGGAGCAGACGTAGTTCATGGCATACTCGCGCGACCGATGCACGCAAGCGGCCACATCGTCATAAAAGAAACTGTAGAACACATTCTCGTAATTGAAGATGAGCTTCAGGGGACCGAGTTCTTCTTCCGTCAGTTGCTTGGTTTCCATATCTGTCATTTGTTATTTCTTCTGCAAAGTTACAAAAAGCGGCCCGGAGTAATATTGTTTGGCAGCTCATTCTTGCGAAAAACAAAATGAGCAGAGAAATAAAAAGGCCGGCACGGTTCCGCACAAATGAACCTTTGAAGTGCGGAAAACCGATACCGGCCAATATGCCTACTTATGCTATTGAGAAGGTTATTTCACATCTTTAAGTTCCCAACCCAAAGCACTTGCACCCAATACAGCGGCGTCAGAATCTTTCAACTCGGACATCAACAACTTAGTCTTGCCTTTGAAGATGGGCAACACATTCTCGTCAATGGAACGTTGGATGGGCTTGAAGATGTAGTCGCCCGACTTGGCAAGTCCGCCAAACAAAATGATGGCTTCAGGGCTGGAGAAGGCAATAAAGTCTGCCAAAGCTTCGCCTAAGATGTTGCCTGTAAATTCAAAGATGTCTTGCGCCAACTTGTCACCCTTCACGGCTGCATCGTATACATCCTTCGACGTAATGGACTCTGCGGGAATGGTACGCAAAAGGCTTTCTTCGGTGCGGGCTGCCAAGAATTCGCGAGCCGTGCGGGCTACGCCGGTGGCAGAGCAGTAAGTCTCCAAACAACCTTTACGGCCGCACCCGCAGAGACGCCCGTTTTCGCGACGCATGATGACGTGACCCAATTCCCCTGCAAAACCGTCGTGTCCATACACCATTTGACCGTTGATGACAATGCCGCTACCTACGCCTGTGCCCAAGGTTATCATGATGAAATCCTTCATACCACGGGCAGCACCATAAGTCATTTCACCAATGGCTGCAGCGTTGGCATCGTTGGTCAACGCAGTAGGAATGCCTAAACGTTCCTCGAACATTGCAGCCAAAGGAACAATGCCTTTCCAAGGCAGGTTGGGGGCAAATTCAATGGTACCGCTGTAATAGTTGCCGTTGGGGGCACCTATACCGATACCTTTAATTTTGTCCGTACCGCCATTTGCCACAATCAAGGGCAAAAGGTTTTTGCACACTTCGTCCACATAGTCTTCAGCCTGCTCGTAAGCGCCTGTCTTAATAGAACTGGATGCAATGATGGTGCCACGTGCATCTACTATACCAAAGACGGTATTCGTACCGCCTATATCAATGCCCACTACATAGGGCTTTTCCATGTTTGAGTTCATGATATTGTAGTTTGTTTTAATGGGTTATTAATTATTGGTTACAAAAATCACAAAGAAAAACGACACTGCAAAATCTTTTTGAAAAAAACTTCGCTTCTTTTGCAACTTTTTGATACATTCGTGCGTCTAATAACACAAAACAATATTTGTAACGCATAAACAGAAAGAGCTGTGATACTACTAAAAGACATCAACAAGACTTATAACAACGGTGCACCACTGCACGTACTGAAGGGTATTGACCTACACATCGGCAAAGGAGAATTTGTTTCTATCATGGGTGCTTCGGGTTCGGGAAAATCTACCTTATTAAATATATTGGGGATATTGGACAATTATGACACTGGGGAATATTACTTAAATGGTAAACTGATAAAGAACCTCAGCGAAAACAAAGCTGCCGAGTACCGTAACCGCATGATTGGGTTCATATTCCAGTCGTTCAACCTCATTTCGTTCAAAGACGCCATGGAGAACGTGGCTTTGCCATTGTTCTACCAAGGGGTGGGACGGCGCAAACGCAATGCCCTGGCCATGGAGTATCTGGACAAGCTAGGCCTGAAGGACTGGGCGCACCACATGCCCAACGAGATGAGTGGCGGGCAGAAGCAGCGTGTGGCCATAGCCCGGGCACTCATTACGCAGCCGCAAATTATTCTGGCCGACGAGCCCACGGGTGCCCTGGACAGCAAGACATCGGTAGAGGTGATGCAGATACTGAAAGACCTGCACCAGACGGGCATGACCATCGTGGTGGTAACGCACGAAAGCGGCGTGGCCAACCAGACGGACAAGATAATCCACATTAAAGACGGAGTAATAGGCAGCATTGAGGAGAACCTGAGACACGACGCATCGCCTTTCGGGCAAAACGGGCTGATGAAATAACGCACACACTTCTTCGTTCTTCATTCTTAACTCTTCATTTTTTATGATAGACCTTTGGCAAGAAATTTACGGAACCATCAGGCGCAATAAGCTCCGGACGTTCCTCACTGGCTTTGCCGTGGCATGGGGCATCTTCATGCTCATCGTGCTGCTGGGCGCCGGCAACGGGCTTATACACGCTTTTGAACAAAACACCTCGCAGAGCGCACTGAACTCCATACGGGTATTTCCGGGATGGACCACCAAACCTTACGACGGCCTGCAAGAAGGCCGCTACGTGCAGCTGGACAACCGCGATGTAGACGACACGGGCACGCTGTTCACCGAGCACGTGCTCGAGGCCGGCGCCACCGTGTCGCAAGGCGGACTCAACATCAGCTACGGGGGCGAATACGTCAACCTGTCGCTGCTGGGGGTGTACCCTAACTACAGGGAGATAGAGGCAGTGAAGACCTACACGGGCCGCTTCATCAACCAGACCGACCTGCAGGAGCGCCGCAAGGTGATTGTGCTGCACCGCAAGTCGGCCGACGTGCTGTTCGGCAAGGCGCACACCGACCCGCTGGGCAAGTTTGTCAACGTGGGCGGCGTGGCCTACCAGGTGGTGGGCACCTTTACCGACCAGGGCAACATGGAGCCCAGCGAGGCTTACGTGCCCTTCTCCACCCTACAGACTATATATAATAAAGGAAACAAGCTGAACAGCATTATCTTCACCACGCAGGGCCTGACCGATGAAGAGAGCAACGAGGCCTTTGAAAGCGACTACCGCCGGGTGATAGCCGCCAACCACCGCTTCGACCCTGAGGACGACGGCGCCATCTGGCTGTGGAACCGCTTCACCAGTTACTTGCAGACGCAGAACGCCATGGCCATACTGCGTACTGCCATTTGGGTAGTAGGTATCTTCACGCTGCTGAGCGGCATTGTGGGCGTGAGCAACATCATGCTCATCACCGTGAGGGAGCGCACGCACGAATTCGGCATACGCAAGGCGCTGGGCGCCAAGCCGCGCAACATACTGTGGCTGATTATCGTGGAGAGCGTCACCATCACCACCGTGTTCGGCTACGTCGGGCTGGTGGCAGGTATCGGGGCAACGGAATGGATGAACGCCACCTTCGGCAGCCAGACGGTGGACGCGGGCATGTTTGAGGCGCAGATGTTCAGCGACCCCACGGTGGACCTTGGCATCGCCCTGCAGGCCACGCTGACACTCATCATCGCCGGCACGCTGGCGGGCTTCTTCCCCGCCCGGAAGGCCACCAGGATACGGCCCATCGAGGCATTGAGGGCCGATTGAAACAAGTAACGGACAGAACCATAAGCATTATGAAAATAGACAGAGACACACTGGAGGAGATACTCGTCACCATCACCCGCAACAAGACGCGCAGCCTGCTCACGGCATTCGGCGTGTTCTGGGGCATCTTCATGCTCGTGGCGTTGATAGGGGGCGGACAAGGGATGCAACAGGAGTTGCAGCAAGAGTTCGAGGGCTTTGCCACCAACTCGGGCTTCGTGATATCGAACAGCACCAGCATGCCCTACAAGGGCTTCAAGAAAGGACGCTGGTGGGATGTGGACGTAGACGACGTGGAACGCATACGCCAGGTGCCCGGCGTGGAAGTGGCCACCCCCAGCACGGCCATGTGGGGAAAGACGGCCTCGTATGCAGGCAACAAGTACGAGTGCTCCGTCAAGGGCCTCTACCCCGAGTACGAGCGGATAGAGCACCAGGAGATGGCCTACGGCCGCTTCATCAACGACGTGGACATACGCGAGGCGCGCAAGGTGTGCGTCATAGGCAAGCGCGTGTACGAAAGCCTCTTCAAGCCGGGCGAAGACCCCTGCGGGCAGTATGTGCAGGTGGACAGCGTGTACTACCGCGTGGTGGGCATGTGCGCCAGCGAGGGCAACGTCAACATACAGGGGCAGGCATCGGAGGCCGTCACCCTGCCCTACACCACGATGAAGAACGTGTACAACCTGGGCGACAAGGTGCAGGTGGTGTGCTTCACCATGAAGCCGGGCTATAAGGTGAAAGACGTGCAGCCCGAGGTGGAACGCCGCGTCAAGGCCGCCCACTACATCCACCCCGACGACCCGCAGGCCGTGATGCTGCTCAACCTGGAGGCCATGTTCAGCATGATGGACAACCTGCTCACCGGCACCCGCCTGCTGGCCTGGCTCGTGGGGCTGGGCACGCTGCTGGCCGGGGCCATAGGGGTGAGCAACATCATGATGGTCACCGTGAAGGAGCGCACGGTGGAGATAGGCATCCGCCGCGCCATCGGCGCCCGCCCGCGCGACATACTGCAGCAGATTATGTCCGAAAGCATCATGCTCACCACCGTGGCCGGACTGGCGGGCATCTCGTTCGGCGTGTTCGTGCTCAACGTGCTGGAGACGGCCGTCAACCCGCCCGGCGTGGTGGAGACGCACTACCAGGTATCCTTCGGCCTGGCCATAGGCACCTGCCTGCTGCTCGTGGCCCTGGGCGTGCTGGCCGGGCTGGCCCCCGCCTACCGCGCCATGGCCATCAAGCCGATAGACGCCATACGCGACGAGTGACGGGCCATTACCCGCTCGGGTAACAGACCGTTACCTACTCGGGTAACAGGCCATTACCTATTCGGGGAACAGACCGTTTCCTATACGGGGAACAGACCGTTTCCTATTCGGGGAATAGACCGTTTCCTATTCGGGGAACAGACCGTTTCCTATACGGGAAACAGACCGTTTCCTATACGGGGAACAGACAAAGACATAAAAAGGAAACAAACAATAAACACTATACGACAATGAAAAAGTACCTGAAGTATGCAGTGCTTGTCCTCGTGACAGGCCTGTTCATCTGGACCTTCGTGTTCCTGTGGCAAAAATCAAGGCCCGAAGTCACGACCTATCAAGTAGTGTCGCCCACCGTGGCCGACCTGGAAAAGACCACCGTCATCACCGGCAAAGTAGAGCCGAGGGACGAGGTGGAAATCAAGCCCCAGATATCGGGCATCATCGACGTGCTCTACAAAGACGCCGGGCAGATGGTGAAGAAAGACGAGGTCATCGCCAAGGTGAAAGTCATCCCCGAACTGGGCACCCTGAACTCGGCAGAAAGCCGCCTGCGCCTGGCCGAAATCAACGGGCGGCAGGCCGAGACCGACTTTGCCCGCCTGCAGCAGCTCTATGCCGACAGCCTCATCAGCGCCGAAGAGTACGAGCAGGGCGAAGTGGCCGTCCGCCAGGCCCGCGAGGAAACGCAGGCGGCTGCCGACAATCTGCAGATTGTGAAGGAAGGCATCACGCAGAACAGCGCCGCCTACAGCAGCACCCTCATCCGCAGCACCATCGACGGGCTGATACTGGACGTGCCCATCAAGGTGGGTAACTCCGTCATCATGGCCAACACCATGAACGACGGCACCACCATCGCCACCGTGGCCGACATGAGCGACCTCATCTTCCGGGGCAACATCGACGAGACCGAAGTGGGCCGCGTGCGCGAAGGCATGCCCGTGAAGCTCACCATCGGCGCCCTGCAGAACTACACCTTCGAGGCGCAGATAGAATACATCGCCCCCAAGGCCACGGAGGAGAACGGCGCCAACCAGTTCGAGATGAAGGCAGCCGTCACGGTGCCCGACACCGTCACCATACGCAGCGGCTACTCGGCCAACGCCGAGATTGTGCTGGAGCGTGCCAGCCAAGCCCTCAGCGTGCCCGAAAGCACCGTAGAATTCCAGGGCGACAGCACCTTCGTCTACGTGCTGACCGACAGCGTGCCCCAACAACGCTTCCGCCGCCAGCCCGTAGAGGTGGGCATGAGCGACGGCATCAACATCGTGATACGCAGCGGAGTGACCCTGTCCGACCGCATACGTGGCGCCGAGCAAGAGTAACCGTATAACCTTGACTTTATAACAGACATAGCATGAAACCCTTTTACTACCTGATACTTGCCGCATGTGCCACCGGCGGAGCACATGCGCAGACGCAAGAACCCTGGTCGCTACGCCGCTGCATAGACTACGCCATCGAGCACAACATCAACATCCGGCAAAGCGACAACGCCGCCAAGCAAAGCGAAATAGAAGTGAACACGGCCAAATGGGCGCGCCTGCCCAACCTGAACGGCTCGGCCAACCAAAGCTGGAACTGGGGACGCACGCAGACCGCCGTGCCCGACGAGGAGACGGGCGACTACTCCACCGTCTACGTCAACACCAGCAGCAACGGCACCAACCTGTCGCTCAGCACCAGCATCCCCCTGTTCACCGGTCTGCAGCTGCCCAACCAGTATGCCCTGGCCAAGCTGAACCTCAAGGCCGCCGTGGCCGACCTGGAAAAGGCAAAGGAAGACATCAGCATCAACATCGCCTCGGCCTACCTGCAAGTGCTGTTCAACCAGGAGCTGCGCGACGTGGCACAAGGCCAAGTGGAACTGAGCCGCGAGCAATGCGCCCGCATCGAACGCCTGGCGCAGACGGGCAAGGCATCGGCCGCCGAGGTGGCGGATGCACGGTCGCGCGTGGCGCAAGACCAAATGACCCTGGTGCAGACGGACAACGACTACCACCTGTCGCTGCTCGACCTGGCGCAACTCATTGAACTGGACAGCCCCGAAGGCTTCGTGCTCGAAGCGCCCCAAGACTCGCTGGAGCTGCAGCTGCTTACCAACCCCGAAGACATCTACAACGCGGCGCTGCTGAGCAAACCGGCCATACAGGCCGCGCAATACAGGCTGGAGGGCAGCAAGCACAGCATCCGCATCGCCCAAAGCGGGTATTACCCCCAGCTGAGCCTGTCGGGCAGCCTGGGCACGAGCTACTACTCCACCATCAACCGGAACTTCAGCCAGCAGATGAATGACAACTTCAACAAGTACGTGGGTATCAGCCTCAGCGTGCCCCTGTTCAACCGGCTGGCCACCCGCAACCAGGTGCGCGCCGCCCGCCTGCAACGCGAGAACTACGCCCTGCAGTTGGACGATGCCAAGAAGACGCTGTACAAGGAGATACAGCAGGCATGGTACAACGCCACCGCCTCGCAGGCCAAGTACACCAGCAGCCACGCCGCCATGCTGGCCAGCGCGGAATCCTTCCAGCTGATGGCACGGAAGTATGAAGGCGGCAAGGCCAACGCCGTGGAGTACAACGAAGCCAAGCAAAACCTGATGAAGGCGCAAAGCGACGAGCTGCAGGCCAAGTACGAGTACCTGTTCCGCACGAAGATTCTGGACTTCTACCAGGGCATCCCCTTAGAGTAGCCGGATGCCGTCGGCCTCCAGGCGGATGAGGCGGCGCTTGTAAAGGTCGCCCACCGCCTGCTTGAAGGTCTTCTTGCTCACGCCGAAGGTGGCATAGATTTCCTCGGCCGGGCTCTTGTCGGTCAGCAGTATGCGGCCCTGGTTGCGGCGGATATATTCCAACAGCTCTTCCGAAAAGTCCGCCACCTTGCCACGACCTTCGCGCTGCAGGGCCAGGTCAATCTTGCCGTCGGGGCGCACTTGCCTGACGTAGGCCTGCATCTTGTCGCCCACCCGCAGGGGCCGGAACACCTGGTTTTCGAACAGCAGGCCGGCATACCGGTTATCCACAATCACCTTATAGCCCAAGTCGGTGCGCTTCCACACCAATACATCGACCTCGTCTCCGGACTGGAAAGGCGGCCGCTCGTCCATGGAAAGGTAGCGCTCTACCTTGGCCGAGGCCACGATGCGGTAGCTCTCGTCGTCCAGGTGCACGTGCACCACGTAGCTGTAGCCCACCTCCATGCGCTCGCGCTGCTCGCGGAAGGGGACGAAGAGGTCCTTCATCAGCCCCCAATCCAGGAAGGCGCCGTACTGGTTGACCCATGCCACACGCAGGCAGGCAAAGTCGCCCACTTGCGCCAGCGGCTGCTGCGTGGTGGCCACCAGCCGCTCTTCATTGTCCAGGTAGAGAAAGACGTTCAGCTCGTCGCCCACCTCGCAGCCCTGGGGCACGTAGCGCGCCGGGAGCAGGATGCGCCCCTCCTCGCCGCCATCCAGATAGAGACCGAAATCGACCTTCTTCACCACTTTCAAGATATTGAATCTTCCTAATGCTATAGCCATATCCGTATCATTGATTTCGGCCACAAATATAGCGAAAAAAAGCGTAGTACAGCCACCGACCGGGCGTAGTATCGCCACCGACCAAGCGTAGTATCGCTACCGAGCGGGCGTAGTATCGCCAGCAAATGCCTTAACTTACATCAAAAACACGCGCCTTTGTCAAAATATAACAGTCGCAGGTGCACAACTTTGACAAGAAAGGACTATCTTTGTGGCACGCTAAAAAGAATACATATTTATATTACTCACTTTAAACTTCTAAAATTATGGAATTTCTGACTAATGAGAAGTTGACCATCGTCGGCGCAGCCGGCATGATTGGTTCTAACATGGCACAAACTGCCATCATGATGGGCTTGACTAACAACATCTGCTTGTACGACCCCTACGCTCCGGGTCTGGAAGGTGTTGCCGAAGAATTATTCCACTGTGGTTTCGAGGGTGTAAACATCACTTTCACTTCCGATATCAAAGAGGCTCTGACCGGTGCTAAATATATCGTAAACTCTGGTGGTGCCGCACGTAAGGCAGGCATGACCCGTGAAGACTTGCTGAAAGGCAACGCCGCTATCGCTGAAGAATTCGGCAAGAATGTCAAAACCTATTGCCCGGACGTGAAACATATCGTCATCATCTTCAACCCGGCCGACATCACCGGTCTTATCACACTGCTGTACTCCGGCCTGAAACCGGGTCAGGTGACGACTCTTGCCGCTCTCGACTCTACACGTTTGCGCAGCGAACTGGCAAAGCACTTCGGCGTTTCCATGGACGCAGTTGAAAACTGCCGTACATACGGTGGACACGGCGAACAAATGGCCGTATTCGCTTCTACAGCCAAAGTCAACGGCAAGGCTCTGACCGACATCATCGGCACAGACGCCCTGACCAAAGAACAATGGGCTGAAATCCAGCAGAAAGTAACGAAAGGCGGTGCAAACATCATCAACCTGCGCGGACGTTCTTCATTCCAAAGCCCGGCATACGTTTCCATCGAAATGATCGGCGCAGCTATGGGCGGCAAGCCGTTCCGTTGGCCTGCCGGTACATACGTATCCAACGATAAGTACGATCACATCATGATGGCTTGGGAAACTTCTATCGACACCGAAGGTTGCCACTGTGCTGCCTTGAACGGAACAGCCGAAGAACAGGCTGCTTTGGACAAGAGCTACGAACACTTGTGTGCTTTGCGCGACGAAGTTATCGCCATGGGCGTGCTTCCTCCCATTGACCAATGGCACAGCATCAACCCGAACATCGACTGATGAACGGACACATACCGGCAATCTCCCCTCCCCCACGGGCCGAAAAGGAGATTACCGCCCCACGAAAAAGAGCTTTCCTGCACGGGGAAGCTCTTTTTTATGCATTTTTCTCCGGAAAGCATTGCAGTATTAAAAAAACTCCTTATCTTTGCACCCGCAAACCAAGAAAGGTGCCATAGCTCAGTTGGTAGAGCAAAGGACTGAAAATCCTTGTGTCCCCGGTTCGATTCCTGGTGGCACCA
>CALUJC010000028.1 GCA_944320865.1 uncultured Bacteroides sp. | reverse complement strand
GACGGCGTTGCCGTCCGCAAATACTCAGCCCCTCGTTGCCTCGTCAACTTGTCCCCTTGTCAGCTAAATTATCATTTATTATTATGGAAACAATACTACCTTTTCTTTTGTTGTGCCTGACGTCATTCTTTACGTTGACCAATCCGTTGGGCACTATGCCTGTGTTCCTTACCATGACCCAAGGCATGACTGAACGTGAACGTCGTCAAGTGGTTACGCGAGCCACGCTGACTGCATTCATTATTATTATGATTTTTACTTTTGCCGGGCAGTTCTTGTTCTGGTTCTTTGGTATTTCTACTAATGGCTTTCGCATAGCGGGAGGCGTCATTATCTTTAAGATAGGTTATGATATGCTGCAAGCCCGTTATACGTCCATGAAACTGAAGAATGAAGAAATCAAGGAGTATGCACGCGACATTTCTATCACCCCGTTAGGCATTCCTATGCTGTGTGGGCCGGGAGCTATAGCCAATGCCATAGTCTTGATGCAGGATGCTGATACTGTCGAGATGAAAACCGTACTTATCGCCTCCATTGCATTCATCTATTTGCTGACCTATTTTATTTTGCGCGCCTCCACCCGCTTGGTCAATGTGCTGGGCGAAACGGGAAACAACGTCATGATGCGCCTTATGGGACTTATCCTGATGGTGATTGCCGTGGAGTGCTTTGTGGGCGGTGCCAAGCCTATTTTGGTTGATGTACTGAAGGAAGGGTTAGGGTGAAGGTTGCATGTCTGAGTTTTCACTTAACAGGGAAATAGGTTCATCCGACAAATGCGTAGGTGGTAAATGGGAATTTAGCGCGCAAGCGCGCTTTAATGAAGAATTAAGAATGAAGAATTAGCGATGTAACAGAATTCTCCTCCTCCGGGGAGGAGGAGTACCCGAAGGGGGAGGTGGTAGGGTAACCTTTTATAAAACAAGTGATTATTCGCTACTACCCCGTCACTTCGTGCCACCCACCCCCTCCGGCTTCACCTATCTCCCCCGTTATCGGGGGAGGGCAACCTCCCCGGAGGAGGGGAATCAAGTTACCGCTGCCCATTATATCATCTGTAAGAGCCTGTTTAAATTTTCCTCTTTTAAGTTTTTATCAGCCCCTTTTTGAGCCTCTTTCCGGTCTCTTTTCCTGTTGTTATTCGTCACGTAGCCCGCTACGCTCCTCATGACAACAGAAAAATATCCTCGAAAACAGTCCTCAAAATGAGGCTGAGCAAAATTTAAACAGGCTCTAAATTCTTCATTCATCATTCTTCATTCTTCATTTCGGGGCTACGCCCCACTAAATTATCATTTGTCTACGCATTTCCCGGAGGAATCCAAAAAAAGAGAGCTGCACGGAAAGACAAACTCCGGCAGCTCTCTTTCTAAATAGGGTATCCTAAACTTATTGTTTAATCATTTGCAAGGGGACGGTCTCACCCGTAGTTTGGTCAGTATAAGCCGTCCATGCGTAGTACAAACTCATGGTACTCATGTCGACAAAGCAGATGCCTAAGTCGGGAGTTGTGGCAGGCTCCAAGGTAATGACTTTCGTCTCGCCATCGAAATGGCCGGTGAAGTCATTTGGGTAAAGGCTCATGGAAGCTGCATCAAACAAAGCCAGTGAAAGACCTTGTCCTATCTCGCTCAAGCCGGGGATTTGGATGACGTAATCGCCTTCTTTTTCTCCTTCAGCAAATGGGCAGGACACAATGGCACCCATGCCGAAGTTCAGTTCAAGCGTATTCGCGGCCGCTTCAGACAATGTCAGTGTGCAAAGCGTGCTACCTACTGAACTTGTTCTTAAATCCATACCGGTCAAGGCATAAGAGCCTTCTATAGGGCTTGCTTCCTTCAGGCTAACCTCGCAAATCGCATTGGTGCCTAATGTGGCACCTTGCACGTCTACAATTTCAAAAGCCAGTATGCGCCCGGTTTCCATCTCGTCGTTGGCTACGGAAAGGCGGGTTTCCACCTCTACTTGTTCCGTGCCGGCAGGTATCAGCAGGTCACGGGAAGTGATGATGACGTTTTCATCGTCTTTCAACCCGTGGGCTTCTTTGTATTCTACACGCACTTTAATCAGCCCGTCATGTTCACCCGTCACCACAATAGGGAGGTCGAGGGAAGTAGCCACCTCAGATATGGTAAGGGAAGCAGCTTGGAATTGAACGGTAGCCTCGCCGCCGTTCAGGTTCTCATCGTCATCGCAAGCTGTAAAAGCCAGCGGCAGACAGAGAAACGCCAATAATTTGATATATTTTCTCATGTTGTCAATTCCTTATATAGATTAATAACCGGGGTTCTGTTGTCCTTTGATTTGCGGGTTGGCATCGATTTCTTCTTGCGGAATAGGCCACAGCCACTGCGTATTGTCAGCACTTATCTGCAGGTTCAACCCTTGCACATAGGACAGTTTATCTGCTTGCGAAGCCATGCGGGTGAAGCCTTCGCCATAGCGTTTCAAGTCGAGCCAACGGAAGCCCTCATAGCACAGTTCCTTCAGGCGTTCGTCGCGGATAAGGTCGCGCAGCAAGTTACCGCTTACCGGCTGGTTCTGTACGGAAGCATCGCGTGCCGACATCAGTTGGTAGAGCACGTTGTAGGCAGAGGTTTCATTGGCTGCGCCGCCCTGCATGTAGTAGGCTTCAGCAGCGATGAGATACATTTCGGCGATGCGGAAGATTTTCACCTTGTTACGCATTTCGTTCACCGAACCGCTGTTCAGGGCCGGGTTGCCCGGATACTTGTTGATGCTGTAAAGTCCTTCGTATGTCGTTCCCGAAATGTTGACAGGAATGCTGGTGAAGTAGGCGTTGAAACGGATGTCGCCCTCGCTGTACATGGTCAGGATATCGTAGGCCGGAAGCATGCTCTGGCTTTCGTAAACTTCATCGAGAAAGTAGCTTCCCATAGCGGTGGTTGTCTCCTGCTGGTCGGCATAGAGCTGGCAAATCAGTTCGGAGCCGGCATCGTTCTTCCACATGTTGGCAAATTGGCCGGCATCGGTAATCAGCGGATATTTCTGCCCGTTGATGAGTGCCATGGCATTCTCTGCGGCCGTCTCGTAGTTGCCCATCATGAGGGCTACACGGGCTTCAAAAGCCGTCAGCGCGTCCACGGTCAGGTAGATGGAGGCCGTTTCGCCGGCTGCCGTCATGTTGGCCTTTGCGCTGGCAATGTCGTCCGTAATGCGCTGGTAGGTAGCGGCCAGCGAGCTGCGGCCCGGGTAGGTGGAGTTGTCGCCGGAGGGAGCATATTCCGTCACCAGGGGCACACCCATTTCATTTTCTGCCGTAGCTGCATCATAGAGGTTGCAGAATTTGGTAGCCAGGTCGAAGTAGCACATGGCGCGCACCATGTAAGCCTCGCCCAGGATGTTGCGGGCTGTTGTCATATCAGCCTCGCTCAGTGCGCCCGATTCCTCCAGGCTGGGAATGCCGCCTATCAGCAGGTTACATTGGGCAATGGCTACGTAGTTATTGGCCCATACTTGGGTTACCGTACCTTCGCTGGCTCCCATCGTCCACAGGTACTGCGGAGAGTAAGTGTGGCCGTGGCTGGCGGTGGGTACAATGCAGTCGGCCTGCATTTCGGTGGCCAGGAAGTTGTCCTGCGAGGAAGATAGGATGCGCAGGTCGCGGTACATGCCACTGCGCAGGTTCTGGCAGTCGCTCAGGTTGGTTACGGCGTTCTCCACCGGAATGCGGTCGTAGGGGTACTTATCCATGTCGCACGAAGCGAACACGGCCGCGCAGGCCGTAGCCAGGAGGTATGTAGTTATTTTTTTCGTCTTCATGTTTTTTGTTTCCTTTCTGTTTAGAATTTAACTTCGAGTCCGATGGTGTATTGCTTGGGGTTAGGATATTCTCCTCGTGTACCGTTGCTGTCCACTTCGGGGTCGAGACCCGTGTAGCTGGTAAAGGTCAGCAGGTTGCGTCCTGTGGCAAAGACCCTGACGCCCTTAACAATCTTGGTCTTCTTCAGCAGGTGCTGGGGCAGGTCGTAGGCTATGGTCAGGTTCTTCAGTCGCAGGAAGGCCGCGTTGCTGAGGTACATGTCCGTATAGCCGAAGTAAGTGCGGGCTACGCTGGCTTTAGGTATGCTGGTCACGTCGCCCGGTTCTTGCCACATGTTCAGCATGTTGGTCGACATATTAATCATACTGATATTTTCCGGACTTTCGGTAAAGAGGCGGTCGAGGTCCTTCATCCAGCGTTCGCCAATCCACGAGAAGTCGGCATTCACTGTCAGGCCTTTCCAGCTGACAGACGTTCCAAAGCCTCCCGACCAAGGCGAAACCATACTCTTGCCGATAAGCTGCATGTATTCTTGCGAGTATTCTTTGGTGATGTTGCCGTTCAGGTCGTAGTACATGGCCTCGCCGTCGCGCGGGTCAACACCGGCAAACTTCACTGCATACTGTTCGTTGGGGTCGTGTCCTACCTGCCACTTCATACCATAGTCGGCCATGGTCAGTTCGTTCAGTCCGTTGTACAGTTTGGTGATGATGGTCTTGTTATAAGCCACGTTGCCATACACGTTCCACTTGATGCGGTTGTTGTTGAAGATGTCCACGCCAAACGAAGCCTCAAAGCCCTGGTTGCGCAGGCTGCCCACGTTGGTCATCACGGAGTTGTGTCCGGTCGTCCACGACATGGGCGCTTCCATCAGCATGTCTACGGTGGTCTTGCGGTAGTAGTCGAAGCTCAAATCTACGCGGTCAAACAGGCGGGCGGCGAATCCGGCCGTCAGGTTCTTCTGGGTTTCCCAAGTCAGGTCGCTGTTGCCCACGGTGCCCACAATCCAGCCTGTCTGGCCGTTGTAGTTGTAATTGCTATTTGCTGCAACAGAACCCATATAGGCGTAGTTTCCGATTTCTGAGTTACCGGTCGTTCCGTAGGTCACCTTCAGGCGCAGGTCGTTCATCCAGTTGGTATCCTGCAGCCAGGCTTCTTTCTTCATGTCCCACATGAGGCCGAAAGCGTAGAAGTTGGCCCAGCGGTTGTCGGGGCTGAAGCGTGACGAGCCGTCGCGGCGGTAGGAGCCTTCCACGTAGTACTTTTCATCGTAGTTATATTCTCCACGGAAGAAGTAGGAGTTGAACACATACTCTTCACGTTTTCCGTTGGCGGAGAGAGAAGAGGGGGTAAGGTTTGCTATCTGGTACAGGCGCACGTCGGTAATGCCGCTACCGCTCACGTTGAACAGGTCCATGCCGTAGAGGATGCTTTCCTGTCCGGCAAGGAGGGTCATGTTGTGCACCTTGTTGAACGAGTGCTTATACTCGGCTGTATTGGTGAACGTCCATTGCGAGCCACGTTGGAACTGTTCGCCCAGGCTGCCGTTGTATTCATTATTCTCCCAAGGGTCATTCTCGCTACGGTATTTCACGATGAAGCCTTCATAAGCCTGTTGGGCGCGGATGGTGAGCCCTTTCACCGGGGTCAGTTCCTCGAAGGCCATCATGTTGCCACGGGTCTGTTCATACCTGGCGCGGCTGTTGCGGAAAATCAATATCGGGTTGGACAGGCCAAAGCTTGTCGTCATCGTTTCTTCGCCCTTGCTCCAAGTGCCGTCGCCGTTCTCGATGATTTCATAGGGGAAGTCCATGGGGCTACCCATGCGGGCCATTACCAATGGAGAATAAATGGCTAAGCGCCCGTCACTCGTGCTGGAACCCAAAGTCGTAGAATAGTCTTGATAAGACATGTATGCGTTCATGCCCACGCGCAGCCAGTCGTTCACCTTGCTGTTGAGGTTCATGCGCACGTTGTGGCGTTTCAGGTACGACTGGAAAGAAGTACCCTCCTGGTCGAAGTGGCCTGCACTGATGTAGTAGTTGGTCTTCTCGCTCGAGCCGCTGATGCTGGCATCCACTGTGTAGGTCGGTGCGCTGTTGTTCATCACGTAGTCCTGCCAGTCCATGCTCAGCCCATACTTGTTGAGGCGGGCCAACTGCTGCTGGTAGGTGGGGTCGTTCACGATGTTAGGGTTATATATGGCACGGAAGTCCATATACTGCCGCGCGTTCATCATGTCCTTGCTCATATCCGGCAGTTGCGAGATACCGTAGGTGCCGCGCACGGTCACTTCTGCTGTCTCGCCACCTTTGCCGCGCTTGGTGGTGATGAAGATAACGCCGTTGGCTGCACGTGCACCATATATAGAGGTCGAAGCAGCATCCTTCAGCACGGTGATGTGCTCAATGTCGTTCGGGTTCAACGAAGTAAACACGTTTGCAGAAACCGGCGCGCCATCCAATATATAAAGAGGCTCAGTACCGGCGTTCAGCGTAGAGACACCACGGATACGCATGCTTGAAGTGGCAGTAGGTTCACCGGATGAGGTCATTACCTGGAGGCCGGCCACCTGTCCTTGCAAGGCATCGCCGAAGTTCATATTGGGTTTTGCTTCCAACTTCTGAGTGCCTACGGTGCTTACCGAGCCTACTACAGAACCGAGTTTTTTCCCAGTACCATAGCCCACTACAACCACCTCATCCAGCATCTCCATGTCCGTCTTCAACGACACCTCCACATTCGGCTGAATTTCAACCTCTTGCGTCTGCATGCCCACGAAGGAAATGATGAGAGTATTCGCGGAACTTGGTACATTGTTAATAGTAAATGTACCGTCAACGTCGGTAATGGTACCCATGTCCGTATCTGCGACACGGACAGTAGCGCCGATAACAGGCTGCCCGTCTTCTTCAGAAATCACAACACCTGTGACCTTCTGAGTCTGGGCAGTTGCTAAGCCTATCCCCACAAAAAGGCAGGCCAATAACAGCATTAATTTTCTTTTCATAAAATCTCTCTTAAAGTTTAACTTTACATTAATTGGTTCTTTACTCTAACGAAATGCAAAGGTATTAATAAATATAAAAGCAGCCATCATTTATTTGAAAAAAGCAAGGAAATGTGTCATTTTGATTACGAATTCTCGTGTTTTATGCTTAATAACATCTGTTGTCTATACATAAGTCGGCATAAACAGGAGAAGATGTAGCAATATGAAGCCCCAAGTTTTAGCAATCTTCTTAATATATATGCACTTTTTAATATAGAATCGTTAAAAAAACGCCCCCGATAACGCAAGTTTATGCCATTTTATAAGGAAATCAAAGGGGGCGAAATGGCCGGTATATGCACCGGACGTGGGGATGTCCAGCACGCGGGGAAGGGCAAAAAAAGGGGCGAAACAACCGTTTCCCACGTTTCTCCGTCTTATTTTTCCGGACAACTTATCAAAATACGGAAATATGGACAAAATAGTTTACAAACTGGTGTACAACCGGAAAAAACGCCTCAACAGGCAAGGCATGGCCTTAGTGCAAATAGAAGCCTATCTGGCAAGGAAGAAGAAGTACTTTTCCACCCAAGTGTACCTAAAGCCCACGCAATGGGACGCGCGCAGGGCCATGGTGAAACGGCACCCCAATGCCGACGACTTGAACCACTTGATGCACAGGCAAATGGAGCGGATGGAGAAAACCGAACTGGAACTGCGCCGCCAAGGCCGACACGTGACACTGGACACCTTGAAAGCCGCTGTGGAGAATGAATGCAGCCACCGTTCGTTCACCGCCTTCTACCGGCAGGAGGTGGAAAATGCCCCCGTCAAAGAAAGCACCCGCCGCAACCACCTCACCACCCTAGCCCGGCTGGAGGAGTTCAAGAAAGACATCACCTTCGAAGACGTGACGTTTGAACTGGTCGCAGCCTTCGAGCAGCACCTCCGTGCCAAAGGGTATCACCCGAACACCGTGGCCAAGCACATGAAACACTTGAAACGGCAGGTAAACGTGGCCATCAACAAAGACTATATGGAGGTAGGAAAATACCCCTTCCGGAAATACAAGATAAAAACGGTAGAGAACAAACACTCACACCTGACGCCCGAAGAACTGCGCCGGCTGGAAGCCCTGCATCCCGAAGGCAGGCAGGCACGCCTGCGGCATACGTTGGATGCCTTCCTGTTTTGCTGCTACGCCGGCCTGCGCTATTCCGACTTCAACAGCCTTTCGGCCGCCCACCTGATGACCATCGGGCATAAAACCTGGCTGGTGTACCGTTCGGTCAAGACCCGCGCCGAGGTGCGCCTGCCCATCTACCTGCTTTTTGGCGGGAAGGGGCTGGACATCTTGAAACACTATGCCGGAAGGCTGGACGACTTTTTCTGCCTGAAGAACAACTCCAACGTCAACAAGCAGCTGCAAGCCCTGTCCCGCCTGGCGGGGCTGCAGAAGCACATCTCCTTCCACACCGCGCGCCACACCAACGCCACCCTGCTGGTGTACAGCGGCGTAAACATCACCACCGTGCAGAAGCTCCTTGGCCACAAAAGCGTGAAAACCACCCAAGGCTATGCCAACGTGATGGACATGACCGTGGTGCACGACCTGGAAAAAAGCGCCGGACGACGGAAACGGCAGCAATAACCGCCACGCAAAAGTCCTCCTTACAAAGCAGGCAGATAGAATGTAAATATATTGGAATTTGCACTTTTTTTCATGCCAAAATTCATAAATGCTTACATGAATAATTTCGATTTTTCTCATTTCCTTACAATAATAACTTTTAAATGAACTCGTATTGCATTCTAAATCAATACATTGCCATATCCAGCCCGCCTTAACGTCGTACCACCTCCGACTCTCCTCCGATACAAGTCCGACACAACTCCGATAATCCTTCGGTGTATTGGGTCGGAGGTGGACCGTAGGAAATACGGACATGTCTGGGAGGAAATAGGGGGATGATAGCCTTTGAAATGAACGATTCTGTAAATATTCCTTTTCCGCACTAACCTTTTGGGAAGGGATGCTGTCCCAAATGAAAGAGTCGTGACTTCCCCTCAATAAATGAAATGAATGGGATAGGATATTTGAGAATAATAAGTAACTTTGCCTCCGTACACATTAATCTAATATATTTTCGTCATCATGAGGTTGAAATTCAGCAATATAAATAAGGTGTGCCGGAACTTCACGACGCAGGTATATAGATTTTGACAAAGTGGAGACGGAATTCGACCGTTAGAAAAACACAATCTCCTGTCACCAAATGAATTATAACCTACTGAAAATAAGGTATAATAATAACCTACCACCCCGTCACTTCGTGCCAGAAGGTCGAAATAGAGAGGAGACTGACAATTTGTTATTTTTTAGACGCGGATAATGCGGATTTAGCGGATTTCATGACTTAATAATCCGCACCATCCGCTAAATCCGCGTCTAAAAGATTATCCTTTTCCGTTTTGGAACACCCTCTTTCCCTTTATCTAACGGACAGGCAAGAATTACATTATATTCTTATCCGACAAGACCCTACAGCTTTTCCTTGTCTTCTGCCAGCAAGAAATCGCGCAGGTGCATTTGCTTAACGCCGTAGTAATTGCTGCCGCATTGCATTTCATCCATCGTCACCACATATTTGGGATAGTTGTCAGGAATAGCCAGCAGGTTGCCGAATTCACGTTCAACAGTAGCCTCGTCCGGCAGCTGGTTGAAATCAAGTCTTCATTTTCCATTATGTTTGAATTATTGGAAATATACAGTATTTCTTCAAATATAATGGAAGAAATGTCGTTTTTGTCATCTCATGGCTGTTAATATCTACTTTTTATATATTTATTTTGACAAAATACACCACGCGCATTCCCTTCCCACTATCAATGTTCAACGTAAAGGTACTCCCTTCTTCCTCTCTGCTTTTCTTACCCAAAACGGGAATGGGAGAACTTGAAGTAGAAAATGGGTAGCAGCAAGAATAAGCATTCCTGTCCTAAGTAGCTAATAACAAGTGTGTAATACCGAAAATACGGTAGAATACAAGTAGCACAAACGCTTCTTTACCCCATCCAGACATGCCTGACACGTCATTCATGCCGCGTCACTAAGTTCCGGTGTAAAAGTATAACCGACTGTATTCAAGCTGTTTGTGCACTGCCATAGTTCCGCGAATACTCTCATTATCTCCTTCGTGGGCATGCAGACGCAGGAGGTTGGGATTCAGCCGAATGTAAGAGTGACGCTGAAGAGCGACGCCGAACTGCTGGACGAGGTGATGGTGGTGGCCTACGGTACGGCAAAGAAGTCGGCATTTACTGGTTCGGCTTCGACGGTGAAGTCGGAAAAGATTGCCGAGCGTACGGTGTCCAATGTAACGAATGCCATGGCCGGACAGGTAGCCGGCGTGCAGATTACGCAAAGTAGCGGCCAGCCGGGCTCGGATGCCAATATCCGTATCCGTGGTATCGGTTCTATGTCGGCCAGCAACAACCCGCTGTATGTAGTAGACGGTGTGCCTTACGATGGCGCTATTTCAGCTATCAATCCTGCCGATATTGAATCGATGACAGTATTGAAGGATGCTGCCGCTAATGCCATCTACGGTGCACGTGGTGCCAACGGTGTGGTACTGATTACAACCAAGAAGGGTGCTACGGGGGCTCCCCAGATTACGGTAGATGCCAAGTGGGGCAGCAACAAGCGTGGTGTGCCCAATTATGACGTAATGACTGACCCGGCCATGTACTATGAGACGGCTTATCGCGCATTGTACAATTCTCAATATTATTATGGTGCTTCGACTGCCGATGCGTATGCGTATGCCGACCGCACTCTGCTGGATGCCAACAACGGCGGTTTGGGCTACTTGGTGTACACCGTGCCCGAAGGCGAGAAGCTGATTGGTACCAACTTCAAGCTGAATCCCAATGCAACGCTGGGTTATTCGGATGGTACTTATTTTTATCGTCCGGACGATTGGTATGACGAAATCTTCGGCAAGGGCAACCTGCGCCAAGAGTACAACGTGACGATTTCCGGCGCAACCGAGAAGATGAACTACTACGTTTCTGCCGGTTACCTGAACGATAACGGTATCATTGCCAACTCCGGTTTCGAGCGTTTTGCCGGACGTGCAAAGACCGACTACCAGGCTACGAAATGGTTGAAAGTAGGTACGAACATCGCTTATACCTATTACAATATAAAGTCGCCGGGCGGACAGGCAGACTGGGGTTCTACGGGCAACTTGTTCTACATCTCCAACCTAATTGCTCCTATCTACCCGATGTATGTGCGCAATGCCGACGGCAGCATCAAGAAGGACGACATGGGCCTGACGGTGTATGACTTCGGCTCGGGCTCTACCAACTTCAACCGCCCGACCTTGCTGGGCAACCCTGCCGGTACGTTGAACTTGGACGACCAGAACACGTACAGTGACCAGCTGTCTACCAAGTGGTATGCCACCATTACGCCTATCGAGGGTCTGAACATTACGGCTACCCTGGGCGCCAACGTGCTGAACCAACGTGCCAATGCCTTGCAGAACCCGTTCTACGGCAGTGCTGTGAGCGTGGGCGGCTACGTATCGGTAGAACATCAGCGTCTGTTCGACATCAACCAGCAGTACATGGCTACGTACAAGAAGACGTTTGCCGACGTGCATAACTTTGACATTTTGGCCGGTTACGAATCTTACTCTCACAAGATTCAATACTTGGGTGGTAGCAACTCCATGCTGTACAACCCGAACATCGGTGAACTGAACAACGCCATCAACACGCCTCCTTCGGTAAGTTCTTACACGCACGAGTATGCCACGATGGGCTACCTGGGCCGCGTGCAGTATGACTATGACGGCAAGTACTTTGTCAGCGCTTCTTACCGCCGCGATGCTTCCAGCCGCTTCCATCCGGACAACCGCTGGGGTAACTTCGGCAGCGTGGGCTTGGCCTGGCTGATGAGCAAAGAGAACTTCATGAGCGGCATCGACTGGATTGACATGTTGAAGCTGAAGGCCAGCTACGGTGTGCAAGGTAATGACAACCTGGGTACCAGCTCCGTATATTACTACGCCTATGCCGACCAGTTCACGGTGACCAACAGTAACGGTGATTATGCCGTGGCCTTTGCCTTCAAGGGTAACAAAGACATTACGTGGGAGACATCGCACGCCTTCAACGTGGGCTTTGACTTCGAGACCTTCGGCGGACGTTTCAACGGTACGGTAGAGTACTTCAACCGCAAGACGAGCGACCTGCTTTACAACCAGCCGGTGCCCATCTCCTTCGGCTACTCCACCATTCCTACCAATGTGGGTTCTATCATCAACCAGGGTATTGAGCTGGACTTCAACGGCGTGCTCTACAAGAACCGCAACGTGGAGTGGACAGCCAACTTCAATCTGACGCACTACAAGAACAAGATTACCGACCTGGCCGACGACGTGCGCGAGGAAGGCATCAAGTACAGCAACGCCATCTACCGCATTGGCGGCTCCCTGTACAACGCTTACCTGCCTGTCTATGCCGGGGTAAACAAGGAGAACGGTCTGCCCCAATACTACGTAGACCCGGACAACGGCGACTACACGCTGACTACCGACTATGAGCAGGCGCAGCAGTCCGACCTGGGCAGCACGCTGGCCAAGGTATATGGTGGTTTCGGCACGGCAGTGAATGCTTACGGTTTCGACCTGAGCGTGCAGCTGTCTTACCAGCTGGGCGGCAAGGTGTACGATGGTACGTATGAAGCCTTGATGCAGTCGGGCGACCTGATGGGCCAGAACTGGCACAAAGACATCCTGAAGGCATGGACGCCCGAGAACACGAATACCGACGTGCCGCGCATAAGCACCGGTTCGGACGACGTGTCCAGCCAGCGCATGTCTTCCCGCTTCCTGGTAAGCTCGGACTACCTCAGCATCAACAACATCACATTAGGCTATACCCTGCCCAAGCAGTGGACGCAGAAGTTGGGCGTATCCAAACTGCGCCTCTACGTGACGGGCGACAACCTGGCCGTGCTGTCTTGCCGCAAGGGCTTCGACCCGCGCCAGTTCTTGGGCCTGGGTAGCAGTACCGGCAGCGGTAACTTCACTTACTCTGCCCTGCGCACCATCACCGGCGGTATCACTTTGAATTTCTAACCCATTAACAAGGAAAACAACTTTATGAAGACTTATAATAAGATAGTATCGGCCATTGCCTTGGGTTCCTTGGCTTTGGCTTCGTGTACCGACCTCGACACGTTTCCCCAGAGCGGTACGTTTACCGACGAGCAGAAGCAAGACGTGGTAGGCATGTTCCCCGAACGCTTGGCTGCCGACGTGTCCGGTATGTATGCCAGCAACCTGAAGCAGTTCACCGTGTTTGGTGCTGCCTCACAGCGTGGCGACGATTTCGGTTATCCGGCTGTTTGCTTGTCTTTCGACCTGAACGGCCCCGACATGGTGGCTCCCAACAACGGCTACAACTGGTTCTCTACCTGTAGCGAATATTCCGACCGCGACGACACGTATGCCAACAACTACATGCGCTGGGCTTTGTTCTACAACCAGATTAAGCTGGCCAACGACATCATTGCCTCTATCCCCGAAGATACGGAAGATGCTACGTTGAAGTCCTATCGCGGACAGGCCAAGGCGGTGCGTGCCTTCGGCTACCTGAACTTGGCTCCTTACTACCAGTTCAAGTACAAAGGCAATGAGGACAAACCTTGCGTGCCCCTGGTGCTGGAAGGCATGAGCGATGCCAACAACCCGCGCGCCACAGTGGCCCAGGTGTATGAGCAGATTATGGCCGACCTGAACAATGCCATCGCCGACCTGGAAGGCTACGTGCGCAACAGCGCCGCCGAGGTAGACCAGCAGGTGGCTTACGGCCTGCGCGCCCGTGCCAATCTCTACATGGAGAACTGGCAGGATGCTGCCGACGACGCTGCCAAGGCCATGGCCGGCTATACGCCTTACCAACGCAGCGAGCTGACGAAGCCCATGTTTGTAGACTCGCAAGAGAGCGGCAACGGCTGGATTTGGTCGATGGAAATTACTGTGGACGACTATCCCACCAACGGTTCGGCCATGATTTCGTGGCCGGGCGTGTTAGGTTCCTTCGTACAAGGCACCTATGCCACAGGTACTGGCATGTACAAGAGCATCAACGTGCTGCTCTATGACGAGATTCCCGCCACTGATGTGCGCAAGGGCTGGTGGTTGGATGCCAATTTGCACTCGGATAACCTGGCCGGGCTGACTTGGGCCGGCACTACGGCTACGGGCGACGCCATTGCCACGCTGAAGATTGGTAACCAGCAGAAGGAAGCCTTCTTGCCCTACACCAATGTGAAGTTTGGCGCACCTACCATTGGCGGCGTGGACGGCTCTAACGACTGGCCGTTGATGCGTGCCGAAGAGATGATTCTCATCCAGGCCGAGGCTACCGCCATGGCCGGAGGAGACGGTAAGAGCATCTTGGAGAACTTCGTGAAAGGCTATCGCGACCCCAACTACACTTGCCCGGCTGCCAGCGGCACGGCTTTCCAGAACGAAGTGTGGAAGCAACGCCGCATCGAGCTGTGGGGCGAAGGCTTCTCCATGGCCGACATCATGCGTTTGGGCAAGAACGTGGTACGCGTCAAGACGGGCGTGACGAGCAACTTCCCCGATGCTTTCCAGTTTAACATTGCTGCCAACGACCCCTGGCTGCTGATGCGCATTCCGCAAGATGAAACCAACTCCAACCCCGGCATCCCCACTAGCGCCAACAACAGCGGCGGCAACCTGCCTGCACAAGGCGACGGCGTAGGCCTGACCGATGGCGTAACCGACTAACCCTTTAAATGAACAGAAATAATATGAAGACAATCAACAAATATTTCTTCCTGGCGATGGCCGGCAGCATGCTGACGTTTGCGGCCTGCTCCGACGACATGGAACGCGAGCCGTCGCCCACGGTAGACCCCGACTGTCAAGGGGCTTACTTTGCAGCAGACAACACGTATAAGTATGAACTTGACCCCGAAAGTCCCACTTCCATCACACTGACCGTGGCGCGTACCAACACTGAAGCTGCCGCCACTATCGGTATCGAAGTGCTGAGCAATACGGAAAACATCTTCGAAGTGCCGGAAAGCGTGTCTTTCGAGGCCGGACAGAGCGAGGCCGACATTACGCTGAACTTCCCTAACGCTGAGATTGGCACTTCCTACAACTATGAGTTGAAACTGGAAGAAGGCAGCTATAACCCCTATGCAGACGAGACACTGTTTGCTGCAGGCGATGTAATCCGCATCAAGTGGAATGAATTTGATACGGCTATTTATACAGATGGCATGGTTTCGGCTGGTTATGGTGTAGAGTATCCGATGTCTTGGTACGTGGATGCCCAATGGACAGAGTTACCCGATGGTAGTATGCGTGTCCGTGTTCTCAATCCCTATTGCGAGGCTTTCAACGTAGATGATAACGGCATTTATGACGGCTTCCCCTATGTAGATGCTACGATGATTACTAACAACAACGTACAGATGATTATCAATACCGATGTCAACCGCACAGAGGCAACGATGCCTTACATTGATTTCGGTTGTTTCTTGAATGAGAGCGAGGGTAATCTGATGGGTGGTACGGCTTATGGAGTATTTGGTACTTCGATTGATGAGTTTCCTTTGGGCGTTGTGGACTATGATGCCGAGGCTGAGCAGCTGAACTCTATTATCTTTGGAGAAAATTCGCTGTTCTTCTCTATTGCTACTGTATGGGCACAAGGCAGTGGATACATTGCTACGAATCCTACTACACTGTTCTTCTCCCTGGAAGCATGGCAAGAGTATCAGGCAGAACATCCTGTAGAAGAATAATCGGATAGACTGAATACCCGCAAACTGATGGTGAGGCTGGAGTTTTAAACTTCAGCCTCATCTTTTTTATCGAGTAAAGGAGAGCCAATATGGAAGGGTTGCAAGCGGGTAAATACAGCCTTAAGGCCTACCGAGCGGGGCTTTAAACGCCATGCCGCTGGCCTTTAAAGGCTATGAAGCATTGCTTTAACGAGGGTGTGTGCACACGTGTTTCTGTATGGAGAGGAGAAGTATCGCCTGCCAACTTGGATGGCCTATGCAATTTGCTGCTTCAGCCATTCTTCAAAAAACTTGTCATAAACACTGTACACGCCCAACTCGTTGGTCACGAAGTCCTTATCCAACAGTCCTTTGACTGCTCCTTGTACGGAACTGGCAGTCAGCTTGTATGCCTTCAGAAAGCGGGAAGAGGTTATTTCGCGTGCTTTCCCTTCCTTGCAGAAGGCCATCAAGACTTCCTTTTGCTTAGGCGGCAGCTGGAACAGCAGGGAGGAATAGGTGAAATTCAGTTGCGACAGGATATCGGACAAGGCAATATCAACTTTATCCGGCGTGCAAGTTTCCCCGGGGGCAGTCATGGCATACAAGGAGTTGGCCATGAATTGGATATACCACGTGATGCCTTCAAAACGCTGGTAAATGGCCTCTACTGTTTCGCGGGTAATGTTTTTCCCATCGGCCTCAAAATGGTGGCTAATGAAGTCGGTATAATGGGGCAAGTCGATGGCGTTCAACCCCATTACAGCCGTGCTTTGGTAAAAGGGACGTGAAGGGCTTGTGAATATTTCACCCATCATGCGGCGTTGTGAACCGGCATAGATAAAAGTAGCATTGGGGCAGTGCTGGATATGGGTCCTCAGCAAAGCCTCTACATTTTTCTCGGGATACTTGGAGATGACTTGAAACTCGTCTATGGCAACCAAACAGGGGCGGTCGGCCTCCGAAAGGTAGCGGAAGATTTCATCGAGAGAAACTGTAGGCGCTTTGATATCGCCCATTTCAAGATTCCAAATGGGATTGCCGGAGAAATCGAATGAAATGCCGGTACGCAAGGAAGACAAGCAACTGAGGAAAAACTCCCACGCCTTCCGGCCTCGAGGCTTAAGGGCATTCAAAATAGACTTGCCCAGCTCAAAGACAAACTCCTGGAGGTTTTTGGTAGCATAAATATCTATCAGAAAGGTGTGGAAATGGTCGGCCACGGCCTGCTGGTGAAAACAATGCTCTATCAGTCCGGTTTTGCCTAAACGGCGTGACGACACTAAAGCTACGTTATTACCATTAGTCACATATCGTACCAAGGTCTCAGTTTCTTGCTGACGGTCGCAAAAATAATCGGCCGATACATAACCATTTGTAATAAAAGGATTCATTTTTGCCATATTACACAGTTTTATGCAAAGGTAATTATAATTTTATTATAATGCCAAACGAATAGCCCCAAACTGATATAGGAGAGGTATTTTTTGTATACATTCAATGCATTCTTGTTACTGTTGCGTCTTCAGATTTGCAGGCGTTTTGAGGCGGAATATCTGGGTGTCTTTTCGTATGCCTTTTTACTGTTATTCTACACATTGGTATCAAATGGGTAGAATATGGTAATGGAACGGGCGATACAAACGTTTTATATTCAGCGGCTTAGTCGGTAAAATGGGTACCACATGGGTATTACAACCTGTTTTCCGGCACATTGACAGGGGCTTGTAACCTGAAAGAAATCCCTTAGACCAAGTTCTATTATGATATATAAATATTTGTCAATCAGCGAAATATAATTCGCCATAGTTCCGCGAATACTCTCATTATTTCCTTCGTGGGCATGCAGACGCAAGAGGTTGGGATTCAGCCGAATGTGCGGGTGACGCTGAAGAGCGACGCCGAGCTGCTGGACGAGGTGATGGTGGTGGCTTTTGGTACCGCTAAGAAGTCGGCATTTACGGGTTCGGCTGCGGTGGTGAACACTGAGGAGCTGTCCAAGCGCATTACGACGAACGTGAGCGATGCCTTGGTAGGTTCTGTACCGGGCTTGCAGCTGCGTGGCGGTTCGGGTGCTCCCGGTTCGTCGGGCGGCAACATCAGTATCCGTGGTATTGCCTCCATGTATGCGGCTACCGACCCGCTGGTCATTGTGGACGGTGCGCCCTACACGGCTAGCCTCTCCAACATTCCGCAGAGCGACATTGAGTCTATTTCAGTATTGAAAGATGCGGCTTCGGCTGCCCTCTACGGTGCCCGTGGTGCTGCCGGTGTCATCATCATTACGACCAAGAAGGGCAAGTCGCAAGAGGCTGTGGTGAATGTAGATGCCAAGTGGGGTGTGAATACGCGTGCCGTGCAAGACTATGACGTGATTACCGACCCGGGGCAGTACTACGAGGCTTACTATGCCCAGTTGTACAACTATGCTTTCTATAAGCAAGGCGCCACGGCAGCTTATGCCAACCAATGGGCTAACACGCAAATGATTAACCAACTTGGTTATAATGTATATACGGTGCCCAATGGCGAGCAACTGATTGGCGCAAACGGCAAGTTGAATCCGAATGCAACACTGGGTCGCCGCCTTATCGGCGCTGACGGGCAAGAATATTATATGACACCAGATGATTGGCAGGACTTAGCTTATCGTAGTGGCTTACGTCAAGAGTACAATGTCAGCGTAACGGGTGGCAACGACCGTTCTTCTTTCTATGCCAGCGTGGGCTATCTGAACGATGAGGGTATCATAGTAAACTCGGGATACGACCGCCTGAGTGCCCGTATTAAGGCTGATTACCAAGCCAAGAAGTGGTTGAAAGTTGGAGCCAACGTTGGTTATATCCACACGGAGCAGGAGTCTACGCCGGGATTGAGCACGAATGCTGATGCTTCCAACATTATGTATTACACCAGTATGATTGCGCCTATTTATCCGGCATTCATCCGTGTTGTGGATGAATCGGGTAATGTGGTTATTCAAAAGGATGAGAATGGGCATGACCGCTACGACTATGGTTTGTCCAACACAGGCTATGGCATCAACCGTGGCTTCTTGAGCAACGGTAACCCTTTGGGCAGTAACCGCTATGACCAGATAGAGACTTTGGGCGACCAATTGAACGGTACTTTCACGGCAGATTTGACCTTTACGGATTTCTTGAAGGCCAACATTACCAGCACGGTGATTTGGGGACAGACCAATTACTCCGACTTCGCTAATATGTTTGAAGGTACAGGTGCCGCTGTGGGTGGTAGCATTGCTAAGGAGTCTACTTCGGCCATCCGCACCAACAATATCCAGACGCTGACTTACCTTGATACGTTCGGCCATCACAATGTGAACGTCATGGTGGGACACGAATACTACAAGACGACCACCCGCCTGCTGAATGCTTCCAAATATGGTGGTTTCTCGCCCGACATCCCTGAATTGAACGCATTTGCTTCTCTGTCCGATGCCAATTCTTATAAGAGCCAGTACAATGTAGAAGGTTTCTTTGGCAACGCACAATATAACTATAACGAGAAGTACTTTGCTTCGGCTTCTTACCGTCGTGATGCTTCTTCGTACTTCGCCAAAGAGCACCGCTGGGGTAGCTTCTGGTCGGTAGGTACTGCCTGGTTGATTTCCAAAGAAAACTTCATGGAGAGCACCAAGTCTTGGCTGGACATGTTGAAGGTGAAATTCTCCGTTGGCCAGCAAGGTAACGACAACATCGGTGCCTTTGCTTATACCGATTTGTACACTTTGACGCCTTCCGGCACGACCATGTCGCCTACCTTTGCGCAGATGGGTAATGAGAACATCACGTGGGAAACGACTACCAACTACAACGTTGGTCTGGAGTTCAGCCTGTGGGGCGGACGCCTGAGCGGTAACATCGATTACTACAACAAGAAAACTTCCGACCTGTTGTTCTGGCTCTCCGTGCCCGAATCTATCGGTACGCGTGGTTACTATGGCAACATGGGCGACATCCGCAACAATGGTGTGGAAGTGATGCTGACTGCGGCCCTTATCCGCAACAAGAATATAGACTGGACGGTATCGGCCAACATCTCGCACAACAAGACGAAGATCCTGAGCCTGCCGGAATCGAAAACAGCCGGTACCGGTGGCTTTATGGAAACAAACTCTTTGCAGGTAGGACAGAATTGGTATGAAGTAGGTCAGCCGCTGTACAACTTAATCTGTATAGAGTATGCCGGTCCCGATGCGCAAGGCCAGGCTACCTACTGGGTGGACGAAGACTTGAACGGGGCTACCAATCGTCCGGGTAAGAAGCACTCTTACACCACTACCGACCCGAACGTGGCCACCAAGTATGCCCAAGGTTCTACGTTGCCCAAGGCATACGGTGGTTTCACCACCAGCCTGCGCCTGTGGGATTTCGACATGTCGCTGGCCTTTGATTACCAAATTGGCGGACATCTGATTGACGCGCAGTATGCTGGCCTGATGTCTCCTAATACTTCGGAAACTGGTGGATCGGCCATCCATAAGGACTACATCAAGTCTTGGAGCCCCAACAACACGTCAAGCAGCATTCCCCGCTGGCAGTATGGCGACTACTACACATCGTATGCACAGTCCGACCGTTTCTTGACAAATGCCAGCTACTTGAACTTCCAGTCGTTCACTGTGGGTTACACCCTGCCCAAACGCATTACCGACCGCATCAAGCTGGGCAAGGTGCGCATCTATGCAGCCGGTGAGAACCTCTGCTTCTGGTCGGCACGCAAGGGCTTCGACCCGCGCTATTCGTTCGACGGTGTGGAGAGCATGGCCGTTTACTCGCCTGCGCGAAACATCTCCGGCGGCATTCAGTTAACATTCTAAACCTAACCAACATTTGAATTTTATATGAAGAAAATAATATCATCAGCCTTTGCAGTGGCATTCGGCTTGTCCATGGCCACCAGTTGTATTGAGGAATACAATCCTCAGACTTCCTATGTCTCCGAAGACCAGGCTGCCGATGCGCCGGGTTCTTTCCAGAACTTCGTAAATGCCATCACGGCACCATTGGTAGGAGAGCCTAATTATACTTCATTGAGTGATTTGGTAAGCTATCCTTCTGACTTCGGCTACCCCGGCTTTTTCCAGCAACGCGATGTGATGGGGCAGGACCTTGTGCCTCTGGGCGCCAACAATACTTTCCAGACGTGGTATCAGTGCAGCGTGGCATTAGGTCCGCAATATGCCATCTGCCAAATGCCTTGGACGGAGTACTACAACTGGATTAAGAACTGCAACACCGTTATCGGCATGGCAGGCGAAAACCCCTCTGAGGAGCACATGGCTGGTGTGGGTATAGCCTACGCCATGCGCGCCATGTTCTACATGGATATGGCCCGTATGTTTGCCCAAAAGACTTATGCGCTGGACAAGCAGGCCGAAACGGTACCCATCATCACCGAACAGACTTCTCCGGAAGCAGCCACTAACAACCCCCGCGCTACCAACGAAGCCATGTGGGCGTTCATCCTTTCCGACCTCGACAAGGCCGAGCAATACATTGCTGGATACACCCGTAAGGATCTTTCTACCCCCGACCTCTCGGTGGTATACGGCCTGAAGGCTCGCGCTTACCTTACGATGGAGAACTGGCCGGAAGCCGAGAAGTATGCCAAGCTGGCACAGGAGGGCTACACCATGCTGAGCGAAAGCGAGTACCTGGACAGGGAGAACTCCTTCAACAACACCAACAATAATTCATGGATGTTGGGGTTGACCTTTACCAGCGACGACGAGTGCATCAACTACAACGATGGCGACAGTTCGTGGGGATCTTTGATGAGTATAGAAATGACGGTAGGAAACGGCTACAGCGGCTATGCTGCCAACTATGGCTGCCCCACGGTCATCGACCGCCATTTGTATGAGACCATCCCGGTTACCGACTATCGCAAGCAGCTCTTCATAGACTTCTCGCTGGACGAGATGACTGACCCCAATGCTGTTCTGGAGGCTTTGTCCGACTACACCGATTATCCAGAAAACGTGTACAACACGGGTAGTGCCTGTGGCTTCCTGGGTGGCCTTTCGCTGAAGTTTCGTCCCGCAGGCGGTGATGCCGGGCGCGACGACTACCACATCGGTTTCGTACAGTCCGTGCCTCTGATGCGCGTAGAAGAAATGATGCTCATCGAGGCCGAGGCTGCCGGTATGCAGGAAGAAAGTCGTGGCATCCAGTTGCTCACCAACTTTGCCAAGGCACGCGACCCGCAGTATGTATATGGCACGCACAACGAAGCCTACTACAACAACAGCACCTCTGCTTTCCAGAACGAAGTGTGGTGGCAACGTCGCGTAGAGCTGTGGGGCGAGGGCTTTGCCACGTTCGACATCAAGCGCCTGAACAAAGGCATCATCCGCAGCTACGCTAACACGAATCACGTTGAGAAGTACCGTTGGAATGTGCAGACGCCGCCCGAATGGATGAACCTGTGCATCGTGCAGACGGAGACCAACTACAACACGGCTTGCACCAACAATCCCACGCCGCAGCCGTTGGACTCTGATTCTCCGGAATACGTATGGTAATCACTAAAAACAAGAGAAACATTATGAAAAAGTATATCTATAACATCTTTGCAGTCCTGCTGGCTGCAACCGTCATGACTTCGTGCGCTGAGGAGGAGGGCATGAATCCGGGAGGTGATTCTGCACCCCATGTGACTATATTCGATTATGAGGCAGCCTCTCCTTATAATCCCGACAATGACATCCAATTGAGGTTGGCGGCTAATAATCAGACTGAAGCAGCTTACTACTTGGCCGAATTGACTGCCGATAAAGAAGCCTACATTGCTTCCAATGGCGAAGCTGCTTATTCGGACTATGTAGTAGAAAATGGTACCCAAGTAGAAGGTATTTCCGGCGAATCAACAGCCGACCTCACTCTCACCGGCCTGATAGGCGAATATACTATCACCGTTGTGGCAGTAAAAGGCAATACCAAGGTGGCTTCCGAAGTGGAGTTTTTCGGCATAGAATGGACTACCATTGGTATTGGCATATACCATTCTGCCATGTTCGTTGATGAAAATGGTGATCCTGCCGTATTCCCCATTGAAGTACGCAAAGCTGGACATGCCGAATGGTACCAATTGCCTTCTGTATTTGAAGAAGGAATGAACTTGGTTATTAAGATGAATGGCACTTCTGCTACGGTAGAGCAACAGCCTCTTTTCACAGATCCTACTTATGGCACCGTATATGCCGAAGGTACAGGCTCGCTGGTTGACGGGCAGATACAGTTGGCATTGACTTATACTTGTGCCGCAGGTTCATTCGGCTTGCAACAAGAATTGTTGGAATTGCCTACTGAGTAAGCATTGCAACCACAGCACAACGGCGGTCTCTGCAGGCTACCGGTTGTACAATAATAATAAAGCGTTTTGGAGGCCGTTCGCCGTGAGGCGGGCGGCTTTTTCTGTATGGGGAGCTTATGGGGTGATGCAGAACACGGCATACAAGGGTACAGACTTGATATTATTTTCAAAGCCAAAATTCTTCTTCGATGTCCTTAAGGCGTAGGGTGATTGATACTTTCCTGCGAATACTCCCAAGCTTTTGGAGCGGTTCCTCCTGCCTTTTTTTACTTCTACAGGGATAACATGTTCTCTTTTTCTGCTCCTTTTTTACTGCAAAAGCATTAAAACGTTCCGAAAAATCAATGCAACTCCTATTTTTTCTACCATATTAATTGGGGAAAAAGTATCCTTTATCATTCTGTGTTTTCTATGCCTTACAAGTTGGTATGTGGGGTAAAGGCCACAAAGCGGGGCTTTAAGGGCTACCGGGCTGGGGCTTAAAGGCTATGAAGCGGGGCTTTTGCGTATGAAAGCGGCATGTATAGGCGCTGCACATTCTCAAAGCTTTGGCCGGAATTTTGCAGTTATGGGAAATTGTGCTACTTTTGCTTCTCGTAAATGGGAATTTATATGTACTTTTCTTTTTGTCTTGCCACAAAAAGAAAAGATACCAAAAGAAAAAAGTCAAGCGCTGAATCTCCGGGGCTACTCCGAGCACGTTTTTGCTAAACGGCAGGGAACTCGCTACGCTCAGACAACCTGCCGTTCTTCACGCAAAAACGCGCTCTCCGCTTTACGCCCCTCCGCTTAGGCGCGGCCATGCGGCGTTGGGCGGCAGGCCTTCCGGCCTGTGAGACGCGGCACGCCACGTCTCTACATAGTACGGCTTGATGCCGCATGGCTCTCCGGCATTGACCGGCGGGCGTGAAGCGGAGGGCAGTTTTCAGCCGTGAAAAGGGGCAGACTGTCTGAGCGAAGCGAGTTTCTGCCACTTAGGCTGAAAGCTGACCGGAGTAGCCCGACGGGCACAGCCGGGGTCCTTTCTTTTTGGCATCTTTTTCTTTCGGACAAGCGAAAGAAAAAGTGCAAAGCTAAATTATCACTTCTTATGGCAATGAAAGAATTTGTAATATCCGAAGCCCGTGTGGAAACGGCGGTGCTGGTGGGCCTGGTGACCAAGACCCAGGACGAGCGCAAGACCAATGAATACCTCGACGAACTGGCTTTTCTGGCCGAAACGGCCGGGGCGCAGGTGGTGAAGCGCTTCACGCAGAAGCTGGACCAGGCCAACAGCGTGACTTACGTGGGCAAAGGGAAGCTGGACGAAATAAGGCAATACATACAAGACGAAGAGGAGGCCGAGCGCGAGGTGGGCATGGTCATCTTCGACGACGAGCTCTCGGCCAAGCAGATACGCAACATCGAGGGCGAACTGAAGGTGAAGATTTTGGACCGCACGTCGCTCATCCTTGACATCTTTGCCATGCGCGCGCAGACGGCCAATGCCAAGACGCAGGTGGAGCTGGCGCAATATAAATATATGTTGCCCCGCCTGCAACGCCTGTGGACACACCTCGAGCGCCAGGGCGGCGGCTCGGGCGCAGGCGGCGGAAAAGGCTCGGTGGGCCTACGCGGTCCGGGCGAGACGCAGCTCGAGATGGACCGCCGTATCATCTTGAACCGCATGTCGCTGCTCAAGGAACGTCTGGCGGAGATAGACAAGCAGAAAAGCACCCAGCGCAAGAACCGAGGCCGACTGATACGCGCGGCACTGGTGGGCTACACCAACGTAGGCAAGTCAACCCTGATGAACCTGCTGGCCAAGAGTGAAGTCTTCGCCGAGAACAAACTCTTTGCCACGCTGGACACCACCGTGCGCAAGGTCATCATCGAGAACCTGCCCTTCCTGCTGAGCGACACCGTGGGCTTCATCCGCAAGTTGCCTACCGACCTGGTGGATTCCTTCAAGTCCACCCTCGACGAAGTGCGCGAGGCCGACCTGTTGCTGCACGTGGTAGACATCAGCCACCCCGACTTCGAGGAGCAGATAGACGTGGTGAACAAGACCTTGGCCGACATCGGCGCTGCCGGAAAGCCCATGATGATTATCTTCAACAAGATAGACGCTTATACCTATATAAAGAAAGACGAAGACGACCTTACCCCCCGAACCAAAGAGAACTTAACACTGGAAGAACTGATGAGGACGTGGATGGCGAAACTGGAAGACAACTGCATCTTTATCTCCGCCCGGCAGCGGGAGAATATCGAGGAGTTGAAGCGTGCCGTGTACAAGCAAGTCAAGGCGCTGCACGTGCAGAAGTACCCCTACAACGATTTCCTCTATCAGAAGTACGAATTAAATGAAGAATGAAGAACGAAGAATGAAGAATCCGCATTGATCTTGTCATTCTGAGCGTAAGCGAAGAATCTCCTGCTATTCGTGGGATGCTTCACTACCCCCTCTTGCCTCCCCCGTTATCGTGGGAGAACAACATTCAGCATGACACCCAGATACTGGCTGCGCCACAATTCTTCATTCTTCATTTTTAGTTCTTCATTAAAAAAATAGTGTTATGGTTTACAGGAAATTGACGGAAGAAGAAATCAACCGCCTGAAAGACCAGTCGTGTCTGGCCGATGATTGGGGGCAGGTTGAGGTGGCCGAGCATTTCTCGACCGAGTATGTGCATCACACCCGCTTTTCGGGCCACGTCCGGCTGGGTGTGTTTCAAAAAGAGTTCATGCTGCCTGGAGGCATAGGCAAGCATTCGGGCCTGCGGCATGTGACACTCCACAACGTGACGGTGGGCGATAACTGCTGCATAGAGAACATACAGAACTACATAGCCAATTATGAGATTGGTGAAGATACTTTCATTGAGAATGTGGACATCCTGCTGGTGGATGGCATCTCGACGTTTGGTAATGGGGTAGAGGCCTCTGTCTTGAATGAGACAGGCGGTCGCGAGGTGCCCATCAACGACAAACTGTCGGCCCACCTGGCCTACATCATGGCGCTGTACCGCCACCGGCCGGAACTGGTGGCACGCATCAAGGCCATCACCGACTACTATGCCAAGAAGCATGCCTCGGCCGTGGGAACTATTGGCAGCCACGTTATGATTCTCAATACAGGCTCTATCAAAAATGTAAGGGTGGGAGATTATTGCCGTATTTGCGGGACAAGCAGACTGTACAATGGAAGTATCAACAGCAACGAGCAAGCGCCGGTGCATATAGGGCATGGAGTGATTTGCGATGACTTCATCATCTCCAGCGGTTCGCATGTGGACGACGGGGCCATGCTGAGCCGTTGCTTTGTGGGACAGGCTTGCAAGTTGGGCCATAATTATTCGGCCAGCGATTCATTGTTTTTCAGCAACTGCCAGGGGGAGAACGGGGAGGCATGCGTCATCTTTGCCGGGCCGTTTACGGTGACGCACCATAAGAGCACGCTGCTCATTGCGGGCATGTTCTCGTTCATGAACGCCGGGTCGGGCTCCAACCAGAGCAATCACATGTACAAGCTGGGGCCTATCCATCAAGGCACGCTGGAGCGGGGAGCAAAGACTACCTCCGATTCCTACATCCTGTGGCCGTCCCGCGTGGGGGCATTCTCGCTGGTGATGGGGCGGCACGTCACCCACTCCGATACTACCAACCTGCCTTTTTCCTACTTGATAGAGCAGAACAACACGACATACTTGGCTCCCGGCGTGAACCTGCGTAGCGTGGGCACCATCCGCGACGCGCAGAAGTGGCCCAAGCGCGACGGTCGCACCGACCCGCACAAGCTGGACTACATCAACTACAACCTGCTGAGCCCTTATACGGTGCAGAAGATGTTCAAAGGCCACGAGATTCTGGAGAACCTGCGGCAGGTGAGTGGCGAGCTGTCCGACATCTACTCCTTCCACAGCGCCAAGATTCGCAACTCGGCCTTGGTGAAGGGACTGCGCTTCTATGAGATAGCCATACACAAGTTCCTGGGCAACTCCGTCATCAAGCGGCTGGAGGGCACGGCCTTCCGCACGGACGAGGAAATTCGCGAGCGGCTGAAGCCCGACACGCCCATAGGCAGCGGCGAGTGGGTGGACATCTCCGGCCTGATTGCCCCCAAGAGCGAGGTGGACCGCCTGATGGACGCCATAGAGCAGGGAACGGTGAACCGTCTGGCGGACATCAATGCCGAGTTCGGGCGTATGCATGCCAATTATTATACCTATGAGTGGACGTGGGCTTATGAGAAGCTGGAGGAGTTTTACGGCATCGACCCGCAGCAGATTACCGCCAAAGATGTCATTCATATCGTGGAGAAATGGAAAGAGGCCGTCGTGGGGTTGGACCGCATGGTTTACGAGGATGCCAAGAAAGAGTTTTCCATGGCATCCATGACGGGCTTCGGAGCCGATGGTTCGCGCCTGGAGAAGGAACTGGACTTCGAGCAGGTGCGTGGCGACTTTGAGAGCAACCCCTTTGTCACCGCCGTGCTGAAGCACATAGAGGTGAAGACCGCTCTGGGCGACGAACTGATAGGGAGGATGAGGCAAGTGGAATAAACGTGCCTTTTTCCCGGCCATTAAGGAGATTTCTCAAGAATACTTCTTACCTTTGTCCCATTAATCAACTAATATGTTACACCATTAATAATAAGTAATTATGGCAACACCAGAATTTAAGTACGCACCCATGTTCCAGTTGGGTAAGGACGACACGGAGTATTACCTCCTCACGAAGGATGGCGTGTCGGTAAGCGAGTTTGAGGGCAAACCCATCCTGAAGGTCAGCCCCGAGGCATTGACGATGTTGGCCAACGCGGCCTTCCGCGACGTGAACTTCCTGCTGCGCCGCAGTCACAACGAACAGGTGGCCAAAATACTGACTGACCCTGAGGCCAGCGACAACGACAAGTACGTGGCCCTGACCTTCCTGCGCAACGCCGAAGTGGCCAGCAAGGGACAGTTGCCCTTCTGCCAGGACACCGGCACGGCCATCATACACGGCGAGAAAGGCCAGCAGGTATGGACCGGTTTCTGCGACGAAGAGGCCCTCTCGCTGGGCGTATACAAGACGTACACCGAAGAGAACCTGCGCTACTCGCAGAACGCTCCCCTCACCATGTACGACGAGGTGAACACCCGCTGCAACCTGCCCGCGCAGATTGACATCGAGGCTACGGAGGGCGACGAATACAAGTTCCTCTGCGTAGTGAAGGGCGGTGGCTCGGCCAACAAGACCTACTTCTATCAGGAGACCAAGGCACGCATCCAGAACCCCGGCACGCTGGTGCCCTTCCTCGTAGAGAAGATGAAGACGCTGGGCACGGCAGCCTGTCCGCCCTACCACATTGCCTTCGTCATAGGCGGTACTTCAGCCGAGAAGAACCTGCTGACGGTGAAGCTTGCCTCCACCCACTACTACGATAACCTGCCCACTACGGGCGACGAGACGGGACGCGCCTTCCGCGACGTTGAGCTCGAGAAGGAGTTGCTGGCCGAGGCACACCGCATCGGGCTGGGCGCACAGTTCGGCGGCAAATACTTTGCCCACGATATCCGCGTCATCCGCCTGCCGCGCCACGGCGCATCGTGCCCCATCGGCCTGGGCGTATCGTGCTCGGCCGACCGCAACATCAAGGCCAAAATAAATAAAGATGGTATCTGGATAGAGAAGCTGGATGACAATCCCGGCCAGCTCATCCCCGAAGCCCTGCGCAATGCCGGTGAAGGCGACGCCGTGCGCATCGACCTGAACCAGCCGATGAGTGAGGTGTGCAAAATCCTGTCGCAATACCCCGTCTCCACGCGCCTCAGCCTGAACGGCACCATCATCGTGGCACGCGACATTGCCCACGCCAAGCTGAAAGCACGCCTCGATGCGGGCGAAGACTTGCCGCAGTACTTCAAAGACCACCCCGTGCTCTACGCCGGCCCGGCCAAGACGCCTGCAGGCATGCCTTGCGGCTCCATGGGCCCGACGACGGCCAACCGCATGGACCCCTACGTGGACGAGTTCCAAGACCACGGCGGCTCGATGGTGATGATAGCCAAGGGCAACCGCACGCAAGTCGTCACCGACGCGTGCAAGAAGCATGGCGGCTTCTACCTGGGCAGCATTGGCGGCCCGGCAGCCGTGCTCAGCATGAACAGCATCAAGAGCATCGAGTGCGTGGAATACCCCGAACTGGGCATGGAAGCCATCTGGAAAATCCAGGTGGTAGACTTCCCCGCCTTCATCCTCGTCGATGACAAGGGCAACGACTTCTTCCAGCAACTCAAACCCTGGCAATGCAAGCAGTAATGTCTGCTGCCCATTGTATATAGGCTTCTGCAACCGCCGCCCCGTGTGCACAACGCGGGGCGGTTTTTTGTATCTTAGGCCGGAAATGCGTAACTTCGCCGGCGGAAGCGCAGGCGCATCCCGATGCCGCCGGAAACGCGTCCCGATGCCGTCGGAAACGCATCGTGATGTCGTTGGAAACGCGTCCCGATGCCGTTGAAAATGCATCCCGATGCCGTTATAAATGCATCCCGATCCGTTTCCGACGACATCACGATCTATTTTTAACGACATCACGATGTCGTGGGCATCGCAGTAAGAAATGTTGAATTTTAACACATAACAACTATGGGAATGAATAAATGGATAGGCGGCGTGTTGGGCTGGATAGTGGGCGGACCGCTGGGGGCGTTGGCCGGGTTTGCGCTGGGCGCGCTGATGGATGGCGGCCAAAAGGAAGATGACTATCAAGGCGGAGATGCGCAGACGGATTACAGTGGCGGTGCCAGGGTGAACGAGGGGCAACGCAACAGCTTCCTGTTCAGCATGCTGGCACTGGCTTCGTATGTCATCAGTGCCGACGGGCGCATCATGCACAGCGAGATGGAATATGTCCGCCGCTTTTTGCGTGCCAACTTCGGTGAGGGCGCGGTGGCGCAAGGCGAGCAGGTGTTGCTGCGCTTGTTCGACGAGCGGAAACGCATGGAGGCTGTCCGGCCGGGCTCGTTCCGCAACACCATTTGGCAATGCGGCGCGCAAGTGGCTGCCAACATGGGGCGCGAAGAACGGTTGCAGTTGCTCAGCTTCCTGTGCGGCATAGCCAAGGCCGATGGCACCGTTGCCCCGGTGGAAGTGGACGCGCTAAAGGAGGTGGCCCGCGCCATGGGGCTGACTGAGCGGGAGGTGGAGTCGATGCTCAACCTTGGCGCTTCATCGCTCGATGCCGCCTACAAGGTGCTCGAAGTGTCGCCCGGCGCCACTGATGACGAGGTGAAACGAGCCTACCGCAACCTTGCCCTGAAGCACCATCCCGACCGGGTGGCCGGCCTGGGCGAAGACGTGCAGCATGCTGCTGAAGAAAAGTTCAAGCAGATTAACGAAGCCTACGACCGTGTGTGCAAGGCGCGGGGCATGCGCTGACGCTTGTCAGTCCAGATATTCCAATATTTTCCCGCTTATTTGCAGCAGGGAGATTTCGCACATCTTCGTGTCGTACTGGGCGGAGAGTATTCGTTCTTCGGCATCGAGCAGGCTCTTTTGTGCTTCGCGCATCTCAATGCCGGAGAGGTCGCCCAGCATGTAGCGTTCCATGGCAATCTCGTGGTTGTCGCGCGCGGCGATGACGTTCTGCCTTTCCAGTCCCAGCAGTTCCAGGTTGTTGCGATAAGCCTGCCACAGGTTGCTCAAGTCGGCGCGTAAGGTTTGTTCTACCTGTTCGCGTTCCAGGCGGGCGTTTTCCACGGCCAGGCTGGCGTTGCGCCGCTCACGGCGCCGGTTTCCGTCAAATAGCTTGAATCCCACCGTTACGCCGAAGTTCAGACCGAGTGTGCTTCGGCGTGTATTTGCCCCCATCTCATATTTGTTCAGCGAATAGCCATATCCCCCGTTCAGTCGCACGTAAGGATAGTCGCGCGAGCAGATTTTCTTGTAGTCCAGTCGGGCGATGTTCTGGTTCTGTATGGCCACCAGCAGCGAGGCGTTCACTTGCAGGGTAGCGTTCCACAGTTCGTCGAAGTCCAATACGTGGTCTATGTTTATCAGGCTGTCGCGTATGATGAAGAATTCGTCCACATCCTTTTGGGCCATCAGTTCGTTCAGCTCTATGCGCGAGGTGTGCAGTGCTTCCTGTTGCTTCATGTATTGGGCACTGTCTGCATTAAAGTCCACTTTTGCCTGCTGGTAGTCTAATCGTGAAAAGTCGCCGATGTGGAACCGTGCTTCTACAATGCGAAGCCTTTCCCTGGACAGCGACATGGCGTAGCGGAAATTCTCAAGACGTATTTTCTGCTGGACGTAGTTATAATATTCTGCTGCGATGTTAGCCACAAGGTCTTCTATGGCCATGCGTGTGTTGGTCTCTCCTTGGCGTTCCAATTCTTTGAGCTGCTGGTAATTTGCGCTGATATTGAACCCGTCGAAGATGGTCCAGTTCAAATCCAGCCCCGCATCTATAGTCTGGTCGAATGCATTGTTCTGGCTAGTTGTATTGCCCGAGGCACGGTCTTTTGTGTCGGTACTGTTGAGCGTACCGCTGTAGCCGGCGGCCAGGTCAAGCGTGGGCAGATATCCGGCGTTGGCCAGTGTGGCGTTATTGTGGCTGACGCGTTCCTCGTTGCGGGTGATGCGCAGCGAATAATTGTTCAGCAGTCCTTGCTCAAGGCAATCTTTCAGTGTATATACAGGTGGTTGTGCCTGTATGCCTATGGCGAGGCAAGCGATGGCTATGGCAGCCATGATGATGCGTTGTATCATGATTCTTTCAGTTTGCTTCTGTTGGTTGAAATATAGCTGTATATGGCAGGTACGATGTACATGGTGAGTATCGTTGAAACGAGCATACCACCCACTACTGCCGTACCCATGGCGATACGTTGGTTGGCTCCTTCTCCCGAAGCAAAAGCCAAGGGGATGAGGCCCAGTATAGTCGCGGCGCTGGTCATCAGGATGGGGCGCAGGCGTTGTAGGGCAGCGTCTTTGATGGCAGTCATCTTATCTTCCCCGTGCTCCTGTTTTTGGTTGGCAAATTCCACAATAAGGATACCGTTCTTGGCCACCAGCCCGATGAGCATGATAATGCCTATCTGGCTGAACACGTTCATTGTGATGTCGCCCCCATACATGAATACCAGCGCGCCGGCAATGGCCAGCGGCACCGTCAGCATGATGACTATGGGGTCTTTAAAGCTCTCGAACTGTGCCGCCAGGATGAGATAGATGAGCACGATGGCAAAGATGAAGGCAAACATTAGGCTCGATGCGCTTTCACTGTAGTCCTTGGAGTCGCCTGCCAGTGCGGTGCGGAATGATTCATCCAGCAGGTCGGCGGCAATCTTATCCATTTCGTCCAAGCCTTGTCCGATGGTTTTGCCTTCCGCCAATCCCGTAGACACGGTGGCCGATACAAAGCGGTTATATCTGTACAGTTTTGGGGGTGCCGTGCCATACACCAGTTCGACAAGATTGTCCAGTTGCACCATATCGCCGTTGTCGTTGCGGATGTACAGTCCCACCAGGTCGGAAGGCTTGTTACGTTGCTGGCGGTTGATTTCACCCAGAATCTCGTACTGTTTCCCGTTCATGTAGAAGTAGCCCATGCGCTGTCCGCTGAGGCCGTATTGCAGGGTTTGTGCAATGTCGCGTGTGCTTACGCCCAGCACGCCGGCCTTGTCGCGGTTGATGTTGATGCGTGCCTCCGGGTCGCTGAACTTCAGGTCTACGTCCGCCATTTGGAACGTGGGGTTCTCGTAAACGCGTTCCATGAATTTGGGCAATATCTCTTGCAATTTTTCTATATTGGTTGCCTGCAATACATATTGTACAGGCATACTGCTTCTTCTGCCACCGAACGACGATGCTTGTTGCACGAAAGAGCGTGCTTTGGTTTCCTTCTGCACTGCTTTCGACAGGCGTTCGGCTACATCCATTTGTGAGTAGTCGCGCTCGCTGATGTCCTTCAGGGTAATGCGGATGTTTCCGCTACCGCTGGACACACGCGCCGTTACGGCCTCTGCATCGGGGATAATGGAATCTACCACGTCGTTGATGCGCTCCGTATAGTCGCGTATGTATTCGTAGCTCACGCCTTCTGCTCCACTGGTATTGATGGTTATCTGCGAACGGTCTTCCAGAGGTGCCATTTCAGCAGGGATATGTGTCCATAGCACGCCGATTACGCCAAACATGCAGACGGTAAACACCAATGCTATCCACCGTCTTTTAAGGAAGGCGGCAAGCGACCGGCTGTACACACGGTTCAGGCCCTCAAAGAACGGCTCCGTCTTGCGGTAGAACCAATTCTTTTTTGCCTGCTGCTTCAGCAACTTGGTGGCGAGCATAGGGGTGAACGTCAGGGCGGCAAAAGCAGAGATAAGTACAGAACCGGATACCACAAAACTGAACTCACGGAAAAGCCTTCCTGTTGTTCCTTCCATGAATACGATGGGGAAAAACACTGCCACCAGGGTGATGGTGGTCGAGATGACTGCAAAGAAAATTTCCTTAGAACCTTCAATACCCGCCTGCAAGGGAGGCATGCCCTTCTCTATGCGCACGTAAATGTTTTCTGTCATTACAATGGCATCGTCCACCACCAAGCCTACGGCCAGCACCACAGCCAGCATAGACAATACATTGATGGAGAACCCAGCCACATACATTACAAAAAATGCACCGATAAGCGATACCGGGATGACGATGCACGGCACCAGCGTAACGCGCCAGTCGCGCAAGAAAAGGAAAATGATGATGATAACCAAGATGAAAGCTTCGTACACCGTACTTTCCACCTCACTGATGGAAGCACGGATAAAACGGGTGTTGTCAAAACCGTAACTGTAAGTCACGTCTTCGGGCAAGTCTTTCTGCATGCGCTCCATGCGCTCGTACACGGCATCGGCAATCTGGATGTGGTTGGCGCCCGGCTGGGGGATGACTACCACGCCCACCATGGGCACGCCGTTCATCTTCATGTAGCTTTTGATGTCGGCTGGGCCAAGCTCGGCGCGCCCGATGTCGCTGAAGCGGATGATGCGGCTGCCGTCTTCCTTGATGATGAGGTCGTTGAATTCTTCCGCCGTGTGCATCAAGCCCAAGGTGCGGATGGTGAGTTCCGTGGTGTTGCCTTCAATGCTTCCCGAAGGCAACTCTATGTTCTCGCGGTCCACGGCATTCTTTACGTCGACGGGTGTGATGCCGTAGCCCGACATCTTCGTGGGGTCCAGCCACAGGCGCATGGAGTATTTCTTCTCACCCCAGATGCTTACGCTACTTACGTCGGAGATGGTTTGCAATTGTTCTTTTACCGTAAGGTCGGCTATTTCGCTCAGTTCAAGCAGCGAGCGCTTGTCGCTTTGCAGTGCCACCATCAGGATGGGCGATGCGTCGGCATCGGCTTTCGATACGGTAGGCGGGTCGCAATCGTCGGGCAGGTAGCGTTGTGCACGCGACACCTTGTCGCGCACGTCGTTGGCTGCCGTTTCCAGGTCGACGGACAGTTCAAACTCTACCGTAATACGGCTTTGCCCCTGCTGGCTGACGCTGGTAAGCGAACGGATACCGGGAATACCGTTGATGTTCTGCTCCAGTGGTTCGGTAATTTGGTTTTCAATAACGTCTGCATTGGCACCCGTGTAAGAGCACGACACGGAGATGATGGGGTTGTCCACCGACGGATATTCGCGGACTCCAAGGTAATTGTAGCCGATGATGCCGAATAGCAGGATGATGATAGTCAACACCGTTGACAGCACCGGGCGGCGTATGCTTAGTTCGGATATGTTCACGTTATTAGTGTTTAGGGGTTAGTGTTTAGTGATTAGCATTTCGTGCTTAGTGATGAGTGATTGACTATTTGTGGTTGAGGTATTAATCACTTATCACTAAACACTAATCGTTAATAGATGTTGTCAATTGTAATAGGCATGCCGGTGCGCAGCTGTTGGGTACCCGATATGATGACGGTGTCACCCTCAGACACGCCTTTCACAGCTTGTACCAATGCCTCCGTGCGTATGCCGGCAACGATTTCTACCGGTTCAGCTTTGCCGTTCTTGTAAAGGAATACTTTGTCTTTACCCATTTCGGGGACAATAGCTTCCGAAGGTACGGCAAGGGCGTTTTGATATTCGTGCCTGCGCAGGGTGAGCGAAGCATAGCGTCCCGGCATAATGCCTGTGGGGTTGGGGTAGAGGGCGCGGATGGTGAGCGTATGGGTATTGAGGTCGAGGCTCGACTCGCGGGCATAAACTTGTGCCTGGTATTGGTTGAGCGATCCTTCCAATGTAAAGGTCAGCATGGCGCCTTGTTTGATGTCGGCGGCATAACGTTCGGACACGGCGAACTCTACCTTCAAGGGCGAAATCTTGGTGAGTTTGGCCACCACGGTGGAGGGTGATGCATAGGTCCCCACGCTGACCTGCCGTAAGCCGATGACGCCGTCAAAGGGGGCGCGCAGTTCGGTCTGCTCTATTTGTGCCCGCACCAGTTCAATGTCGGCATTCAGCGTGGCCAGTTCGGTTTTCACCTGTTCGTAGGCTTCTTTGCTCACGGCGTCGCGCTTCAGCAAGGCGTCCTGACGGAACACGCGGTCTTCCGCCAGTTTCAACTGCGATACGAGACGTTGCAACTGGGCTTGCAAGGGGCGGTCGTTCACCCGGGCCAGCAGTTGGCCGCGTTTTACGTGGGTGCCTTCCTCAAAGTTTATCTCAACTATCTTGCCCGAGGTTTCAAACGAGAGGTCCACTTCTTCGTCGGGCAGCAGGGTGCCCACCAGCGGAATATCCTCCGTCAGCACCTGCGGCTTGACGATAGTGGCGTTTACGTTCAATATTCTTTTCGACCTCTCGCCACTGTCGGCCACCTGGTCGGCGGCGGCCAGTTCTTCGTTTTCCTTGGGGAGTTGCGAGTAGATACCTGCCCCAACCAGCCCGATGCCTATCACGGCAATGAGGCCCCATTTCACTTTTCTATTCATTTGCTTGGTATTAGTAGTATAACCTGTTTATGTCTGTTATTATAATCGGGTAGTTAGTAGATAGTAGTTAGTAGAAAGAAATCAGCTCTTTTGCATGGCATTTTATGCAGACTACTGTCTACTGTCTACTGACTACCAACTACTATCTACTGCCTACTATCTACTGCCTACCGATATCCGCTTCGTCAGTAGGCGGCACGGTATTTCCCCTCGTCCTTGTCCTCCAGCATGCTGAGGTAGGATGCGTAGCGCGAGGCCGCGATGCGGTGCTCCTCCACTGCCTGCCTTACGGCACAGTCCGGTTCGTGCCGGTGCGTGCAGTTGCCGTAGCGGCAGTCTGCCGATGTGCGGAATATCTCAGGAAAATAGTGTCCTATTTCTTCCTCCTCCATGTCGAATGTACCGAATCCTTTGATGCCCGGCGTGTCGATGATGTAGCCCTCACCCTCGACGGGAAACATTTCGGAGAATGTGGTGGTGTGCATGCCCTTGTTGTGCACGGTAGAGATTTCCCCTGTGCGTGCGGCCGCTTCGGGCAGTATGGCGTTGATAAGTGTGGACTTGCCCACGCCAGAGTTCCCGGCCAGCAGCGTGATATTGCCCCTTAGCAACTCTTTGAGGCGGTCGATGCCTTCGCCCCGCAAAGCTGATATGCGCAGGCAGGGGTAGCCTATCTGCGTGTACAGCTGTTCCAAAGCGTCGAGGTAGCGCAGGTCGTCTTTGCCATAGGCATCCGTCTTGTTGAACACGAGATGCACGGGGATGCGGTATGCCTCGGCCGAAGCCAGAAAACGGTCGATGAAGGTGGTGGATGTCTCCGGATAGTTGACGGTGACCACCAGCATGCACTGGTCGAGGTTGGCTGCCAGTATGTGCGATTGCTTCGACAAGTTGGAGGCACGGCGGATAATGTAGTTTTTCCTGTCTTCGATTTCGGTGATGAAAGCGGTGCCTTCGCGGTTGAGTGCAATCTGTACGCGGTCGCCCACCGCCACGGGATTAGTGCTGCGTATGCCTTTCAAGCGGAAGTTGCCTTTCACCTTGCATTCCACGCACCGGCCTTCGTCGGTTTTCACCAAGTACCAGCTTCCTGTATTTTTTATTACCAGCCCCCTCATGGTTCTAAATGAAGAATGAAGAACCGCCGCTGCGCGACAAAATGAAGAATTCTGTAGGAACGCGGGTGCGCCATAATTCTTCATTCTTCATTTTTCATTTTTAGTTCTTCATTACACGGTCATTATTTCTTTCTCCTTGGCAGCCAGCATGTCATCAATCTGCTTGATGTACTTGTCGTGGGTCTTCTGCAACTTTTCCTCGCCACCTTTCTGGGCGTCTTCTGCAAGTCCTTCTTTTACAGCCTTTTTCAATGCGTCGATAGCATCGCGGCGGGCGTTGCGTATGCTTACCTTGGCCGTTTCGCCTTCACCCTTGCACTGCTTGGCCAACTGGCGGCGGCGCTCCTCGGTGAGGGGCGGGATGCCGATGCGGATAATCTCGCCGTTATTCTCTGGCATGATGCCCAGCGATGAGTCTATGATGGCCTTTTCGATGATGCGGAACATGCTTTTGTCCCACGGCTTGATGGCGATGCTGCGCGCGTCGGGTGTGGTGACGGCGGCCACATTGTTGATGGGCACCATCGAGCCGTATGAGTCCACGCGGATACCGTCCAGCAAGCGCACATCGGCTTTACCGGCGCGGATGTGTGCCAGCGCATCGTCCAGATACATTACTGCCATGTCCATTTTTTCTTGGGCTTCTCCCAAGATGTCTTTTACGTCTTTCATATTGTATTTTTGTTAAAAGTTTCTGTCGGATGATGATTGGTGAGCAAATGTAGGGCATTTTTTGCTTTCTTGCAACATTGCGTTTGTTTTTTGATTCTTTGGCTACTTGGGGCATTTCCCTTATCTTTGTCCGCTGAACATTTTAAGGATTGTTACGATTATGCTTACCGATTTGTTGAATTCTTCTTATTTCGCCCTGTTTCTCATCGTGGCTTTGGGCTTTATGCTGGGGCGGATAAAAATCAAGGGACTGTCGCTCGATGTTTCGGCGGTGATATTCATCGCGTTGCTTTTCGGGCACTTTGGCGTGGTCATTCCCAAGGAATTGGGCAACTTTGGCCTTGTGTTGTTCATCTTCACCATTGGCATCCAGGCGGGACCTGGCTTTTTCGACTCGTTCCGCAGTAAGGGCAAGACGCTGATTCTGCTCACGTTGCTCATCGTAGGCTCGGCCGCGCTCACGGCGGTTGGTCTGAAGTATGCCTGCGGCATCGACACGCCCAGCATCGTGGGCCTGGTGGCAGGTGCGCTCACCAGTACGCCCGGCCTCGCGGTGGCCATCGACAGTACGCAGTCGCCCCTGGCCTCCATAGCCTACGGCATCGCCTATCCGTTCGGGGTGATTGGTGTTATTCTTTTTGTCAAGTTGTTGCCGAGGCTGTTGCATGTCGACCTGGCGCAGGAGGCTCGCCGGCTGGAGAAGGAGCGGCGGGGGGAGTATCCCGAACTGTCGACCTGTATCTTCCGGGTGACGAATCCCGTGATTTTCGGACGCAGCCTGATGCAAATCAATGCCCGTGCCATGACGGGGGCGGTCATTTCGCGGTTGAAGCACGATGGGCAGATTTCCATTCCCACGGCGCAGACTGTGCTGCACGAGGGTGACTACCTGCAGGCGGTGGGCAGTGAGGAAGCCTTGAACCAACTGGCCACGCTGGTAGGCGTACGCGAAGAGGGCGAACTTCCTTTACAGGATACGCATGAGATTGTCTCCTTGCTGCTGACGAACAAGGACATGATAAACAAACAGCTTGGCGACTTGAACCTGATGCGCAATTTCAGTTGTACCGTCACCCGTGTACGCCGAAGCGGTATCGACCTCTCCCCCTCGCCGGAGTTGGCCTTAAAGTTTGGCGACAAGCTGATGGTGGTGGGCGAAAAAGAGGGGCTGAAAGGCTTGGCACGCCTGTTGGGTAACAATGCCAAGAAGTTGTCGGACACAGACTTTTTCCCCATTGCCATGGGCATTGTGCTTGGTGTGCTGTTCGGGCAGCTGAACATATCCTTTCCCGGCGGCTTCTCGTTCTCGCCGGGGCTCACGGGCGGCATCCTTATCGTTGCCCTGGTGCTGAGTGCCATTGGTAAGACGGGGCCCATCCTGTGGACAATGTCAGGCCCTGCAAACCATCTGCTGCGCCAGTTGGGCCTATTGCTGTTTCTGGCCGAGGTAGGCACATCGGCAGGGCGCACACTGGTTGCCACGTTTCAAGAGAGCGGGTGGCTGTTGTTTGGCGTGGGGGCGGCCATTACGCTGGTGCCCATGCTCGTGGCTGTGGTAGTAGGGCGGCTGTGTTTCAAAATCAGCATGCTCGACCTGCTGGGCACCATCACCGGCGGCATGACCAGTACGCCCGGTCTGGCGGCTGCCGACTCCATGACGGACAGCAACATCCCCGGCGTGGCCTATGCCACGGTCTACCCCATTGCTATGGTGTTCCTCATCCTTGCCATACAGTTTATGGCGACGCTGGTGTGATAATTTCTCAGATTATCCCTACTTTTGCGTCGTTAAATGGGAATTTAGTTTAGCGATTAGTGGTTAGTGATGAGTGATTAATACGTGCAATAAGGAGGCGGTAACTGATTCCCCTCCTCCGGGGAGGAGGGGTGGCACGAAGTGACGGGGTGGTAGCGAATAACTGCTTAATTCATAGAATATTTTCCCTACCACCTCCCCCTTCGGGTACTCCTCCTCCCCGGAGGAGGAGAATTCTGTTACCACAGCGCATTAATCACTAATCACTAAACGCTAAACACTAACAGATAAATTATCATTTTATGCAATACATTCTTTCTGCTCCTTCTTCCCTACATGCCGACGTACAGTTGCCGGCATCCAAAAGCATCAGCAACCGCGCGTTGATTCTTCATGCCTTGGCCCGTGGCAACCGGCACTTGCACAATTTGAGCGATTGCGACGATACCCGTGTCATGATTGCCGCTTTGCAGGATAATGCCGAGGTGGTGGACATCTTGGCGGCAGGCACGGCCATGCGTTTTCTTACGGCTTACTTCAGCGTGACGCCGGGCACGCGCATACTTACCGGCACGCAGCGCATGAAGCAGCGCCCTATACGCATCCTGGTGGACGCGCTGCGCTCGCTGGGTGCGCAGATAGACTACGCGGAGCAGGAGGGCTTCCCGCCGTTGCGCATTTCGGGGGAAAACGGCCTGTCGGGCGGGGAAGTGTCCTTGGCCGGCAATGTCAGTTCGCAGTACATCTCCGCGTTGCTCATGGTAGGGGCAGTGCTGCCCCGGGGGCTGAGGCTCCGGCTGACGGGCGATATTATCTCACGCCCTTACATCAACCTCACCCTCCGGCTGATGCAGGACTTTGGCGCGCAGGCAGAGTGGATGGCCGATGACTGCATCCAAGTCCATCCCGGCGGGTATAAAGACGTGGAGTTTACGGTGGAAAGCGATTGGAGCGCGGCATCCTATTGGTATGAGATGGTGGCCTTGGCAGGCCGGGGGGCAGAAGCTGCCTTGCACGGCCTCTTTGCACAGAGCTACCAGGGGGACAGCCGGGGGGCGGAACTCTTTGCCAAGTTAGGCGTGCAGACGACCTATACGCCGCAGGGCGTGCGGCTGCACTATAGCGGCGAGGTGGCCCAACGCCTGGAGGCTGACTTGGTGGACATCCCCGACTTGGCGCAGACCTTTGTGGTGACCTGCTGCCTGCTGGGCGTGCCTTTCCGCTTCATGGGTTTGCAGAGCCTCAAAATAAAGGAGACAGACCGCATAGAGGCCCTGAAAGCCGAGTTGTGCAAGTTGGGCTACGTGGTGCGCTCCGAGCACGACAGCGTGCTGCTGTGGGACGGCGAGCGTTGCCCTGCCGCCCAGTCCCCCGTCATCCACACCTACGAAGACCACCGCATGGCCATGGCCTTTGCCCCTGCTTGCCTGCGGGTGTCCGGCCTGCGCATAGCCGAGCCGCAGGTGGTGTCCAAGTCTTATCCCGCCTATTGGCAGCATCTGCAGGCGGCAGGTTTTGTATGTAGAGACGTAGCGTGCCGCATCTCCTGAATGTTAGCCATTTGGCATGCATGAATAAGAGGTCGTCACAACCTTCTTAATATCTTCTTTTAGGCGCGGATTACGCGGATTTCACGAATTAAGTTTATTGAATCTGTGTTATTCTGCGCAATCCGCGCCTCATTATTATAGAGCCTGTTTAAATTTTGCTCAGCCTCATTTTGAGGGCTGTTTTCGAGGATATTTTTCTGTTGTCATGAGGATCGTAGCGGGCTACGTGACGAATAACAACAGGAAAAGAGACCGGAAAGAGGCTCAAAAAGGGGCTGATAAAAACTTAAAAGAGGAAAATTTAAACAGGCTCTTAATATTCTGAAACCATTCATGTGCTTTTAATCCGCCCTCATATAGCGTAGTTGTTTGGATAAATAATTTTTAACAATATATCCTATTCTGCGGGCATATCCCTTCCTTTATCCGCCGTATCTTGTCCGTATTTCCTACGGTCCACCTCCGACCTAATACGCCGAAGGATTATCGGACTTGTGTCGGACTTGTATCGGAGGAGAGTCGGAGGTGGTACGTAGTTGGGGCGTGGTTAATGCGTCAATGTATTGATTCAGAGGTAAATACAAATGTGCGATAGGATATTTTTTGTAAGGATATAAGAAATCTTGGAGTTTTTCATGTAAATATTTATCAATCCGACAGGAAAAATACAGGCGAATGGAAATTTCAGAACATTTCGTGTTAGGAGGGTGTATCAGAAGCAGTATTAAATAAAAATTCCGAATATATTTAATTGAGTATCAATAATATAACAAGAATAACAGAAGTATAAATAACAAATAAGTAACATATTGATTGGAAATATTGTCTTATCAATAGCAAGAATATCAGCTTGTCAGATGGGTAAAGGTGGTGGATTCAACTTGATTTTTTGCCTTCCAAAAGAAAAAGTTTCAGCCATTTTTGCTGATGCTTGTTGATGGGCTTGCTTGAATGTTCTGCCCTATCTTGATAACTTAAGCAGAAGTTTAAAAATAAGTTTAGAGTATTCTTGTATATATAGTACAAGGTACGGAGTAAACCTCTTACTGTATTTGTTTCACGGTAAACGTCAGTTCTGATAATTAGGTTTAATGACATCTTGTATATATAGTACAAGGACTGAGTTAAACTTGTTGGAGAGGCATTACTCCGGTGAGGATTTTTGTTTGGCTGGTGCAACTCTATTTGGCAGTTTAAAGAGATAGGTTTAATCGAAATCTTGTATATATAGTACAAGGAATGGACTAAACCACTTTGCCAGTTGCACCAGCCTTTCTTTTTTGGAAGGCAAAAGGCCATTGCTTAGACCTTGACCTTGATGACTTCGCAGAGGTTTGTGGAGTATTGGGCAGACTTATGTTCGCATTTCAGGTGCCAGCGTTTGTCCGTTCCTTGAACTGCCACTTTTACGGTATTGAAACCATTCCTTCGGTTGATGGCATCAATGGCTACTGAAAGACGAGCTTGCTTTGTCCGGTCGATTGAATCAAAAAGGATGGCCTGCACTGCTGTATCAGGGCTGATATTCCACACGATGACACCGGCTTTCTTGTAGTGGTATTTGCCATCCTCACGCCATTCAGATCGGAGTGCCTGCACGGCTGCTGCCACTAACTCCAACTGGTCGTTGGTGGGCATGGGCAATGAAACAGTGTGGTTGATGGTATGGTTTGGCACATCGTTGCGGAAACGGCTGGTGTATGCAAAAACTGTCAGTTGGCTGCAACGGC
>CALUJC010000027.1 GCA_944320865.1 uncultured Bacteroides sp. | reverse complement strand
AGCGTTGATAATCAGCGAGATACGAACGGAACTTATTTGGGAAATTAGTTCTTTACTTTGCAGCCGGAATTGTGCCCGGAAGCTTAGGCTATACCATATTACATATAGCACCTTACGGGCAGATAGAGACAGTAAACTCAAATCAAATTATAAACTTAAAAACAGAAAACGATTATGGAAAAGAAAGAAATGTATTTGGCTCCGGAAGTAGAGGTTCTGGAGGTGATGGTTGAGAAGGGATTCGAAGGAAGCCTGGATGCCGGCGGCATTGAAGATGGCGGTGACATTTAAGCTGAACTTCATCCTACATTAACGAGTTTGTGACTATAAACAAATAAAATAATTAATGCAAAAATGAAAGAGATGAAAAAAGTATTATTCAGCGCCTTGTGCGTATCTGCCATGTTGGCCTCTTGTGCCGATGATGAGCTGGTGCAGAACGCGCCCTCGTTTGGCAATGGGGAAGGCGAAAAGATTAATGTGACACTGGCTGCCACTTACCCGGAATTTACAGACGAGGTAGGCACGCGTACAATCTTCGGTGAAGGAGAGGATGCCAATAAGTTCTTTTGGACTAATGACGACGTGGTAGGCGCATTGAAAGTAGCAGCTTACGATGGAATAGTAGGCAACACTTTCGACAGCAACTATCCCTTCACTCCGATAGGGCTGACTGATCCGAGCCAGTTTGCCAACTTCGCCACTAACACAGCCGTATTTGCCGGACAGTATGTGTTCTATCACCAATATGACGGCAATAAGACTGGCGATGAAGTTAGCAGTAAAAATACTTATAATGTAGAATATCCTGCCGTACAAGAGATCGACCCTGCTGACCCGAAACAACACTTGATTGACGACAACGAATGGGTTTCGCCTGTCATCAAGCTGGGCGGTATCAAGTATGAGGATACCAACACAACTTCTGTGAAGTTCGTAGGTATGAACGCCATCTTGGAACTGACCATCGCCAACAACAGCAACGAAGGCGACCTCGTTATCAACAAAGTAGAGTTGAACGGTGACCAATTCCTGCAAAGCGGAACTTTGGACTTTAAGACTGCTACAACTTTCCCGGTTCTTGACCCGAACTCTAAAACTCCGGGCTATGACTATGCTAAAGAACTGGACGAAGCCATCAAGGATATGAAAGACGGTTCTAACAGCTTGTTCGAAAGCACTTCTGTAGCAGATGACGGTACGAAGATCGCTGCCGTTGTGACGGGCGAGGGTATCGCTGTGGCTAAGGGCGCAAAGGCTTCTGTTTACGTCTTGGTTCCGGCTTATACATACCAGATTGGCAAAGCTGCTGGCTCTAATGAGTCTGCCATTGAAACAATCACTGTATATACCGACAAGGGTATGTTCACTATCGATGCAGAACAGGCTACCAAAGACAAGGAACCCACAACAGTTGTTATGAACCGCGATACGCGCTACGGTCTGAATCCCGAACTGAAGGGCTATGCTAAAGCCGTAGAGTCTTTCGAAATCAACAACCTGAGCGAGTGGAACAACGCAGTGGCATACGCTGAAGCCAACACCAACCAGAAGATTGAGTTCAAACTGATGGAAGATCTCACCATCGATGAGCTGCCTTCTTGCCCCATCTACGTATCGGGTAGCAAGAAGCTGACGCTGGCTGCCAAGAAGAGCTTTGCCCCCGTGCGCAACTCTTACTTCCAAACGCTGGTGAACAACGGTACCATGGAACTGAGCGAACTTATCTATGTTAACTCTCTGACGAATAATGGCACTGTCAACGTTCCGGAAAGCGACAATGTAAAGGGTGCAAAGCCCGTTACAGAGTACAGCAAGTGGGACGAAAAGACCTTCGGCGTAACAACCTTGTCTAACCAAGGTACTGTCAACATCGCAGGCCAAATGACATCTGCCACCAGTGGCGCAAGTTGGACTAACAATGCCAAGACTCAGACTGCTGCCGCAGGCGTTATCAACATTGCCGACGGTGCTGCCTTGAACGTACAAGCTGCCAACACTGTGACCAACAGCGGTAAGATTGAGAACAACGGTACCATCGCTTTGACTGCTGCATTCACCAACAATGGCGAGATTGCCATCGCCACTGCAACGGGCAAAATCAGCAGCTCTAAGACTTCCACTAAAGTTACCAACAACGGAACCATTGCATTGGATGCCCCGGTAGACGTATTTGAAGTTGCAGGCAAGGCTTCTACAACCTCTATCGTGACCAACGGAACAACAGGCGTTACTTCTGCTGCTATCGCTCCCGCCGATGTTGACGATTTGGACGATATCGAAGAAATCAACAGCATCGAGATGAGCGGTGCATGGGATGCCGAAAGCTTGAAAGGCATGACCGACGCTTGGGATAACATCACGATGCAGACTTGGAACGCTGCTACTATCGACTTGGGTGAAGTTACTGCCAATCAGTTTGCCGATGTAACTTCGGTTATCGTAAAGGGCAACAGCGCTTTAACTAACTCTACCGAAACTGCTGAAGAACTGGGCTTGGCTGCAGGCGCAACCATCACAGTAGAAGGCACGCTGGCTGTAGACGAATACGTTACTATCGGTAAGGAAATTGCTACATCTCCTGTAATTATCGTATTGGGAAGCATGAGCAACAGCGGTGAAGTATATGCGACTCTGACTATCGGTGGCGGTGTACCTGTCAACACTACTGCTATGTATACCAACGAGAAGGGAGCCACGACCTATGCTGCCAGCGCATACAAGGGTGCTGACTACACTTACGAAGCCATCAGCGTATATGGTACATTCATCAACGACGAAGCCAACGATGGTGAAACTGTAAAAGCCACAGCTATCCAGAACGAAACAGGCAAGGCTACTATCCAAGGCAAATGGGCAACTCAGTCTCCTGTGTCTGCACAAGTATCTGCAGTAGAAGAAGCCATGGAAGAGTTATTGGCTGCATGGCAAGAGGTTTCCACATATAACGACTTCGTGAAAAAAATTAAAGGGTCTAACCTTGGTGAAAAAGCAACAGCATTTATGAATGCATACAATGCTTGGAGAACAGCCAATGGCGAAGAAACAGTAAAGAACACAGCAATGACGATAGATTTGTTATTGGACTTTGAGCGTGAAGCTGGTGTAGATCTCGGCTTAGAGTATGATACTCCCACAGGTGACTAATACATCATTCACTCTTTGATAATAAAATCCCCGCCTGCCCCATGCAGTGCGGGGATTTTTATTACCTCTTTTCCCAGCCTTCTAACCCTCTCGCAGTAGCCTTCCTACCCCACCAACCAAGCCTTTCAATCCCACCGCGCCAGCCTTCCTACACCACCGTCCCCCTCATTATAAGCCATTTGCACGCCGTTCTCGCAGAATTCTTCATTCTTCCCTCTTCATTCTTCATTTATTTCCTTACCTTTGCAGTTGTACAAAGATTGTTCATACTTTAAACACGAGGGAGGAAAGAATCATGCTTATCGTTTCATCGGGAGAGTTCAGGGCCAACCAGAAGGCTTATCTTGACAAGGTGGATGACGGCCAAGAGGTGCTGATACAGCGCGGCAAGGACAAGAGTTACCGCATTGTGCCCGTCATGGGGACGGACACGGTGCTGCGTGCGGAAGATTTCGCCAAAGAGCCGGACGAGGACTTGGAACAGGCAGTATCGTTTGACGAGATCTTAGAAGGAGTCTATGCAGACATCCACGAAATGTTTAAGAACAAAAGGACAGGCAAAAAATGAAAGTTATTGCAACACGAAAGGTTAGGCAATATCTCAGCGAATTAGTCTACACATTGTATGAAAAAGAATATTTCGGATTTGAAGAAAGTGCTCGGAAATATGTAAAAGGATTAGTAGATGACATTCGTGCCGACCTACCTTTCAAAGTAAAGAAGCCTGCCCCACCCTACTTCGACCGTTACGGCAAGAACATGTGGTATGCATCGTTCCGCAAGAACAGAGGCACGCAGTGGTATGTATTCTTCACCGTGTACCGCAAGGACGATGAGATAGTATATCTCGTGCGCTACATTGCCAACAATCATACGGTGTCACAATACCTGTAAACTCATGCTAAAAGAAATCTTCCGCCTGCTGCCCCCTGCCGAGCGCCGCCACAGTGTGTGGGTGGCGCTGGCCGTGCTGGTGCGTGCCATGCTGGACTTTGCCGGGGTGGCGGCGCTCATCCCGCTGCTGCTGGCGGTGCTACGTCCGGGCAGCAGCCGGGGCACGATGCTGGCGCTGTGCGGCGCGGTGATGCTGTTTGTGGTGGTGAAAAACGGACTGGTGGTGCTGCTGGCGCGGGTGGAGAGCCGCTTCCAGATGCGCATTTACCGCGACTTTAGCCGGCGGATGTTCGTCAACTACTACCGCCGGGGACTGATGTTCCTCAAGAGCAAGAGCAGCGTGCAGCTGGGGCACGAGGTGAACTACGTGTGCTACACCTTCTGCCTGTGCGTGCTGGCACCGCTGTTCCGCATGGGTGGCGAGGCGGTGCTGGTGCTGCTCATGATTGCCGCGCTGGTCATCTGGGAGCCGCTGGCCGGACTGCTGCTGTGTGCCGTGCTCATTCCCCTGGCCCTGGCCTACGTGCTGGTGGTGAGGAAGCGGCTGCGCGCTTACGGACGCGAGGAGCTGGAGGCCAGGAGGAGGCAGTCGCGCACGGTGGTCGAAGCCTTCCGCGGGTACGCCGAGATAGAGATAGCACAGTCGTTCGGCACCTCGCTCAGCAGTTTCGACCAAGGCATGGAGGCCATCACCCACAGCCGCCTGCGCATGGAGCGCTACCAGCTGTTCCCCCAATTCCTGTCCGAAGCCGCCATCGTGGCGGGCATCGCACTGCTCATCGGCACGGGGCGGGGCGACGTGGGCATACTGAGCGGCGTGTTTGCCGTGGCAGCCTTCCGGCTGATACCCGCCATGCGGGGCATACTGAACAGCTGGGCCACGCTGCAAAACGCCTCGCACTCCATCGACGTGGTGGCCGAAGGCATTGCCGACGCGCCTGCCGAAAGCCGGGAGGCAGAACAGCCCTTCACCTTCACCCGCAGCATACGGCTGGAGAACCTGGGCTTTGCCTTTCCGGATGGCGGACGGCTGTTCGGCGGGGTGAACTTGGAGATACGCCGGGGCGAAAGGATAGGCGTGCGGGGAGCCAGCGGCTCGGGCAAGTCCACGCTGTTCAACCTGATGCTGGGCTTCTTCCGGCCCACCGAGGGACGCATCTGCATAGACGGCCGCGAACTGACCGCCGGCAACCGCAATGCCTGGCACAGGCTGGTGGGCTACGTGCCGCAGGAGATATTCATCATAGAAGGCTCGCTGGCGGACAACATCGCCCTGGGCCATCTGCCGCCCGACCGCGACAAGGTGCTCCACGTGCTGGAGCAGGTGCAACTGCGGGAGTGGGCCGACGCCCTGCCGCAAGGGCTGGACACCCCGCTGGGCGAATACGGCAGCCGCCTGTCCGGCGGACAGAAACAACGCATCGGCATAGCCCGGGCACTGTACAAGGAGGCAGAGGTGCTGTTTTTCGACGAAGCCACCTCGGCGCTGGACAGCCGCACGGAGCAAGAGATAAACAGCGCGCTGGCCGCCCTCTCCGCCCGCTACCGGGAGCTGACGATGATAATCATTGCCCACCGGGAGTCGTCGCTGGAGGTGTGCGACAGGGTGTTTGATTTGGAGTTGAATCAAGTAACATAAGTACTTTTTCTTTCGCTTGCCCGAAAGAAAAAGATACCAAAAAGAAAGGGCCCCGGCTGTGCCCGTCGGGCTACTCCGGATGATGTTCAGGCTAAACGGCAGGAAACTCGCTTCGCTCAGACAACCTGCCGTTTTTAACGCCTGCCCACCATCCTCCGCTTTACGCCCGCCGGTCAATGCCGGAGAGCCATGCGGCATCAAGCCGTGCGATGTAGAGACGTGGCGTGCCGCGTCTCACAGGCCGTGAGGCCTGCCGCCCAATGCCGCATGGCCGCGCCTAAGCGGAGGGGCGTGAAGCGGAGAGTACATCTTGGCGTAAAGAACGGCAGTTTGTCTGAGCGAAGCGAGTTGACTGCCGTTTAGCCAAGATGTACTCGGAGTAGCCCTGGAGATTCAGCGCTTGACTTTTTTCTTTTGGTATCTTTTCTTTTTGCGGCAAGGCAAAAAGAAAAGTACAGTATTTAAGAATAAAACAATAAAGAGATAAAGACTTATGAACCAAGACTACCTGATAGCCGGCTTCCGCCTGCGGGCGGAAGGAGACCAACTGGTCGAAGCCATGGCGCAACTGCAAGGCTTCAAGGTATTTGCCACACCGACACAAGAGGGCACGGAGCCGCTGCTGCGCCTGACGGTGAGCGACCGCGAAGCGCCGGCTTTTGAAAAAGAACTGTACAAAAGTGAAGTGGACGACGTGACCAGCCGCTTTGGCCGCTACCCCGGCGGCTATTGCTTCGACACCCGCCACAACGTCAACAACCAATGCCTGCAACTGTGGGTGAAGCAAGGCGACAACCGCTTCTGCCTGCGGGGCGACCTCGACGCGCGGCTGCTGCGCTTCACCTGCTGGATAGCCTTCGGCGTGGGCATTGCCCGCCACGGAGCCGTGCCGGTGCACACCAGCGCCATCGTCTACCGCGACCGCGCCGTGCTGTTTCTGGGCGAGAGCGGCACGGGCAAGAGCACCCATACCCGCCTGTGGCGCGAGAACATTGACGGTGCCATGCTGCTGAACGACGACAGCCCCATTGTGCGCATTGAGGACGGCATGCCCTACGTGTACGGCAGTCCCTGGAGCGGCAAGACGCCTTGCTACAAGACGGAGCGCTACCCGTTGGCCGCCTGCGTGCGCCTGTCGCAAGCGCCCTACAACAAGATGGAGCGGCTGGGCATAGCGCGCGCCTATGCCGCCCTGCACCCTTCGTGCCCGCCCGACTTTGCCTACGACGAACGGCTGTACGACGACATCAGTCGCGTGCTGAACGGCATCCTGTCCACCACGCCCGTCTACCACCTGGCCTGCCTGCCCAATGCAGAGGCTGCCCGGTTGTCTTGTGAAACGATATTCGGCTTATGAGAAAGATTACCCTGCCCAATGACTTCCTGGCCGAAGCCGCCCGGGCACTGGCCGAAGGGCAAAAGGTGAAGATACACATCACGGGCGAAAGCATGTATCCCTTCATACGCAGCGGGAAAGACGTGGTGGAGATTGTGCCCTGCCCGCCCTCGGGGGAACTGCCGGCCTGGTGCTGCCCCTTCTACCGGTGGGAAGGACGCTACATGATACACCGCTACATAGGCCGCGAAGGCGACGACTGCCTGATGCTGGGCGACGGCAACCTGGCCCGCATAGAACGAGTGAAGCGCAACGAGGTCATCGGCCTGTTGCGCTACATCTATCGCCCGGACGGCAGCGTGCAAGACTGCACGGATGCCCGCTGGCTGCGGCGGGGAGCGTGGTGGCATCGCCTGCGTCCCCTGCGCCGCTGGCTGCTGCCGGTCATGAAAAGGTTGGGAATCAGTTTGTAGAACGGTGCGTAAGGCGCTTCCACTGCATCTGGAAGGAGTGCTTCGCCACCATGATGGGATACCAGAAAGCCTCGCTGGGCGACAAGGCACCCATCTCGATGCAACGATTCAGCAGACGTACAAGCGTGTACCACTTGCCGCTCCAATAGCCTTTGGGGCGCTGCTTGCGCCGGTTGTCGTAACGGCCAAAGTTGCCTCCGCTCCAGATGTCGTCCAGCAGCCACCCGGCCTTCTTCTCGTCCTTCGGGCCGAAGGGAATGGGCAGCACGTCGCGCGGCAGGCCCAAGCCGTTCACCAGCAAGGCGCCAAACAGTCGGGCCGACTTCTCCAACCCGAAGCTCTTGAGCAGGCGGGCAGCCTCGGCTTTCTCTTCATCGGTGTGAGGCGATTGCAGCAGGCAGGCCCAGTCGCACACCTGTCGCAGGCCGATGCCTTCGTTGAGGAAATGCAGGGTGGCATGGGTCAGCACATAGGCCACGTTGAAGGAATATGGCGGCACGCTGACAAGAGTATCCCCTACCTTCACCTTGGGGCAGCGGGGAGCACCATCGTTCCACCACGAAGCAATGGCACGCTGCATGTGCCGGTCGGCCGAGGGGCGGTTCAGGGATATCAAGATGCAATGATTCTCCACAATAACGCCATGCCAGTGCATGCACGAGTGCTTGAAGGTTTCCTCATGCTCTTCGGTGGCTTCCGGCCTCAACAAGGCATTGGCCTGTTCATAAAAGCGCCGGCCCAGATAGAGGTCGATGTCGCCGCACTGGCGGTGATGGGGGATGCGGTAACATTGTGCTACGCCCTGTCCCTTGGCCAACACGGGCTCCATGCCTTGCGCACGAAGCAAAGCGTAAAGGTTGCCTATCTCGCGGTTGAGCAACTCATGTTGTTCTTCCACATGAAGCATAACGGCACACCATTGCAGGTAGAGGGCCTTGGGAGGCCTCAACTCCTCGGGCAATAAGCGGACGCCGTCGAGCACGATGGCCGGAAGAGCCTGCCGACGGGCAAGCTGGAATAACTGCGGCCAATCCACTTCTCCGACAAACAAAGAGGCATCGGGCGCACCGCCCCATAATCCGGACTTCAGGAGCTCAAAAAACTGTTGCTGGATGATAGTCATATAGATTCTGATTCAGTTTAAGGGTGAATTACTCGGGTAAGTGTGGCAAAGAAGACGAAAAAAGAGGGGTTATATTTTGCGTGTCGCCGATAATGCCTATATTTGCGCATTGCTAACCGATAAAAACAGAATATCATGCGTATAAAGGAATCGTATAAAGTGCGCGAGATTGCCGGCGAGAACCTCATTGTAGAGCAAGGAAAGTCGCAAGCGGACATGACCAAGGTCATCTCGCTGAACTCCACGGCCCTGCTGCTGTGGAATGAACTGTATGGGCGGGACTTCACCCCCGCCGATGCGTCCGCCGTGCTGGTAAGCCATTTCGGCATCCAGCAGGAAGTGGCCGATGCAGATGCCCGCAAGTGGATTGACATCCTCAGCAAGTGTGGCATTATCGTCTGAATGTAACCCATTTCAATCTCCTTTTTTGCCCCGCAAAGGTAAGGCTTTATCACGAAAAAGGGAAATAATCAATTTATTCATCATAGTTATCTCATGAAAAAACTTAACCAAATCGTCTTGGCGGGGCTCATCGCCCTGGCATGCGCATCGTGTGCCGGCCAAGACACCGAAGCCAACTACCAAGTAGTGCCTCTCCCCCAAGAGGTCAGTCTGAACAACGACGAAGCTCCCTTCCGGCTCACCGGCAGCACGGTTATCCTCTACCCTGAGGGCAACGACTTGCTGAAGCGCGATGCCGGGTTCCTTGCCGAGTACATCGGGCAAGCCACCGGCTTTGTATTGCAAACCCAACCACTCGCCCAGGGAAAGGCGCCGTCTAAGCACAGCATTGTACTGGGCCTTTCGGAATACATTGCAAACAAGGAAGGTTATGTGCTGGATGTACAGGCGGACAACGTGTTCATCAACGGGCAAACGCCCAACGGCGTGTTTTACGGCATCCAGACGCTGCGCAAAGCCATCCCGGCACAAACCACGGCATCGGGCATCCTGCTGCCCGCCGGCACCATCAAGGACGAGCCGCGCTTTGCCTACCGTGGCCTGCACCTCGACGTAAGCCGCCACTTCTTCCCGCTGGACTTCGTAAAAGAGTACATCGACCTGCTGGCACTGCATAATATGAACACCTTCCACTGGCACCTGACCGACGACCAGGGCTGGCGCATTGAAATCAAACGCTATCCCCGACTGACCGAAGTTGGCTCCGTGCGCAACCGCACCGTCATCGGCAAGAACTCCGGCGAATATGACAACACGCCCTACGGCGGTTTCTATACACAGGAGGAAGCCCGCGAAATCGTAGAATATGCCCGCGAACGCTACATCGACGTCATCCCCGAAGTAGACCTGCCGGGCCACATGCTGGCAGCCCTGGCCGCCTACCCCGAGCTGGGCTGCACGGGAGGCCCGTATGAAGTATGTCCGGAATGGGGCATCTTTGACGATGTGCTCTGCATGGGCAACGACAAGACCTTTGAATTCCTGGAAGGCGTGATGGAAGAAATCATAGACATCTTCCCCTCCCATTACATCCACATCGGAGGCGACGAATGCCCCCGCACACGCTGGGAAGCCTGCCCCAAGTGCCAGGCACGCATCAGGCAGCTGGGGCTGAAGGCCGACAAGAACCACTCCGCCGAAGACCGGCTACAAAGCTACTGCATGGCCCGCATCGAACGCTTTCTGAATGAACGCGGACGCCAAATCATCGGCTGGGACGAGATTCTGGACGGCGACGTGGCACCCAATGCCACCGTCATGTCGTGGCGCGGCATGGAAGGCGGCATCAAGGCTGCACAACTGGGGCACGATGTCATCATGGTACCTACTTCGTATGCCTACCTCGACTATTACCAGACAGATGACCTGACGAACGAACCTTTCGGCATAGGCGGTTACGTGCCCGTGGAGAAGGTGTACAGCCTGGAGCCCGTGCCTGCCACACTTACCCCTGAACAAGCCAAACACATTCTCGGTGCACAAGCCAACCTGTGGACGGAATACATCAAGACTACAGAACATGTAGAATACATGATACTGCCCCGCATAGCCGCCCTCAGCGAAGTACAATGGACACAACCCGAAAAGAAAGACTTCCGGAACTTCGCCAAACGCCTGGTGCGCCTGATGGACATTTACCAACGCGACGGACTGAACTACGCCAAGCATATCTTCGAGCTCAAGGCTTCTTTCACACCCAACACCGATAACAAAACCATCGAAATAGTCTTGAGCACCGCAGACGATGCACCTATATACTATACATTAGATGGCACTGAACCCACCACCGCCTCTACTTTGTATGATGGGCAACCGATATCCATCAGCCAAAGCGCTGATTTTTGTGCGGTAGCTATCCGCCCCGAAGGAAGCAGCAAAGCCGTAAAACGCGACATTGCCTTTAACAAAGCAACCATGTGCCCCATCACCCTGACCGGATTGCAACCGGCCGCCAACTATGCCTACGATGGCCCTATCACCTTGGTCGACGGCATGAGGGGAAGCGTGGCCTACAATAACGGTGCTTGGTTGGGCTTCCAAGGAGGAGATGTAACTGCGGTTATCGATCTGGGGAAACAAACCAGTGTGCAACGCGTAACCGTCAATGCCAACGTAACTTTGGACGGCTGGATAATGGGCTGCAAAGGATTAGAAGCAGCCGTATCGGATGACGGCAAAACCTATCGTCCTGTAGGTTCAAAGACATTCCCCGATGAAACAGACCTATACAAGCACAGCATCGAAACGTATGAAACCTCCTTCGACCCCGTGGAAGCCCGTTATGTGAAAGTAACCATCAAGCCCTTCCCCAGCCTCCCCAAGGGACATTACGGTGCAGGCACAAAGCCCTACTTATTCATCGACGAGATTACAGTAGAATAATCGCTTAATATATCCCCCCCAAAAAGGATACGGAGAGTTTTATTGTTCAGGCGCGGATTCAGCAAAATCATGCAATCCGCGCCTAATTTTTCTCGCCTCTATGGAAAGCCCTATTGAAATTTAACGCAAGAGGGTTCAGAACTGGAAGTAGATAAACGGCTGTACATCCGCTCCCTTCACCTGAATAACGAGCCATATGGAGGCCACCACCAGCAACGCTTTCCCCACAAGTGGCAAACGTGTCACTGCACGGCATGCCACCCCTTCCCAAGCCGAGGGCAAAAAGTGCAATATGTAGCCTAACGCCATTAATCCAAACACCTCCGGGTATCCCTCCAACAATTGCGGCAATACCTGCGGGCGGAAGGTTGTAAACACCTGCCCCAACATAGCCATGGCCGATGAAAAGTCCGCCTGACGAAAAAATACCCAGCACAAACACACGAAGTGAAAGGTGACCACCACCCCCAAGAATCGCCGGATGCCCGACGGACGCCATTTTTTCGGTCTCCCTACGAAGAACATCCACGCCTTGTGCAATGCCAATGCCACCCCATGCAGCATGCCCCAAAGCACAAAGTTCCACGACGCGCCATGCCACAAACCACCCAAGAACATCGTAATAATCAAGTTAACATACTGCCGCACACGCCCCTTGCGGTTACCGCCCAAAGATATATACAGGTAATCCTTCAACCACGAAGATAACGAAATGTGCCAACGCCGCCAAAACTCGGTGACCGATGCCGACTTATAGGGTGAATCGAAGTTGGCCGGAAAGCGGAAGCCCAGCAACAGAGCCAAGCCAATGGCCATATCGCTGTAGCCGGAAAAGTCGCAATAAATCTGCAGCGCATAGCCATAAATACCCATCAAGTTCTCCACACCCGAATAAAGCGTAGGATTGGCAAACACACGCTCCACAAAATTCACACTGATGTAATCCGAAATGACCGCCTTTTTCAACAACCCGCCTACAATGAGGAACACACCCCGCCCAAACATCTCCTGCGAGACAAACAACGGACGACGTATCTGCGGAATAAAATCGCGGGCACGGACAATGGGGCCTGCCACCAGTTGCGGAAAGAAGGATACATAGAAGGCATAATCCAACAGATTGGCGAGTGGCCGTATCTGTCCGCGATACACATCGATGGTATAGCTGAGCGACTGGAAGGTGAAGAACGAAATGCCCACGGGCAGAAAAATATCGAGTGCCGTGAATGTTCCACCCATGAGCGATGCCACTACCTCGCCCAAAAAGTTAGTATATTTGAAGTAAGCCAGCAATCCCAGGTTTATCGTAAGGCTCAAGGCCACCCAAGCCTTACGCCTCCAGTGCACAACGGTATGTGCCATGAGGCGGGCGATGAAGAAATCACTTACCGTCACCACCGCCAGCAGGAAGAAATACATGCCGCTGCTTTTGTAATAGAAGTAATAAGAAAAGAGGGTAACAAACAGCAGACGGGCAGTCGTTTTCTTTTGCAACAGCAAATACACCAGTATGAACCCGGCAAACAGCCACAGGAAAATGCCGCTATTGAATATCATGGGCGCCTGCGGGTCGTACTTGAACACATCGAACAGGCGACCGGGGTCAATGTCGAGTGTTGTCCACAACCAGTCAAAGTCCATCTTCATAAGCACGCCTCCTGTCGTATTGCTGTTTGCCATATACCAGCACATCGTAGAGCAACCCGGCGATGTAATGCCCGCCACGGAAGTTGATGTGCGTATAGTCAAGATTGGCCTGCGGCGGGTCGGCCTCCACTAATTTTGCCATGCTTGCCTCGCCTCCCATGGCTTCATAAAGATTCCAGAAAGCCACGGCATTGTCTGCCGCCAGGCGTTGCTGATAACGCAGAAGGCTTTTGATACAGGGCATGGTGCGCAGGATGCCCTCCTCGTCCTTATAATCACGGTCGCCCACGCCCACCACCAAAATGCCCGCTTGTGGAAAAGCCTGCTTTAAGCTATCCAGCACGGGGCGCATGCCGGTGACATAATAGGCATAGTTGTTTACCTCCTCGTGAGCCACGTTCAGGCCGTACTGAAGTACAATGAGGTCGTAGGGGCGCAAGGCGTTGAATTGGCGCAAGGTTTCCACCGGGATGCGTCGCAAGGAAAGCCCCGTAGTGCCGCGCAAAGAGAAGTTGTCCAGCGTAATGCCTCCCTTATTATCATCCATTGCCGCCCCGTAGAAGATGGCAGAATCGGCCTGCTCCACCGTCCAACGCACCGAGCCGATAGTACCCTCCACAACCATCTGTTGCAGACTATCCGATGGCAGGAATGTCCGGGTAATGTATTCTCCACGGTTAATCCGGGCAGAAAGGGTCAGGCGGCCACCGCTACGCACCCGGAAAAAGACGGAGGCACTTCGGCAAGTATCGAGCAAAGAAGCGTAGTCGTCTTGTCCCCGCAACTCTACATAAGCGCCATCCGAGGGAAAAAAGTACTGGCCGGAAAGCCCTTGCAGGCTGCGGTTGAAGCCTGTGCTGTCCGTTGCCGAATGGCTTTCCCATCCCTTAAAATCATGGCGCACCGTGGGCCGGAATTCATTGATAGCCGAAGTGACGGGCACGAAGCCCACGCCGCACCCGCCATAATGCCGCTGAAGCATCTCGCGCAGGTCGGCCGTCAGGATATCCGCCTCGATAAAAGAGTCGCCCAGGTAGGCTATACGCACATGCCGTCGGTGTGAAGCCAGCTCGTCCAGGGCTTGGTAGAAAGGTGTCATTCCCCGCAGGGTGCTGTCGCTGTAATCTTCTATGCAAGTCATCCCTGTGCGGCAGGTATCTGCAAAAGCCGGCCTCACCGCTGGCGGAGGCGGAAGTGACGTATCGGCCTCGGCCACAGGTTGCGCCTTGGGCGGACGGACATCGGAAAGCAGGTCTACACGCCGCAAGGCATGCCCCCTCCATCGCATCCCGGGCAGGATATGCAAAAGCAGCAAGGCAAGCACAACGATACATGTCAACCAGCCCGTATGGCCTAACTTATTCTTCTCTTTCGTGGACATGGGAACAGAGCCGGGATTGTTTTTTGCGGTATTCACGAATGAAATCATCCAATAGAATAGCACCTTTCTCTGTGGAAATGCCACGAAGGGAAGTAAACATGATGGATTCGTATACTTCAAGGAAAGGGTACTTGCTGCACAGGTCGGAACCCATCAGCAAGTCGAGCTGCTCGCGCACCAGCAACGCCACGATGGCAAAGTTCACATCATCGCGGAAGTAGCCTTGCTCCACCCCCAGATGGAAGAAGTTGATGGTGTCTTCCGCGTTGCGGTTATTCCCGTTTTTAATCAGGTTATAAGCACGGGGATAACGCTTGATGTCCTCAAAAAACTTTTTGTTGGTGGTATGAAACTTCTCTATACTTCGCTGGTATCCTTTCAATAGGACCTCGAGCACGTTGTCCGAGTTGTCGCGCACTTGCTTCAGGTACTCGTCCGCCTCCGCCTGCCCCCTGCGCACACACTCTATCAGCAAGGTTTCCTTGTCGGTAAACACCTCGTAGAGTGTGCGTTTGGATATCCCGAAAGATGAAGCAATATCATCCATCGTCACGCCCTTGATGCCTTTCTTTTCAAACAAAGTAACAGCCGCATCAATGATTTTCTCTCTCAGTTTCGGCCTCGACACCGCATGCCTCACATTTTCAGCCATACGTTTTTCCTTTTTTAGGGGGAATATTCCGGATTTGGTAACACGCAACAAATATACAAAAAAAGGAAACCCAATGTACGAATCGGGTTTCCTTTCTTTTGTTAAAATAGGCAAGATTTATGCCAGATACTTCTATTCCGGCGTTCCGCTGATGGTTTCCACGGCATCGGTGAAATTGGGCTTCACGTCAAGCGTCAGGCCCTCCGCCCCGAAAGCGAGGGTAAGATCGAGCGAACTGACCCAATCCACGTAGTGCACCTTCAGCCTCAGCACCCCCGGTTCCGTCCATCCATAGCTGCCTGCCGCGCGGAAGGGGCGTTCGATACCCTCGAAGCTGCCTACCGGACGTATGGAGTAGGGCGGACAGCCTGCCAGTACGGTTTCCAGCCAACATTTGTGCCCGAAGCGCAACTGCTCGGTCTTCCCATCCTTGCCGGTAATATCCAATGAAACGGTCTTGGCTTCTTTATCGAAATCCAGCTGGACGGATTGCCAACCGTAAGAGTTTCCGGAGAGGATATAGCTTTCTTTGGCAAAGCGGGCGGCTTGCGTAGAGTTTGCCTTGCCTTTTGCAAAAGGAAGTGAAACGGCTTGTTGCTTCTTCTGCAAGCGGACGTACGCCCTGGCGTTGGCCGGCAGAGGGGCATCGGCCACCTCGGGAAGCAGGCGGTTCCACACCAGGCGGCGCTGGTTGAGGCCATTAATCAAGGTGCACTCGGTGATGACCACCACCATGTCCTTGTCCGGTATGATAAGCACATATTGTCCCAGCGCCCCGTCGAGGTCCCATGCTCCGGGATATTCGCCACGCCACATCTGGTAGCCATAACCCGTGCCGGCGTGGTGCTCGGTCATCATCTGCTTCACCCATGAAGCCGGGAGCAATTGCCTGCCCTGCCAGTTGCCCCCGTTCAGCAAGAGCAACCCGAACTTGGCAAGCGACTCACTCTGTATGTGCAATCCCCAGCCACCGGTGTTGTAGCCTTCGGGGCTTACTTCCCAATCGACTTCGGTGATGTTCATCGGGGCAAAGACATGCCGCTTCAAATAATCCAACACCGTTTCGCCCGTGGCCTTTTGCACGATGGCGGAAAGCAGGTAGGTGCAGATGGAGTCGTACTGGAACTTGGAGCCGGGCTCCACCACAGGCTTTGCCAGGTACGTGCGAATCCATTCTGCCGTCTGCGAGCGCATGTTCCAATCCGGAGTAATGCCGGAAGTCATGGTCAGCAAGTCACGCACCGTCATGTCCGCCAGGTTGGCCGATACACTGTCCGGCAACATCTCCGGGAAGAAAGCGCCCACCCTGTCGTCCAGGCGGAGGCGGTTCTCCTCAATGGCCAGCCCCACGGCAGCCCCTACAAAGGTTTTGGAGCACGAATACATGGTGTGCCTGTACTCCGGCGCAAAAGGTTCCGGATAGATTTCGCCGATGACCTTGCCGTGGCGCACCACCATCACGCTATGGATTTCCGTCCGGGGAAGCGCCATCAACGAGTCGAACAAAGCAGCCACGGCTCCCGACGGGACGCCTTCGGCCTCGGGCACGGCACGCGGGAGTTCGCGCACCTGTGCCCGCAATTGCCCCATACAAACTGACAGGCTCAGAACAAGGGAGAGAATAACGACCTTCTTCATGGCAACGGTTCCTTTTTACTTCTTATTCACCGTAAAGCCCAACTTCTCCAAGCCTTTCTGCACATCGGGATGACTCATGAAGAGCTTCCACAACAGGCCGCTGCGGTAGTTTTCTATCATCACGGCGATGGGGCCTTGGTCGATGGCCAGATAACGCTGCGGATACCAGTTGTCCGTCTCGCTGAAAGCATCGTAGAAGCCGTAAGCGCCCAGCACCTTGTCGCGCCTGTCATATAGGTAGCGCATCACCTGCATGGACTCTTCGGGCGTATAGACAATGGACGAAAGGGCTGCCGTAGGCGAGATGACCCCGTGGTCGGAAGCCTCGTTGGGCGCATGGGCGGCATAGCCTACCACCGAATAGCTGGCGGTCAGGCCCCAGCAGTCGGGCCCGTAGCCCTTGTATTGCTTGGGATTGCGTACACAATAAGCGCGGTTGATGAGCGTGAGGTTGCGCATCTCGTCGAAGTAATCGGTGCAATACTTGTCTTGCAAGCCCGTGGGGTTAAGTCCCAGGAAGGAGTAGTGTGCCCAGAACAGCGGGCCGGCTTCCGTGCCTTGGTAGCGCAGTTGCAGGGGCAAGCCTTCCACTTGGTGCGGGGAGACGATGGCACCTTTCTCCGCCCAACCTTCATGATAGGCTTCGGCCGGAATGGCATGTGTGGGCGAGGCGGCGGCCAGGATGTACATGATGAGGCACTCGTTATAGCCGTGCACGGGGAAGTTCATCTCCCAACCATACTCCGGACTCCAGTGCCAGTAGAGCACGTTCTGCCCGTCTTTGCGGTGATAATCCCAGTTTACCTCGCGCCAAAGCTTGTCGATGCGGGCGGCCAGGGCCTGCTCTTGCTCGGAGCCGTTAATATAATATTGGTGTACGCACAGCAAGGCCTGCATCAAGAAGGCAGTCTCCACCAGGTCGCCACCATTGTCTTTCTGCCCGAAAGGTTTCACCTTGCCCGTGTCGCCATACCACCAGTGCGGATATACGCCGTTGAAACGGTCGGCACGTTCCAGGAAGGCAACAATGCGCTCCATGCGGGCCAAACCCTCGGCACGCGTCACATAGCCACGGTCTATGCCGGCCAGCACGGCCATGATGCCGAAGCCGCTGCCTCCGCTGGTCACTACGTTCTGGTCGTTCTCGGGGTAGATGCCATCCATGTGGATGCGTTCGCGGGCCAGGCCGCTGTTGGGCTCGGCGCCGTCCCAGAAGTAGTTGAAGGTGCGGCGCTCGATGGTGTCGAGCAGTGCCTCATCGCTGATGGCTTGCGTCTTGTCCTCCGCCTTGGGCGCCTTGCACTGCGTGAGGGCAGGCAACAGGAACAATAAAAGAAATGTATATTTCAGTTTCATGTCGTAGTCATTTAAAAAATCAGATAACCTATTGGTTGATAGCAGTTAAGCACTTTATTTTTTCTTCAACAGGAATAAAGTGTTACTTTACTAAGGATAAAGCAATGCTTTAGTCCTAATAAAGTAATGCTTTATTAGGAGTAAAGTAGTGCTGCAATATGGTCACAGTAATAATAAAGTAAATTACTTGCTTTTAATCTCCACCAGCACAGGGTTGTGGTCAGAGTAGTAGCCTCCACCGTCTGGAGTATCCTGAATGACACGGCAACGGGCCACTTCGACCTGCGGGGTGACATACACATAGTCCAGCAACGGACGTTCGGCCAACGGCAATCGGCCAAAGTCGTGGAAACTCCACGAAGGGCCATAGGTGATGTCGGCCACCTTCTGTGCATTCTTCATGCCGCCTTCTTCCAGGACCCGGGACGGTTCTTCCTCCGGACCGCAATTAAAGTCGCCGGTCAGGATGGCAGGTACGCCCGGGGCCAGTTCTTGCATCTTCTGCATCACGAGGCGGACACCTTCGCGGCGTGCCACCGTTCCGATATGGTCGAGGTGGGTGTTGAAGTAAGCCACCTGGCCGCCGTTCACTTTGTCCGTCAGCAAAGCCCAGGTGCACACGCGGTTGCACTCCGCATCCCAGCCTTTCACGCCGAACGTTTCAGGTTGCTCGCTCAGGGAGAAGTCGCCATGCTTCAGCAGCTCGAAGCGCTCGGTGTTAAAGAATACGGGGCAATACTCGCCGGCCGTCTTCCCGTCATCGCGCCCCACGCCGATGGCAGTGTATTGCGGCAGTGCCTGCTTGAGGTCGGCCAACTGGTTGGGCAACACCTCCTGCATGCCCAGCAAGTCGGGTGCATAATAAGAAATGAGTTGAGCGGCTCCGGCCTTGCGGTAGGGCCAACTATTAAGGCTGTCCGATGAAACATCCAAGCGGATGTTGAAAGTCATAACCTGCAGAGGTTCCGGTTTCTGAGCCGTCTTGCTTTGGCATGCCCCAAGTACGGATATGGCAGCCACGAGCAGAAGAGAATGAATAAAAGAAATGCGTTTCATGATGTTATGGATATTAGTAGAAACACCTGTACCACCCCGTCGGGAGAAGCACAGGTGTTTTCCGAAGATTAGTTTATTCCAATGTGAACCGTGCCGACTTCACATCGTGGCTGTTGCCGCCTATCATGACGTCAAAGTCACCCGGCTCGCACACATAGTCGATGTCATAGTTATAGAACTTCAGCAAGTCGGCGTCAATCTTGAAGGAAACCGTCTTGCTCTCACCGGCCTTCAGGAAGACTTTCTGGAAGCCTTTCAGTTCTTTTACCGGACGGGTGATGCTGCCCACCAGGTCGCGCAAGTAGAGCTGTACCACTTCCGCACCGTCGTATTTGCCGGTATTGGTCAGCGTCACACTGGCGGTAATCTCGCCATTGATGTTCATCGACGCCTTGTCGAGCGTAACGTCGCTGTACTGAAAGGTGGTGTACGACAATCCGTAGCCGAAGGGATAGAGCGGGTCGTTGTCCACATCCAGGTAATTGCTGCGGAACTTCTCAAACCAGCGTCCTTCTGCCAAGGGGCGGCCGGTATTCTTGTGGTTATAATAGATGGGCACCTGTCCCATGTTCTTGGGGAAAGACATGCTCAGCTTGCCGCTGGGATTGACATCGCCAAAGAGTACGTCGCCAATGGCATAGGCTGCCTCGCTTCCACCAAACCATACGTTGAGGATGGCAGGCACATGTTCCTGCTCCCATGTCAGCGTAAGGGGACGACCGGTGAACAGGGTCAATACCACCGGCTTGCCCGTCTTCAGCAAAGCTTCGAGCAAGGCGTGTTGGGTGTCGGGTATGCCGATTTCGCTACGGCTGGACGATTCTCCGCTCATTTCGGAAGCTTCGCCCAAGGCAGCCACAATGACATCGGCCTTGGCAGCTACGGCAAGGGCCTCATCCAGCAACTCCTTGTCGCTACGGTTATCACGGTTCAGCGAACGGCCGAACGTAGTGGCGCGCTCCTCGTAAGCGGCATCGCTCATCAGGTTGCTGCCCTTGGCGTAAAGCACTTCCACCTGGCCCTTGGTCATTTCCTTCAGGCCTTCGTAGAGCGAAGGATAGTCGTTGAGGCGGGCGGCCACACTCCATGTGCCCGGCATGTTGCTGCGGCTGTTGCCCAACGGGCCGATGACTGCCACGGTGCCCTTCTTCTGCAACGGCAGCACAGGAGCCTGTCCGGCAGCGGCGGGTTCGTTTTTCAGCAACACGAAGCACTCGCTGGCTATCCGGCGAGCTACGGCGCGGTTTTCTTTGTTGAACACATCCTTGGCCGGACGCTTCAAGTCACAATATTTATAAGGGTCGTCAAACAGGCCGAGCTTGTATTTGGCTTCCAAGATGCGGCGGCAAGCCTGATCGATGTAGGCCATGCTGATTTTGCCTTCTTCGACCGACTTTTTCAGCGTGCCTACGAAGCCTTCGCTCACCATGTCCATGTCAATGCCGGCCTCGAGGGCGCGGGCGGAAACGGTCTGCAGGTCACCAATGCCATGGGGTACCAACTCTGCAATGCCCGTATAGTCGGTTACTACAAAGCCGTCGAATCCCCACTGCGTGCGCAGCACGTCGGTCATCAGCCACTTGTTGGCCGTGGCGGGCACGCCATCCACTTCGTTGAACGAAGCCATGAAGCTGCCTGCGCCGGCATCTACCGCAGCCTGGTAGGGATAAAGGTATTCGTTGAACATGCGGTTGCGGCTCATGTCCACCGTGTTATAATCGCGTCCTGCATCGGGAGCCCCGTAGAGGGCAAAGTGCTTTACGCAGGCCATAATCTGGTCATTCCCTTGCAGCTGGGTGCTCTTGTCGGCTCCCTGATAGCCACGCACCATGGCTTGGGCAATGGCTCCGCCCAGGAAGGGGTCTTCACCGTTGCCTTCGCTGGCGCGCCCCCAACGCGGGTCGCGGCAGACGTCCACCATCGGGCTGAATGTCCAGCAGATGCCATCGGCACTGGCCTCGATGGCTGCAATGCGCGCCGACTGCTCTACGGCCTCCATATTCCAGCTGCACGACAGTCCGAGAGGAATAGGGAACACCGTCTCATAGCCGTGAATCACATCCATACCGAAAATCAAAGGTATGCCAAGGCGTGAGTTTTCTACTGCAAGCTTCTGCACGTCGCGGATGCGGTCCACACCTTTCAGGTTGAACAAGCCTCCCACGAGCCCCTGCTCAATCTGCTTGGCCACATCGCTGCTTTTGGCCTGTCCGGTAACGATTTCACCCGTCACCGGCAAGTTCAGCTGACCGATTTTTTCTTCCAGGGTCATTTTGCCCATCAGTTCCGTAATGAATGTGTCCATGTCGCGGGGGGCACTTTCGGGCTTGTCGCCTTTCGGTGTCGCCGTCGCCATCACTGCGGACAGGGATACGGCAGCCAATAAAGATAATTTTTTCATGTCTGTGTTTGTTTTAAAGGTAATATTTATTGTCTCTTTCACATAGCTTCGCAACGGTCTGCAAATCAGCCCGTTGGTAGCCTTCCTACGCTACCGTGCTGGGGTTGGAAGGCTACCGGGGTAGCGTAGGAAGGCTACCACGGCAGTTGTTCAACCCCACCGGCGGCTACTTGCGCACACGGACTGCGGGGCTTAGGGGCGAACGCCCGTTTTCGCTCAGCGCCTCCACGGAGAAGCAGTAGTCCGTGTCACGGTCCATGCCACGGAAGTCGTAAGAGGCGTCACCCAATACGGTAATGCTGTTATACATTTTGTCTTCGGCAATACCATAATAGATGTTGTAGCCATACGCGCCTTCCACGGGTTTCCACGAAATCAGGGCATTGCGGGCGTCCTTCTTGTCGCGCTTCACCTTAAAGCCTTCTACCGCTTGCGGAGCACTGCCACCGGCGTTGCCAAACACGCGGAATTCCGACAGTGCCACGTGGCCCGTGGGCACATGCACGCTTTCAAACTTCAGGTAACGGGTCTGCAAGGGTTCGGCCAGCTCGATGTAGTCGTGCGGGCAATCCTTGTCGCTGTCGCTCTTGTCCACCACCAATGTCCAATCTTTTCCATTATCCGAGGCAAATATACGATATTGGTGATAAATATCCATGGCACGGTTGTGTTGAAATGCTTTATGTTCATAAAAATTTAACTGTACAGCCCGCACCGTCTTCATTCCTTCCAAATCCAATACGACCCATTCGCCCGGATTTCCGCTGGCTGCCGACCAATAGGTGCGCATGCTTTCATCCGTCAGGTTGGAGGCCGTGTAGATGCTGTCGGTAGACGACACCTGCACCGGCTTGCCGTAAGACAAGAGCATCCAGCCCGTAAAGCGGTCGGCAGGACGCTTGATGTCGATAGGTTCCGCCCAGTTGGGATAATCGCCGAAAGCGGTGGACGAGTACATCACCCCGTCCTCGTCGAACGCCACGGGGTAAAGCCCGATGCGGCGCTCGAACTTGTACTTCAGCGAGAGCATGCAGGTAGCCACATGCCAGTAGTTGCCCTTCACGTCGCAGAAGGTGCCGCCATGGCCCGAACCCTGCACGTAGCCGCCGGGCTTGTAGCACATGGGGTTATGCTTCTGGTAGGTGAAAGGACCCAGCGGGGAGTCGCTGACATACACGCCGTCGGCATACACCTTGAACTCCGTGCCCGGCGCGCCATACTGGAAGTAGTACTTGCCGTCGTGCTTCGTCATGTAGGCACCTTCGGTAAAGGGACGCAGGGTCACTTCGTCGTCGTTGTTCATGCCAAAGCGTTCCCAGCCGTGCTCCTCGGGGCGCAGCATCATCACGTCGTGTATCTTGCTGATGGGGTAAAAGTCGTTGCGGTCCAACTCCACGGCCTTCAGCGGATATTCGTTGCTGGAGCCGTAATACATGTACAGCCTGCCGTCATCGTCCAGGAAGAAACAAGGGTCCCACGTAGGCAGCACGTTCTTCTCGATGGCACGCTTGAAGCGGCCCGACTTGGGCTGCGTGCTGTACCACACGGCCAGCCCCTCGTAAGTGGAGCCGGTGTAGAACAATGTGTCGCCGCTGACGTAAGCCGCCGGGGCGCACTGGTCGTCGTCCGTGGGCTTGCGCTGGAAGGTGGCAGGAACGAACTCCCAATCGGCCAGATTCTTGGAGTAGTGGAAACCGCCCTGATTGGTGGAGAACAGAAAGTATTCCCCCTTATACTCCAACGCCATCGGGTCGGCCGCCGAACGGAAAGAACCATTGGGACGCACATTGTTGTTGTAGGGCTCGAAGTTGTAGCTGATGTTCATCGGGTTGCAATACGTGCGCGACAGCGGTGCTTGCGGGTCATACCAACGGGTGGCCTGCGCCGGACGGCGGGGAACGGATCGGTGCACCTCGTCCGTCATCACGACATCAATGTCGTTCTCGGCCAAAGCCAGCGTGCGGTGCATCAGCTTCTTACCCGGATAGTAGACGTACAGGTGCACGTCGTTCTCCGCGCCTTTGATGGCAAACGCTCCATTGGCGTCCGTCGTGCAGTGCATGGGGCTGGCGAAAAACATCACCGTAGCACCTTCCAGCGGGCGATGCTGTTCATCCAGTACGCGCCCCTTCACTATGCGGTCTTTGGTCACGGTGATGTAGTAGTCGCTCACCTGGCCTTTCACCACCCGTATAGAATCATCAGGGCTGGCACTTGCCGCCAAAACGGCGGCAAATGTCAGTCCCAATGTCAAAAGGATATTCCGTACCATATTCTATTATTCCGCTACGGCGTTATACTCTACAGGCTCCAATGCCAAGTCGGGCAGGTTGTCCAGCTGGGTAGCAGGCACAGGCCAGTAAGTCTTGTCTTCCGTCCAGCCCTTGGGACCAAGCACGGTGGCGGCACGTCCGGTGCGCACCAAGTCTTGGTACACGTAGCCCCACTCACTGCACAGCTCCATGCGGCGTTCGTCCAGCACCTGGTCGAGCGTTACGTTGGTCAGTTCAGGCATCTGGGCACGGCGTCTTACTTCGTTGAACGGCTCGTCGCCATTGCCGCCGTTGCGCACTTTGGCCTCAGCGTTCATCAGCAGCACGTCGGCATAGCGGAAGATGCGCACGTTGTTGTTGCTGCCGTAAGTGGTACGGCCGGGTGTCATCTGGTCGAAAGGCACATAATTCTTGCCATTCCAGCAATCGGTGGAAGTACCTTGCGCATTACCTATAACCCAACCTTCGGGCGTGGTGCTGCCGGCCTTCAGGAAGCTTGTGGTGGCACGCACCGTTTCGCCACGCTCTTCAGCCCAAGTCACGAATTCGGGCTCATAGCCAACAAAGCCCCAACCGCCAAGTGAATTAGCTCCATCTGCACTCTTCAGGTTGAACGGGCCTTGGCAGTTAAAGAACTGGTCTACGGTAATCTCATCACCGGAACCTTGGCCGAAATCTGTTACCTGGCATTCAAACAGAGACTCATCGCACAGCTTGCCGGGAATCTTGAACAGCTGGTAGTAGTCGCCATACAGCGAAAAGTTACCATTGTTGATAATGTCATCGGTCAGCGTCTCTACCTGCTCCCAGTTGTTCATCAGCATGTATATCTTGGCTGCCAGCATTTCTGCCGTATAGACGGTGATGGCTCCTTGATGAACCATCTCGTTGGGGCGCATGTGCTCCATGTGTTGCATGGCGTAGTTCAAGTCGCTCAACATGTAGTTGTAAACAGACTCAACGGTAGCACGACGGAATTCAGTCTGCAAGTTGTCGCTGTAAATGGGCACAGGACCAAAGTTGGTCACCAGGTTGTAGTAAGCCCATGCACGGATGGTGCGCACTTCGCCGCAGTATGACTGGTAGGTAGCATAGTCTGCACTGCCTTCGGACAGGTATTGGGCATAGCCGTCCAGCGACGTCAAAGCCGCATTGGAAATACGGATGATGTTGTACCAGTTAATCCATACTTGGTTCACCCCCCAGAATGAATTGTCATACACAAAACTACGGCTATAGTCGGCAGCGGCACCTTGGTCGTCATAACGGCCGGACCATACATCGCCATCGCGCGTAAACATCATAATCGCATTGATCCAGTGCATGGCAGAAGCACGTACCTCATTGTAAACGCCTACCACCGGCATGTACATTTCACTGGTTGCACTGAAGTCTACCTCTTCCTCTGGCACCTTATTCTCCGGATCAATCTCTATAAAATCCGTACAGCTACTGGCACCTCCCACAACCATTAAGGCCGGCAGGATATATGCAAATGTTCTCTTAAGAATCTTCATTGTAAGTAATGTTTTTATGGGTTAGAAATCGATTTGTACTCCGAATGTATAGGTTGCGGTCAACGGATATACTTCCGTATCCCAACCTTCTGCATCAGAGAGCTCAGGAGTAAAGCTGTTGGCCTTGAACCAAGTGAAAGGACGGTCGGCCGTCAGCGACAAGCGGATGCCCGGCATGGTGTAGCTGCCGAACTTGATGTTCTTGAACGAATAGCCCAGCGAAATATTCTGGATGCGGAAGTAGTTGGAGCTTTCCATGAAGTAAGAAGCGTTGTTACTGTCGGATACGTTCCAACTCTTAGTCAAAGCCTTTGCAGAAGGATGCTCGTTGGTAGAGCCTGCGCCTGTCCAGCGATTTTCCACCTGCGCTGCATCAAAATTGTAGTTGGAAGCGGCGTAACGGAGGGCACGCTTACGGTTCCACAACTCGCCGCCGGCCTGGCCATAAGTGCTCAAGGCAAAGTCGAAGTTCTTGTAAGTAAGGCCGATGTTGAAGCCATACGTGAAATCGGGGATGTAAGAACCCAGGATTTGCTTGTCGCTACCGTTAATCACGCCGTCGTTGTTAACATCTTCATACTTGAAGTCGCCCGGTTCCAGTCCATTAGCTACGGCAATGGGGTCGGCCGCACACTCTTCGGGAGTCTGGTAAACGCCTACTACCTTATAACCATAGTAAGAGTTCATCTTTTCACCGATTTTCTGTACAGTCTTTCCACCACGAATCATGCTGGTACCGTTTTTCAGGTCAGTCACCTCATTGTGCAGGTAAGCCATGTTGGCGCCAATGCTGTACGTGAAGTCTTTGCCTATCTGGTCTGTCCAGTTCAAAGACAATTCCACACCGGTGTTGAGGATAACGCCATAGTTGCCGGCAATGGTAGAGCTCTGCATCGGGAGGGTCGGAGAAATTACGGCATTGTCCGTCACACGGCGGTACCAGTCGATATCACCGCTCAAGCGATTGTTCAGCGTAGCGAAGTTCACGCCGACGTTAGTCTCCTTCACCACTTCCCATGCCAGCCAACTGAAGTTGGAGGTATTGGTAAAGCCATCAATAGCGATGTTGTTGCCGAATACACCACGTACCGGAGTAATGCTGGCAAAACCTGCACTGGCTGCCACCTTGTCGTTACCCAGCTTACCCCAGCTGGCACGCAGCTTCAAGTAGTCGAAGATATTCTGGTTTTCCATGAAAGACTCCTGCGAAAGCACCCATGCACCACCGATGGAGGGGAAGTAGCCCCACTTCTCATTGTACTTGGAAGAACCATCGGCACGGAACGTGAACATCAACATATATTTGTCATCGTAGTTGTAGTTCAAACGGGTGAAGTATGACAAGCCACGGTCGCGAGTACCGTCATCGTCGACTGTAGCACCTTCTTCATTGCCAAGGGAGATATATTTCCACTCATCTGCGCCTTCGGGCACATTGTTAGCCGTACCTGTCAACTTGCGGTATTGCTCCTGGCGCATGGAAACGCCCAGCATACCGGTGAAGTTATGCTTGCCCCAACTGTCGGTATAGGTTGCAATGTTATCCCATACCCAATTGTAATAATTGCTGTCGGTCTTCGTCAGCTTGGTAGCCGTGCTTTGCTGGTTGTCGCTTACATAATAAGTGGGAGTGAACTCAGTGCCACGTACCATCTGGTAATCGTAGCTGTAGCTGGTACGGATGTTCAACTTGTCCGGCAGGATGTTGAGTTGTGCATAGAAATTGCTCAATACCTGGTAGGTTTCATTGCGGTTATCATAATAGTTGGCCGTAGCTACCGGATTGTAGAAGTTAGTAGAGAGACCGGCTTGCGAAGGAGAAGCATATTTCACGGGGAACACACGGTCGTCGCGTCTGTCGTCATACACCGGATAAACGGGAGCGGCATTGAACGCCTGCTGCCAAGCGGCATTGTTGGGCAACTGCTGTTGCGAGTTGCTGAACACACCATTGAAGCCTACCTTCAACCACTTGCGTGCCTCATAGTCGAGGGCAGCACGGAAGTTCATACGGCGATAGTAGTTCTCCACGTCCATAATACCGTCTTGCGACAAGTAGCTGATACCGGTAGAATACGTAGCCTTGTCCGAACCACCGGAGATGTTCAAGCTGTGGTTGGTCATCATGGCTGTGCGAATCAATTCGTCATACCAATCCGTATCTGCATTGAACTGCAGGTTGTCCAAGTCTCCACCAAATGAATTGACAGAGTTCTCAAAGATATAGCCATAGCTGGCAGCATCGGCTTCCATCAGCATAGTGGCATACTGATGAGAATTGGCCATCTTCAGCAAGTTGGTAGCCTTTTGGACGCCTACATAACCATTATATGTAATCTTGGCATCCTGGTTGCGCTGTCCCTTCTTGGTGGTGATGATGACAACGCCATTAGCGGCACGCACACCATAAATGGCTGCAGCCGAAGCATCCTTCAGGATGGTCATGTCCTGGATATCGGCATTGTTCAGGAAGTCGATGTCATCATAAAACATACCATCTACCACATACAAAGGTGATGTATCGCTAAATGAGCCATTACCACGGATGGTAACCTTCGGGCCATCGCCCGGCGTACCGGAGTTGGTGATGTTTACACCTGCCACCTTTCCTTGCAAGGCAGACATGGGTGAAGAAGTCGGTACATTAATCAACTCGGCTTCTTTTACGACTTCAATAGGTGCCGTCAAGTCCTTCGACTTGGCCGAACCGTAACCGATTACCACAACTTCTTCCAATTGCTGGGTGTCGTCCTGCATGGTTACATTGATAACGCTCTGGCCGCTGACGCTAATCTTCTGCGACAACATACCTACGTAGCTGAAGATAAGTGTTGCATCATCGGGCACATTGCCGACACTGTAGTTACCGTCGATGTCCGTAATGACACCCGTCCCGGTGCCTTCCACTTGCACCGTAACGCCGATAAGCGGCTCGCCAAGGCCGTCTACCACTTTACCTGTAATAGTTTTGGTTTGAGAAAATGCCGGTGAGGCTGCCAACAGCAGACACACCATCAAAAGTAAACTTTTCAGCCGGATGGCTGTGACTTGAAGAGGTGTTCTTTTCTTCATGACATTAAATTATTTGTGTGAAACTAATAGTTATGGAACCCCGACATAAACGAGATTCACAATTCTCACCACAAACATACAACAGACCAGAAATGAAGAAAAAATATTTTGTTCACGACAAATACACATCTCCCGTTTTTAACACTGGGAACACTACTTATTTACCTCTCAAATCAAAATAAATTGCTATCAAACAAACGTTTAAAGAAAACATCATTCTATCTCCATCAAGAACTCGCTCAGGTTTTGCGAGGAATCCAATCCCAGCTTTTTGCGAAGGCGGTAACGGTTGTTTTCAACGGCACGCACAGAGGAGTTCATCAGGGAAGCAATATCTTTGGTAGCCATATTCAGCTTGAGGCAGGCGCAAAGGCGCAGGTCGTTGGTGGTGAGCTGCGGATAAGTTTTTTTAATCCGGTTGAAAAAAGTGTGATGCTTCTGTTCGAACTTTATCAGGAACATTTTCCAATCGTCTTCCGTATTCAGGTTGTCCGCCAGCAAGAGATTGATTTTGCCATAGAGCGGAATCAAGGATTTCTGCGTGTTTTTGCCGGAAATCTCGTTCACCAGGTCTTTCAGTTTCAGAATAAGTTCGTTCTTCCGGATGATGAAAGAAGCAAGCGTGAACATTTCCGCATTCTTTTCCTCGATTTCGCGCTGCAACTGCTCGTTTACCGTCTGCAAGCGGGCGGCCTTCAGTGCCTGCAATTCATGCCGGTGCTTTATGCGCAAACGGCGTTGCATCAGGCGGTAAACCAAATACAACAATCCACCGGCCAGCACAATGCCCAACAGGTAAGCCCACGTCCGGCGATACCAAGGAGGCAGAATATCAAAAGCCACCACCGTGTCGGCAGAATAGTTCCCCAACCCGTCCGTAGAGCGCAACCGCAGGGTGTAGTTTCCCCAAGGCAAACGGGCATACGACACGCGGTTCAGGTGCTGCGGGCGGCTCCAGGTACTGTCCACGCCTTCCAACAAATATTCGGCAAACAGGTCGTGGGCAAAGACACCGTCGATGGAGAAGCCCACCGTCACCGTATTCCTCCCGTAAGGTATTTCGATGTCTTGCCGCAAATCCACATATTCTTTCCCCTCTTCACCACTGGCATGTACATATTCGGGTGAAGGCGCTGCAAACTGCTTTTCCTGCGGCCCGGCACGGTGGGAATTATGGATGATGAAGCCTGCATCCAGACAAATGAGCGACAACGAATCGTTCAGTACAGCCACATTTTCGTATTCATTGACAAGGCTCATATTACCGGCTTCTATCTTACAAGCATCTACAATGCGTGCCATATAGCCGTCATAAATAAAACGGCAGACAGAGGAAGTCGTCACCATCCAAGCTGTTTCGTTGTTTACGGGCACTATCCGCCGCAAGTTGCCCGTACCCTCAAAGCATGTATTCAGCAAGTTGTCCGGCTGCAATTTGTCTTCCTGCTCGTTGTAAGTATACAGTATGTCATCTCCCAGAAACACGATGCGGCCGCCGAGCTTGAAGAGCCGGAGGCGGGCAGGTAATGCTCCATCTGTTTCTTGGCCATAATATGTGTAATAACGGAAGGCATCGGCCTCATCGGTCAGACGGCATTTATACACACCGCGCGTGACGGTTTCCAGCCAGATATTTCCCATGTGGTCTATGGCCGCATTATTGATAGAGGCAGGAATCTGACGCATGGCGTTCAGTTGCCCCGTTTCTTTGTCAACGACATACAACGCATTGTAAGCTACGATGACTTGTATCTGTCGCCGGCCGATGTTCCCCCCTACAATGTTGAACACACCCGTGTTCAGCGGATAAGCCGGGCGGATGCTCCAATCGGCACCTATCTCAATCAGCCCGTTATTGTGGCAGCAGAACAGTTTGCCATCCAACTGCCTGAATGACCATACCTGCCCCTGCGTGCCCTCCAGCAGCTTCAACGATGAGAATGTCTCCGGGCCTCCGACCTTTGCCAGAGATGTATAAAGCACACCTTGGTTGGTGCCTACCAGCAAGTAATCGTTCCACAAGGCAGCACTGTACACCGAGCCGATGCCACGATCGGTAGTAAGGTAATAATTCATACCGGGCGTGTAGTGGATGTAAGAGATGCCACGGTCCAACGCCGCCCACACGTTGTGTTGCCTGTCTTCATAGAGATAAAGCACCGTGTTGTTCTGTAGGGCGTTGCCGGCATGAAAATGGTTCAGCACGTTGCCGGCCGCATCTACTTCATAAATACCGCTCAGCAAGGTGCCCAAATAGAAAGTGCCCCTGGTGCGACTGTAAATGGCACAATTCAGTTCTTCCCCTTCCAGCAGGCGGGAAAGCCCGGCACCCCAAGCTGTAAACTGCCGGCCATCGTACTGGTAGAGCTTGCCGCTTGAAGTCCCTATCAGGCAGCGATTTTCATCATAAGGCAAAATGACGCGCGCCAAGCTGCCATTCAAGAACTCGCTGCCCTCCACGCGGGCCAGTTTCCCGTCCTTCAAACGGTAGAGTGAGCCATACATTTCCTGTACCCAACACTCATCGCCCACTTGTTGAAGGAACAAGAAACCTTCCGGGCGGGTAAGCTTCCATATCCTCTCGTGGTCGTAAACATAAATGTTGCTGAACGACTGGAAATACACATAATTGCCGTCAATGTGGACGCGCCAGAAACTTTCATTGTCGGGCCTGCGCTCGGGCAACAGGTGTACGAGCGAAGTGTAATGCAACCGCCCGGATTTGTCGCGCTCCCATACGCCCAGCTCGTCCGTACCTCCCGCATAAATAGTGTTGTGCGACTCTACGGCCAACGCGCGCACAATAGGCACTCCCGGCATAGGATACAGGTTCCACTCCATACCGTCCGACTCCAGCAGCCCGCCGTCGTTTCCTATGTACATCACGCCCCGCTCATCCTGTCCCACTGCCCAGTTTTTATTGGCGGCCTGATACTTATCGCGCGCATAATTGGTGACGTAAGGCCTGGAGCCGCTAAAAGCCTGACACGCTAAAGCCCAAGCCACGCTCAGAACAAACCATAAAAAGAGTCTCTTTTTCATTCGTATGTCGTTTTAAGGTTAAAGCCCGCCGGTTTCCAGCTCTTTCTTCAATGCCCACAGGTACTTGCCCATCACTACGGCCGACTCGCTGGTCTCCTGCAGCACTGCTTCCTGCAGGTGCGGGTAACCGGCCAGCAGCTCGGCCATCCGCTCCTTGCCCACAAAGGCCGAACGGCCGGTCTCGGTATCCAGTTCATAATAAACACGCTCGTTCACCAGTCCGGAGGCGGCGATGGCATTGCCCACCTGGCCTCCCAGCTTCACGGCATCGGGCGGCGTGGCCGTGCTGGCAGCCACCTGCCCCACCGGTTGGGCGCAGTAGTACACGTTTTTCCCCACCCGCAATGCCGGCGCATACCAGCCGCCAAAGCGGAATTTCTTGTAACGCATCTTCCGGCAATTGACGTACAAGGCCGTATCGACCTGCACCGCATAGCACCTCCGGCGCAAGTAGCGCGTCAAGCCCTTATTGCCCACCGCCTCAATGCGGTAATCGGCACCGCCCATCAGGTATATCTGGTTCTTGGCACGCTTCTCTACATGCAAGATGGTCACCGTGTCGCCTCGTCCCTCCACCAATGCGTCCAAATCGGAATACATCACTTGCTGGGCGGAACATACGACCGTCACAGACAGCAGCAACAGCAATAACAATAAATATTTTTTCCTCATACCTCTATTTTTTATCTGGAGATGCCACTCCGTCGTAACCACATTACAACCGTTTTTTTGCAGTGTCCCATCATCACGCCGGTAGCGTAGTATCGCCACCACGGTAGCTTAGTATCACTACCACGGTAGGGTAGTATCGCTACCAAGCGCTGATTACCAAGGCACTAACACAGCTGCTTTTTAGTGAGCTAAAAATACTACTTTTATCGGAAGTAGGCAACATATTGGGAAAAAAATGCAAGCGTTAGTGACAAATCCTTATCTTTGCCACACTAATCAAGAAAAATGGAAAACTTTTCTTAAAACGAAGCACTCAATGGAAACCCTTGAACAACTCTCCGCCGGATACCGCGACCGGGCGCAACGGGCCGCACAGGCACTGGGCCGGTTGCAACGCCTCATCTACCGCATAGGCACCCTGCGCCTGCTGCTGTTTGTAGCCGGGGTGGCGGGCCTCATCGTGCTGCGTGCCGAAAGTTGGGCGGTGCTGGCCGCCGTGGCTGCCGTGACATTCGTGCCCTTCCTGGCGCTGGTGACATACCACAACCGACTGTTCCACCGCAAAGACTACCTGGAGAAGGAAAAGGAGGTGAACGAACAGGAGCTGGCCGCCCTCGACGGCGACAACTCCGCCTTCGACGACGGGCAGACGTATGCCGACCCGGCACACCTCTATGCCTTCGACCTCGACGTGTTCGGCCCCCGCTCACTGTTCCAAGCCATCAACCGCACCTGCACCGGGCCCGGACGCAACCGCCTGGCCGCCTGGCTGGGCCAGCACCTGGAGCAGAAAGAAGCCATCGAAGCGCGGCAAGCCGCCGTGCGCGAACTGGCGGGCGAGACGGACTTCCGCCAACGCTTCCGCATCCTGGGACTGCTGCACAAAGGCAAGGCCGCCGACGAGGGCGAACTGCGCGCCTGGGCCGCCACACCCTCCACCTTCCGCAGCCACCTGGCATTAAGGGTGCTGCCTCCGGCTGTCACCCTGCTCAATGCCGTGTGCCTGGTGCTGGTCGTGGCCAATGTATTACCCGGCACGTTGTGGGGCATCCTGTGGTTTGGCTGCCTCACGCTGAGCTTCTGCTTCACCGGACGCATCAGCCGCACGCAGGCCGTGTATGGCAAGAAACTGCAGATATTGGGCACCTACGCCCGCCTGCTCCACCTCATGGACGGACAGCCCATGCACTGCCCCGCCCTGCAGGCCATCAAAGGCAAGATTGGGGGCGACCGGCAAGAGGCCTCGCTCGCCATCCGCCGGCTGGACCGCCTGATGAACGCCCTGGACCAGCGCAACAACTACCTGATGTACACCGTGCTGAACGGCACCTTCTGCTGGGAGCTGTGGCAAATCATGCGCATCGAGCGCTGGAAGGAGCAGCACGCCTCGGCCCTGCCCCGCTGGATAGACGCCATCGGCGAGACGGACGCCCTGTGCTCGCTGGCCACCTTCGCCTACAACCATCCGGACTACACTTTCCCCACCCTTGCCGAAACGGACGGCAACTTCCGCCTCCAAGCCACCGCCCTGGGCCACCCGCTGATGCCCCGCGACCGCTGCGTGCGCAACGATGCGGACATCATGAAACGCCCCTACTTCGTCATCATCACCGGCGCCAACATGGCGGGCAAGAGCACCTACCTGCGCACCATCGGCGTGAACTACCTGCTGGCCTGCACCGGCGCTCCCGTCTGCGCCACCCGCATGGAGGTTACGCCCGTAAAACTCATTACCAGCCTGCGCACCAGCGACTCGCTGAGCGACAACGAGTCGTACTTCTTCGCCGAACTGAAGCGGCTGAAGCTCATCATCGACAAGCTGCGGGCAGGCGAGCAGCTGTTCATCATTCTCGACGAGATACTGAAAGGCACCAACTCCGTGGACAAACAGAAAGGCTCGCTCGCCCTCATCAAGCAGCTCATGACGCTGCAGGCCGACGGCATCATCGCCACCCACGACCTGGCATTGGGCACGCTGGCCGCGCACTACCCGAACCACATCAGCAACTTCTGCTTCGAGGCCGACATCACCGACAACGAGCTGACCTTCTCCTACCGCCTGCGTCCCGGCGTGGCGCAGAACATGAACGCCTGCTTCCTGATGCAGAAGATGGGGATTGCGGTGGCGGAATGACTACCTGAGACTTTTGTTTCATAAGCTGTCACGCAGGTTACATGAAACGGATGCACAAGGATATGAAACATTTTTTCCACCTCCTCTCGCCGGCAACCCCTACATTTGGGGCAAATAAACACAAGGTGTATCATGAAAACAATCTTCAATTACCCAGTCATCCGCAAACGTCAAGCCGCCCTCTTGTTATTGGCACTCTGCTGCCTGGGCGGCTATGCGCAAGAAGAGAAGCAATCTTCCAGCAAGGAAGAAAGCAACCGCAACGTCATGCTCAATGCTGCCAGCGCCAACGGCCCGCGCGAAATCCAGATAGGATTGCCCTCGGCCGATGTCAATGTGCTGGAGAACGGCATGCCCGTCACCTACGCTACCAATCCCCATAGCGTCAACTCCCTGTGGCGTTCCGATGCCAGCCTCAGCCACGTAGGCCTGCTGAAGATTTCGGAAACAGCCATTACTACCGGCAACATCGGCTATGCCGTCAACTCCTTCACCCAACTGGGGCAGAAAGGCTTTCACGGCACGCTGAACTACAAGAGCAACCATTTTGGCATGCAGGAGTTCTCACTCAACCTGAACGGCGAAGTGTCCAACAACTGGTATTACAGCGCCAACATGTATCAAGACTTCGACCCGGGAACATTCAAAATCAAGTCCACTCCCTTTCAAGACCGTACGCAGATCTATAAAGTAGCCCTTACCAAACGCTACAACGAGGGGCGCGGCGAAGTAACTGCCCTCTACCACTACAGCAACAGCCGCCCGGTGTACAACTACGCCACCCAGTCTGCACCTTTCATCTACGTGGGCGACGGCAGCGTGAAGGAGTTCGGCGACTTTGCCTTAGGCACCACCTCCTACTTGCCTACAGACAACGAGATGATGTATCGCGACATGCGCACCGGCGAAGTAAAGAAGACCACCCTCTACGACGCCAGCCTCAACCTGGGCAGCGAGTTCGCTCTGATGAACACCTACACCTGGGACAACGGCCTGCAATGGAAAGCCGCACTGAAATACGACCACGCCACCGGCTCGCTGGTCTACCAGACCCCTATGTCGCTCGATCAGAACGCGGCGGGCATCAACTACCTGTATGAAGCGGCAGACGGCAGCATGCAGCCCTACACGGGGCAATACGTGCAAAGCCGCATGTCGTGCCTCAACCGGGGGTACATAGACGAGGTGATGTTTACTACCGAACTGTCCAAAACTCTGGACAACGGCACTTGGCGCCTGGGACTGAACGAGTGGTACTACGACGTAGACTATACATCGAGCACCACCATGTACGACCAGTCCGTGCCCTCGGACGGCAGCTACCCCGTGCGTCTTTACAATGCCGACTACGCCACCTCGGCAACGCGTGCCTATGGCGGAAACGGCTATTACTACGACTTCAACCGCAATGCCTCCGAGTACTATAAGGGACACGACAACAAGCTGGCCCTATACTTCACCCACGACTGGAACATTACGGACGACCTGAACGTGTACTATGGTGCCCGGCTGGAATGGCAGTCGCTGCGCGGACAGAACGCCGCCGTGCGCAATGCCGCCGGTGAGTATGTGGGCCGCTTTGCCAACTACTACCTGGGCGCTACCGCCCCCGACGGCACCCTAATAGCTCCTACCCCCATGGAGCACGACTGGCTGAACTATGCCTTTACCGCCGCAGCCACCTACAAGCTGACGGGTGAATTCGGCTTTACAGGAGACTTTACCTACATCACCCAGCACCCTAAGATTGAGAACTTTGCTCCCGCCACCCTGCCCAATACCGACAAGATATCCGTCCCCTTGGGCCGCATCGGCATCTACTACAACAACTCTTGGCTGAGCCTGACCTCACTGTTCTCTTACATCTCGAAGACGAACAACAACTCCACGCTCAACCTGCAGCACACCACCGACACCGGCAACAACGAAATTATGGCCGCACCGCTCACCTACGACATCAAGACGTTAGGGTGGACAACCGATGTCATGGCTCATCCGTTCCGTGGCTTCGACCTGCACTTCCTCTTCACTTACCAGAAACCGACGTATAAGAAATATGAAACAAGTGTCACCTTCAGCGACGGATATGTAGGCACCATCAATGCCACCGGCAACATCGTGGCCGAAATCCCCCAAGTCATTGTGGAGATAGACCCCAGCTACATGATTACCAAAGACCTGAAGATATGGACCAGCTTCCGCTACTTCAGCAAGACCTACGCCAACCTGAACGATGCCTACTACTTCAACGGCCGCTGGGAGACCTTCGGCGGACTGAACTGGCAGGTGAACGACAAGCTAGCCTTGGGTTGCACCGTAGTAAACTTCCTCAACCAGACCGGTGCCAAAGGCTCTATTGCCGGCGCCGAACTGATAGAAAAGGAAGATGCCGCCAAGTATGCCGGCACCGTGCTGGCAGGCAGCTACATCCGGCCGTTTACCGTAGAGTTCTCTGCCAGTCTGAAATTCTGATATACTTTCTTGAAACCGATAACAACAAATAATCATCTGCATCATGAAAAAGAACCTTATCTGCCTTGCCCTTGCAGGAATGGCCGTGACCGCTTTCACGGCTTGCCAATCCCAGTCCGAAGGCTTCTCCTTGGAACATCAAGGAGACACGCTCACCCTTGTACACATCACCCGCCCCGCCAAGTACCTCATTCTGCCCATCCAAGAGACGAGCGGGGAGGCTAAAGTACGCCTCGAGACAGGCAGTCCGGCCGACTGCGCCATGGACATACGCCTGGCCATGGACAGCGTGGACTACTACGTACCTTTTGCTCTGAACGGGCACGCCACAGTCAGCATCCGCCGCATCGGTGCCGATGCCCTTTGCTGGGACAGCCTCCGGCTAAGCGACACCTTCGACACTGCCAACCGCGACTATTACCGTCCGGTCTACCACCACACGCCGCTCTACGGCTGGATGAACGACCCCAACGGCATGGTGTACAAGGACGGCGAATACCACTTGTACTACCAATACAACCCCTACGGCTCCAAGTGGGGCAACATGCACTGGGGACACTCCGTCAGCCGCGACCTCATCCACTGGCAACACCTCGACCCGGCCATTGCCCGCGACACGTTGGGGCACATCTTCTCGGGCAGCACCGTGGTAGATAAGGACAACACCGCCGGCTATGGCAAAGATGCCCTGATAGCTCTCTACACCTCGGCCAGCGACAAGTACGGACAAATACAGTGCATGGCCTACAGCACCGACAACGGCCGCACCTATACCAAGTATGAGCACAACCCCATCCTGACCCCGTTTGACGGACTGAAAGACTTCCGCGACCCAAAGGTATTCTGGTACGAGCCGGACAAGAAGTGGATTATGATTGTATCGGCCGACAAGAACATGCGCTTCTACTCCTCCACCGACCTGAAGGAATGGACATACTTGAGCCAATTTGGCGAAGGCTATGGCGCACAGCCCAACCAATTTGAATGCCCCGACTTCGTGCAGTTGCCTGTAGACGGCAACAAAGACAACATGAAGTGGGTCATGATAGTCAACATCAATCCGGGCTGCATGTTCGGCGGCAGTGCCACGGAGTACTTTGTCGGCACGTTCGACGGCAAAGCGTTCAAGTGCGACACCAAGCCCCAGGTGACCAAGTGGCTGGACTATGGCAAAGACCACTATGCCGCCGTCTGCATATCGAACACCGGCGACCGCACCATCGCCCTGCCTTGGATGAGCAACTGGCAGTATGCCAACATCACCCCCATCAAGCAATACCGAGGAGCCAACGGCCTGCCTCGCGAACTGACGCTCTACACCAAGGACGGACAGACGTACGTAGCCGCCAACGTAGTGCCCGAAGCCAAAGCATTGCGCAAAGACAGCCGCGCCGTAGAGGGCTTCAGTCTGAACGGCGAACACCGGATTGACAACCTGACCGACGGCACAGACTGCGCTGTAGAGCTGGAGATGGACATAACGCCTGGCAGCGCACAGACCGTGGGCTTCGACCTGCTGAACGAGAAAGGCGAGAAAGTAAAAATCTACCTCGACATGAAAGCCGGACGCCTCGTGATGGACCGCACTGAAAGTGGCATCACTCAGCTGGACGGCCCCAACAAGGGCAACTACGACGTGCACGTGAAAGAAACCGACGATCACCGCAAGAGCCTCTCCGTGAACTATCGGAACGACTTTGCCCTGGGTACCTGGGCACCGCTGGCACTGTGCAACGGCAAGACCTACCACCTAGACATCTTCGTAGACAAATGCTCTGTAGAGATATTCGTGGATGGCGGACGCATTGCCATGACCAACCTAGTATTCCCTACCCGGCCTTACGACGGCCTGCGCTTCTATAGCGAAGGCGGACAGGCCACGGTGAACAACCTGACCATACACAGCCTGGGCTTATAAGTTCGAACGGCTATTAGTATTCATACCCTAAAACAGCATTTCACCATGAAACATCTTATTCTCTTTACCATGCTGCTAAGTTTATCATGCGCCTTGTCTGCGCAGACGGGCGAACGGAAGAACATCCGCATAGCAACCAATCATACCGACCTGATTCTGCAAGTGCCCGACAACGGGCGCTTGTACCAGGTCTACCTCGGCGAAAGGCTACGCCATGACACCGACCTGAACCATTTAGACTGGCAGGTGCACCCGGCCTCGGACGGCAGTGTCGTACCCCGCGGCTGGGAAGTGTACAGCGGCTCGGGCAACGAAGACTTTTTTGAACCGGCTCTGGCCGTGACGCATGCTGACGGCAATCCCTCCACCTACCTATACTACGTGTCGCACCACAGCAAGCCGGTAGACGGAGGCACGCAAACCGACATTGTGCTGCGCGACAACCGCTATCCGCTGGAGGTGACCCTGCACTACGTGGCCTATACCGAAGAAGATGTCATCAAGACCTGGAGCGAGATAAGCCACGACGAGAAGCAGCCCGTGTACCTTTCTGCCTATGCCTCTACCATGCTCTACTTCAGCGCAGGAAGTTACTACTTGACGGAGTTCAGCAGCGACTGGGCCAAAGAAGCCCAAATGAGCACGCAGCCCCTGCGCCCCGGCAAGAAAGTGCTCGACACCAAGCTGGGCAGTCGCGCCGCCATGCACATGCAGCCCTTCTTCCTGCTGAGCATCGACCAACCGGCCGATGAGCAGCAAGGCCAGGTACTGATGGGCACATTGGGCTGGACGGGAAACTTCCGCTTCACCTTCGAAGTGGACAACGTGGGCAACCTGCGTGTCATTCCCGCCATCAATCCCTATGCCTCCCGCTACGAGCTGAAGCGAGGTGAGACCTTCGCTACCCCTGAATTCATCTTCACCTTGAGCCGGCAAGGTGCCGGACAAGGCAGCCGCAACCTGCAGGCCTGGGCACGACGCTATCAGCTGAAGGACGGCCGGGAACCACGCCTCACCCTGCTGAACAACTGGGAAAACACCGGTTTCAACTTCAACCAAGACCTGCTGGCCGGACTGATGAAAGAGGCCAAAGACCTGGGCGTGGACATGTTTCTGCTGGACGACGGGTGGTTTGCCAACAAGTATCCGCGCCAAAACGACCGTGCCGGACTGGGCGACTGGGAAGTAAACCATGCCAAGCTGCCCGGCGGCATCACGGCCCTGACCGACGCAGCCCGGGAAGCCGGCGTGAAATTTGGCCTGTGGATAGAGCCGGAGATGGTAAACCCCAAGAGCGAGCTCTTTGAGCAGCACCCCGAATGGGCCATACACTACCCTAACCGAGAGACGTACTACTACCGTAACCAGCTGGTGCTGGACTTGAGCAACCCCGACGTACAAGACTACGTGTACAGCGTGGTAGACCGGCTGCTGACCGAGAATCCCGGCATCGCCTACTTCAAGTGGGACTGTAACAGCCCCATCACCAACATCTACTCGCCCTACCTCAAGGAGCGGCAGGAACAGCTCTACATCGACCATGTGCGCGGCATCTACCGCGTGCTGCAACGCCTACAGGCCAAGTATCCGCACCTGCCCATGATGCTGTGCTCGGGCGGCGGAGCACGCTGCGACTACGAAGCGCTGAAGTACTTTACCGAATTCTGGTGCAGCGACAACACCGACCCGGTGGAGCGTCTGTACATACAATGGGGCTTCTCGCACTTCTTCCCGGCCAAGGCCATGTGCGCCCACGTGACAAGCTGGAACCGGGCAGCCTCTGTGAAGTTCCGCACCGACGTGGCCTCCATGTGCAAACTGGGCTTCGACATCGGCCTGCAAGAGCTGAGCGCCGAAGAACTGGAATTCTGCCGCCAGGCCGTGACCAACTGGAAACAGCTACAACCCGCCATCATGGACGGCACGCAATACCGCCTTGCATCGCCCTACAATGGCAACCACATGGCCGTGAACTACGTCAGTGCCGACCGAAGCATGGCCGTGCTCTTTGCCTACGACATCCATCCCCGCTACCAGGAGAAGCTGCTTCCTGTCAAGCTGCAAGGGCTCGACCCCGATAAGCTGTATCGCGTGGAAGAAATCAACCTGATGCCCGGCACGTCGTCCACCTTGAAGGCTCACGGGCAAACTCTGTCGGGCGACTACCTGATGAAAGTGGGGCTGGAAGCCTTCACCTTCGGCAATATGCAGAGCCGAGTGGTAAAGCTGACCGCCCAATAACCCCAACTGCTTACTCCGACTAAAACAAACCGATAACACCATGACCAATTCCAACCAAATGAAACTCGCCCGCCTGCTGCCCGTCATGCTGTGCTTCTTCGCCATGGGCTTCGTGGACCTGGTGGGCATCGCGTCCAACTACGTGAAAGACGACCTGGGCCTGACCGACACGCAGGCCAACCTCTTCCCCTCGCTCGTGTTCTTCTGGTTCCTACTGTTCAGCGTGCCCACGGGGCTGTTGATGAATCGCATAGGCCGCAAGCGCACGGTGCTGCTCAGCCTCGTGGTAACGGCCTTGTCGCTGCTGCTGCCCGTCTTTGGCGACAGCTACGGGCTGATGCTCTGTTCGTTCTCCCTGCTGGGCATAGGCAACGCGCTGATGCAGACGTCGCTCAATCCCCTGCTCTCCACCATCGTCAGCGGCGACCGGCTGGCCAGCTCGCTCACCTTCGGGCAGTTTGTCAAGGCCATCGCCTCGTTCCTAGCGCCCTACATCGCCATGTGGGGAGCCACGCACGCCATTCCCCAATTCGGGCTGGAGTGGCGCGTGCTGTTCCCCGTCTACATGACGATAGCCGTCGTGGCCATTCTGTGGCTGAGCGCCACGCCCATCGAGGAGGAGGCGCAAGACCGTGCCTCGGGCTTTGCCCAGTGCCTGCGCCTGCTGGGGCGGCCGTTCATCCTGCTGTGCTTCGTGGGCATCATGTGCCACGTGGGCATCGACGTGGGCACCAACACCACCGCCCCCAAGCTGCTGATGGAGAAGCTGGGCATGACGCTCGACGAGTCGTCGTGGGCCACCAGCCTGTACTTCATCTTCCGCACCGCTGGATGCCTCTCGGGCGCCTTCATCCTGCAGCGGGCCAGCGCCCGGCGGTTCCTCACGCTCAGTGTCGTCCTCATGCTGGCAGCCATGGCCGGACTGCTGCTGTCGGACAGCCGCGCCGTCATCTACACCGCTATCGCGCTGATAGGCTACGGCAACAGCAACGTCTTCTCCATAATCTTCGCCCAAGCACTGCAGGCCGTGCCCCAGCAGAAGAACGAGGTGTCGGGGCTGATGATTATGGGCCTGTTTGGCGGCACGGTGTTCCCCCTGCTCATGGGCTTTGCGGCCGATGCCGTAGGGCAAAACGGCGCGGTGGCCGTCATGACTGCCGGAGTGGTCTACCTCTTGTGCTTTGCCTTAGGGAGGAAGCGCGCATAAGCCGCTATTAGAATCAATCAGAATCTGTAAACTTAAAAACATCAATATCATGAATCAATCTATCGTAATAGGAATGGGCGAAGCACTGTGGGACGTGCTGCCCGAAGGAAAGAAACTGGGCGGGGCTCCCGCCAACTTTGCCTACCATGTGTCGCAATTCGGCCTGCCCAGCTGCGTGGTGAGCGCCGTGGGCGATGACAAACTGGGAGCAGAGATATTGGACAACTTCCGCGAGAAGAAGCTGGAACACCTGGTAGAGACGGTGCCCTACCCCACGGGCACGGTGCAGGTGACGCTGGACGCCGAGGGCGTGCCTCGTTACGAGATAAAGGAGGGCGTGGCGTGGGACAACATCCCCTACACCCGCGCGCTCGACGAGCTGGCCCGCCACACGCGCGCCGTGTGCTTCGGCTCACTGGCGCAACGCTGCGTAGTGTCGCGCGCCACCATCAACCGTTTCCTCGACACCATGCCCGACGGCGAAGGCCAGTTGAAGATATTCGACATCAACCTGCGGCAGAACTCCTACACCAAGGAGGTGCTGTGCCAGTCCATGGAGCGATGCAACGTGCTGAAGATTAACGACGAGGAGCTGGTCACCGTGAGCCGCATGTTCGGCTACCCCGGCATCGACCTGCAGGACAAGTGCTGGATTCTGCTGGGCAAGTACAACCTGAAGATGCTCATCCTGACATGCGGGGTGAACGGCAGCTACGTATTCTGCCCCGGTCGCGTATCGTTCCAGGAGACTCCCCGGGTGGAGGTGGCCGACACGGTGGGCGCAGGCGACTCGTTTACCGCCGCCTTCGTCTCGGCCCTGCTGCGCGGCATGCCTGTAGACGATGCCCATCGCCTGGCCGTGCTCACCTCGGCCTACGTGTGCACGCAGAACGGAGCCATGCCCCAGTTGCCCCGCGAATTGACGGAGTGGCGGGGGGCGTAAATGAGAATTTATATGCACTTTTTCTTTCGCTTGTCCGAAAGAAAAAGATGCCAAAAAGAAAGGACCCCGTCTGTGCCCGTC
>CALUJC010000026.1 GCA_944320865.1 uncultured Bacteroides sp. | reverse complement strand
TTTGTCAGATATAAAGTTACGAAAAATACTTGTGATTACCTATTTTTTTTAGAACTTTATTATCCCGAACTCACGTACTCATTCATACAGAGGTTTGGATATGAAACAATAAAATAAAAGCGGCTAGGTAATTTATACCTGCCGCTTTTGTAATGCGTAATATTTTAATGCACAAATCTCTTATAAGGTAATTTATAGACCCATAACATTGGATATTTCTTCGAATTCAGGCCCCATTTGCAAGTTGTAGTATACACGATACAAACCGTTACCCCATAAATCTTTTTGATCAGGTTTCAGTTCTCTGGCTTTTTCGTAATATGGTTTGGCCTTTTCATAGAAACTTTTCAAAGTAGCTTGGTCTTCTTGATATTTAGGATCGTTTACGTCAGAAGTCGCTTTCTCAGAAAAATCCTGTGCTTGGAGGCAATAAATCAAGCCTATGTTAGAGTATGCTTCAGCGTAAGTCGGGTCTTTTGCTATTGCTTCATTATAATACTTGAGGGCATTTTCATAATCACCCATGTTGTGGTACAGATAGCCTTTTACATACAGATAGAAAGTATTATTGGGATCTTTGGCCAACATATCATCTGCAAATTGCATAGCTTCATCATACTTGTTATTATTGCTATAATAATCAATCAAGTGACCGAAGAAGAATTGATGGTCAGGATATTTTTGAATACCTTCTTGGAGAGACGCAATCCATTTGGCAGTGTCGCCTTCTGCCTTGAGAGCTGTTGAAATGAATTCCATAGCGTATTTTCCTACCTCCTTATCTTCTTTAGCATAAGGAGCATACTTCAATACGCTGGAATAATCTTCCATTTTTGCTGCTGCCAAACTTGCATAATATGCTATTTGAGGCAAAATGGTATCTGTTTGTAACAGATTTTCCTTTTCAAACATAGGATGCATAGCTATGTCTACATAAGTTCCAAAGCAAGCCAATGCCTCTTTATTGTTCTCTTTATTAAAGAATTCAATACCACCATTAATCAAGTTTCCACGCTCAGCCAAAATAGCAGCAGAATTTGATTTACGGTATTTGTTTTTAATTTTACCTTTTTCATTGGGGATTTGCGCCAATTCATCACATTTAAAGAAATACTCGCACATCTTTAAAGCACTATTGTACACTTGGATAGTGTCATACGGTTTTCTCAAATAGGCGTTCTCCATTTCCTTTTCGCTTCTTCTTTTTTGAATAAAGCCAGCCACATTCCATGTTTCAGCCTGGTCTTTTGTTTCGGGATTGACCAAAGCTTGATTAATCAGTTCCTCAGCCTTGGCAAAATCAGGATTTGTGCCATTGGCAATTTTTTTGGCTTCTTTTACTGTCTTTTCCTGCGCAAAGGAAACAGCGCATGCGGCAAACAATAAAGCCAATGAAAATAATACTTTTTTCATGATTGTGAAAAGTTTAAATTAATATTACGTGTCTATTCTTTATCGTTTTCTGTCTGATTCATTGCTTCCATGTCATCAGTAGAGGTATCTTCTCCTTCTGCTTGAGCAGGAATGTCGTCTTCATTTTCAGAGGTTACCTTGCATACTGAAGCAATTTCGTCATTCCGCTTCTCCAAGTTAATCAGGCGGACTCCCTGGGTAGCACGCCCCATGATGCGGACATCGGCTACTTTCAGGCGAATGGTGATGCCGGATTTATTAATGATCATCAGGTCATTATCGTCCGTCACCGACTTGATTGCCACCAGTTTACCGGTCTTTTCAGTAATATTGATGGTTTTCACGCCTTTGCCTCCGCGATTGGTCTTGCGGTAATCTTCCAAGTCGGAGCGTTTGCCATACCCTTGTTCCGATACCACCATGATGGTCTCCGTTTCCGGGTCTTTGATGCAAACCATGCCCACCACTTCATCCTGTCCGTCTTCATCGAGCGTCATACCACGCACACCTGTAGCGGTACGCCCCATGACGCGCACTGCACTTTCGTGGAAGCGTATGGCGCGTCCATTGCGGTTAGCCAAGATAATCTCGTTGTCGCCATTGGTCATGCGTACGGCTATCACACGGTCGTCTTCACGAATGGTGATGGCGATGACTCCGTTCTGGCGCGGGCGCGAATATTGTTCCAGCAAGGTTTTCTTAATCACACCCTGGCGCGTGCAGAAAAAGACGTAATGGCTATTGATAAAGTCGGTGTCATTCAAGTTCTTCACACGCAGATAGGCTGTAACGGCATCATCTGCCTCTATGTTCAGCAGGTTCTGTATGGCACGCCCTTTGGAGTTCTTTGAGCCTTCCGGTATCTCGTATACCTTGAGCCAGTAGCACTTGCCTTTCTGGGTAAAGAACAACATGGTGTTGTGCATCGTGGCGGGGTATATGTGCTCTACGAAGTCTTCGTTGCGCGTATCCGAGCCTTTGGAGCCTACTCCTCCCCTATTTTGCGCATGAAACTCGCTGAGGGGCGTACGCTTGATGTAGCCTAAGTGTGAAATGGTGATAATCATTTCATCGTCGGCATAAAAGTCTTCCGGATTGAATTCTTCGGAAGAATAAATGATTTCCGAGCGACGTGCGTCACCATATTTATCTTTTACTTCGAGCAACTCGTCTTTGATGATTTTACGGCACAGTTCATCATTCGACAAAATTTCTTCAAAGTAGGCTATCTGTTTCTTGATTTCCTCGTATTCGGCGTGCAACTGGTCTTGCATTAGTCCCGTCAGCTGGCGCAAGCGCATTTCCACAATAGCGCGGGCTTGAATCTCAGTCAGCCCGAAGCGCTCCATCAGTCCGCTGATGGCATCGTTGGGCGTCTGTGCTGCACGTATGATGCGGATTACTTCGTCTATATTGTCCGAAGCAATAATCAAGCCCTCCAATATGTGCGCACGCTCTTTGGCCTTGCGCAAGTCATATTGTGTACGGCGGATTACTACCTCGTGGCGGTGCTCAATGAAGTATTTTATCAAGTCCTTCAAGTTGAGCAGGCGCGGGCGCCCATGCACCAGTGCAACGTTGTTTACGCTGAACGCCGTCTGCAGCTGCGTCATTTTGTACAGCTTGTTCAGTATGACGTTTGCATTGGCATCGCGCTTCACGTCGATGACGATGCGCATACCGTCACGGTCTGTCTCGTCGTTGGCATTGGTGATGCCTTCTATCTTCTTTTCATTGGCCAGGTTGGCAATGTCTTTCACCAGCTCCGACTTGTTTACGCCGTAGGGAATCTCGGTTACGATGATTTTGTCGTGCGAGTCTCCCGTCTCAATTTCGGCCTTGGCACGCATCACCACGCGGCCACGTCCCGTCAAGTAGGCTTCGCGCACGCCGCTCATACCATAAATATATCCTCCCGTGGGGAAATCGGGCGCTTTCACGTATTCCATCAGTTCCTCTATGCTGATGTCGTTGTTGTCCACATAGGCCACGCAGGCATCCACCACTTCTGCCAGGTTGTGTGTAGGCATATTGGTTGCCATACCTACGGCAATGCCCGAAGCACCGTTCACCAACAGGTTGGGGATGCGGGTAGGAAGTACTGTAGGCTCGTCAAGAGTGTTGTCGAAGTTGCGATCCATGTCCACCGTTTCCTTGTCGATGTCCTGCATCATGTCTTCGCCTATTTTACGCAAGCGGCACTCGGTGTATCGCATGGCGGCAGCATTGTCACCGTCCACCGAACCGAAGTTACCTTGTCCGTCCACCAATGTATACCTCATGGCCCAAGTTTGAGCCATACGCACCAAGGCGCCATACACCGATGAATCGCCATGCGGGTGATATTTACCCAACACGTCTCCTACTACTCTTGCCGATTTTTTATAAGGTTTGTCCGAGGTGTTTCCAAGCCCCATCATGCCGAAAAGTATGCGGCGATGCACCGGCTTGAATCCATCTCTTACATCAGGAAGGGCACGCGACACGATGACCGACATGGAGTAATCGATGTACGATGACTTCATCTCCTCCTCGATGTTGACTTTTATAATTCTGTCTTGTTCAAGCATTTAATATCAATGATTAAATTTAAAGATATAACGTTTCTCAAAAACCACGCTAAGGTACGGCTTTTTTGCGATATACGAAAATATTTGCCGGCAAAAACAAGAAATAGTAACAGTTTCCTTGCCCTACCCTACTGCCGGCTTCCAAAGGCATCTGTCATTTCATGTCCATATTTTCTACGCTCCATCTTCGGTTCCATAGAGCCGGACTGTGAGCGAAGCAATACCGAATGAGGTACGAATGGGGTACGAAGAAGGTGCGGGGCCGGCATATCATAGCTTTATGTAAAAATCTTTCGTTAAAGCGACATATTCGGGAGTATAATGGCCGTTTTCATCTTCAATATAGAGCGAGTCTCGCCCGAACTTTGGCGTGCCCATTGCAAAAGAAAGGAGCTGCCTCCGGCAGGGTTTGCCGGGTTTGGTGTAAACGTCCGTGTGGCGTATGGGGGAAAATCCGTTTTTCCATGCCGCGTCTGCCACCAACTTTTCAGCTTCATACGGAATTATTACTGATATCTGCCCATCCTTATTCAATAAAGGCGCAGAGTGGCCGAACAACACTTCATAGTTCAATCCGTCGGAGTGGCGTGCCAAATTGCGTTGCGCATCGGGGCACCGCAAGGCGTCTACAAAATATGGCGGATTGGACACAATGAGATCAAATTTTTTCGTAGAAGTAAAATCTGTGAAATCACAGCATTCCACTGCTACCCTGTCCGGCCAAGGGGAACGGAGTACATTTTCCTTTGCTTGAAGAGCAGCCTCTCTGTCAATCTCAATAGCCGTGATGCAGGCCTCCGGACATCTTTGAGCCAATTGCAAAGCTATCAGGCCCGTGCCAGTACCCACATCCAAGATGCGCCTCGCCCCTTCTATCGATACCCATGCCCCAAGCAGCACCCCATCGGTACCCACCTTCATGGCACACTTGTCTTGCCAAATAGTAAACTGTTTTAACGAAAAATAAGAATTGGACATTTGATTCGTTCATTAACAGGGCACAAAAATAATTAAAACTCCGAATGATGAATGCGTTGCCATGTATTTTGGTATTGTTTTTGTCTTTTTAATCGGAAAAGAATGGCCTGATTCAGAGAAATAGATTAAATTTGCACGCGCTTTACGGCGTCGCTCAACCTGACATAAACTAAAACATAAGATGATGAAGGAAAAATATTACCTGGACGATGAAGAAAGAGGCGGAAATGGATTTTCGGTAATTGCTGATTTTGAGGGAAATGAAGAGCAACTGATGGACATCGAAGTAGATGACATTATACCCATATTGCCGTTAAGGAATATGGTGCTTTTCCCGGGCGTGTTTATGCCTGTCAACATAGGAAGGCGTTCCTCCTTGAAGTTGGTCCGCGAAGCGGAAAAGAAAAAATCATACCTTGGTGTGGTATGCCAGAAAATAGCAGAAACAGAAGAACCTGTGTTGGACGACTTGCATACTATTGGCACTATAGCCAAGATTGTCCGCATACTGGAAATGCCCGACCATACTACAACAGTTATTCTTCAAGGTTCCAGGCGTATGGAGCTGACGGAGATAACAGAAACCTCCCCTTTCTTGAAGGGACGTATATCTCCTTTAAAGGACAAAATACCCGAAAGGACTGATAAAGAATTTCAAGCTCTGGTAGAAGCATGTAAAGACCTTACGGTGCGTTACATCAAGTCATCCGAAATGTTCCCGCAGGATTCTGCTTTTGCGGTAAAGAACATAACAAACTCCATGTTTCTCATAAATTTCATCTGTACCAATCTCCCACTGAAGAAAGATGAAAAGATGGAATTATTAAGCATAGATGCTTTGCGCAACCGTGCTTACAGGCTTCTGGAAATATTGAACAGGGAGGTGCAATTGGCCGACATAAAGGCTTCCATCCAGATGCGTGCAAGGGAAGACATTGACCAACAACAACGTGAATACTTCCTGCAACAACAAATCAAAACCATCCAGGACGAGTTGGGAGGAAGCGTACAAGAACAAGAGATACAAGAGATGCGCCAAAAAGCTGAGACCACGAAATGGAACGACGATGTAAAAAACGTCTTTCTTAAAGAAGTGGACAAGCTGGAGCGCACACACCCCCAATCGCCCGATTACAGCGTACAATTGAATTATCTGCAAACCATGTTGAATCTGCCATGGGGAACCTATACCACGGACAATCTCAATATAACCAATGCAGAGAAGGTGTTGAACAAAGACCATTACGGGCTGGAAAAGGTAAAAGAACGTATTCTTGAGCATTTGGCAGTGTTGAAGCTGAAAGGGGACATGAAGTCACCCATCATTTGTCTATATGGTCCTCCGGGTGTGGGAAAAACCTCATTAGGACGTTCCATTGCTGCAGCTTTAAAGCGGAAGTACATCCGCATGTCGTTGGGTGGCGTGCGCGATGAAGCCGAAATAAGAGGGCATCGGAAAACTTATATAGGAGCTATGCCCGGACGAATTATCAAAGGATTGATAAAAGCTGGCTCGTCAAATCCCGTATTCATTTTAGATGAAATAGATAAGATAGGCTCCGACCATCAGGGAGACCCTGCATCGGCTTTGCTGGAAGTGCTTGACCCTGAACAAAACAGCACCTTCCACGATAATTATCTTGATGTGGACTATGACTTGTCGAAAGTAATGTTCATAGCTACCGCCAATAATCTCAATACCATTCCTGCCCCATTGTTGGACCGCATGGAGTTGATAGAAGTGAGCGGATATATTACGGAGGAAAAAATAGAGATTGCCCGTCGGCATTTGGTTCCTAAAGAACTGGAAGCAAATGGAATAAAAAAGCACGGCATCAAGTTGCCTAAAAGTACGCTTGAAGCTATCATTGAATCGTATACACGTGAAAGTGGCGTGCGTGAATTGGAGAAAAAAATAGGGAAAATACTCCGCAAATCGGCTCGCCAATATGCCACCGACGGATATTTTACCAAAACGGAAATAAAGCCCGCTGACTTGTACGATTTCTTGGGAGTACCCGAATATACACGAGACAAGTATCAGGGCAATGAATATGCCGGTGTGGTTACCGGACTGGCATGGACGGCCGTGGGAGGCGAGATTCTGTTCGTAGAAACCAGCTTGAGCCGGGGTAAAGGTGGAAAATTGACGTTAACCGGCAATTTAGGAGATGTCATGAAAGAATCGGCCATGCTGGCATTGGAATACATTAAAGCGCATGCTTCTTTGCTGAATGTAGATGAAGACATTTTCGACAACTGGAATATACACATCCATGTGCCCGAAGGAGCTATCCCCAAAGACGGACCATCGGCTGGCATCACCATGGCTACTTCATTGGCTTCGGCATTGACTCAACGAAAGGTGAAAGCGAACCTTGCCATGACGGGAGAAATCACCTTACGAGGAAGAGTATTACCCGTGGGTGGAATTAAAGAAAAAATTCTTGCAGCCAAACGAGCCGGCATCAAGGAAATTATCTTGAGCGAAGAAAACCGAAAAAATATAGAGGAAATACAAGATATTTACCTAAAAGGGCTTACATTCCATTATGTAAAAGATGTAAAAGAAGTTTTTGCCATCGCACTGACCGATGAAAAGGTGGCCGATGCCATAGACTTGTCTGCCAAGATAAAAAAGGACAAGAATGACATTTGAATTACAATATACAGATAGCAAAAGCAATGCCCGTGCAGGATTGATTACAACCGACCATGGGCAAATAATGACCCCTATCTTCATGCCGGTAGGTACAGTAGGTACGGTAAAGGGAGTTCATCTGTCTGAACTGAAAGAAGACATTAGGGCGCAAATCATTTTGGGAAACACATATCACCTGTATTTGCGTCCGGGACTGGACGTGATAGAAAAGGCCGGGGGGCTGCACAAGTTCAACGGCTTCGACCGGCCGATGCTGACCGATAGCGGCGGGTTTCAGGTGTTCTCGCTGGCGGGCATACGCAAACTCCGGGAAGAAGGTGCCGAGTTCCGCTCGCACATCGACGGCAGCAAGCACATCTTTACCCCGGAGAAGGTGATGGACATTGAACGCACCATCGGAGCGGACATCATGATGGCGTTTGATGAATGTCCGCCGGGAGACTCAGATTATGAATACGCCAAAAAGTCGCTTGGGTTGACCCAACGCTGGCTGGACCGCTGCCTGAAACGCTTCAACGAAACAGAGCCTAAGTATGGGTATCGCCAGTCGCTCTTCCCCATTGTGCAAGGGTGCGTGTATCGTGACCTCCGGACGCAAGCGGCCGAGTACGTGGCTTCGAAGGAGGCCGATGGCAATGCCATAGGAGGACTGGCGGTGGGCGAGCCTGTGGAGAAGATGTATGAGATGATTGAGTTGGTAAACGGCATCTTACCTAAAGACAAGCCTCGTTACCTGATGGGAGTAGGTACGCCGGTCAATATTCTGGAAGGCATAGAGCGGGGTGTAGACATGTTTGACTGCGTGATGCCAACACGAAACGGACGTAACGGCATGTTGTTTACCAAAGACGGTATCATAAATATGAGAAACAAGAAGTGGGAGACGGACTTCTCGCCCATTGAAGCCGATGGGGCCTCGTATGTAGACACGCTCTACAGCAAAGCATACTTACGACACTTGTTCCATGCACAAGAGCTGCTGGCCATGCAGATTGCCTCTATCCACAACCTGGCTTTCTACCTGTGGTTAGTGACCGAAGCCCGCAAGCACATCATTGCAGGCGACTTTTCTTCCTGGAAATCTATAATGGTAAAACGGGTATCGACAAGGTTATGAGAAAGTTATTCGGGGACATAGTACACGCAATAAAAAACTTCAAGATGCCCACCTCGCGCTACCTGAAGACGCTGGACTGGTACATCATCAAGAAGTTCCTGGGCACGTATGTATTTGCCATCGCCTTGATTATATCCATCGCCGTGGTGTTCGACTTCAACGAGAGGCAAGACAAGTTCATGTCCCACAACGCGCCGTGGGATGCCATTATCTTCGACTACTACCTGAACTTCATCCCCTACTTTGCCAACTTGTTCAGCCCGCTGTTCGTGTTCATCGCCGTCATCTTCTTCACCTCAAAGCTGGCCGAGAACTCGGAAATCATTGCCATGTTCTCTTCGGGCATGAGCTTCAAGCGCATGCTGCGGCCCTACATGGTGTCGGCGGCCATCATTGCGGTGGCCACTTTCTGGCTGGGGGCGTTCATCATCCCCAAGGGCAGCGTGACGCGCATCGACTTTGAGGACAAGTACTACAAGCCGCGCAAGACGAATACGGCCAAGAATATACAACTTGAGATTGACTCGGGCGTCATTGCCTACATCGACCGCTTTGAGGATTACAGCAAGACGGGCTACCGCTTCTCGCTGGACAAGTTCAAGGGCAAGCAGCTGGTGGCGCACCTCACGGCCCGCTCCATAGTGTACGATACGGCGTCGGTGCACAAGTGGATTCTGCGCGACTACATGATTCGCGAGATGGAGGGCATGGAGGAACGCATTTCCAAAGGCTCGCGCATGGACACCATCCTGCAGATGGAACCGGCCGACTTCATCATCATGAAGCACCAGCAGGAGATGATGACCAGCCCCGAGCTGCGCGAGTACATACAGCGGCAGAAGCAGCGCGGATTTGGCAACGTCAAGGAGTTCGAGCTGGAGTACCATAAGCGCATCGCCACCTCGTTTGCCTCGTTCATACTGACGCTGATAGGCGTGTCGCTCTCCTCGCGCAAGAGCAAGGGCGGCATGGGGCTACACTTGGGCATAGGGTTGGCACTGAGCTTCTCGTACATCATGTTCCAGACGGTGGCCTCTACCTTTGCTGTCAATGGCAACATGCCACCCATGATAGCCATCTGGATTCCCAACATCCTATACGCCTTCATTGCCTTCTTTTTGTATAAAAAAGCGCCAAAGTAAGCAGGCAATTATTTTTCCTGTCATATATAAGGATTGCTTAGCTTTCCATATTCGCATATGGGATGCTAAGCATTTGTCTTATAATAATATAGTACTTTATTTTTTCTTTATCAAAAATAAAGTATTACTTTAAAGCCTATAAAGCGTTGCTTTACTACGGATAAAGTAACACTTTAGTAGGGATAAAGCAACGCTTTAGTGCGGATAAAGTAAAGGTAAAGTAAAGACGAAGAGGGCGTATCAAGAATAATAACCTTGACACGCCCTCTTGCAATCTATAAAAGAAGATATACTCCGGAAAACTCTGGAGGCCGTTTTTACTTACGGTTCTTCCAAAGGTTGGTCATATCCTCCAGCGTCTTACCCTTGGTTTCAGGCACGAGCTTCCATACGAACAGGGCAGCAATGATGCAGATGACGCCATACAGTCCGTAGGCAAACATGTGGCCGAAGTTATCGCCCATGTCGCCCACACTCATGTTGTACATGGGCAGGAAGGTGGACGAGACGATGAAGTTGAATATCCATTGGAAAGCCACGGCCACGGCCACAGCAGCCCCACGGATGGTATTCGGGAAAATCTCGGCTATCAACACCCAGCAGATGGGTCCCCAGCTGAACATGAACGAGGCACTGTACACCATGATGCTTACCACCGGTACCAAGGCGGGCATGCCCGCAACGGCATTGCTGACAGCTACGCCGAAAGCACCTACCGCCATGCCGATAGAACCGCAGATGAGCAATGGCCTGCGGCCCAGTTTCTCCACCGTAAGCACAGCCAGCAGGGTGAAGAGCAGGTTGACGATGCCCATGAAGACGGTCTGCACCATAGGGTCGCCCATGCCCATCGATTCAAATATGCGCGGTGCGAAGTAAAGCACGGCATTGATGCCGACGGCCTGCTGGAACACGCTAAGCATGATGCCCACGAAGATGACAAGCCAGCCATAGGTAAAGAGGCGTTCGGTTTTCTCCTCCGCCGTGGCTTTAATGTCGGCCAAAATGCTTCGGGCAGATGCCGCGCCATTAATGCGTGTCAGCACGTGCAGTGCCTTCGCGTCCTGCCCATTCATAGCCAGGTAGCGGGGAGTTTCGGGCACAAGCATCACCAGCACGGAGAAGATGACCGAAGGCACCACCGCACTGAGGAACATCAGCCTCCAGCCCGTCTCGATGGTCCAAGCAGCGGCATCGGGGTTCAGAATCTGGTTTACGCCCTCCACCGCCTTAATCACGGGATTCACGTTGTCACCCAAGATGAGGAAATTAACAATATACACTATCAACTGGCCGGAGATGATGGCAAACTGGTTCCATGACACCAGTGTGCCGCGAATGTTGCTCGGGGCAACCTCGGCTATGTACATGGGACAGATGGCCGATGCCAGTCCGACCCCTACGCCACCAATGATGCGGTATATATTGAAGGCAACGAGCAGCCCGAAAGTAGGTTCGCCTGCTTTAAAGAATAGAAATTCGGGATGGTATGTCCCCAGCGCGGCTATCATGAACAAGATGCCTGCCAGAAAGAGCGACTTCTTGCGCCCCAGCCTCGTGGCGAAGAAGCCCGACAGCGCGCTGCCTATGATGCACCCTATCAGGGCACTGGACGAAGTGATGCCGTGTATCGTGTCGGTATACACAAAGTCGCTTGCCCCCATGAAGAAAGCTTGCAGCCCCTTCTCCGCTCCCGATATGACAGCCGTGTCGTAGCCGAACAGAAGTCCGCCAATGACAGCCACCAATACGATGGAGAACAGGTACACCTTACTGCCTTTATCTGTATTTTCCATGATTCATTCTTTATTTAGTAGCCAGTAGTTAGCAGTCTGTAGTCAGTAGCAGGAGGCACTGCCCTCTCCTACTATCTACAGTCTACTATCTACTGACTACTTCTTCTATTAGCAATACATATTCACGATAGCCTCATACAACTCCTGCTTGCCGCTGGTCTGCTTCGGTTCGCCCACAGTCTTGGCATAGGCTACAACGTCTTCCAGCGTCAGCTTGCCGTCCTCGAAGTCTTTGCCCTTGCCGCTGTCGAAGGAAGCGTAGCGGTCTTTCAGCATCTGCTTGTAGGGAGACTCTTCGAGCAACTTGGCTGCGCTCTCCAGGGCACGTGCCATGGCATCCATGCCGGCAATGTGGGCGATGAAGATGTCTTCCAGGTCGGTAGAGTTGCGGCGTGTCTTGGCATCGAAGTTCGTACCGCCGTTGCCAAAGCCACCGTTGCGGATAATCTGCATCATGGCCTGCGTCAGCTCGTAGTTGTCGATGGGGAACTGGTCCGTGTCCCAACCATTCTGGTAATCGCCCCGGTTAGCGTCGATGCTGCCCAGCATGCCGTTGTCCACGGCTACGGCCAACTCGTGCTCAAAGGTATGTCCGGCCAGGGTGGCGTGGTTCACCTCGATGTTCACCTTGAAGTCCTTGTCCAGCCCGTGTGCCTTGAGGAAGCCGATGACCGTCTCCGTGTCCACGTCATACTGGTGCTTGGTGGGCTCCATGGGTTTGGGCTCTATGAGGAAGGTGCCGGTGAAGCCTTTGGCACGGGCATAGTCGCGGGCTATGCGCAACATGGTGGCCAGGTGCTCCTTCTCGCGCTTCTGGTCGGTGTTCAGCAGGCTCATGTAGCCCTCGCGTCCGCCCCAGAAGACGTAGTTCGTGCCGCCCAGCTCGATGGTGGCATCGATGGCGTTCTTAATCTGCACGGCAGCGCGGGCCACGACGTCGAAGTCGGGGTTCGTGGCGGCGCCGTTCATGTAGCGGGCGTGACCGAAGACGTTGGCCGTGCCCCACAGGTTCTTGATGCCCGTCTCCTCTTGTTTCTTCTTCAGGTAAGCAACGATTTCCTTCAGGTTGGCCTCGTACTGCTCGATGGTGTCGGCCTCGGTGCAGAGGTCTACGTCGTGGAAGCAGTAGTACTCGATGCCCAGCTTCTGCATGATTTCAAATCCGGCGTCTGCCTTGTGCTTGGCTGCCTCTACAGGGTCGGCACTGTCGTTCCAGGGGAACTTCTTGGTGCCGCCGCCAAACTGGTCGCCACCCTCGGCGCACAACGTGTGCCACCAGGCCATGGAGAACTTCAGCCAGTCTTTCATCTTCTTGCCCATGATTACTTTCTCGGCATCATAGTAACGGTATGCCAATGGGTTCTTACTCTCTTTTCCTTCGAACTTAATCTTCCCAATCTCGGGGAAATACTCTTTTGTTGCCATAATTGTTGAATGTTTTAGGTGCCCTTGTGTGGGCACTGGTTAATATTGGTGTTTAAATGATATCATTTCACTGTATGTATTACCATACATGGCACCCTATGTATTATCATACATGGCACCCTATGTATGACCGTACATAGTACCCCATGTATTACCGTACATGGCACCCTATGTATGACCGTACATAGTACCCCATGCATGAGGCATTTTTCATCCCTCCAGGCATTGCTTCCACCGGGCGTAAGCGTCGGCGTAGGCCTGGTGGTTGGCAGTGTCCGGCTCTATCACCTCCAGCTTTTCGAGTGTGGCGAAGGCCTCGTTATTGTCGCGGTAGATGCCTGCACCCATGCCTGCCCCCTTGGCGGCGCCCACCGAGCCGTCGGTGTCGTAAAGCTCGATAGTGGCGCCCGTCACTCCGGCCAAGGTCTGGCGGAAGATGGGGCTGAGGAACATGTTGGCGTGTCCGGCGTGAATCTTCGTCACTGACATGCCCATCTGCTCCATCACCTCGATGCCGTACTTGAAGGAGAAGACGATGCCCTCTTGCGCGGCACGGATGAGGTGCGCCTTGCCATGCAGGTTGAAGTTCACCCCATGCACGGAGCAGCCTACCTCGCGGTTCTCCAGCATGCGTTCCGCCCCGTTGCCGAAGGGCAGGATGCTGACGCCTGCGCTGCCTATAGGTACTTCGGCGGCCATAGTGTTCATGTCATTGTATGAAATGTCTTCGGGTGCCACCGTACGGCGTATCCATGAGTTCAGGATGCCCGTGCCATTGATGCAGAGGAGGACGCCCAAGCGGGTCTGCCCGGCCGTATGGTTGACGTGCGCAAAGGTGTTGACCCGGCTCTTGGGGTCGTAGGCCACCTGCCCGTTTACGCCATACACCACGCCGCTCGTGCCTGCGGTCGATGCTATTTCACCAGGATTGAAGACGTTGAGCGAAAGGGCATTGTTCGGCTGGTCGCCCGCACGGTAGGTGACGGGAGTACCCGGTTTCAGCCCCAATTCGGCAGCTACAGAAGCCTCTACCCTGCCCTGCTCGGCAAAGGTCGGTACCACATCGGGTAACAAGGCGGCATCTATACCATAATATTTCAGCAGGAAGTCGGCTACATGGTTTTCCTTAAAATCCCAAAACATGCCTTCCGATAGGCCAGATACAGTGGTACATATTTGTCCTGTGAGGCGCATGGCTATGTAGTCGCCTGGAAGCATCACTTTATAAATACGTTCGTAAACATCCGGTTCGTTTTCCTTCACCCATGCCAGCTTGGAGGCCGTGAAGTTGCCGGGCGAGTTCAACAGATGGGACAGACACTGCTCCTTGCCCAATGTTTCAAATGCCTGTTGGCCGTAAGGCACGGCCCTCGAATCACACCAAATGATGGAAGGACGCAACACTTGCCCATATTCGTCCACACACACTAATCCGTGCATCTGGTAAGAGATGCCTATGGCCTCCACACCTTCGCCTCCACGGATACCGGCTGCTTGAAGTACGGCATGCGTAGCCAGTTTAAGGTTGCTCCACCAGTTTTGCGGGTTTTGTTCAGCCCAACCGGGTTTGACGGCAATGATTTCTGCTTCCGTCTTCGGGTAAAATGCCGATGCCACACATTTGCCAGTATCGGCATTTACCAAACTTGCTTTGACAGACGAGCTGCCAATGTCATAACCTAACAAATACATATACTATCTCATTAAAATTTCTATTTCAAGTCTTTTTTCCATGCGCCTTGCGTCACCGTCTCAACTTATTGTATATTTTCTTATCGAAACGATAATAGCGGGCCGCCCGGTGGGCTACGCCTTGTTCCTTTTCATCCAAAGGCGTGACATAGCCCATAAGTGCTATTTTTTTATGGAAATTGCGCACATCCATAGGCTTACCATACACCAATTCATATAGCCGTCTCAGTTGTAAGGCTGTAAATTTTCGTGGCAACAAGTCGAACAAGGCCGATGGATTAGCATCCACATATTGCCGGATAAATGTCATTGCTTCCCGTATAATAAGGTTATGGTCGAATGCCAAAGCCTTGATGTCTGGCAGGGCCACCCATTCAGCTTGATGCTCTTCCAGTCCGCGATTCAAGGCACGATCTATTTTCACGAGAGAGAGGTATGCCACGGTGACAATACGCTCTACTTTCATGCGCATGGCGTGCTCTAACCAATGCACATCCTTGGGGTCTTTGGTTCTGTCTTTCGAACCAAACGCCTTGAACTGCGTCAGATGTACGTTTTTTAGTCCCGTCAATTCAAGCAAAACACGTCTGGCTGCCCCATCCAAATCCTCATCCATGTAAATGAGGCTTCCGGGCAGCTTCATGTCGTGGAAAACTTCACCGTTTTCTTCACCGGCACGCTTTATGAGCAACACTTTCAATTGCTCGCCATCGAAGCCGATGACCACGCAATCCACAGAAATATGATTATTGGCTAATTGTTGTTTTTCGTCCATGTTTCACATGATATCTGGTTAAGACGTTGCAAAGATAAGCATCATTTCTTAAAATGCAATAGGATAAAAACAATTTTAATTATGTTATAAAGCATTATTCCACAAATGAATACATATCATACACTATACAATATCATACAGATTGTTATCGTAAAGAATACAATAAGCCACCTTCCGTCCATGACAGGTTTAGATGCGTAAAAAAACACGTCTGCAATACAAAAGCATCGTTGTGTCCCATTTTTGTATTAACTTTGCACCAGAATTTTCAGGAACGAGGATAACATTAACAAGATATTAAGAGATGAACAATCCACATGTATTAGGGACAGAACGTGTCGGGAAGTTGCTGGTGCAATTTTCCATTCCTGCTATCATTAGCATGACTATCGTTTCATTGTACAACATTATCGACAGTGTTTTTATCGGGCATGGTGTAGGTCCTATGGCCATTGCCGGTCTTGCCATCACTTTTCCCATGATGAACCTCATGGCGGCTTTCGGCAATCTGGTAGCGGCGGGCGGGGCTACCATCTCGTCCATTAAGTTGGGGCAGAAAGATATGCAGGGAGCCACCGATGTGCTGGGGAATACCTTGATGTTGTGCTGGATAAATGCGGTGGTATTCGGCGGAGTAGCATTCCTTTTTCTGGACGACATCCTACGTTTCTTCGGTGCAAGCTCTGAAACGCTTCCCTATGCGCGCGATTTCATGCAAGTAGTGTTGTTGGGCACACCTATTACTTACACAATGATTGGATTGAACAACGTGATGCGTGCCACGGGTTACCCGAAGATGGCGATGATTATTTCGTTGTCATCCGTGTTCTGCAACTTGGCGTTGGCACCTATTTTCATCTTTCATTTTGAGTGGGGCATACGCGGAGCCGCATTGGCCACGGTTCTGTCACAGGTATTGGGAGCTGCATTGGTACTGTGGCACTTTACGCGCAAAAGTACATCAGTACGCCTACAGCATGGATTCTGGAGACTGAAGCAACGCATCGTCAATAGCATACTATCCATTGGCATGTCTCCCTTCTTGATGAACGTGACGGCTTGTGTGGTAGTGATATTCATCAACAACAGCTTGCAAAATCATGGTGGCGACCTTGCCATTGGTGCCTATGGCATCACCAACCGGCTGCTCATGCTTTACGTCATGATTGTTATGGGGTTAACCATGGGTATGCAGCCTATTGTGGGCTATAATTTCGGAGCCCAGAAGCTGGACCGCGTGAAGCAGGTATTGCGGCTCAGCATCATCACCGGCGCATGTATCACTACTACGGGCTTCATTATCTGCGAACTGTTTCCGCATGCCGTGGTCGCCATCTTTACCGACGATGCGCAGCTCATCGACATTGCCGTGCGCAGCGTGCGCATCTGTGTGGTGGTGTTCCCCATCGTGGGAGCGCAGATTGTGATAGGCAATTTCTTCCAAAGCATTGGTATGGCCAAGATGAGTATCTTCCTTTCCCTCACCCGGCAACTCATTTATCTGCTGCCAGGCCTGCTGATATTCTCCCATTACTTCGGTCTGGACGGAGTATGGATTTGCCAGCCCGTCAGCGACTTTCTGGCCTTCGTTACGGCAGTGCTCGCCTTGTGGTGGTACATCCGTAAGCAGCGGGTGAAAGTGGCAGGATAAGCATTGCGCAAACCCAAACAAAGAAAGCCTCTTTAGTTGGCAAAGGCATAGCCTTGGCTCGCTAAAGAGGCTTTCCTGTATTTGTATTTACACTATTCGCTCTTGATACTGTCCACAGGATTCTCGTTGGCTATGCGCCAGGCGCGAACGATGACCACCAGCACAATGAGCACCAGCAAGGCGGCTGCCGCTAGGGCAAACCAGACGGACGAAGGCAAGCTACTGTCGGCAAATTGCTGCATCCATTGCTTGGAAACATACCAAGAGAACACGATGCCTATCAACACCGCCAGCATGGACACCTTCAGTATGTCCACCGAGAGCAGACGCAGTATGTCACGGGCTTCGGCGCCATTCACCTTGCGGACGGCAATCTCCTTGGAACGGCGCTCGGTCTCGTCGCTCACATAGCCTATCAGGCCCATCAGCACGATGAGCACGATGCACAGGGTGGTGACCCACACGATGTTGCGGAAGTGGGAGACGCTTTCGTTCTGCTCCGCGCGGATGTCGTGGTAGGTGGTAAACTCCAGCCCGAGGTCGGGATAAGTGGCCTTGGCAAAGGCGTTGAGCTTGCGCAGGTTGTCGTCCACCGGCGCCTTGAGGCGAACGTTGAAGCAGCGCAGGCGGTCGCCCTGGATGAAAGCGGTACACGTCTGCTCCATGAAGAAGCCCATGTTGCGCACGTCGTCCACCACGCCCACGATGATGGGTGGCTCGTCCAGCCCTGCCCAAGACGGGTCGATGGGCAGCTGGCGACCCAGGGCGGTGTCGCCCCACTTCATGGTCTCTACCGTAGTCTTGCCCACTACGGCCTCACCCTTATGCCGGGGCCACTCGCCCCCCAGCAGCTTCAGGCCGGTGACCTGGGGGAAGTCCTTGTCCACTACCATGAAGTGCAGCGGGCAGATGAAGTTGCCCTGAGCGTCCATCAGGCGGTTGGTGCTGTAGTGCGCCAGCAAGTTGTTGCCGCTGGCCGCTATGGCCTCCACATAGGGCTCGCGGCGAATAGCATCGGCCACGCCCTGCGCCCGCTGGATGTTGCCTGTCACCACTCCCACGGCCAACCCGTCGCTGCGGAAGCCCACGCTGCGCTGCATCAGGCTGTGGTACTGCCACACGGTGGTGAGCAGCATGCCGCAGATGAAGGCCACGCCCACAAACTGCACGAACAGCAGTCCGCGCTTCCACGAGCGCTTACCCTCGGTGTAGCGGCGGAACACCTGGGTGACCGGTATCCGGGCATAGATGCGCCCCGGCAGGAAGCCCGCCACAACAAATAGTAATAACACAAGAATGACAGGCACGTACAGCGTCTGCCACGTGAAGAGGTCGGCCACGTTGCTGCCCAGCAGGTCGCCTATCTGCTCGCGGAAGAGGTACATCAGGGCGGCGGCGCAGGCTATGGCGGCTGCTATCATCAACCCCGTCTCCCACAGGAACATGGCGAGGATGTGCCACGAGCTTGCCCCATTGCACTTGTGCACGCCTATGGCCTTGGCACGGCGGCTCATGGAGGCAATGGCGCCCAGCACGTAGTTCATGGCCGACACGAAGAAGATGGAGAAGCCCAGCACGCCCAGTATGACGAGCCGCCGCGTGGTGTCGGGAAAGGAGCGGTAGACCTTGTAGACGGGCTGCACGCTGTACTCCGTCACCACGTCGTCGCCCAGGTGCGTGTCGGTATATTGCTCCACGGCCTTCTGCACGCGGGCGTTCATGGCATCCACGTCTTCGGGACGACGCAGGCGGAAGAATACGCAGTAGATGTTGTTCATGTCCCAAGTGCCTGCGCCGAAGGCCCAGTCGGCGGCGGGGATGGACAGCATCAGCTCGTGGGGATAGACGGTATTGGCGGGCACGTCGGCATAGACGCCGCGGATGGTGACGTTGAACACCTTATCCACCGACAGCTCCTTGCCCACGGGGTCTTCGTCGCCAAAGAGCTCCTTGGCCTTGCCTTGCGAGATGAAGGCGTTGCCCATCATGGCCAAGTCATGAGGGTCGCCGCGCAGCACCTGCAGGCCGGTGGTATGGAAGTAGGCGGTGTCGGCAAAGATGACGGGAAAGGCATCCAGCTTCTTGTCCTCCAAGTAGAGGGTGGGTTGCCAGAAGTTGACGGCAAGGCTGGCGCTCTCCACCAGTTCGGGCATGGCCTCGCTGAGGTCGGCGGCGGCAGGGCGGTAGGTGCCATAGTTGTACTCGGCCTCGGGCACGCCTTTGGTGACATTGCGCATACGCAGGGTCACCAGTGTCTCCGGGTCGGGGTAGAAGCGGTCGAAGCTCAGCTCGTAGGCTATCTGTGCGAAGAGCAGCACGCCCACCAGCAGGCCCAGGGTGAGTGACACAAACTTCACCACGACCGCGCCGCGTCCCCGGATGAGGGTTTGAATGGTATAATGCAATTGTTTCATTGTAAGTTTTCGATAATTATATTATTATGGTATAGTGGCATCATTCATTTTTGATACTCTCCACCGGATTCTCGTTGGCTATGCACCAAGCTTTGACTACTACTAGCTGCACAATAAGAACAAGTAGAATGAAAATAAGAATGAGAAACTGCCGCGGAGCAAGGTGCGGAGAGTATAATGCATGGGGGTCATGACGCGTTACAGTTGGGTTTTCGTATTTCCTACAATGTTTCCGTCAAACAAGTGCACGGTGCGGTGGGCAAACGAGGCGTCGTGTTGCGAGTGCGTCACCATGATGATGGTGGTGCCTTCGCCGTTCAGCTCGCTGAGCAGCTTGATGACCTCGGCACCGTTCTTCGAGTCGAGATTACCGGTAGGCTCGTCGGCAAGAATAAGCTTCGGGTTGGTCACCACGGCGCGGGCGATGGCTACACGCTGTTGTTGCCCGCCGGAGAGTTGCTGCGGGAAGTGGTTGGCACGGTGGCTGATGTTCATGCGCCTTAATATCTCCGTAACCCGTTGCTTGCGTTCGGAGGCTTTCATGCCGAGGTAAGTCAGCGGCAGCTCCACGTTCTCGAAGACGTTCAGTTCGTCTATCAAGTTGAAGCTTTGGAACACGAAGCCAATCTTTCCCTTGCGTACGCGGGTACGTTCCTTCTCGTGCAGGCCGGCCACTTCCTGTCCCAATAGCTTGTAACTGCCTTCGGTAGGATTGTCCAACAGGCCGAGGATATTGAGCAGGGTGGACTTGCCACAACCGGACGGGCCCATGATGGCTACAAACTCGCCTTCGTTTACTTCCAGGTTCACGTGGTCCAATGCCACGGTTTCTACTTCCGACGTGCGGAATACTTTGCTAAGGTTGTTGATTTGAATCATATCTGTAAATATTTATTAGTATTAATAATCTATATGGGTTCTCTTATTCATTTATCGCTACAACCCCGTCCAGAAGGTCTTGTAGAGGGGGTGTAGAGACCCACTGTGAGTCATCATCGCGAGTCACAGTGGGTCGTCACCATGAGTCACTGTGAGTCGTCATCACGAGTCACTGTGGGTCGTCATCACAGGTCACGTATAGTGGTTTACACAGGCCGTATGAGGCTTCATTTTGTATATGTTCATTACTATTCCGATTTGATGCTCTGCACGGGGTTCTCGTTGGCTATCTTCCACGACTGCCCCAGCACGATGCCCACGATGACAGCCAGCAGCACGATGGCTACCAACACATACATGGGCCAGCCCAACGGTACCTGAGTGGAGAAGGCCGACAGCCACAGGTGGTTGACATAGGCCGAGGCCAGCAGGCCCAGCACCACGGCGGGGAGGGACACCCAAAGCACGTCGCGCCCCAGCAGGCGCAGAATGTCGGAGGCATCGGCACCGTTCACCTTGCGCACAGCTATCTCCTTCGAGCGACGCTGTACCTCGTCGGCCGTATAGCCCAGCAGACCCATAAGCATGATGAGGAACAGCACTATCGATGACACGATGCAAGCGTTGCGCATGACGCGCACCGGGTTGTACAATTCCTCCACCTGTTGTTCCATGGAGCTGATGTCGATGGTCTTTGCGGGGAAGGCTTCGGCAGCTGCCTTGTTCAGCTTCAGCAAGTTGTCGCCAAAAGGTTCCTTCAGTTTGAAGTAGAGCGTGTTGCTGAAATAGTTGTCATTGCGTCCGAAACCTATGTAGGGCATGAGTTTCTGATAGAAGCCCTCTATTTGGAAGTCCTTCAGCAAGCCGACGACCTTCGGGGTCATACCCATGGTGTAGACCGTGCGGTCCACAACATCATTTCCCCAATGCATCATCTGGGCAAATGTTTCGTTCACCACCACTTCCTCGCTGTTCCTGGGCAGACGCCCCTGCAGCAAAGTCATGCCAAGCAAGGTGGGATAACTGTTATTGAACTGGTCGAAGCGTGCCGAAAAAAGGTTCTGCCCGCTCTCGCTGTTGATGAAGGTGCCGCTGTATCCATACACCGGACTGCTATAGGAGGCCGACACCGCTTCTACATAAGGTAGCTGGCGAAAGAAATCATAGGCCGACTCCTGCTCTTCCTGGGCAAACTTCGCGTAGGTAGTAGCAATGCGCTGCGGGTTGTAGCCCAAGTCTTTGTTCACCACATAATTATATTGCAAGGCCACCATCGACATCAGTCCACAGAAGAAGGCCACGCCGGCAAACTGGATGAACAGCAACGGACGTTTCCATCCCTTCTTGCCCTCGGTGTAGCGGCGGAACACCTGCGTGACGGGTATTCTGGCAAAAAGCCTGCCAGGCAGCACGCCGCCCACTACGAACAGCAAAAGTATCGTAAACACCGGCACCCAGGCACGCTGCCAAGTAAAAAGATTCCGCAAGGGGGTGGCAGCCGTGTCTTCCACAAAGTCGCGGAAGCCAAGAAGAAGCAACACCATTATTAATATAGAGCACCCCACGACTATGGCTGTCTCTAACATGAACTGCCCGAAGATGCCAGCACTGCTTGCCCCGTTGCACTTTTGCACACCTACGGCCTTAGCCCTGCGGCTCAGCGAGGAGATGGACAGCAGCGCATAGTTGAACGCCGCCAGAAACAGGATGGAGAAGCCCATGATGAGCATAATGGTCTTCATGCGACGCACGTCGTCGTAGTTGCGATAAGTATCACGTAAGGGGGCTATCTTGGCCGTGTAGCCAAAAGCTGCTTTGTTCTCTGCCGGACGATATTGGTCTATCATCGCCTCCAAGCGATTGTTGATAGTTTCAGCATCTGCGCCCGGCTTTAGGCGCACGTATTGCGGGTAAGAATCGCCGCCGTTCCACGAAAAGTTGGTGCGGCTGCTTATCCACGACGGGGGCATGGAGATGACAGCATCCGCTTTCACCGTAGTATTGTCCGGCAGGTCGGCATAAATGCCACGTACAGTCAGGTCATACTCATGATTGTAGCTCACTACCTTACCTACGGGGTCTTCCCCACCAAACATGCGCCGAGCCAGTGTCTCACTCAGGTAGAGCACCTGAGGCTGCTGGAGGTCTTTCACGGGGGTGCCCTTCAACACCTCGATACCCATGGTACGGAAAAACAGAGAGTCGGCACAGACTTTCGGTTCATCGAAACGTACGTTCCCATAGTAAAGAGGGGAAGATGCCATCCATCGCAAGGTAGACGTAGCAGCATCCACTTGCTCAGGAAAGCTCTCCCGGATAGCTCCCGCCAAAGGACCTACGTTCATTTCCTGCCAAGGAAGTTTCTCGCCATTGATGGTGAATTGACCCCACACTTGATACAGGCGGTCGTAATCTTTAAAACATGTATCGTAACTCTGTTCGAAAGCCACACGCGCAAAGAGCAGGATACTGATTGACAGACCCAATCCGAGGGATACGACCTTCAGGAGGTTACTTCCTTTGGCGTGGAGCAAAACTTGTAAGGTGTAATGCAGTTGTTTCATACTTTGTTAGTAATTCATTTATGGCTTTATTTGCCTTTCTCTATGCAAGAGCCATGCCAAAATATTCAATATATTCATTACCAGCAATTTAATGTATTAGACAAAGGTGATATTTGTATCATTATGATACAGTCAGTGTCCAAAAACGGACACTTTTTTCTCTACTCATTTCCTATTATAATCCATCTTGTCTTATCTTTGGCTCGTTTTTTGTACATTTGCAAAGCATATACCTTTATCCATTGAACATGAACAAGCAAGATATACACGAAGCCTACCAAAGCATTGCCGGCCTGCTGAAGCAACGTCGGCTAAAAGAAGCACATCTGCAGCTGCATGCCCTGCTGGCCACGTGTGCCGACTACACCCTACAAAGCCGTCTGGAACAGGCGGAAACAGCATACGGATACATGTTGCAATACATGCGCCAGGGCAGCGAAGACCCCTCAAGGCACGGCCTGTACCTGCAACTGTGCGCCGAGACCTGGGAAATTGCCGACCAGGTATGTCTTCTGTTGCTGGATGGTGTCGACACGGGTTACTATCACTCCTTGCGCCGTACGCACAAGCAAGTGAAATCTTTGCGAACCATGGAAGAATGTCTGCACACGCTCGAAGCGTTTGATGACGAAATGGCCCTTTGCCAATTAATGCCGAACGACCGCAAGATGCTGGACAGCACCCTCGCCCGGCATGAAAGTGCAAACAAAGACCTCTTCTTGAACACATGGGCAAACAGCTGCTGGACAACAGGCGAGGCACAACAGGCTGATGCCTATCTGCACTCCGAACAATTACCAAGCAATGATTTATGCCTTTTTGTCAGTGCAGTCACCTTGAGCTTGTTGGCTTGCTTCGATCCCCGCAAAGTAAAATGGATGATGGACACTTGCCAAACAGCGAATACTTACGCTGTCCAGCGAGCCTTGGTAGGGTTGGCCTTGACTCTGCACAGGTATTCTGTACGCCTATCTCTCTACCCCGCCCTCACGGCACAGCTGGCTCTGATGGATGAAGACGGAAAACTGGGCAAAAGTATGAACCGCATCTACATACAGCTACTTAGAAGCCAGGATACCGAAAATATTAATCGGAAAATGCAAGAAGAAATCCTTCCAGAGATGATGAAAAACGTGGAATTCATGCGCAACATGAAGTTTGGCTTTGAAGAATCATCAGAAGACAACGACTGGAACCCCGACTGGGAGAAGACTTTCGAAGAATCGGGCTTGAACGACAAGATACGTGAGATGAACGACTTACAGATGGAAGGATCGGACGTATACATGAGTACTTTCTCCCAGTTGAAAAAATACCCTTTCTTCAACGAAGTAAGCAATTGGTTTTACCCCTTCGACCGAAAGCATTCTACTATTGTACAGACTTTCGGTAAAGAGACAAATGTCAACAACCCCATGCTTGACCTGCTGCTCCAGTCGGGATTTCTTTGCAATAGCGACAAATATTCGATGGCCTTCACCTTGAACCAAATCCCGCAGGTTCAACGTAACCTGATGTTCAACCAAATGACTTCACAAAACCTGGAAGATTTGTTGGAAAGCGAACGTATGGAAGGACTTAAACAATATGCAGCACGTCCTGAAGTCATTAGCAACCAATATATACACGACTTGTACCGTTTCTTTAAACTCAATCTGAGGTGTAAGGAAATGCACGACATCTTTCAAGATACTATAGCCCTACACCTAGTATCGCCGCTTGCCTCCATACTTGGCAAATCGGAATTGTTAAGAGAGGTGGCCGATTTCCATTTCAAAAAAGAACATTACGCCGAGGCCGCAAAACTTTATGGCCAAATAGCAGCCACAGGACAAGCCGATGCCGACATTTACCAAAAATCAGGCTATTGCCTACAGAAAGAGAAACGTTATGTCGAAGCCATAAACGCCTATCTAAAAGCTGACATGCTTAAGCCTGATCATGTATGGACCATCCGTCACCTAGCCACATGCTACCGGCAATCGCATGATTTTGAGCATGCTATCGAGTATTACCGTAAAGCCGAATCCATACAGCCGGATAACCGCAACATCCTCTTTCATATCGGTAGCTGTATGGCCGAGCTGAATCGTTATGAGGAAGCATTACAATACTTCTTCCGACTTGATCTCATGGATAACGACAACATAAAAACATGGCGTGCTATTGCCTGGTGCTCATTTGTATGCGGGAAAGACGAACAAGCTGCCAAGTATTATAACAAGATACTGGTCTGCTCTGCACCACTTGCTACAGACTACCTGAATGCCGGACATGTGGCTTGGAAGCGCGGCAACATCCCGCAAGCGGTATCTCTTTATGCCCAAGCGGCACAAAAGTGTGACAACCGTAATGATTTTTTTAACTTGTTTGCAAAAGACAAAGACATACTTATCCGGATGGGCATCCATGCGGAAGATATTTCATTGATGATTGATTTGTCGGAATAAAGAGACTAAAGTTTGCAAAGTTCCTTGTAAAGGCGTTGCACGGGAAGCCCCATGATATTGTAATAGCTGCCGGAAATATATTCGACGCCAATGTAGCCTATCCACTCCTGCACGCCATAGGCACCGGCCTTGTCCATGGGATGGAAATGGTCTACATAGTATGCTATTTCCTCTTCACTCAAAATAGAAAAACGCACTTCTGTACGAGCAAAGAAACTATGTTGCTTTTCCGTAGTAGTTAAACAAACGCCTGTAAATACCTCATGTGTTTTGCCGGACATAGCTTGTAACATTTGTAAAGCATCTTCACGATCATGAGGTTTGCCCAATACTTTGCCGTCCAACCATACAATAGTATCAGCCGTTATCATCAGTTCATCAGGATGAAGCATAGAACGGTAAGCATCGGCTTTTTCACAAGCAATATAAAGAGGAATATCTGCCCCCTGAAGAATATCAGGATAAGATTCATCTACATCTGGCAAAGTACGGACTTCATATTGCACACCCAATCCAGCCAGCAATTCCTTACGCCGGGGAGAATTGGAGGCCAGTATCACTTTGTATTTCTTTAAATTATCCAACATGATCATTTCTAATTTTGACTGAATTCACCACCCGAATGCTTGCTCATCGGCCATCCACAAACCTTTCACTTTTAACACCTGCTCCACTATGTCGCGTCCGCAACCATATCCACCTTCGGCATATGAGATGTAACGCGAAACTGCTTTGACCTCAGGAGCAGCATCTTTGGGGCAACATGGCAAACCGCATGTACAAAGCACTTCAATGTCAGGAATATCATCACCTACATACAAAATCTCCTCGTCTTTCAATCCGTAACGGTCTCGGAAATCTCGATAATCATGAATCTTAATAGAAGACCCTAAGTATATATTTTCTGCCGGAATACCTAACGAAAGGAAACGCTTACGTACAGCTTCGGTCCTCCCTCCACTAATAATTCCTAATAAAACACCTTGCATAGCCGCCAAATGGATAGCATATCCATCTTTTATATTGACAGTACGCATTGGTTCACCCTCAGTACTCATAGGAATGACATTAGCGCTTAATACACCGTCTACATCAAAAAGGAGGGCTTTTATCTGCTTCAAATTGTAGTTGATGGTACTCATATAATTACTATGGACGTCCTTCTTCGTGAATACTACGACTCAGCAAGCGGTAAACTTCTTGCAAACGTGGTTCATCGGAAAGCATTTGTAAATGATGATTGATTACATTTTCATCATAACGAAGAGCCGGTCCTGTTTGGGCTTCATGAGGAGATAATTCATGGACTTTACGGGCTGTTTCGTCTATCAATGGCAATAAAGCACTGAAAGGCAATTGATTTTTTCCTAATAAACGGGCAGCCAAAGCATACATGTGGTTCGTAAAGTTACAAGCAAACACCGCAGCCAAGTGTAAACGCTCTCTTTGTAACGAATCGGCTTCATATACTTTCCTTGACAAGGTTGTGGCAACCTCCTTTAAAAAAGTGGCAACCTCAAGAGTACACCCTTCTACGAAGATGGGAATTTCCGTAAAGTCAACCTCACGTTGCTTACTAAACGTCTGCATTGGATAAAACACACCATAATGTTCTACCAATCCATTCCATATATCCATCGACACGCTGCCTGCCGTATGTACCCACACTGCCTGTTCTCGACCGACCGTCATTATGGGAAGAAGTTGAGATAATGTAGAATCTTTCAATGCCACGACATACATCTTGGCATGGTGCTTCACTGTTGATAAATCTGTTGTATAGTCAGCTTCCACCAATTGTGCTAAAGCCTTGGCCGATGCTTCGGTACGGCTATACACCTGCATGATGCGAAATCCTTTCCGGTAGAAAGCCTTGGCTAGGTTGGTAGCAAGGTTACCTGCACCGATAAAAACGATAGATGTATCTTCTATGCTTCTTTTCATCTGTTTATCTTGTCGAAATTACATACAATATGCCACCAATTACCAGTAAGGCTACTGGCAACAGATAGGCAGACATCGTGCCAAGTAAAGCTGTTATCAATCCAAAGTTCAAAACCAACCACAAGCCAGCCAATACAAGTCCGACAGACTTATCATGTTTAAACAAAAGAAAAATTATGGCAGTATAAAGCAAAAAGTTATCCTTATTCATGACCCACGGTAATCCAATGGCAGCAAAATGCACCAGTTTATCCAACAAGTATAGAATGCCGAATACAATAAGCGTAATAGCAGTAGCTTTATAGGTATCGCTATTATTGTTTGCCCTTGTTGCACTCACAGTTACTTTCCTCCATATTTATTAAGATGGATTTTCTCCCACTGCAAATGGCTTTCATCGAAAGGCTTGCGTTCCATACCTTTATGACCTACAGCAATAATACTCAACACCTGGAGTTGCAATGGCAGATCAAGCACTTCATGTACATAATCGTTTGAAGGAATGCCGGAAGCCGTAAAACGTTCGCGCACCTGTACCCAGCAACTACCCAAACCTAAATCTTCTGCCTGTAATTGTATATATATAGATGCAATGGCGGCATCTTCTATCCAAACATCACTAGCCAAAGGATCTGCTACTATGACAATAGCTAAGGCTGCATCGGCAATGAACTGAGCGGATTGTTCCTTACACAAAGACAATTTTTTTAAAAGCTCTTTATTATCTACCACAACAAATTGCCATGCATTACTCCGTTTAGAAGTAGGTGCCATCAAGGCTGCTTTCATTAACGACACAACCTGTTCCTGAGTCAGCTCTTCATTGGTGAACTTACGCATACTGCGTCGTTTTTTTATTAACTCGCTAAAATTATCCATTTGTTGTATCTTTTTATTAATTTAAAGATTCTTGCTCAATCAAAAAATCCACTTGTTCCGGAGTACAATGTATTTGACGGATGCCATCGGGTATCTTACTCAGTTTGACAGTATATTTGTCTGCTCCTAATTGAAGCAATTCGTCATAGGATACCTCTATACAAAAATCCTCCGCTTCGATTTGTCTGAAACGACTTAATCCTACTTGAAAAGTCACCTGCACTTTGGAAGGAAATGCCTTCAACGTTTTCCCAAAAGGAAAATTTATCCCCACAACTGGCACTTCCACCGTTTTTTCAGTATAAATATCTACAGGAAGCATTAATTCTACCGTTGGAGGAACAATTTTCATCCCTTTCGGTTGAAGTAAAGGAATTTGTTGTACAAGTGTATCACTAATATTCTCTAAAATAATAGGTTGCGTATATGCAGCCGTAACAGTATCCAGCATCCCGGCAGGCGCATAAATTAGGACAGAATCCGGTCGGAATATTGTGTCAGACAAATAATATTGTCGCCCTACACTTACTTGTCCACACAATTTTATAGGCAAACGTTTCGATATGCCAGTAGAATAAATGTACTCCAATGTGTCAGGAGTCATGGAAAGTAAACGGGTAGAAGCGTTTAATTGGCTAACTACACTTTTCTCATACTCCGAAGCTGCCACTTTCACAATACTATTTTTAGGACTATAATCTCCAAAATTCAGTTGGACAGGGTAAAAACTCTTTCCAAGCATATAGTTTAGTAATACAGTCCCTTTGTCTTTAACCCGCACCCGTATTTCAGATGCAGGTTCGGAAGTTATTACAACGTCATCTGGTATGTTTTTAAGCTTTACAGGAATGGAAAAATTGGTTTCATAATCATTATTCAATGTCTGAAGTAACCAAAAACCTCCTGCCATAAAAAAGAAAAACAAAAAAATAAAGAACTCCCTGCTCTTTGCACTGAGCAGAAAGTCCTTTACCCTTTTCTTTGTTTTTACAAACGTCTGTCTTATATTCCTACGTTCATACATAGGTAAAAATAGCTGAATCTATTATTTAGCTTGTTGGGTGCTATTAGCATCGGTTGCAGCTGCAAAAATAGAATTCTTGTCAATACGTATTTTTACATTGGATGCTATTTCAAGAATCACATCTGAATCATTAATCTCTTTGATGATGCCATGAATGCCACCAGCAGTAATTACTTTTTGATTTACTTGAAGCGATTTACGAAAATTGGCAATCTCCTTTTGCTTCTTATTTTGAGGACGAATCATAAAGAAATACATGATAACGAACATCGCTATCAAGAAAATCCACATCATGGCTCCAGAGCCACCAGCAGCAGGGTCTTGCAATAAGAACACAGTCATTAAATTCATAAAAATATTTTATTTTTAGGTTTCTAATTTCAACAAAGGTATTAGTTTTTCATCAACTTCCCGTCTTTTTTTAATTGATTAACAATTCCATCCAATGTACCGTTTACGAAAGCACCACTTTTTGCAGTACTGTACATTTTGGCAATATCCACATACTCGTTTAAAGAAACACTAATGGGAATATTAGGGAAGCTCAGTATTTCCGCCAATGCACATTGCATGATAATCACATCCATAAAGGCAACTCTATCAAAGTCCCAATTGCGAGTATTTTCACTGATAAGGTGGCGGTAATAGTCGCTATTCAGGATAGAACGGCGGAATAAACGGCAAGCGAAATCCTTGTCTTCTTCGTCCTTAAACTCAGGCAACAAAGATTGATTGGCACCGTTTTTTTCATCAAAGCGCTTGATTGTTTTCAATACAAAGGTGTCTACGATTTCCTTATCATCATTCCAATATAAACTTTGATCCTCAAGCAAAGCATCGAGATCTTCATTATTAAAAACAAACGTTTTATAGAGTTTACGCCATAATTCACGATCGGCTTCATACGATTGTTCTTCTGAAGCCATATAGTCTTTATATATATCGGAAGCTATAATTTTATCGTATAAGTTTTTTATAAAGTCACTGTCATTATCCCACGAACGTTTTTGATTGACCATAAAATCACGCAACTGTTTATTGATTTCCAGCTGGGCAACAAATTTATTCTCCACAAACTTCATGTTGGGATACAATTCTTCAGCGGTAGGAACCAATTTTGATTTTGCCGACTCAATCCGCTTTTGGGCATAATTAGTCACAGCGACCATCAGCATCAGCAAATAGTTATAAAGGTCATAAGCCTTCGACAAACTAAAAAGCAGCTCTTTCTCCGCTGAGTCTAAATTCTTACTGCCATTTTGATAGTACGCATATACAAGCTGAATTATTTTAAGCCGTATAAGAACCCTGTTTATCATAACTTCAATCTAAATAGTATTTGTTCTAATGAGTTGCAAAAGTAGACATTTTTAATGGATTTACACAAATAAATCGCATTTTTTAATTTCATTATTCATAATCCCGCTATTTTCTTTTGACAGTTCAAAAAAAAACATCAAATTTGAAGCCGTTAAACGGCGTTGCTTTTCCATTCCTATAATATTAAATAGGTATAAAGAGCAACTCAAAACAAAATCTTTACGATATGGAAGAATATAGAAAAAAAAACGGTACCGACGCAAACGACAAGGAAATTGTGTACTCACAAGCCATCAAAGCCGGAAAACGTATTTATTATGTTGACGTGAAGAAAAATAGGAAAGATGAGATGTTTGTAGCCATTACGGAAAGCAAAAAAATCGTCACCGGAGAAGGAGAGGATTCACAAATAAGCTTCGAAAAACATAAAATCTTTCTATATAAAGAGGATTTCGAGAAATTTTTGAATGGACTCCAACAGGCTATCCGTTTCATAGAAAATGCACAGCCAAATGACAGCGCTTCATGCGTAAAAACGGATGATAAAGCAGAGGCGCTTGCCGAAAAACACGATGACAAAGAGAATTCATTGGGTGGAGACATCAAGATAGACATTGATTTTTAGCGGACAAGCTTTGCTATTCAAAAAAGAAAGCGTATTTTTGCACCGCTTTTTTGAAACTGCGTGTGGATAATGCCACGACGTGTGATGGTAAATTAAGCAAAGGAATACTTAATTTTAGAGTAACACAAAACTATTTGTAACAATGAGATCAATTGAAGTAAAAGGAACTGCAAGAACCATTGCAGAACGTTCTTCGGAACAGGCAAGAGCTTTGAAAGCTATTCGTAAAAACAACGGTGTACCTTGCGTACTCTATGGAGGTGGCGAAAACATTCATTTTACTGTACCAGCCGAAGGCTTGCGCAATTTGGTTTACACTCCCCATATTTATGTAGTGGACTTGATTATCGATGGTAAGAAGTACAATGCCATTATGAAGGATATCCAATTCCACCCGGTAAAAGACAACATCCTGCACGTAGATTTCTATCAAATTGATGAAGCTAAACCCATCGTGATGGAGGTACCTGTCCAATTGGAAGGTCTGGCAGAAGGTGTTAAGGCCGGTGGTAAGCTGTCTCTGCAAATCCGGAAGCTGAAAGTGAAAGCTTTATACAATCAAATTCCAGAAAGATTGATTGTAAACGTTTCACACCTTGGCTTAGGAAAGACCATTAAAGTGGGCGAATTGCAATATGAAGGCTTGGAACTGCTGAATGCTAAAGAAGCCGTGGTATGTGCCGTGAAGCTGACCCGTGCTGCCAGAGGTGCAGCAGCTGCCGCCAACGCATAAGCATATTAAAATAAAATTGGGACGCGGATTAACGCAGTCTACGCAGATTCAACGAAATCCGCGGATAGCTGCGATAATCCGCGTCCTTTTATTGAAACTAAAAAACATACAATGAAATACTTAATTGCCGGATTAGGGAATATAGGCCCTGAATACCACGAGACGCGGCATAATATAGGCTTTATGGTTGTAGATGCTTTGGCCAAGGCCGCCGGCATGCAATTCAACGATGGGCGCTACGGATTTACCGCTACCCTTTCCATTAAAGGCAGACAGCTGCTTTTACTAAAGCCCTCCACCTACATGAATCTTAGTGGAAATGCTGTGCGTTACTGGCTGCAAAAGGAAAATATCCCCTTGGAAAACTTGCTGGTAGTGGTAGACGATATTGCGCTACCCTTTGGCATCTTGCGTCTGAAAGGTAAAGGAAGTGATGCGGGGCATAACGGGCTAAAACATATAGCCGCCACTTTGGGCACGCAAGCATACGCACGCCTGCGCTTCGGAATAGGAAACGATTTTCCCCGAGGAGGACAAATAGACTATGTACTGGGGCATTTTACCGAAGATGAGCAAACACTCCTACCCCAACGCCTCGAGACGGCAGGGGAAATAGTAAAAAGTTTCTGCCTGGCAGGCATAGACATCACTATGAATCAGTTCAATAAGAAATAAATACCCATCACAAATATATGGACGAAGCCAGAATAGACAAATGGATGTGGGCAGCACGCATTTTCAAGACCCGTTCCATTGCCGCCGAGGCTTGCAAAAAAGGACGGGTCAGCATCAACGGTACACAAGCCAAGGCTGCAAGAATCGTAAAGCCCGGGGACGTGGTACAGGTGCGCAAGCCTCCCATTACCTACTCATTCAAAGTATTGCAAGCCATCGAAAAACGGGTAGGCGCCAAATTGCTCCCCGAAGTTTTGGAAAACGTCACTACTCCAGACCAATACGAACTGTTGGAGATGAGTCGTATCAACGGATTCGTTAATCGTGCCAAAGGCACAGGGCGACCCACCAAAAAAGACCGTCGAAGTTTGGAAGAATTCACAACACCGGAATTTATGGACGACTTTGATTTCGACTTTGATTTTGAAGATGGAGAAGACATTTAGTAAACTGATTATCAACAAATAAACACTTTATTTTTTCTTTATCAAAAATAAAGTATTACTTTATCAGTATTAAAGCAATACTTTATAGGCGTTAAAGCAATACTTTATAGGCACTAAAGTAACACTTTAAAGGCATTAAAGCGAGACATACTTAAAGTAATTGAATTTTCTACACAAATACATACCGGCATGGACAATAATATCATTAGATGGGGATTTATAGGCTGTGGGGAAGTGACCAAATATAAAAGCGGTCCTGCTTTCCAGAAAATCGAAAATTCGGAGGTAGTAGCCGTTATGAGCCGTAACAGGCAAAAGGCCAAGGCCTACGCTTTGGAAAGAGGCATACCACAATGGTATGATGATGCCCAAGAACTTATCAATGATAAAGATGTCAATGCCGTGTATATTGCCACTCCTCCATCCTCGCATGCCACTTACGCCATTATGGCCATGAAAGCGGGCAAACCGGCTTATATAGAAAAACCCATGGCCGTCACCTACGAGGAGTGTTGCCGTATCAACCGGATTTCGCACGAGACGGGTGTTCCCTGCTTCGTGGCTTATTACCGACGATACTTGCCTTACTTCAAGAAAGTTAAATCGCTGATAAAGGAAGGAGCCATTGGCAATGTCATCAACATACAGATACGTTTTGCCCAACCTCCTCGCAACCTGGACTACAACCGCGAAAACCTGCCGTGGCGCGTACAACCCGATATTGCCGGCGGGGGATACTTCTACGACCTCGCCCCCCACCAGCTGGATTTGCTTCAAGAAATCTTCGGATGCATCCTCGAGGCGGGCGGATACAAGAGCAACCGGGGCGGGCTGTATGAGGCAGAAGATACCATCAGCGCCTGCTTCAAGTTTGAGAATGGTCTTGTAGGAAGTGGCTCTTGGTGCTTTGTCGCCCACGATTCTGCGCGCGAAGACCGCATAGAAGTCATTGGCGATAAAGGAATGATTTGCTTTTCGGTCTTTACCTACGACCCTATTACCCTACATACGGAAAAGGGATGTGAAGAAATCAAAGTGGAGAATCCCATTTACGTACAACAACCGCTCATACAAGCCGTGGTAGACCATTTGCTTGGCAAATCGGTATGCACTTGTGATGGAGAAAGCGCCACCCTTACCAACTGGGTCATGGATAAAATTTTAGGAAAGCTTTAAGGTTATTTCCCCCTTGTCTTAATCTTCGTATTCCTCCTCCGACAATCCGACTAGTTTGTATACGTCACGGCTCTCGCCTACCACCCAAAGCACATCGCCATTGGCAAAAGGTTCATGAGGGTTGGGAGTACGCAGAGTATCACCTGCACGCTCTACTCCGGCTATGAAGCAATGATATTTATCACGGAAGCCTGCCTCTTTCATCGTTTTCCCTAAAAATGGGGAATCTGCATCAATACGAAACTGGCGCATAACGGTTTCTCCACTCATTACAACATTTTCATCCACTACAGAAGAGGCCTGGTTCATGGCCTGGGTAAAAACTCCCAATTCTTCATCCGTAGCAATAACTTGCAGCTTATCTTGGGGAAACAAGCAGACATCGGCTCCGGGAATGTTAATACGCTTTTTACCACGCAAAATGGAAACCACATGTACCCCATATTGTTTACCGAAATTCAGTTCGCCCAACGTATGCCCTACCCACTCCGATTCACTTGGCACTATTATGTCAGTCAGATGCAAATCGTACGACAATAAGCGACCCGCATATTCGGGCTTTTTCTCCCCTAAATATTCAGCCTGCATGTCCCGATAGCGCAGATTCTGGAAAAAAGTACGCTCTATCAAGATGGACTGTTTCTTCAATTGCCTTGAAAGTATCATTACTACTACCAGCAATAAAGCCACGCCTAATAATAATCCCACCGAAATCTTGAACAGACCGCCAATAACAAACATTACAAACGAGATAACCAGCAATATACGCAATAAGATGGTAGCCACCAGCGGTGCCCTGTTTCCTCTATTTTCTTTCCACAGGGTAACAAATTCCACCGAATGGTTTTTCTTAATCATAATGGCTCGCATGAAAGGTGAAATGCACAAAATAATGATGGCGGCCGCCAGCAATGCCCCCCATATTCCGGGAAGCCACTCCCGACAAAACGGTACAAGGAATCGGAAAGCCAGGATGATAATGGCCACGCTAACGATGGAGTACACCACCGTAATTCGCACCAACTCTATAATCAACTTTTTCCATAGGCTATCGTGGTTTACCGGACGTGTACCGGATGTATATCTAGACAGAAATTTTCGCCATCGGTCGGGTAAATGCCGGTCAACATAATCAGATGCCGGTTCGGCCAGGCGAATCATGTAGGGCGTGATGAACGTAGTAATGACTGAAACTGCAACTACCACAGGATAAAGGAAATCATCAGTTACCTTGAGCGAAACGCCTAAAGAGGCGATGATGAAAGCGAACTCACCTATCTGCGTCAAGCTAAAACCACATTGCATAGCCACCTTCAATGGCTGACCGGAAAGCAACACACCCAACGTGCCGAAAAACGACTGTCCTATCAGCACTGCCAAGGTGATGACAAGGATAGGAACGGCATACTCCACCAGCATGTGAGGGTCGACCATCATGCCTACCGAGACGAAAAACACGGCGCCAAACAAATCCTTCAGCGGCGTCACCAGATGTTCAATGCTTTCCGCCTCCACCGTTTCCGACAGGATGGAACCCATGATGAACGCACCGAAAGCGGCCGAAAAGCCCGTCTGCACTGCCAGCACCACCATGCCAAAACACAAGGCCAGCGACACGATAAGCAATGTCTCTTCACTCATCAGCTTGCGGCAACGCTTCAACAATCCGGGTATCAGGTAGATGCCCACTACAAACCATAGTATCAGGAAGAACATCAGCTTCAACACGCTCTCCAGCATCTCCGTCCCTTCGAAGTTATGGCTTGCGGCCATGGTGGACAGCATCACCATCAACACTACCGCCAAGATGTCTTCCAAAATCAATATACTGAGCACCAGTCCCGTAAATTGCTTCTTCTGCAACCCCAAGTCGTCGAAGGCTTTATAAATAATGGTGGTAGACGACATGGCAATCATGCCCCCCAGAAACAGGCAATCCATCTGTGACCACCCGAAGGCCGAACCCACCGCCATGCCCAGCATAATCATGCAGAAGATGATGGTGCACGCCGCAATAATGGCCGAACCACCTACCTTTACAATCTTCTTGAAGCTGAACTCCAACCCCAAGGCAAAGAGCAGGAAGATGACACCGATGTCGGCCCACGTCTGAACATTCGCCCTATCCATCACCGAAGGCGTAAACACAAAATGGGGGCTGGCAATGAATCCCGCCACCACGTAACCCAATACCAAAGGTTGCTTCAATTTCTTGAAAACCAAAGTCATAATCCCGGCACAAATCAATATCAAAGCCAGGTCTGAGATAAGCGGTGCTAATTCTGACATAAATACTCCTATTTTAGCCTTTTTGTCGTACAAAGGTAAGCAATATTCCCGTAAGGCGTACAGCTTGTCAAGCCAAAATTCTAAAATCTTACGCAAGTTCCATCCTGTACATAGTGACTTTCCACCCTATGCATACTACCTTTATGATGGCAACCTACGGAAACAGCATACAATCAATCAGATTGATTCCTACAATCACTATGATTGATTTCTGCATAAGTCAGGCAGGATGGTTACAGTACTCCTACAGTGAATCCCCTCTCTGCATAACCACGCCAATCAGCCTTGGAAGAGAGGTATCACGAAGGGATACCCTTCTGGTACTTCTTATAAAAGATGAGGAACAGCATGAAGCCTACCAGCGCGAACGGCACACCCGCCAGAGCCGGATATTGGTAGCCACCCGTCACGGCCAGCCCGCCTACGTAGGCACCTACGGCATTACCCAGATTGAAAGCCATCTGCACGCAAGCGCCGCCCAGCATTTCGCCGCCCGGAGCCACGCGGATGATGAGTACCTGCTCGGGACTGGACACGGCAAACAGGCCAGCTGTGCACAACGTCATCAGTAGAGCCGAGCACCAGGGGTTGGGCGACAGGAAGAAGATGAGCAGCAACACCACGCACAACATGCCCTGCACCACCATGCCTACGCGGCCGGGCGTGTAGCGGTCGGACATGCGGCCGCTCACCAGGTTGCCCACCACCATGCCGAAGCCGGCCAGCATCATCAGCGCCGTGATGCTGCCTTCGCTGAAACCGGACACTTGGGTGAGTAGCGGAGTGATGTAGCTGTACCAGCAAAACACGCCTCCATTCCCCAAGGCTGTGGCACCCAAGATGAGCCATGGAGCAGGCTTTTTCAAGAAGCGGAACTGGCCATTAAAGCCGGTGTCCTGCAAGCCCTCCACATGAGGTACCCAGCGGGCAATGTAGTAAAGCACAAGCAGCCCCCAGCACCCCACCAACAAGAAGGTGACGCGCCACGACAGCAGGTGGCTCAGCGAGGTGCCCAGCGGAACGCCAAACAGGTTGGCCACCGTCATGCCTGCAATCATGATGGATACCGCCTCGGCACCCTTGCCTTCATCGGCCAGTTTGCCTGCGACAATAGAGCCTACCCCGAAATATGCTCCGTGGGGCAATCCGGATATGAACCTGGCCACGAGCAGCATCCAATAATCGGTAGACACGGACGCCAGCAGGTTGCCTGCCATCATCAGTGCCATCAAAGCCAGTAAGATGTGCTTCAACGGGCGACGGCGCGCCAATATTAAAACCGGGGCTCCGCAACACACCCCCAGCGCATAGGCCGAAATGAAGTGCCCTGCCACCGGAATGCTTACTCCCAAATCTTCGGCCACATAAGGTAGGATGCCCATCATAGTAAACTCAGCAATGCCCAGACCGAGCGTACCGAAAGCCAATGCTATCAAACTCTTTTTCATAACGCAACAATAGTTTTTTTCTCAAAGCGATTTTGCTTTGGGCGCGCAAAAGTAATGATTCGTATCTTCATGAAAAACGCGGGAATACACAACTTTCGGCATCCCCGCGTTTTCTTAATATATATCAATTGTATACCCCCCATTAAAGGTCTCATGAGGAGCTAAATGTTGCATCCAATCTTTGTCTTTATATTCTCCTTCGTAGTGTGCCCGGTCACACCGCCCATACCATGGCTCAATGCAAACAAAAGGAGCGTTCTTGCTGGGAGGAGACCACAACCCTACTACAGGCGCGTCAAAACGTAAGCGCAAATACGGACGACGCTCCAAGTCGTGCAGAACGACTTCCTGCACCTGTCCGTTCTCTAAAATCAAGGCATCGCGGTCGAACGTGTGGACATCCAGCGGCAAGCAGCCATTTCCATCCAACTCCAGCGGATACCTGTGCTCAACATCGGCACACCCCTTTTCGGAAATAAGGATGTACTCCAGGCACTGGACCTGCCCGAAGCTGAAATATCCCCGTTCCGGCGAAGCGGCATCATACCCCGGGAAGTAAAAAGCCGGATGCGCCCCTATCTGGAAATGCAATGGCGCATCTCCCGGATTACTCACCTCCCAAAGTACCTCAATGCTTCGTCCGTGAATGCGGTAACCGATGTCCAGCAAAAACGGGAATGGGTATTTCTCTCTCGTTTCTGCCGAGTCTTCCAGCCGATAATGCACTTCGGTAGGCGATTCGGACAATAACTGGAAGTCCATATCCCGCGCAAAACCATGTTGGGAAAGCGGGTAAACATGTCCTTCATAGCAATACCGGCCATTCCACACGCTGCCTACTATGGGAAACAACACGGGGGAATGACGCTTCCAATAAGCAGGATCTGCTTGCCACAAATATTCGTGTCCATGGCAATAGATGCTACACAATTCCGCTCCATTCGGAGAGATTTTGATGGTAAGTTCTGAATTAGAAAGTGTTTTCATAAAACAGTATTATTTTAAATGGTTCATATTTTTTCCTCTGAAGAAAATAAATCATTGGATCCGTATTCTTTGGCCAAGCCTCCTTCACTTGTTTCTTTATACAATGAAGGCAGATCGTTACCAGTTTCTTTCATTACGGCCACTACTTTGTCGAACGATACACGATGCATACCGTCAGTAAACGAGGCATAAAGATTTGCATCAAGAGCACGGGCTGCGGCATAAGCATTGCGCTCTATGCATGGAATCTGCACAAGGCCGCACACAGGGTCGCACGTCATACCGAGATGATGTTCAAGCCCCATCTCGGCCGCATATTCTATTTGTGTCGGGCTTCCGCCAAATAATTGATTGGCTGCAGCTGAAGCCATAGAGCATGCAGTGCCTACCTCTGCCTGACATCCGGCCTCTGCCCCTGATATCGAAGCATTATACTTCACAACGTTTCCTATCAAGCCTGCAGTTGCCAAAGCGCGAAGTATGCGGATATCACTAAAGTCCCGACTATGTTGCAAGTGATAAAGTACAGCAGGAACTACACCACACGAGCCACATGTTGGTGCCGTGACAATAGTGCCTCCCGCTGCATTTTCTTCGCTTACAGCCAAAGCATAGGCAAACACCAGGCCGCGTGATTGGAGTGAAGATTTATATCCACTCGCCTTAATGTAATAAGTAGATGCCTTCCGGCGCAAATTCAGTGGGCCAGGTAGCACTCCTTCGTTATCGAGCCCGCGACGGATAGCCTGCTTCATCGTGTTCCAAACCTCGGCAAGGTAATCCCATATGTCACTCTCCTCGCATTGTTTCACGTATTCCCAATAGCTGCGGCCGGTGCGTTCGCACCATTCAAGAATTTGGGTAAGGTGGTTCATTTCATATATTTCCGGTGTCTGTACAACTCCGGTACCAATACCATCTTCCGCCAATGCCCCTCCGCCGATGCTGAACACGGTCCATTCGCCTAAAAGGGTTCCGACACCGGAAAATGCCATAAATTTCATGCCGTTAGGATGAAATGGTAAAAATACCTTAGGCTCCCATGTTATCGAAATTGGAGCCTTAGGCTGCAACACTTCAGTAATGGCAATGTCCGTTAGGTGTCCCTTTCCTGTAGCTGCAAGGCTACCATATAATACAACTTTATAGGACGCCGCACCGGGATAACGTTCAGAAAAAATCTCGGCAGCCTTACGAGGACCCATGGTATGGCTGCTGGAGGGGCCTTTCCCTATGCGATAGATTTCTTTGATTGATTTCATATGTGATATGATTCGATATTATTAATCCAGATCTACTACAGTAATGCCGGCACCACCAAACTGCACATGTTCATCAGCAAAATGGCTTACCCCTGGCACTGTTTGCAAATATTGACGAATTTGTGTACGCAAGGCTCCAGTCCCTGTGCCATGTAAAATACGCACGCGAGAAACTCCAAGCAGAATGGCATCGTCTATGAAATAAGTTACAGCTTGTATCGCCTCTGGCGCACGCATACCCCGCACATCAATATCTTGTTTGAAGTTCAGTTTACGCTCGTGCATGCTGTCCTGTGTTTGTCGGCTAATAAAACTATACGTTGCATCTTCCGTTATCGTATGTGGACGGGCAGCCGTTGGCTCCAAGCGATCGATATTTACTGTTGTTTTAAGATTGCCAAAAACAACAGTAGCCTTTTTCCCGTTAATGTCTAAGATTTCTCCTACACCATTCTGCCCTTTCAATTTCACAGCCGCCCCGACATGTATCTGGGCCATGCGGTTTGCCTCTTGACGTGCCCGGTTTGCAGTTTCCATAGTCTGGTCTGCAACGCTGGAAACATTTTTTTTCTTCTGCAGTTTGCGTTGTTGTCTTTGCTTAAGCTGCTCCATTTTACGAGCTATCTTATCTTCTTGCTCTTGGTCGGCCATAGTTTCAACCGAAGTGACAAATTCGGTCATTTCTTTCCGGGCTTGACGAGTCTTTTCTTTTTCTGCCTGGGCTTCCTTAATGGCACGGATGGTATTTTCAATTTTGGCATTGGCATTCTGTACCAACTGAAGAGCTTCTTCTTGTGCCTTACGCAAAATATCCCGACGTGCCTGTTGTACGTCTTCTAGTTCCTTTTGATAGTACTCTATGGTTTCCTCCATTTGCTTTTCACGACGATGGATGGCTTGCCGCTTGTTTTCCCAATAGCGTTTATCACGCACTATATCTTGCAAGTACTTATCCGCATTGATATACTCACTACCTACTATCTGCGATGCATCGGCTATCACATCTTCCGGCAAGCCTATTTTGCGTGCAATCTCTACGGCAAATGAACTGCCCGGGTTACCTATTTGCAATTGGAAAAGCGGTTGCATCAGATGACGGTCGTATAGCATTGCACCATTTACTACTCCTTCATGATCGTCGGCATAATGCTTTAGATTCTGATAATGGGTGGTTATCACGCCGAAAGTGCCCCGGGCATTGAACCGACGCAATACCGCTTCAGCTATGGCTCCACCTATTTGTGGCTCGGTGCCACCTCCAAATTCATCAATAAGAATAAGACTTACAGGATTGCAATATTTCAGCATGTTCTTCATGTTGGTCAGATGGGAAGAATAGGTACTCAGTTCATCTTCAATGGATTGTTCATCGCCTATGTCTATAAAAATATTACTGAATACACCTACATGGCTACTTTCATGCATAGGCACAAGCAAGCCGCATTGCAACATATATTGCAACAATCCTACCGTCTTAAGACAAACAGATTTACCTCCAGCATTAGGGCCGGAAATAAGAAGAATGCGCCGGGAAGAATCAAGATGTATATCTAAAGGAATAACCTTCTTGCCATGCTTTGCCAAAGATAATTGTAATAACGGATGTACCGCCATTGCCCAATCTATGATTTGCATGTCTTCGAAAGTAGGTTTTACAGCATTAATTTTCAGCGCAAACAATGCTTTCGAACGAATAAAGTCTATTTCTGCCAAGAAATCATAAGAAATAAGTATGGCAGGAATCTCCGGTCGCACTTTGGTAGAGAAATCCATTAGGATACGGATAATCTCCCTACGTTCTTCGGCTTCAAGCTCGCGGATGTGATTGTTGGCTTCCACTACCTCGGCAGGTTCAACGAACACTGTCTTCCCGCTGGCCGATTCATCATGAACAATGCCTTTTATCTTACGTTTCAATGCCGGGGCAACAGGAATAACCAATCGTCCGTCGCGCATTGTGGGCGACACATCCTTGTCCACCACGCCTTCCGACTGGGCATTTCGCAAGATACTATTCAAGATGCGAGATATACTTCCCATCGTGTCAGCCAAATCACGCCTGATTTTAGCCAATTCAGGTGATGCACTATCCTTGATTTTTCCATATGGTGAAAGAATATGATCTATCTGCCGGATAAATTCAGGGAAAACGTCTATATCACCCGTCAACTTCCGAAGGCTAGGATAGGGAGTTGTCTCTGACTCCTCGTCTTCATTCCTCTGTAAAAAACGTACTATCTGCCAAATTGTTTCCAGCGATCTGCGGAAATCAAATAATTCCTGCTCGTCTAAATACATGCCTTCCACCTTAATCCGTTTTAACGAATCCCGGACATCAAAATAATATTGGGTAGGGAAATCATCTTCTTCTTGTAATATACGGACAAGTTCTGTAACTTGATTCAGATTTTCATTAATTAGCTGATAGTTATCTGAAAAAGACATATTCTCTACCTTGTCTTTACCCAAAGTGCTAAGACACTGATTTTGCAGTAAAAGACGTATTTGGTCGAAACCTATTTTCTGTTCAAAGTTCTGTGGATATATCATGCGGCAAAGATAGCATAAGTTAAAAGCATAAGCAAGCTATTCAACAGGATATCTGTCCTCGCGTACAGACAAAGTAATACTTTGGTATCAGCAAAGTATTGCCTTAACATGGACAAAGTAATACCTTGACATCAACAAAGCCCCCCATAGTTTGTAGGCATTGGAAAGAGGAACAATAGTTCTGATAATATTTCCAAAATCTTTAGCATGAAAAAATGAACAAAGAATTTGCAGGTTTAGAAATAATCCGTACCTTTGCACCGCCTTAACGGAAAAGGCCATTAGGAGAGATGGTAGAGTGGTCGATTACAGCGGTCTTGAAAACCGCCGTGCTGAGAGGCACCGGGGGTTCGAATCCCTCTCTCTCCGCTTCCAATGCTGAATATCAGCAAGTTAAGAATTAAACGCCCATAAAAACGCCCATTTTTGGCTTTTTGTGGGCGTTTTTACTTCCCAGCTTTAAAGCGTCTGACGGCGCAGGCAATCCCGGCGGCGCAAGCTGCCACTATTCCAGCTAAGGAAATCCAATCAAGCCAACCCCCTCTTGGGTTTCTTTCCTGTTCCGCTTCTACGATCGCGGTCTTGTCCACGCACTCCGGTGCTTGTCTGTGTTTCTGCTTTTCTTTCTACCATGTCACCGTTCACAGTCAGGCGTACCATGATGCCTGCCTTTCCTGACTTGTTCAGGTAGTTTTTCCTCAGATAGAAGAGGATTCGGAATGTACTTTTGCTCATAAATCCTTTAGTTTTGCTCCTTCGTTACAATCGTTACACATTGCCTGCAAAGGAAAGATTAATAATTGATTTACAAGCGGACATTTCAATGACAACGGACGACAAATCAGAGACTTACATGGAAAATCGTTACAATTCCGGAAGCCCGGTTTTTCTGTAACGATTTGGTAACGCAACTTTGTCTGAACGGGGCATTTATTTGTCTTCGGGATGGCACTAAAAAGAAAAAAACAAAGCCCACAAATCATTGATTTTGTGAGCTTTGTCACTCGTAGGCATTCATTTGTCTCTGAAGCATTGCGGTGCGTACGGTAATCGTACCTGCCGCTTATAATATCTTTTTAATCAGTAACTTATGCGTAACCTAAAATTT
>CALUJC010000025.1 GCA_944320865.1 uncultured Bacteroides sp. | reverse complement strand
ACCGACCACCAGCTCTTCGACCGCTTCCATAAGTACAACCTTAAGAGCGACAAGGCGCGTAGCGGAAAAGTGGCACAATCGCTCAAAGAGTTGAATCAGTTCACTCCCGGCGACTACGTGGTGCATACCGATCATGGCGTGGGGCGTTTTGCCGGATTGGTGCGCATACCCAATGGAAACACCACGCAGGAGGTGATGAAGCTTGTTTACCAGAACGATGATGTGGTGTTTGTCTCCATCCACTCCCTGCATAAGGTCTCCAAATACAAGGGGAAAGACGGTGAGCCTCCGCGTCTGAACAAATTGGGCACCGGTGCCTGGGAGAAACTGAAAGACCGCACCAAGAAGAAAATCAAGGACATTGCCCGCGACCTCATTAAGCTTTATTCTCAGCGCCGCGAGGAAAAGGGTTTTCAATATAGCCCGGACAGTTTTTTGCAACGCGAGCTGGAGGCCTCATTCCTCTATGAAGATACTCCCGACCAAAGCAAGGCAACCGCCGAAGTGAAGGCCGATATGGAGAGTGCCCGCCCCATGGACAGGCTGGTGTGTGGCGATGTGGGCTTCGGCAAGACGGAAGTGGCCATACGGGCAGCCTTTAAGGCAGTGTGCGACAACAAGCAGGTGGCCGTGCTTGTCCCTACTACCGTGCTGGCATACCAACATTTCCAGACGTTTAAGGAGCGGTTGAAGGATTTGCCTTGCCGGGTAGAGTACCTCAGTCGTGCCCGTACGGCTGCCCAGGCGAAGGCCATCATCAAAGGCCTGGCGGCAGGCGATGTGAATATCCTTATCGGCACGCACCGCATCTTGGGCAAGGATGTCAAGTTCAAAGACCTGGGGCTGCTCATTATTGACGAAGAGCAAAAGTTTGGTGTCAGTGTCAAGGAGAAGCTGCGCCAGCTCAAGGTCAATGTCGATACGCTCACGATGACGGCTACCCCCATTCCTCGTACCTTGCAGTTCTCACTGATGGGTGCCCGCGATCTGAGTGTCATCCAGACTCCGCCCCCCAACCGTTACCCCATTCAGACGGAAGTACACACGTTCAATGAAGAAATCATCACCGATGCCATCAACTTCGAGATGAGCCGCAACGGGCAGGTATTCTTCGTGAACAACCGCATCTCCAACCTGCCTGAGCTGAAGGCCTTGATTGAACGCAACATACCCGATTGCCGCGTGTGCATCGGCCACGGGCAGATGGAGCCTGCCGAGCTGGAGAAAATCATCCTCGACTTCGTGAACTACGACTACGATGTCCTCCTGGCCACTACCATCATAGAGAGCGGCATCGACATTCCCAATGCCAACACCATCATCATCAACGATGCGCAAAACTTCGGCCTCAGCGACCTGCACCAGATGCGTGGCCGTGTGGGGCGTAGCAACAAGAAAGCTTTTTGCTACCTGCTGGCTCCTCCGCTGTCATCCCTCACGCCCGAGGCCAAACGGCGCCTGCAAGCCATCGAGAACTTCAGCGACCTGGGCAGCGGCATCCACATTGCCATGCAAGACCTCGACATCCGTGGGGCGGGCAACCTGCTGGGAGCTGAGCAGAGCGGCTTTATTGCCGACTTGGGCTATGAGACCTATCAGAAGATACTTTCCGAAGCCGTGCACGAACTGAAGACCGATGAATTTTCCGACCTGTATGCCGATGAGCTGAAGGGCGACGGCACTATCAGCGGTGAGCAGTTCGTAGACGAGTGCCAGGTGGAGAGCGACCTCGAACTGCTGCTGCCTGCCACCTACGTCACCGGTAGCAGCGAGCGTATGCTGCTTTACCGCGAGCTGGACGGACTGACGTTGGATAAGGACGTAGATGCCTTCCGCGCCCGGTTGGAAGACCGCTTCGGTCCTGTTCCGCGCGAGACGGAGGAGTTGCTCCGCATCGTCCCCCTGCGGCGCATGGCTGCCCGCTTGGGGGTGGAGAAGGTATTCCTGAAAGGCGGTCGCATGACGCTGTTTTTCGTCAGTAACCCCGACAGCCCCTATTACCAGAGCCAGGCCTTTGGCAAGGTCATAGCCTACATGATGAAGTACACTCGCCGTTGCGACCTCCGCGAACAGAATGGCAAGCGCTCCATGCTGGTGAAAGATGTGACTTCGGTGGAAGAAGCCGTCAGCGTATTGCAAGAGGTGATGGGAATGCAGGCGGAAGAATGAAGGGAACATATGAATAGAGAGTCATCATAAAATAACGATATAATGAAAGCACTGAAAGAAAGAATCTTGCGCGATGGCCGTTGCTTTCCCGGCGGCATTCTGAAAGTAGACAACTTCATAAACCATCAGATGGACCCTATCCTGATGAAATCCATCGGGGTGGAGCTGGTAAGGCGGTTTGCATCGACCGATATCAATAAGGTCATTACGGTGGAGGCGAGCGGCATTGCGCCTGCCATCATGGTAGGTTACTTGCTGGAGTTGCCCGTGGTCTTTGCCAAAAAAAAGAAACCCAGCACGATGGAGAATATGCTGGTGACGTCGGTCTACTCCTTCACCAAGCAGAGGAATTATGATATTTGCGTCAGCCGCGACTTCCTTTGCCTGGGCGACAAAGTGCTGTTTGTCGATGATTTCCTGGCCAACGGCAATGCCGCCAAGGGCATTATCGACCTGGTGAACCAGGCCGGCGCAGAACTGGTGGGCATGGGCTTTATTATAGAGAAGGCCTTCCAGCACGGGGGCGACGAACTGCGTGCGCAGGGCATCCATGTGGAGTCTCTTGCCATCATCGAGAGTTTGGACAATTGTGAAATCAAGATACGTTGACGCCCGCATGGAAGACACCCGACAACCTTCTGCCCCCGGCAATGGCCTGATATATGGCTTGAACGACCGTCCTCCCTTCAAAGAAGCATTTTTTGCGGCCTTGCAGCACCTGTTGGCCATCTTCGTGGCTATTATTACCCCGCCGCTCATCATTGCCGGGGCACTGAAGCTGGATGCCGAGACTACGGGCTACCTGGTGTCGATGGCGCTCTTTGCTTCGGGCATCTCCACCTTCGTGCAATGCCGGCGTTTCGGCTGCATCGGCACGGGGCTGCTTTGCATTCAGGGCACCAGTTTCTCGTTCATCGGCCCCATCATTGCGGCAGGCATGGCAGGCGGATTGCCGTTGATATTCGGCTCGTGCATGGCGGCTTCGTGTGTGGAGATGGTCATCAGCCGCGTGCTGAAGTACCCCCGGCGCATCATCACCCCGCTCATTTCGGGCATTGTGGTGACGCTTATCGGCATGAGCCTCATCAAGGTGGGCATCACGGCCTGCGGAGGCGGGGCGGTGGCCCAGGCCGAGGGCACGTTTGGTAGCTTGCGGTATGTGGGGCTGGCCGCGCTGGTGCTGGTGCTTATTATCTTCTTCAATCGGAGCGGCAACCGCTACCTGCGCATGAGTTCCATTGTCATCGGGCTGATCATCGGCTACGTGGCGGCATGGGCGATGGGGATGGTAGACTTTTCGTCCATAGAGAGTTATGGGGGATTCAACCTGCCCTTGCCTTTCCGCTATGGGCTGGACATCAGCCTGTCGTCGTTCATCGCCCTGGGATTGATATTCCTGATTACGGCTATCGAGGCTTACGGCGACATTACGGCCAACTCGCTTATCTCGGGCGAGCCGGTAGAGGGGGAGAAATTTATCCGGCGTGCATCGGGAGGCATCCTGGCCGACGGATTCAACTCCATGCTGGCGGGCATGTTCAATTCGTTTCCCAACTCTATCTTCGCGCAAAACAATGGCATGATTCAGCTCACGGGCGTGGCCAGCCGCTATGTGGGCTACTACATTGCCATCTTTCTGGTGGTGCTGGGATTGTTTCCTGCCGTGGGGCTTGTCTTTTCGCTGATGCCCGAGCCGGTGCTTGGCGGGGCTACGTTGCTGATGTTCGGCACGGTGGCAGCGGCAGGCATCCGCATTATCGCCGCGCAGCCCATCGGGCGGAAGGCCACGTTGGTCATGGCGGTGAGCTTCTCGCTGGGCTTGAGCGTGGAGCTGGTGCCGGACATCCTCAACCAGTTGCCGGAGACGTTGCGGGGCATCTTCTCCTCCGGCATCACCACGGGTGGGCTGGCGGCCATCGTGTCCAATGTGCTGATACGGGTCAAGGAGTAATCAGGTGTTTTGTTCGATTTGCTTTCTTTGGTGAGCAAATTCTATGGATTTTTGCTTTCTGCTCTAAACAAATTCGGGCTGTTTTTGCTTTCTTTAGTGAGCAAATGACTATCTTTGTTCCCACGAACGTAAAAATGTGAGGGTATGGAGACCATGTTTTTGAAGCAAGAAAGGCTGCTGGCACAGACCAGTACCCGGATAGTGCGGGAATTGATGAACCAAATACATTGGGATAACCGTTTGATAGCTATCCGGGGGGCTCGCGGGGTAGGGAAAACGACGCTGATGCTACAGTACATTAAGCTGAATTATCCTGCCGGAAGCCGTGAAGTGTTGTATTGTTCTTTGGATAGCATTTATTTCAGCAATCACAATCTATTGGAACTGGTAGAAACGTTTTATCTGCAAGGAGGAAAGCATCTGTTTTTGGACGAAGTGCATAAATACCCTACTTGGAGCAAAGAGTTGAAAGAAGTGTATGACTTGTATCCGATGCTGAGAGTCGTGTTCAGCGGTTCTTCTTTGCTGAATATTTTGAATGCCGATGCCGACCTTTCCCGGCGTTGCATCCCTTATAATATGTATGGCTTGTCATTTCGTGAGTTCTTGATGTTTTATAAGGGCATCGATGTGCCTGTTTGTTCCTTGCCGGAAGTCTTGCAGAATGCTCCGGCCATTTGTGGTGAAGTCAATAACAAGTGCCGCCCCATTCAGATGTTTGGTGAATATTTGCGCGAGGGTTATTATCCGTTTTTCACGGGCAATCGTGAAGACTACTACATCCGTATTGAGAATGTGGTCAACCTTATCTTGGAGCAAGAGATGCCTTTGCTTTGTGGCGTAGACCCCGCCTACATCAGGCGTTTGAAGGCTATGCTGGGTATATTGTCGGCATCGGTGCCCTACGAAGTAGACATTACTAAGCTGGCCGGCATGATAGGGCTGACCCGCAATTCTGTCATCACTTATCTGCAGAACTTGGGTCGTGCAGAGTTGTTGAACCTTTTGTATTCGGATATTCTGTCAGTCAAGAAAATGCAGAAGCCGGACAAGATATACCTGCAAAACACCAACTTGCTGTATGCCATATCTACTACACAAGTGCAAATCGGCACCGTGCGGGAAACGTTTGTGGTGAGTCAACTCATGGTGAATCATGTAGTGGAATATGGGAAAAAGCAAGGTGACTTTGTCGTAGACCATACTTATACCTTTGAGGTAGGAGGAGGCGATAAGGGCTTCAGGCAGATTGCCGGTGTGCCAAACTCCTATGTGCTGGCCGACAATATGGAGTATGCTACGGGCAATAAGCTGCCGCTGTGGTTGGTGGGGTTGTGCTACTGAGGAAAGATAAAAATTGGTATATTGGTATAAAAGAGCAGATGCTCCAAAATTAGCTAAACTTTGGAACATCTGCTTTCTCTTTGTTCTGATGCTTACTTGATATCCAATGTCTGGATATGCGGATTCGCTTTAGTGCATGGTTCCCATTGTGGCAAGCCTTCTCCATTGGGATTACCGGTTTTGGCAAAGTTCGTCCAATAACTTACCATGCGCTCGCTCAATTCGTAATCGGCCTTTTCCATCGGTCGCCAGCATTTGCCAAGCGTGCCGAACGTGTACCACAGCTCCGAGGAGTGGAATGCTCCTTTCATGTCTCCGAATGCGCCTTGGGATGAAGGCATGTCTTCTCCTGGCAGGTCGCGACTGAAACAATATACGTAAGCCGGTTTTCGGCCTTGCTGCTCCAGTAAGAGACTCCAGTCTGTGGCAGCCTTCTTCATCACTTCGGGCATCATGTCTTCAGAGGTGTAGCCTATCAAGTAGGGGATGTCCAGCTCTTGCCCGTTGCGGGCTGTCTCGTCTAAAGGGGCAGTCAACAACTCACCGTCCACACACGGGCTGTATGGCAGCCCGAAACTCTTTTGCTGCTGCATATATTTCATTAATACCTCTTGAAACTTTTCAGCCGGATAGGCGCGCATCTCTTCCAAAGTGGAAATTCCAGCAGCTTTCCACATATCGGAGCCTTGTTTTTCGGCTTCTTTCAGAGACTTGGCGGAAATGATGCCGCCCAGTCCTCCGCCACTTTGTATGATAGCTCGGTGGATAAGCCCTTTGGTAAGTGGGGATGATATCAAAGCTTGTACGCTTCCCGCGCCGGCACTTTGTCCCATGACTGTGATGTTATCCGGATTTCCACCAAAGGCGGAAATATTTCTTTTTACCCATTTTAATGCAGCCAGTTGGTCAAACAGCCCATAGTTGCCGGAACCTTTGCTGTTATTCTCTGCGGTCAGTAGTGGATGGGCCAGGAAGCCGCACATGCCCAACCGGTAGTTGATGGTGACCAAGATGACCCCTTTCTTCGCATAAGCGTCCCCGCCGAACTCTATCTCATGACCGTATCCACCCATATAGGCTCCGCCATGAATCCAGAAAATAACCGGTAGTTTGGCTTCGGGCTTCCCGGCGGCAGGTGTCCAAACGTTCAGATACAGGCAGTCTTCGCTGCGTTTAGGATCTCCATCTTGGTAGAACTCTTTCCAGTAGAAACTGCCCGGTGTATGGTCGCCTTGCAGGGAGGCTGCGCCGAACGTATCGCATGGGCGTACTCCTTTCCACGGTTGTACCGGTTGCGGGTGCTTCCAGCGCAAATCGCCCACAGGAGGTGCGGCGTAAGGTATTCCTTTGTAAATACAGACGTCGGGAGTTTCGGAGGGGACGCCTGAAACCTCCCCTCCCTCCACGGTCAGTACCGGAACCTGCGCGCTTAATGTTAAGTACGACAGGATTCCTGTACAAAAAGCAACTAATCTTTTCATTGTCTAATCGGATATTTTAGTGTTTATAGGCCAGTGATTTCTCCGGAGAATGCGGTGTTGATTCGGTCGTTTTGTAATGTTATGGTATAAACACTTTCCGACTTTTCAACAACAATATCTCCTTGGTTCACGTGTATTGCGGAAGTCACTCCATCGGTTACTGTCCACCAGCAGGTACCCCAATTTGTGAAAGGAATGCCCATTCCAAAGATGTCTCCCGGATCATATCCAGACACGTAATTGCCGGAGGCTGCATTGCCATTATCGGCTGGGGTATAAGTGCCAGGCGACAGAGTTCCATCCTCGCTGTAGAAATCTACTGCCAGATAGTTTCCTGTACCTTGGTAGGTGGTGCCAAAGGCTCCCGGTGTTGCCGTTATGCCATCGGTTCCCAACTGTAAGGTTATGGTATTGGTACCATTGGGCACGTTGTTAGTCACACCAAGCACTTTTGTCAGGGTAATGAGTGGCAGTTCCGGTTTTTCATAAACTGCTGTGAATGCCGATTGTACCCGTATGACTAATTCGTTTTCCAATGTCAAAGCGCCTGATAACGTATAGTTATCTTCCTGTTTCTTCACATTGAGCGATCCGCTTACTATGGCTGTTTGGTTGGAGCTGCCGTCTGCTGCGGTGAAATAGGAGTGTGCGAAGGTGCCTGTTCCTCCATATTCGTCTGCATCGGGTTCAGTTCCTTTTACATAAAGGGTATAAGTCTGTCCTGGGAGGTAATACAAATCTCCCACCATTTCCAAGTGGAGGACATTCTTGTCATCGGTCAGTTCCAAAGTAAACAGGTATCTTTCATTTGACAACGTCGAGACATCTTGGCTTTGCAGATTGTTCAGGGTATATTCCACCGGTATAGGATACTTTCCGGTCAGTGGGTCAATAGCATCCTCGTCGCAACCACAGAAGAGGGTGACTAATAATAGTAGCGGTATGTATTTGCTAATATTCTTCATTGTGTTATTCCTATTTATAAGTTATACATAGTTAATTACCAGCCGGGGTTCTGCACGATGTTATCGTTCAACATATCTTCTACGTCGGGGAAGGGTAGTAATTCATTCTTGCCCGTTTTGTAGCCATAGGTATCATTGTAAACTTCCCAACGGATTGTTCCATTGGAAGCAAGCCATGGGATTCTGTTGCCTTGGTCTTTCAATAGATCAGCTGCAATGCCCCAACGTTGCATGTCTTGGTAGCGTACGCTTTCGCCGCACAGTTCCAGGCGTTTTTCTATCATCACGTCATCCATGGTGACGCTGGCGAGTGGAGGCAATTGGGCACGTTCCCTGATTTCGTTCACATATTCCAAAGCCTTGGCTGCACTGCCGCCTTTGATGTGGGCTTCGGCTGCCAGCAACAATACTTCGGCATAGCGCATGTAGCGGTAGTTGTTGTGGGAGGACATGAATCCTCCGGATATCATTTCACCGTCCAATACACGGTTTTTCCACATGAAGTAGCCTTCGTGGCCGTACATTTCCTGGCCATCAATGATTTGGTCGCCCATGGCTCGGATTTGGTCGTAGGTCTTCATGGTCTGGTTCAGACGGTAGCCGTCTACTCCTTCGTGCTCGACAAAAGCATCATACAGGCTTTTCTTAGGGTTGCAATAGCCCCAGCATTGGTCGTAGACACCTATGGTGAAGTTCATCTTACCGGTGCGCCAACCCACCATGGCTGCATACATCGACATCATGGACATGACGTTGTTGGGATCGTCCAGGCGGTTGATTTCAAAGAGCGATTCGCAGTTGTTCTCATGGGTGTACATCAGCATGTCTTCGTAGTTACCACGGTAGAGGTCATACTTCCCATCGTCTATCATGTCGTCCAAAGTAGTGCAGGCTTCCGGCCATTTCTCTTGGAATACGTAAGCTTTGCCCAGCAATGCCTTAGCAAACTGCGTGGTGATGCGGTAGGAAGAATCGTCGTCCACACTGCTTTTTTCGCGCAGTAAGCCGGAATTGATGGCTTCTGTCAAGTCGGTTTCCACCAATTGCCACAGGGCGGCAGGATCCCCGTTGGGTTGTTTGTATTCCGAAGGATTCAGTGGCTTGGTTACCAAGGGCGGGGTACCCCACATGGATATCAGGTCGATGTAGGCAAAAGCACGGAACACTTTGGCTTCGGCGCGTGCGCGTTTTTGCACTTCGGTTTCTTCCGGTACATAGGTCAAGACCACGTTGCTCAAGTAAATAATGCTGTAATAGCCTGAAAACAACGATTGTATGTTAGAGTGTTCTGCACTGAAGGTGTATTCATTCAGTTGCTCCATGCTGGTATTATCACCGCGTCCGCCGCCTCCGCACCAATAGTCGTCGGAAAGCAGGTTTTTTATGAAGTTGGAGTCAAAGTAGATGTTCGCGCATTTGGAATAGACGGCGGTGATGGCTTCCTCCGCTTCCTCGTCAGTCTTATAGAAAGTGTCGAATGAGGTGGAGCCGTGTTGCGGGATGTCCAGCATGTCGTTGCACGACGTGGCAAGGACTCCGGTGACTGCCATGGTCAGGCAGAGTAAGATATTTCTTGTTTTCATAGATTTCATGTGTATGTGTTAGCTGATTAAAATGTGACGTTCAATCCGAATACCACCTTTTTGGAAGATGGGTAGTAACCTTTGTCCACACCGATGGCATTGCCCGAACCTGTTACTTCGGGGTCGAAGCCGGGGTAGGAGGTGAAGGTGAAGAAGTCTTCCAGCGAGCAATATACGCGCAGGTTGTCCAGGCCGATTCTGTTCAGTACAGGCTTGGGCAGGGTGTAGCCCAGCTGGATTTGCTTAATCTTGAAGTAAGAGCCGTCGAATATCACGCCGTCGCTCACCCAGTATTTTTCGATATCGGTCGCGCCGGCACGGGGGCGGGAGGCATGCGTGTGGTCAGAAGTCCAGCGGTCGTCATAGTATTCTTTCAAGATGTTGGCTTGCAGGCGGTCGCCGCGGGTGAGGCAGGCGAAGATGTCGTTGCCTTGCGAGCCGGTGCCGAAGACGGTCATGTCAATCCCCTTCCAAGAGCCGCTCAGCGTGATGCCGTAGGTGAAGTCGGGTATGCCGCTGCCTATCATGGTACGGTCTGATTCGTTGATGGTATTGTTATTGTCCAGGTCGGCAAAGATGGGGTTACCGGTAGCTTCGTCTATTCCTTCCACCTTGTAGCCACGGAAATACCAGGCGGGATAGCCTTCCTCGAACACGGTGATACCTTGTGTCGTGTGGAAACCGGCGCCGTTGATGCGGTCCAATGACTCGTGCACGTAGGTCACCTCGTTCTTCAGCGTGGCGAGGTTGGCGCGTATCTCGTAGTTGAAGTCGCCGCGTTGCTCGCGCCAGCCCAGTTCCAGTTCCACGCCGGTGTTTTCCACGTTTCCGGCGTTGACGGGCGATGCCGTGTTGCCCACGATGGTGGAGGGCGTGATGCCGGTGATGATCAGGTCTTTGGTCTTCTTCTTGTACCAGTCGAAGGTGAACGACAGGCGGTCGTTGAGGAAGCGGGCGTCAAGGCCTATGTCCACTTGTTCGGAAGTTTCCCACTTCAGTTCGTTGTTGCCGGTGGCTGAGGGCGACGAACCGGTATTGTAGGCCAGGTTGTTGGTATAAGGATAAGAGATGTTGGAATTGATGGAGGCCAGGTACATGTAGTTGCCCAGGCTGGCCGTTGTTCCGTTCTGTCCCCAGCTGCCGCGCAGTTTCAGGTGACTTAGCCAGCCGTTGGTCTTCTCCATAAATTTTTCTCGCGATACGGTCCAACCCAGCGAGAAAGCAGGGAAGTAGCCCCAGCGGTTGTCAATGGGCAGTACAGACGAATCGGCGGCATCGGCGCGCAGCGAGAATTGGGCCATGTACTTGCCGTCGTAGTCGTAGGTGGCGCGGCCGAAGTAGGCCAGCTTGCGCCCGATGAATTCTTCACCGCCGCTTATGTTTTTGGTTGCCGTGGCTGTGGCATAGGCAAAGTAGGCGTAGAGCGGGTCGTCTTTCTTGAAGCCCAGGTCGTCTTCGTTGCCGGTGATGCTGCCCGATACGTTGAACGTGCGGTTTTCGATGAACGACATACCCAGCATGGCGGTGACGCTGTGCTTGCCGAAGCTTTGCATGTAGTTGGCAAAGTTTTCCCATTGCAGGTAGAGGGGCACCGAGGCGCTGGCGTTGACCGACATGTAGTTCTGGTGGATGGTGCCGTTCACGTAGTAGTCGTTGTTCAGCGCGTAGGTCTTGAAGCCGGAGAGGCGGTAGCCTAAGCGCGAGGTGATGGTGAGCTGTTTCAGGGGTTTCAGGTTGGCAAAGAGCACGCCGTTCAGGCTGTAGCCGCTGTTCTTGTTCTGCGACTTGTCGCGCATGATGAACGGGTTGTACTGGTCGCTCTCCTGGTAGGCGGAGGTGGAGTAGTAGTTGCCGTTTTTGTCCCTGAGCAGCGTGTGGCCTTCGTCCAAGATGCGCTGCATGTGGTCGGGCAGGTTGTCTGGGGCATAGGTGACGGGTGTCAGCGGGTCGAGCTGCAACACGGACATCAACAAGCTGCCGTATTCCGAGCCTTCGGACACCGACTTGATGTCGTAGTACTCAATCTGGTTGTTCGTGCCCACCTGCAGCCAGGGCTTGATATGATAGTCGGCGTTGATGGTGGCGGTGAGGCGCTTGTACACGTCGGCGTCGCCCTTCACGTAGCCGTTGTTGTTCAGGTAGGACAGCGAGAGGTAGTACGTGCCATTCTCGTTGCCGCCTTGCAGAGCCACGTTGTGCTTCTGCATCAGCGAGCGTTCGAAGGTGGCCTTGGCCCAGTCGGTGTTGGTGCGGAAGTCCCACGTGGAGTTTATTTTGTCCATCGAGATGTAGTTGGCCTCGGTCATGTAGTCGATGTACTGCTCGGCATTGAGTACCTGGGGCACGTTGGCAATCTGCTGGGTGGAGAGCTGGAAGTCGTAGGTGACGGTGCCCGTGCCCACCTTTCCTTTCTTGGTGGTGATGAGCACCACGCCGTTTCCGGCAGCCGCGCCGTAGATGGCGGCGGAGGCGGCATCCTTCAGCACCTCCATCGACTCGATGTCATTGGGGTCGAGGCCGCCGATGTCGCTGGCAATACGTCCGTCCACCACGTAGAGGGGGTCGCACGAGCCGTTGCTGCTGATACCGCGGATGCGCACCGTGGGCGAGGAGCCCGGCGCGGCCGATGCCTGGAATATCTGCACGCCGGCCGTCTTGCCCTGCAAGGCCTGTTCCGGGCGGGTGATGGTGCGGTTCTCCATGTCGCCGGCCTTCACTTGCGAGATGGCGCCCGTCACCGAGCTCTTCTTCTGCACGCCGTAGCCCACTACCACCAGCTCGTCCAGCGTCTCGCTGTCTTCCAGCATGGTGATGTTCAGGGTGCCGTCTTTTACGGGGTGTTCCTGGGTGACGTAGCCCACGTAGGAGAATACCAGCGTGCCCTCGACAGCGGCATTGAGCGAGTAGTTTCCGTCGAGGTCGGTCACCACGCCGTTGGTGGTGCCCTTTTCGAGGATGGAGACTCCAATCATCGGCACCCCAAGGTTGTCGACGACTGTACCTGTCACCTTCACCTGGACCTGTGCCAAGGCGGGGACGATGCACAACAATAGGACGAGGGCGGCCGTCATGAGCCGCTTCAGTCCCGTGTTTTTCAAGTTGTTGTTCATGTTTTGATAAGTTTTAGTTAATAATTGAAGTTATTGAAGTTTGTGTCCGGAATCCCCCGGACGGGGTATGTCTTTTTGCAGGACCCCTATCGGTTCCTGGCCGGGAAGCGGGTATGGGTCATTAGTAGGAACCGGGCCGGGGTCATTACCGGGAACCGGGTTGGGGTCATTGGCAGGAACCGGACTGGTTCTGCCGGGCAGGAAGTAGCGGGGAGGGGCATCCGAAATGGAAGGCGGACGGGTACGGAGAACCCAAAATACTCCTAATAACAATTATTCTATGCGACAAAATGTACCTTCCATGCCGCCATTCCGTGTGCTCCCTCTCCCCTTTGCTTTCCTTTTAGCCTAATTGGTGGTCGCCGTCGTCCTCATCCTCTCCGCTGCCGGGCGTTTCGGGCTCTTCGGCGGCAGTGCCCACGGCCAAGGGACTGGGCAGCTCGTAGCTGCGGGGCGTTTCCACAATGTGCTTGCTCGAGCTGTATTGCGTGGTCACCTTTACGCGCCACAGCCCGTCCGTCACCTCCGCAGGCAGCACGAAGATGAGTTGCTTGGGCTCGTTGACGGTGATGTCTTCCAGCGGGACGAATACTTGGGTGGAGGGTTCTTCGACCGAAGTGAAGGTGACGCCCACCGTGGGGTCGGTGCCCGCAATCTTGATGTTGCGCCCCGTCAGCCGGATGTTCTTGCCCGGCTGGGGCGCCTTGGTGGTGACGGTGCCGTCGGCGGCGCGCGTCTGCGCCACTGCCCCGTTGAGCAGGGGGCCTACCACGGCGGGCTGGGTGAACAGTTCCAGTCGGCACGCCTGCATGGCCTCGCGCAGGTCGGCGCCCATGCTGAGGGTGGCATACACCTTCACCTTGTCGTGGTCGATGGCTTGCGACAGCCCGGCCTCCATCACCGTGCCGCTGGCTCCGGGGCGGATGAGGGCGGTGGGGGTGGAAACGATGTAAGAGCTGGATACGGCATCGCACTTCACCCGCTCGGCGTCGTTGAGGATGGTGTACACCTCGTCGGCATTCTTGTTGAGCCGCGCGGCCACCTCCTCGGCAATGTTCTGCAAGGTGATGGTGTCCGGCATGGTTTTGGCGCGGAGGTAGTAGTCGCCCTCCTGTTCGGTCAGCTTCGCGTCGTAAGCGATGAGGCTGATGAGCTTGTTGAAGGTTGTTGGCATAAATAATATGTGTTTATTGAGTGATTAATTCCATCCATACCAATTCGTAAATGGGTTTCCATAATTTACAACAATACTTTGAGGTGGATAATGGGCATCTTCTGGCTGCATTATCTCGGTATCTAGTTTTGTTTTCATATTCTCTAGATTATTAGTTAAAGTATTTTTCTTCATATCCATAACCTTTTTGTTGGTTTGCTACTCTATTATTTTGTTCTTTCCATCTTTCGGATTTAAAGACTTCTTCTGGTATTTCACCGGAGAGGCGGTTGTCGTTGAGAAAAGGAATAAAGCCAATATCTTCTGTGAAATACTGCCATTCCATTTCTGTATAGTCGTTGCCATACAAATCTACCGTTACTGGTAGTTCGCGGAATACGAGGGGCACTTTCCCTGTAAATTCATTGTCATATAGGTAAACGGTAGTTCTCAATTTTTGTAGTTTTCCTATTTCTTCCGGTATTTCTCCGCCAATATTGGTGCCAGATATTTTTAGCCATTTCAGAGTTCCTGCCACATTTCCTATTTCTTTGGGAATGCTTCCGTATAGTCCTTTACGTGTCTGATAATTAGCTTTGGCTACGATGTAAAGGTTCTCCAACGGGCAGTCGAACAATTCTTTGGGTATTTCTCCCGTCATCCTTCCGTCTCCCCATACAGTGAGCGAGCGCAGCCGGGTAAGGTCGCCCAGCTCGGATGGCAGATAATAGCCATCGGGAAGGTACTCTTCAGCATCTGGCACTTCTATCTCCGTGATGCGGTATTCGTTTTTCTCCGCATCGCGTACAGCGGTTATTCCTCCCCAAGTCTCGTAGTCTGTCAAGTCCCAGTGGAAGGGCTCTTTCCACTCGCCGCACTTCATGGCGTGGTAGAAGGCCACGATGGCAAGGCTGTCTTGCACGTTCATGGTGGGGCGGGGCGGTTCTGCCGGGGGCGTGTCGGGCGCGTCATTGCTGCAGGCGGCGGCCATTAGGGCGGCTATCAGCAGGCTGGCGATTCTCTTCATGCTTGTGCATTTCATCTCGGTTCGTTTTTTAAGTTTATATTATAAGTAAGGTGTCATCTTGTATCCCCTTGGTGGCGTTCCATCGCTACCGCGGTAGGGCTCTATCGCCAGCATGGTGGCGTTTCAACGCTACCGGCCGGGCTAAAGGCCGCTTCCAAGGGGGCAAGAAACACGCTTGCAATATTACCAGAAACCTTTTTTAACGAATGGCAGGTATGTCCAAAAAGTTGTTCCCACGTTGCAAAGTGCTTGCACCGGTGTCCAAAATCTGTCACTACAGTCCAAAATATGCCTTATAGCATGTTTTAGGGTACTTTTGAGGCTTATTTTCATGCAGAAAGATGTGCCGCTTTACAAGCATTCGCCTTATATTTGCCATCGTAAAGACCGAACATGTATTTTACCATAATTAAGATGAAGACACAATTCTTTTCTTTTTGCTCTTGCCTTTGCTTGCTCCTGTCCGCTGCCGCCTCTTGCAGCCGGGAAGCGGCGGGCGTGCAGGTGGAAGATGCCAACAGCCCGTCGATATCCGCCACCCTCTCGAACCAGCAGGTGAACGCCTTTGCCGAAGACAGCAAAGGATACATCTGGATAGGTACTTTCCGGGGGCTGAACCGGTATGACGGGCACGATTATTATCAGTACTTCTGCACCAACGACTCCACAGGCTTGCCGGACAACCAGATACGGGACCTGCTGAACGACTCGCAGGGACGGCTGTGGGTGGCCACCAACGACGGCTTGTGCCTGTATACGGAGCAGGACGGCTTTGAACGGATTCCGCAGCCCGAGGGCGACCGGCATTGCAGGCAATTGCTGGAAGACCGTGAAGGGGACATCTATGTGAACACGGGGGCGCAGATTCTGCGTTTCGACCCCACCTCAAGGCAACTGGTATGCGCCATCCCCGGCATCAACCCTTGGCGTTCGTATTATGCCAAGGGTTACATTGACGGTGAAAACCATTTATGGATATTTTCTCCTGAGTGTTTGCGCCGCTATAGCTTGGTGACTTGCCGGGAGACGGATTCCATCCCCTTGGCCGGGAAGCCTTATATATCCTGCCTCCATCCCAATGGAGACTTATGGATGGTGGGCGACAATGGCATATCGGTATTCGACACCAACAGTTCGCACTTCCGACCCCTTCCCGACGTCGTGGCGGGCAATCCCCGGTTGCACTATGCGGAAATCACGTGCATTTATCCTTATACCAACAGCCAGTTGCTGCTGGCCACGTTCAAGGATGGGGTATTCTGCTATGACAGCACGCGGGGCACGTTGACCCACCAGGATGATGCCGGCTTCCCGCTCGAGGTTCCGGCTTTCGGCGTGACGCAGATGTTTACCGACACGAACGGCAACTTATGGATGGGGTCTGCCTCACGAGGGTATGCGGTGCACTACCGGCAGAAAGAGTGGTTTAATAGCAACAGATACCTATATACTTACATGAAGGACAAGTTTGTTACTTCACTTGCCATAGAGAAAGACCGCTACCTGTGGGCTGCCACCCAAACGGATGGCTTGTACCGCTATGACACGCAAGGACGGCGGATGGAACAAATAGACATTGGCGGCATCTTTCAGAGCGGAAATGGGCAGGCAGCCACCGTGCAGGCTCTGCTGGCCGACCGCAGGGGGCGCATTTGGATCCTGCCAAGGGGCAGCAACGTGATAGCCCGGTGCCACTATGCCGCAGGAGGCTTGCAGGTAGAACGGAAGTACCATCTGGACCATTTACCCATGAACATAGCCGAGGGAACGGATGGGAAGATTTGGGTAAGCACTTTCAGCCCATACATCTATTCACTGGTTGCCGGCAGTGAGGATTTCGATACCATAAAGGTTTTTCAGGAAGGATTTGTTTTCATTCCCGGCCTGCAGCCCCGCCGTAACGGCCATTTGGTGGCTGCAGCTTATGGACAACCTCTGCAGGAAGTTATCCCGGAAACGGGAGAGGTGCGCAAGGTTGTAATTAGTCAGGAGGATAAAGAGGCCTGCATCCGCCGCTCCACCTTTATCCCCACCGTCATTCGCCAAGACTCCAAGCGTCGGCTGTGGATAGGCACTGTGGGCAACGGCCTGCTGTGCTACACCCATGAGGACGGCCGCCTGCGCCCCGTGCCCGGCGCGCCTTGCACCGACATCTCGTCCATGGAAGAAGACGCGCAAGGCAACCTGTGGGTCAGCACGCTTTACGGCCTGGGTAGATACAATCCCGAGACCGGCACCTTTACCAATTATTACGAGGCAGACGGCATAGGCGGCAACCAGTTTTACGACCGGGCTTCGTGCCGGTTGCCGGACGGCACGCTGGTGTTTGGCGGCACGCACGGGCTGACCTTCTTCAACCCGGCCGACGTGCAGGTGAAGCACGATGTGCGCTTGCTGTTCGAAGACCTGAAGGTGCACAACCGCCGCATACGTCCCGGCCTGACGGATGGGGTTATGGACAAGCATCTGTCTTGTAACCCCGATGTGCGCCTGCGTCATGACCAAAACAGTTTTGGCATCTCCTTTACCGCCTTGGACTACAGTGAGCACAACCGTCTGCACTATTACTATAAGCTTGAAGGCTATGATTCCGACTGGATAAACATACGCAATAACCGCGAGGCTTACTTTGCCAATCTGCCTGCGGGCAACTACGTGTTCAAGGTGCGGGCTGCCAATGACCAGGAGATGGCAGAGGCCGAAAACTCCTTGCACATCACCGTGCAGCCCGCCCCTTGGGCCACATGGTGGGCATATACCTTATATATATTGGTGATAGCAGCGATTGCCGGGCTGTTTGTGAAGAACTACCTGCGCATTCGTGCGGAGAAGGCAGCCTTGCGTAGAGCCGAGCAGGAGAAAGAACAAGAACAGCGGGTGAACCAGATGAACATGAGCTTCTTTGCCAACGTGTCGCATGAATTCCGTACGCCGCTCACCATGATTGCCGGGCCGGTGGCTCAACTTTGCGACAGTCCGGACATTGGTGGCAGGTCGAAGGAGTTGCTGTACATTGTGCAGCGCAGCGTGAACCGCATGCTGAAGCTGGTGAACCAGTTGCTGGACTTCAACAAGCTGGAGAATGATGCGTTGAAGCTAAAGGTGCGCAGGCAAGACGTGGTGACCGTGTTGAAAGCGCAAATAGACATGTATCGTGAAAGCGCCGCCCGCAGAGGCATCGGCCTGGAAACGGACGGACTGGAAGATGCCTTCCTGATGTGGCTGGACGAGGATAAGATAGACAAGATATTCGGCAACCTGATGTCCAATGCCTTGAAGTTCACCCCACAGGGCGGGCGCATCACGGTGTCGTTCGATGTGGTGGGGCGGACGGAAGCTGCGAAACTATTCCCCTTGGACGGGCAGGACAAGGGCGTGCAATACATTAAGGTATCTGTGGCCGACACGGGCAAGGGCATCCCCGAAGACCAGCTTGAAAAGGTATTCGAACGCTATTACCAGCTGGACGGTCATGCAGGGGGAAGCTATAATTGGGGTACGGGCATTGGGTTATACTACGCCCGTCGGTTGGCCCGTCTGCATCACGGCTACCTCAAGGCTTTCCCTCCGGCAAAAGGCTGCGGGGCAGTGTTCACGTTTATCCTTCCTGCCGACGATGCGGCTTATGCCGATGAAGAGCGCAGACCGGAGGCGCTGCCGCAGTCGGAAGCATTCCCTTTGCCAGAGCAAGAGGCGGACTTTGCAATACATAGTGAGGAGGAAGTCAATGACAAGGAACGCAAGCAAACCATTCTGGTTGTAGACGATGACGCCGAAGTGGTGCACTACCTGGAGGTGCTGCTCTCGAAAGACTACCGCGTGGTGTGCCGCTTCGATGCCGACGCGGCTTTGGAGGCCATCCGCAAGGAGGTGCCCGACCTGGTGCTGAGCGACGTGGTGATGCCCGAAAAGAGCGGTTGCCAGTTGTGCCGCGAGGTGAAGGAAGACTTGCAGCTGTGCCACATCCCCGTGGTGCTGGTGACGGCAAAGGGGGCGACAAAAGACCAGGTGGAGGGGTTGAACGCCGGAGCCGATGCCTATGTCACCAAGCCCTTCGCCCCCGTTTACCTGCAAGCCCTTATAAAATCGCAGTTGAGCAACCGGGAGAAAGTACGCAACCTCTTGGCCCATTCGACAGAGACAGATAACATTGGTAAGGACATGTTGTCGCCCCAAGACGAAGCATTCATGTCCGAACTATACCGGATGATGGGTGAAGAGCTCTCCAATACGGAGTTGGACACTGCCCGCTTGGCGGAATCGTTGAAGATTTCGCGTTCCAAGTTCTATTACAAGGTGAAGGGGCTGACGGGCGAAAATCCGGGTGCTTTCTTCCGCACCTATAAACTGAACCGTGCCGCACAACTGATTGTGGAGGGCAAATATTCTCTTGCCGAGGTGGCCGATATGACCGGTTTCAGTACCCCGTCACACTTTACGCGGTGCTTCAAGAAGCAGTTTGGCGTGGTGCCCAGCGAGTATAAGCCGCAGATGCAGGCACCGTCAGTAGAGTAGCCGGAAGTCGGCATACACGGGCAGGTGGTCGCTGTATCCGCCCAGGTAGCGGGGGCCTTGGTAGGTGCGCCAGGGTTGCAGGCCGCCGTGTTTCGGGTCGTCCGTCAGCAGGAAGGGGTGGGTGGCGATGCCGGCCATGCTTTCGTCGGTGTAGAGGGGCGTGCCGGGGCGTAGCAGGAGGCCGGAGACGATGATGTGGTCCAGCAACTGCCATCGGCCACGGTATTTGTAGCTGCCCCGGATGTGATGCTGCCAGGGCTTCGTGTGCCGGGCGGTGCGGCGGGCTAGCAGGTGGTAGAGGGCACGAGGTTGCAAGGCTTCGGAGCTGCGTGGCGGGGCTGCGGCTTGCAGCGCGTGGCGGATGGAGCGGTCGGCCGGGGTGTCGTTGAAGTCGCCCATGAGGATGACTTGCGGGCGCATGCGCCGCCGGCAGATGCTGTCCACAGCCGCCTTGAGCCTTCGTGCCACGGCCAGGCGGTAGGGCTCCGTCTGCCTGGCTCCGCCCGAGCGCGAGGGCAGGTGGGCGATGAAGACGTCCAGCGTGTCGAGGTTGAGCAGCAGTCCGCTGACGTGCAGCACGTCGCGTGTGGGCCGCTGGCCGGGCGTGGGCGGGTCGATGCGGATGCTCCGGCAGTGTATGGGCTTGAAGAGGTGGGGCTGGTAGAGCAGGGCCACGTCGATGCCGCGCCAGTCGGGCGAGTGGGTCATGAGGTAGCGGTATCCGGCTTCGCGGAGGATGGAGCGGCGGGTGAGGTCGCGCATCACCGTGTCGTTCTCCACCTCGCAGAGGGCTACGAGGGCGGGCGGCGTCCATCCTCCGGTGGCAATGAGGGTGCGGGCCAGTGCGTCCAGCTTCCGGCGGTATTTTGAGTAGGTCCAACGGCGAGCGGCTTGCGGCAGGAATTCGTAGTCGTCCTTCAGACTGTCATGTTGGCAGTCGAAGAGGTTCTCCACGTTGTAGCTGACGATGCGGAAGGTCAGCGTATCCCGCTCCGCGCCTTGCGTCCGGGTGGCCAGGCACAAGGCGGCGAGCAGGAGGAGGGAAAATACAGCATACAGTCGCATTTTTATTTCATTTATCGGGTTAGGGCAGTCCTTTCTCCATGAAGCATTCTGTTCAGCCACTCTGAATAGGCCTGTTCAGGCACTCTGAATAGAGCTGTTCAGCCACTCTGAATAGGCCTGTTCAGGCACTCTGAATAGAGCTGTTTAGGCACTCTGAATAGACCTATTCAGACACCTTGAATAGACCTATCCAGGCACCTTGGAGCGGACTGCTCCCGACTGCCGGGAGGGAATCAACTCCGCCGTGGGATGTGCTTGAGTATGTCGAGCAGATGCAGCCAGAACTTTTCCACCGAGGGCAGGTGCATCCGTTCGTCGGGCGAGTGCACGCCTTGCAGCGTGGGGCCGAAGGATATCATGTCCAGTCCGGGGTATTTGTCGAGGAAGAGGCCGCACTCCAGTCCGGCGTGTATGGCCATTACCTGGGCTTCGGTGCCGAAGAGGCGGCGGTAGGAGTCGACGGCTATCTGCAGCACCTCGGAGTGGGGATTGGGCTTCCAGCCGGGGTAGCCTTCGCTGTGGCTGACGCGGGCTCCGGCCATCTCGAACACCGTCTGCACCACGTCGGCAATGTCCCGCTTGGCGGAGGTGATGGAACTGCGCTGGCTGGTCTCCACGCGGATTATCTGCCCGGGCTTTATCTTGACGGAGGCGAGGTTGGTGGAGGTCTCTACCAGCCCGGGGATGTCCTGGCTCATGGCCATCACGCCGTGGGGAGCGATGTGGAGGCTTTGCAGCAGGCGGCGGGCGGTGTCGCTGTCGATGGCTTTCTCCGGCATGGGCTCGGACTCGAGGATGAATTGCAGCCCGGGGTCGGACGTGGCATATTCGGCTTCCGCCTCGGCGGCAAAGATGTTCAAGTCGGCGCGCAGCGTGTGCTTGTCGGCTTCGGGCAGGGCTATCACGGCCGATGCCTCGCGGGCTATGGCGTTGCGCAGGTTGCCCCCGTCGATGTGGCAGAGGTAGAGGTCGTATTTGCGGAGTGCCTGGCAGAGGAATCGTGCCAACAGCTTGTTGGCATTGCCCCGGCCCAGGTGTATGTCGCCGCCCGAGTGGCCGCCTTGCAGCCCTTTCACCTGCAGCTTGGCGCAGAAGTAGCCTTGCGGCACGTCGACGGCTTGGTAAGCGAATTCGGCCACGGTGTCCACGCCGCCCGCGCAGCCTATGAACAGCTGGCCTTCGTCTTCCGAGTCGAGGTTGAGCAGGATGTCGCCCGTCATGAAGCCCTCCTTCAAGGCGAAGGCGCCGGTGAGCCCCGTCTCTTCATCGATGGTGAAGAGGCACTCCAGCGGGCCGTGCTCCAGGCTGTCGTCGGCCAGGATGGCGAGTGCCGTGGCTATGCCGATGCCGTTGTCGGCTCCCAGCGTGGTGCCCTTGGCGTGCATCCACTCGCCGTCGATGTAGGTTTCGATGGGGTCGGTGAGGAAGTCGTGGGCCACGTCGTTGTTCTTCTCGCACACCATGTCCATGTGGGCTTGCAGCACCACGGTTTTGCAGTCTTCCATGCCCGGGGTGGCGGGCTTGCGGATGAGGATGTTTCCTACTTCGTCGACCTTGGTTTCCAACTGGTGCTTCTGTCCGAAGTCTTTCAGGTAGGCGATGATTTTGCCCTCTTTCTTGGAGGGGCGCGGCACTTGGCAGATTTCCTCGAAGTAGCGGAAAACGCCGGCCGGTTTCAAGTCTTTCTTTTCCATGAGCGTGTAGTTTGTCGTTTCAAGATTGTCGTGTAGTATAGGCGGCCTTTACTACTAAATATAGTTAAATTCACAAATAGTTTTATTCCCTTGTCGCTTTTTTGAAAAGGAATAAGTGGCTTAGTCCAAAGCAAAGCCCTATATTTGCACCCACAAAAGTAATGGATGCCTGGTGAATGGCAAAATATATTGTGCTTTTTCGCGCGTGCATCCGTGCTTGTGGAACCAAATCGGATGGAAAATGCTTAATACATTATTACTCGTTTTAGTGATTGTGGCCGTCAGCGTGCTGTTGTTGGGCGTGCGCGTGTTTTTTGTGAAAGGGGGAAGGTTTCCCAACACCCACGTCAGCGGCAACAAGGCGTTGCGGCAGAAGGGCATAGGATGCGTGCAGTCGCAAGACCGCGAGGCGCAGCGCAAGCCCCGCTTTTCCATCAGCGAGCTGGAGAAAGCCTTGAACGACGGTGTGAACTAATTAATTCTAAAAAAACAATAATTATCAGATTATGAAGAGATTGAACAATGTGATGAGCGGTTTGGCAGCTTTGGCCATTGCCGTTCTTTTTTCTCAATGTACTGGCAACTCTAATACGCAAACCGCAAGCGCCCCTGCGCAGGCAGCCAATCTGACGGGCATGAAAATCGCTTATGTGGAGATAGATACCTTGCTGTCGCAGTATAACTTCTGCATCGACCTGAACGAGGCGATGGTGAAGAAGAGCGAGAACGTGCGCCTCACGCTGAATCAGAAGGCCAAGGAGCTGGACGAGCAGAAGCAGGAGTTCCAGACGAAATACCAGAACAATGCCTACCTGTCGCAAGAACGTGCGCAGCAGGAGTATAACCGCATTGCCAAGCTGGAGCAAGACTTGCAGCAGCTGAGCAACCAGCTGCAGTCGGAACTGATGCAGGAGAATGAGAAGAACAGCCTGCAGCTGCGCGACTCTATCAACGCCTTCTTGAAGGAGTATAACAAGACGAAGGGCTATAGCTTGATTATCAGCAACACGGGCTTCGACAACCTGCTGTATGCCGACAGCATTTACAACATCACGCGCGAGATTGTAGATGGACTGAACGCCCGCTATTCGTCGCCTGCCAAGAAGTAAGCGATTACCATTACATTATATAGAGAGATATGAAAAAAGCCTGCGCAATACATTGTCGCAGGCTTTCTCGTTATAAGCCATGGGCTTTGCAGTGGCAAGCATGGGGGCGGCTCATTCCTTGTCCGTCTCCTCGTCGCTTTCTTCTACCTCCTTGGTGACCAGCAGCTTGTCTACCCGGCCACGGTCCATGTCCACTACCTCGAAGTGCAGCGTCTTGTAGTCGAACAAGTCGCCTGCCTTGGGCACGCGCCCAATCAAGAACATGGCGAGCCCGCTCAAGGTGGTGAAGTCTTCTTCCTTCAAGTCGTCGTATTCCATGATGCCCATGGCTTCCATGAAGTCGTCCAGGTTCATGGAGGCTTCCACCAGCATGGAGCCGTCTTGGCGCACCACGATGTCTTGCTCCTCCGTCTCGTTCTCCTCCAGGATGTCGCCGAAGATGCTTTCCGTCAAGTCGTGCAGGGTGATGATGCCTTCGATGTTGCCATATTCGTCCACCACGACGCCGAACTTGTTCTTGGTGCGCTTGAATATCTCGAGCACCTTCTTGGCATAGAGGCTTTCGGGGATGTATTGTGCGGGGCGGGCAATGCTGCGCAGGTCGAAGGGCTGCGTGCGGTCGCCCATCATCAGGATGATGTCTTTCACAGACACCACGCCCAAGATGTCGTCCTTGCCCTTCTCCACCAGCAGGTAGCGGCTGAAGTGCTGCTCGCGGATGGTTTTCAGCACTTCCTCCGGCGTGTCGGTGGGGTGCAGGGCCACGATTTCGCGGCGGTAGGTCATGAGGTCGTTGGCGCGCTTGTCCGAGAAGCGGAAGACATCACGCAGCATTTCCGTCTCATCCTTGTCTATCACGCCTTGCTCGGAGCTTTGGTGCAGAATCATTTTCAGCTCGTCCTGCGTCATGGGGCGTTCTTCGTTGTCTTTCATGCCCATCAGCTTGTTGACCAGCTTGGTTGAGGCGCTGAGCAGGTAGACGAAGGGATAGGATATCTTGGAGAGCACGATGATGAGCGGGCTTATCAACGTGGCATAGCGTTCGGGCGAGCTCAGGGCGATGGTCTTGGGCACCAGCTCGCCGATGATGAGCGACAGGTAGGTGATGATGACTACCGTAGTGGCCATGGCCAGCTTGGTGGCGTAGGGCTCGGCGCCCGGTATCAGGCTAAATAGAGGCACGAGGTCGTCGGCGATGTTGGCTCCACCGTAGGCACCCGATACGATGCCTATCAGCGTGATGCCGATTTGGATGGTGGACAGATACTTTTCAGGGTCTTTCAGTTGCTTCAATACCCCTTTGGCTCTTTTGTTTCCTTTGCTGACCAGGGTTTCCAGTCGGGTTTTGTTGGATGACACCAGTGCCATTTCGTACATGGCGAAGATGCCGTTTAAGATGACTAAGAGTAGGATGATTAGGAACTCCATATATGATTTAATTGGTTCAAGGCGCAAACATACTAATTTTGGCGGGATTTTTCGAAGCGGAAAGCTGCCTTTATGCTAATAAAACTTAAAGCCGGGGTCTATGCGCACGCTGTGGGTGGCTTGCCGTGCCACGGAGTTGCCCAGCGTAGTGATGTGCAGCGCGGAGGTTTGGGGCTCGTCTGTCGTCCACGTTCCGTCGATGACGCTCAGCGCCGTGTGCAGCAGTTGTTCGTTTTCGTTGCCGAAGGGCAGGAAGCGGGCGGCGTCAGTGTTCTCGTCCATGGGGATGTCGGCGGTGAACCCGTTTTCGTAATCCGACTCGGCGAGGGCGTTATACAGCTTGCATACGATGGGCTGCATCCTTACGCCCAGCTCCTGGTTGGTGAAGCTCATGGAGCCTACGTTCTTGCCTTCGGTGGTGCCGCCTATGAGAATGACGTTCATGTAAGGTTTCAGGCAGTTGATAAGCATCTCGGAGGCCGAGGCCGTCTGTGCGCTGGTCAGGATGTAGAGGGTGCCCAGGTCCAGGTTGGCGCCGCTGCCTATGATGCTTTCATCCAGGCTTAATGTGGCTTGCCGGGGGTTGAAGCGGCTGTTGTATTCCACGTAGCCCAGTGTCTGCCCCAAGGCCGAGGCGGGGGCAAGCAGGGTGCAGAGCAGTTGGGCGCACGATAGTTGGCCGCCATTGTTGTAGCGCAGGTCGAGCACGAACTCGTTCACTCCTCCCGAGGCGAAGTAGCGGGAGGCTTCGCGCAAGTCGTCGTCATACTCCGTGCCTCCGCCTTCCAGGGTGCTTCCGCTGCTGAAGTGGTTGTACACCAGGTAGCCTATGCGCTTGCCGTTGCGCTCGTAGATGTTGCGGTAGTGCACGGGGTTGTCGTCCACTGCCCGTGCCTGGGCCATCTGCCTTGTTCCGGCATAGGCCAATATGGTGTCGCCGGCGGGGTCGTAGTAGCCCACGGTGAGGTTCATGGCGCCGTCGCCGTAGAGGCGGGCGTAGTTGTCTTGGGTGATGGGGTGGCCGTCCATCTGCATAATCCAGTCGCCGCGTTGCAGGCCTGCGTCGGCGGCGGGGCTGCCTTGTGCCACGTAGAGCACGTGGGCGTAGAGGGCGGTGTCGTTGCCTTCCACCCGGTTGGTGGTGAATTGGAATCCGTAGCTATGGTCGGTGTAGGGTATGCTGCGTGTCACGGCCTGCAGCGTGTCGATGGTGGAGTAGGGGGTGCCGCCTTTGCCGTCCTGGGGCGAGAGCAGCGAGCGGAAGAAGGTGATGGGGTCGGTGAAGTAGTTCAGGTCGTTGGTGCCGGGGATGTCTTCACGCCAGTAGTACCACACGCGCATGGTGTCGTCTATCCAGCGGTCGGTTTTGGTTTGCTCGGCGTAGCCAGCCCAGCGGTCTTCTCCACACGAAGCCAGCCATGCGGGGGCTACCAGCATGGCGGCTATGAATAATAAGAGGTTTCTTGCTCGTTTCATGGGGGCAAAAGTAGGAAATAGTTTGCAAACTGGCTACTTAATGGGGGACTAATTTAGCTACGAGCTACGAGCTACAAGCTACGAGTGCGCACTCATCACTTCTACTTGCAGCTTGTAGCTTGTAGCTCGTAGCTTTACATACTTACAGCGCGCGGCCTTTGAATATGCTGGACTGCTCCAGCGGCACCACCTTGCCGTGCAGGGTCAGTGTGTTCGAGTTGAAGTTGGGCGTGATGGTCACCGTGGCCTCGTTGCTGCCCCGGTTCAGGGTGACGAACACTTGGGCCGAGATGCCGATGCCTTGCACGGCGAAGCTGGCGTTGACGTCGCCCCGCTTCGTGGTCTTCATCTTGATGTTGGACACGTTGCCGTCCACCGTCACCCCGCCAATGCCGTTGGGCCCTCCGAAGGCGGTGTTGAAGGCCACTTGCACGGTGCCCCGGTCGTCGTTCATCAGCACGAAGTTGGTGTTGGCGTTGACGTAGGCGGTTTCCCCGCGCTTGAAGACGACCTTGTCGGCCTCCAGCACGAATTGCCTGCCCTCGATGGCGGCCACTGCCGACTGGTGCATCAAGCTGTCCAAGTAGGCGGCTTCCGCTTTCTGGCGGGCGCGTTCGGCGTCGCGCTGTGCTTTTTGTGCCGATTTGTTGTTTCCGTTGTTCTCTTGGGCGTAGGCGGCGTTGGTGCCGGCCATGGCCATCAGTGCCACGAGGGCGAATGCGATAAACTTTTTCATACTTGCTTCTGTGTTTAGGTTTTACAATAAATTGTTTTTATTCTCATATAATAGCTTCTGCAAAAAGAATGCCACAAGGGGGTGGATTACGGCATTTTCTCTCATAAGTTTATACTTATTTAAGAGATTGTCCGTACCCTGTCTGTCCTTATTTTAGGGACTGTTTTGATGGTATGTAAGGATATATTATCTATCAACCTGTAAAGTGAACGAATAGGACCAGGGTCGTACCAAAGTCGTACCAAGTTCGTACCATGTTCGTTCCAAATTCGACGCTATAGAAACGGACAAAGATCGAAAATGGAACGATTTTGGTTAATATTTATTACTACATAAATGGTTGCCGGAGCATTCCGCACATTTCCTTTCCGTTTCATCGTCATCTTCAAGATAATAATTCATTCCGGTTTGCGTTAAACTTTCTATTGTTATGCCCCTTTACGGTGAAAAACTTGTGATATGGACTGTTTTCTCCAATAATTTTGTAAATTTGCAGCCTCAAATAAACAACGATAAGAAAGATGGCTAAAAAGTTTGCAGAATATCAGGCCTTCAACCTTTCCGACATCAACAAGGAAGTGCTGGGCCAGTGGGACAAAGACGGCGTTTTCGCCCGCAGTATGAAGGAGCGCGAGGGCTGCCCCTCGTTCGTGTTCTACGAAGGCCCCCCGTCGGCCAACGGAATGCCCGGCATACACCACGTCATGGCGCGCACCATCAAAGACATCTTCTGCCGATACAAGACCATGAAGGGCTTCCACGTGAAGCGCAAGGCCGGATGGGACACCCACGGACTGCCCGTGGAGCTGGGCGTGGAGAAGGCGCTGGGCATCACCAAGGAAGACATTGGCAAGACCATCTCCGTGGCCCAGTATAACGCCCGCTGCCGCCGCGACGTGATGAAGTTCACCCGCGAGTGGGAAGACCTCACCCACCGCATGGGCTACTGGGTGGACATGAACGACCCCTACATCACCTACGACAACCGCTACATCGAAACCCTGTGGTGGCTGCTCAAACAATTGTATAACAAAGGACTCCTCTACAAAGGCTACACCATACAGCCCTACTCGCCCGCCGCAGGCACAGGCCTCAGCAGCCACGAGCTCAACCAGCCCGGCTGCTACCGCGACGTGAAGGACCTCACCGTCGTGGCCCAGTTCAAGATAAAAGACCCCAAGCCCGAAATGACGGAGTGGGGCACACCCGTCTTCCTGGCCTGGACCACCACGCCTTGGACACTGCCCAGCAACACCGCCCTCTGCGTGGGCCCCAAGTACACCTACGTGGCCGTGCAAAGCTACAACGCCTACAGCGGCGAGAAGATGACCGTAGTCCTCGCCAAGGACCTGCTCTACACCCACTTCAACAAGAAGGCCGAAGGCCTGGCCTTGGAAGACTACAAGCCCGGCGACAAGCTCGTGCCCTTCCGCGTGGTAGGCGAATATAAAGGCACCGACTTGGTAGGAATGGCCTACGAGCAACTGATGCCCTGGGTGAAACCCGTAGAAGTGGACCAAGACGGCCAGTGGCACGACGCCTCGCAGAAAGCCTTCCGCGTCATCCCCGGCGACTACGTCACCACCGACGACGGTACCGGCATCGTCCACATAGCCCCCACCTTCGGCGCCGACGACGCCCAGGTGGCACGCGCAGCAGGCATCCCCGCCCTGTTCATGATAAACCGCAAGGGCGAGACACGCCCCATGGTAGACCTCACCGGCAAGTTCTACCTGCTCGATGAGCTCGACCCCCGCTTCGTCCAAGAATGCGTCAACGTCGACACCTACAAGGAATACGAAGGCCGCTGGGTGAAAAACGCCTACGACCCCCGCTTCACCACCCCCGACGGCAAGTACGACGAACAGGCAGCACAGGCCGCCGAGTCGCTCGACGTATACATCTGCATGAAGATGAAAGCCGCCCACCAAGCCTTCAAGATGGAGAAGCACGTGCACAACTACCCCCACTGCTGGCGCACCGACAAGCCCGTGCTCTACTACCCCCTGAACAGCTGGTTCATACGCAGCACCGCCTGCAAGGAGCGCATGATGCAGTTGAACAAGACCATCAACTGGAAACCCGAGAGCACCGGCACAGGCCGCTTCGGCAAGTGGCTCGAAAACCTCAACGACTGGAACCTGAGCCGCTCGCGCTACTGGGGCACCCCGCTCCCCATCTGGCGCACGGAAGACGGCAGCGAAGAGAAGTGCATCGAGTCCGTAGAAGAACTCTACAAGGAAATAGAAAAATCAGTCGCCGCCGGATTGATGCCCTCTAATCCATACAAAGAGGGCGGCTTTGTACCGGGCCTCTACACCAAGGAGAACTACGACAAGATAGACCTCCACCGCCCCTACGTGGACGACATCATCTTGGCATCCCAGGACGGCAAGCCCATGAAGCGCGAGGCCGACTTGATAGACGTGTGGTTCGACTCCGGCTCCATGCCCTACGCACAGATACACTACCCCTTCGAGAACAAGGAGCTGCTGGACAGCCACCAGGTATATCCCGCCGACTTCATAGCCGAGGGCGTGGACCAGACGCGCGGATGGTTCTTCACCCTCCACGCCATCGCCACCATGGTGTTCGACTCGGTGGCCTACAAGGCCGTCATCTCCAACGGACTGGTGCTGGACAAGAACGGCAACAAAATGTCCAAGCGCCTGGGCAACGCCGTAGACCCCTTCGCCACCATCGAGAAGTATGGATCCGACCCCCTGCGCTGGTACATGATAACCAACTCCTCGCCCTGGGACAACCTCAAGTTCGACACCGAAGGCGTGGAAGAAGTGCGCCGCAAGTTCTTCGGCACCCTCTACAACACCTACTCCTTCTTCGCCCTCTATGCCAACGTCGATGGCTTCACCTACCAGGAGCCCGACGTGCCCATGAGCGAACGCCCCGAGATAGACCGCTGGATACTCTCACTGCTCAACTCGCTGATAAAGAGCGTCGATGCCTGCTACAACGACTACGAACCCACACGCGCCGGCCGCTTGATATCCGACTTCGTCAGTGACAACCTCTCCAACTGGTACGTGCGCCTCAACCGCAAGCGCTTCTGGGGCGGCGGCATGACGGCGGACAAGCTCTCCGCCTACCAGACACTCTACACCTGCCTGGAGACGGTGGCCAAGCTCATGGCACCCATCGCCCCCTTCTATGCCGACAAGCTGTATAAAGACCTGGTGACTGTCACCGGGCGCGAAGGCAGCATCTCCGTCCACCTCGCCCACTTCCCCACATGCGACGAAGCCGTGATAGACCCCGAGCTCGAAGCCCGCATGCAGATGGCCCAAGACGTCACCTCCATGGTGCTGGCCCTGCGCCGCAAAGTCAACATCAAGGTGCGCCAACCGCTGGCGTGCATCATGATTCCCGTGGTCGATGAAGCCCAGCGCGCCCACATCGAAGCCGTCAAGCAGCTCATCATGAGCGAGGTTAACGTCAAGGAAGTAAAGTTCGTGGACGGCGCCGCAGGCGTGCTGGTGAAGAAGGTGAAGTGCGACTTCAAGAAGCTCGGCCCCAAGTTCGGCAAGCAGATGAAAGCCGTGGCCGCCGCCGTCGCCGCCATGTCGCAAGAAGCCATCGCACGGCTGGAGCGCGAAGGGCACTACACCCTCACGCTACCCGACAACGTCGACATCGACATCAACGCCACCGATGTGGAAATCTTCAGCGAAGACATTCCCGGCTGGCTCGTGGCCAACGAAGGCCGCCTGACGGTAGCCTTGGAAGTGACCATCACCGAAGAACTGCGCCGCGAAGGCATCGCCCGCGAACTGGTGAACCGCATCCAGAACATCCGCAAGAGCAGCGGTTTTGAAATAACGGACAAAATAAAGATTGCGTTATCTAAAAACCTGCAAACGGATGATGCGGTCAACGAATATAAAGACTATATTTGCAACCAAGTCCTCGCCACCTCCCTCACCCTTGCCGACGACGTGCAGGGAACAGAGCTGAACTTCGACGACTTCACCCTCACGGTGAGCGTGGTGAAGAACTGATTGGATAAAATTTTACCAACAACTAATACACACAATTATGGCAGAAAAGACAAGATATTCGGACGCTGAATTGGAAGAATTCCGTGCCATCATCATGGAAAAACTGGAATTGGCACAACGTGATTACGATATGCTGAAGGCAAGCCTCACCGGCGCCGATGGTAATGACACCGACGACACCTCGCCCACATACAAGGTGCTGGAAGAAGGTGCCAACACCCTCTCCAAGGAAGAAACCACCCGCCTGGCACAACGCCAGCTGAAGTTCATACAAGGACTGCAGGCAGCTTTGGTGCGCATCGAAAACAAAACTTACGGCATCTGCCGCGAGACGGGCAAACTCATCCCCGCCGAACGCCTGCGTGCCGTGCCCCACGCCACACTGAGCATCGAGGCTAAAAACAACGGTAAGAAGTAACGGCATGGGCAAGTTCTTCACGAAGGGGCGGCTGGCGTGGCTCATCATTGTCGGAGCCTTGGTCATAGACCAGCTCATCAAGATAAGCGTCAAGACGCAGATGTATTGGCATCAGTGCGAGAATGCTTGGGGATGGGTGTATGACAAATTGGGCATCACCGCCGACCCGCCCACGTGGTTCTATATCCTGTTTACCGAAAACAACGGCATGGCCTTCGGCATGGAGATTGTGGGGAAACTGTTTCTGACCTCTTTCCGCATCATAGCCGTGGCTGTTATCGGCTGGTTCTTGTATAAGGTGGTAAAACTCAACATGAAGACGGGATTCATCGTCTGCATAGCCTTGGTGCTTACAGGCGCTTTGGGCAACATCATAGACAGTGTGTTCTACGGCGTGCTGTTCAGCGAAAGCACGGAGGTGCCGGCCACTTTCCTTCCCGAAGGCGGCTATGCACCACTTTTCTACGGCAAGGTGGTCGACATGTTCTACTTCCCCATCATCGACACCACGTGGCCGCAGTGGATGCCGTTCGTAGGCGGGGAGCATTTTGTGTTCTTCAGCCCCATATTCAACTTCGCCGATGCCGCCATCAGCTGCGGGACCATTGCCGTGCTGCTGTTCTACAGCAAAACGTTCGGCGAAGCCTATCACCGCATTATCAGTAAGAAGCCATGAGGAAGGCAAGGAGGTGGAGACGTGTATGCCTGTGTGGCGCCGTGCTGGCTTTGGCTCTGTCGGCGTGCAAGGTGGAGCGCCCGGACACGGTGCTGACAGACAGACAGATGGAAGACATTCTTTACGACTACCACATAGCCCGTGCCATGGGCGAGGAGATTCCCCACAACGACAGCTACAAGCGGGTGCTTTATGTGGATGCCGTCTTCCGCAAGCATGGCATCACCGAGGCACAGTTCGACACCTCAATGGTGTGGTTCGCGCGCAACCCCACTGCGATAGCGAAAATCTATGAACGGGTAAATGAGCGGTTGAAGGCACAACGCGACCGCTATAACAGCCTTATTGCGATACGCGACAACAGGCCCAAGATGTCTCCGGCAGGCGATAGTGTAAATGTATGGCTCGAACTTCCTCATTATCAATTGACGGGTACGCCTTTTAATAATAAGCTGACTTTTGCGCTGACTTCCGATACAAATTACCATAATCGTGATACTTTGCGTTGGAGGGCGCGTTTCCACTATCTGGCGGATGCGGATATGGATACGGCATTTGTCCCCGTTATGGCTTTGCAGGTAAAATATGAGGCGGATACAACTCTCAGTGTCTTGCAATACATAAAGCAACCTGGCATGCGCGAACTTTCTCTTTCTGCCGATACCTTTGGCGCTATCAAGGAAGTACGTGGTTTTATTTATTATCCGGAGCAAATGTCATCCAGAACGTTGATTATAGACCATTTGTCGTTGATGCGTTACCATGCTACGGATAGCCTGTATTTTCCTGCTGCGGAGAAAGACTCGGCACAGGCAGCCCCGGTGAAGGAGAATGTCAAACGTCCTGTCAAGTTGTTGAAACAGAATATGCAACCGTTATAAGCTGTAGAATAATGATAAGGCGTTATGCGGCGCATTTCCTTTACATTGCGGATGTCGGGTTCATCCGCCGGCAGGTGGTGGAGATAACCAATGGCAATGTGCAGCGCCTCTTGCCATTGATAGGCGAGCTGGAAAATACTGTATGGATTGCGGATGGCATCATCGCCTTATGGCCTCCTGCCGTAGTGGGAGGGGATGGATGGCGCAGCGAGTTTGTCGGAGAGATTCCTCACTCTATAAAGCCATCTTTGCCTGTCGGTTGGCAACGCGGCCCATTATCATCGTTGCAGGCATATAGCTTGACTCCTTTTGACCTTATAGCTCTAAAGCCCGTCGCCGGAACTCGGCACAAACTACTGCTGTAGCAATCGCTACGTTGAGCGATTCGGATGTTTCCCGCAAGGGGGGATAGCTGGGAATGTATAGCTTGTCCGTTACCAATCTTTCTATCTCTGCACTGATGCCATTCCCTTCATTGCCCATGACGATAAGGCCGTTTTGCGTAAGCGGAACTTCATAAAGGGGCTTCCCGTCCAGGAAGGTGCCATAGATAGGACAACCTTTCATTGTTATGTTTTGGATAAATTGGGACAGATTGACATAATGCACCTGCACGCGGGCAATACCTCCCATGGTGGCTTGTATAGCTTTGGGGCTATACACATCCGCCGTGCCATGTGAACAAAAGAGGTGCTCAATGCCGAACCAATCTGCCAACCGTACGATAGTTCCCAAGTTGCCGGGGTCTTGCACATCATCCAACGCCAGGCAAAGGGCATGGATAGGCATGTCAAAGTCAGGCTCTTCTTCCGGTTGGCGGAATACGGCCAATACTTGTTGGGGGGTGCGTAGCAGGCTTGCACGGGCCAGTTCTTCGGTGCTCACGCAAACCACCTCGCCTGCTTGAAGGTGCGGATGGGCTTGCAACCATTCTGTTGTAGCTGCCAATAGCTGGCAAGGGAAGTGCCCCAGCAAGTCCCCAACAAGCTTTGGGCCTTCGGCAAGGAATACTCCTTCGGTTTTGCGGAATTTTTTCAATTCGAGAGCGCGTATGTATTTCAGTTTCGCTTTGCTCAGTGCCATAAGTCAGTATGCAAAATAGGATGTGCGAAGCAAATGTACGAATAATTTCGCTATCTTTTGCCGGTAAGGTCAGGAAAAGCTGCAAAACAGGGAAAGGAAGTGGGTGCATGCTTGTTGCCATTGTGGAAGTAATTGTGGGGTATATTGGCGAAGCTTCTTTGTGAAGTTTGGATATTAAGCAGGAATGGAGTATTTTTGTGTCATTATATTCAAAAGGGAAACCTTCATGCGTCGTTTGCATTTTGCCATATTAATTTTAGGTGTATTAGTGATGTTTGCCTCATGTTCAACTACTAAATACGTTCCCGAGGGAAAGTATTTGTTGGATGACGTACGCATTCACTCGGATAACAGTGAAATACGCAGCTCAACGCTTTCTCCTTATTTGCGTCAGACGCCCAATTCCAAGTGGTTCAGTTTGATAAAAACACAGTTGTATGTATACAACTGGTCGGGACGCGATACTACGCGCTGGATTAACCGCACATTGCGCCGCATGGGCGATGCTCCGGTGATTTACGATGAGGAGGAAACCCGGAGAACTGCGGACGAACTTACGAAAGCAGTGCGCAATATGGGCTATATGGGTGCTACTGTGACTCCTGTGCTCGAAACACGGAAGAAGAAGGCCAAACTGACGTATGAAATCCGTGCAGGAAAGCCGTACTTGGTGCGCACATTAACTTATGATATCGCTGATGAGCATATCCGTTCTTATATGCAACGCGATTCGGCAGCCACTTTGCTCCATCCGGGCATGTACTTTGACGTCAATGTGCTCGATGCCGAGCGGCAGCGCATTACCTCTACCTTGCGCCGCAACGGTTATTACCGTTTCAATAAAGAGTATCTGGAGTATGTGGCCGATACCGTGCGAGGCAGCCGTGACATTGACTTGACTTTACGCTTGCTGCCCTTCCGGGTGACGCCGGACAGCTTTGATGTGCACCGCCAATACACGGTAGATAAAGTCGGTTTTGTGGCTGACTATGATGCGCTTCATGCTTCACTTCAGGAAAGTATTGACGTGAACGACTCTATTCATTATCATGGGTTACCCATTTATTATAAAGACCACCTTTACCTGCGTCCGCAGGTGTTGGCCTCCAATTTGGCCATTCGCCCAGGAAGCCTTTATAATGAGCAAGCGGTGCAACGCACTTACTCCAATTTCGGCCGGTTGCCGGCATTGCGTTACACTAATGTGCGGTTTTTCCCTTCAGTTTCAGACAGTACCCTGCTCGATGCCTATGTGTTGCTGACGCGGAGCAAGCATAAGTCCGTGTCGTTCGAGTTGGAAGGAACGAACTCTGCGGGCGACTTGGGAGCTGCAGCTGCCGTCTCTTTCCAGCACCGTAATCTGTTTCGGGGCTCGGAAGCTTTCATGTTGCGGCTACGTGGGGCTTACGAGGCGGTATCGGGGCTTCAGGGCAGCCAATATAACCAGAACTATATTGAACTGGGGGCGGAGGCTACGATAAATTTTCCCCGCTTCCTGTTCCCCTTTTTGTCGCGCGACTTTACAAGGCGCATCAATGCCTCGACGGAATTTGGCCTGCAATACAATTACCAGATGCGTCCTGAGTTTACGCGTATTGTGGCCTCGGCCAATTGGAGTTACCGCTGGACAAAGTTGCAGCGCCGTGCCCAGCACCGCATAGATTTGTTGGACATCAACTATTTGTACATGCCGTGGATTGAAGAGGGCTTCAAGCAAGAGTTCTTGGATGACGGGGATAACTACATCCTGCGCTATAATTATGAGAACCGCTTCATTGTGCGTACGGGATACAGTTTTACGTATAACAATGCCGGGCAGGCGCTGGTCAACAATACGGTGATAGGTAACTCGTATGCCGTCCGCATCAACCTCGAATCGGCTGGAAACCTGCTTTACGGTATCGCCAAGCTGGCAGGCATGAAGCAGAATGAGCAAGGAGAATATACGTTGCTCAACATCCCCTTTGCACAGTATGTCAAGGCCGATTTTGATTTTGCCAAGAATATAGTCATTGATAACCGCAACTCGCTGGCTTTTCACCTCGGGGCAGGTGTCGTAGTGCCCTATGGCAATGCCACGATGGTACCTTTCGAGAAACGTTATTTTTCGGGCGGTGCCAATAGTGTGCGTGGCTGGTCGGTGCGTGACTTGGGACCAGGTTCCTTCCCCGGCGATGGGAACTTCCTGAACCAGTCGGGCGACATCAAATTGGATGCCAGCATAGAGTATCGCACCCGTTTGTTTTGGAAGTTCCGTGGTGCTGTGTTCGTGGATGCAGGCAACATCTGGACGTTGCGCGATTATCCCGACCAGCCTGGTGGCAAATTTGAGTTTGACACGTTCTACAAGCAGATAGCTGTGGCCTACGGGCTTGGCCTCAGGCTGGACCTGGACTTCTTTGTCCTGCGTTTCGATGGCGGCATGAAGGCTATCAACCCGGTTTACGAGTCGGGGCGCGGACGTTACCCCATTATCCATCCAAAATTCAAGCGCGATTTTGCCTTCCACTTTGCCGTAGGCTATCCCTTCTGACAAATGTTGCTATCAGTGCGATAGTAGCATTACTCTCGGTGTGATAGTAGCATTACTCTCGGTGTGATAGTAGCGTTACTCTCAGTGCGATAGTAGCATTACTCTCGGTGCGATAGTAGCATTACTCTCAATGCAATAGCAGCGTTACTCCCTGTGCGGGGGTAACGCTGCTACGAGTACCAGTGTGGCGTTGTGCTTATCTGAAAGCGTAATAAGTATCTGCCATCGTGGCCTGGCGGGCGGCGGCTACGCCGTTGGCATCTATAGTGACGGTGAGGTCCTCACCGCTGGGCAGGGGCAGGGTGGCCATGCCGTTGCCATGTAGTTTGAGGAACTCGGTTGAAGTCCCGTCAGCCACTACGTTCCACGTGTTCAGCTCTTCGTCATAGATGAGTTGCATGGCCGTGTCTTCACCTTCTTTGGTGATGGAGTATCCGTTTTCCAATGTCTCTACCAGGTAATTGCCGTTGGTGCCATGCACTTTTTTCACCTCTCCTATGCTTGCCATGGGGTTGGTTCCGGTCCAAAACTCCACGGAATTGAGTATGATGGCATCTGCCAGCCACGACACAGTGTAGGCTTGCACCACGGCCAGGGCAAAGAAGGCCAGTTCGTTGACAAACTTATTGTCGTCGATGTTCTGGTTCCAGCTCAGCAGCCGGCTATGCAGCCCGAACGAGCCGATGCACGAGCTGCAAAGGAAAGCGCCGCACGTCAGGAGGGTAGCGGCCATTTTTACGTTTGGTTTTTTCATCATTTCTATGTTTTGGTTTATAGGTTGCTTCATTTATTTCTTCCGCTTGAGCACCATGGCAGTGCGTGCCGGCACGTAGAGCTTCATCCAGCCTTTCTTGTCTTTCCGGTACAAGGGGTCGGGCATGGTGAAGTGGGTGATGGTGTCGTCCGTCAGTCCGTTGCCTCCATAAGCCGGGTCGTCGGTGTTGAGTATCACTTCGTAGGAGCCTTCCGGCACGAGGAAGCCATAGTCGGTGAACGACTGCTTGGGGTTGAAGTTGAACACAAAGACCAGGTCTTTGCGCATGTAGGCCAGAATTTGGTCGCCATCGTTGTGCCAGATTTCCTGCACCGGGGTGTTCTGGAAGTTCTTTATGCTCTTGATGACGGACAGCATGGCCTGGTCGAAGTCGTTCAGGTAGTGGTAGGTCAGGTTCTTGTTGTCCACCAAGTCCCACTGCCGGCGTGCGTATTTGTACGACCAGTTGTTGCCCTCGCGGGGGAAGTCAATCCACTCCGGATGGCCGAATTCATTGCCCATGAAGTTCAGGTAGCCCCCGTTGATGGTCGATGCCGTGAGCAGTCGTATCATCTTGTGCAGGGCGATGCCCCGGTTCACGGTGTAGTTCTCATCGCCTTTCTGCATGTGCCAGTACATGTCGGCGTCTATCAGGCGGAAGATGATGGTCTTGTCGCCCACCAATGCCTGGTCGTGGCTTTCGCAATAGGAAATGGTCTTCTCGTCCTTGCGCCGGTTGGTCACTTCCCAGAACATGCTGGAGGGCTTCCAGTCTTCGTCTATTTTTTCCTTGATGGTCTTAATCCAATAGTCGGGGATGTTCATGGCCATGCGGTAGTCGAAGCCGTAGCCCCCGTCTTCATACTTGGCGGCCAGGCCGGGCATGCCCGACACCTCTTCGGCAATGGTGATGGCCCTGGGGTTGACCTGATGTATCAGCCGGTTGGCCAGGGTGAGGTAGCAGATGGCATTATCATCTTCGTGCCCGTTGAAGTAGTCTCCGTAGTTGCAGAAGGCTTCACCCAATCCGTGGCTATAGTACAGCATGGAGGTTACACCATCAAAACGGAAGCCGTCGAAGTGGTATTCTTCCAGCCAGAACTTGCAGTTGGAGAGCAGGAAGTGCAGCACTTCATTTTTACCGTAGTCGAAGCACAGGGAGTCCCATGCGGGATGCTCGTGGCGGTCGCCGGGATAGAAATACTGATTGGGGTCTCCGGCAAAGTTGCCCAGCCCTTCCACTTCATTCTTTACGGCATGGGAATGCACAATGTCCATGATGACCGCCAGCCCCATCTGGTGGGCAGTATCGATAAGCTCTTTTAATTCGTCGGGTGTCCCAAAGCGTGAGGAAGCGGCAAAGAAGCTGGATACATGGTAGCCGAAGCTGCCATAGTAGGGGTGCTCTTGGATGGCCATGATTTGGATGCAGTTGTACCCGTCTTTGGCGATGCGTGGCAGGATTTTCTCCTGAAACTCCCGGTAGCTTCCTACTTTTTCTTCCTGCTGGGCCATGCCTATGTGGCATTCGTAGATGAGCAATGGGTCTGTGGCAGGCTTGAAAGTGCGTTTTTTCATTTTATACGGCTTTTCAGGAGCCCATACTTGTGCGCTGAATATTTTGGTCTGGTCGTCTTGCACTACACGGGTAGCCCATGCAGGTATCCGTTCGCCTTGTCCGCCTTCCCAATAAACTTTCAGCTTATAGAGGTCGCCGTGTTTCATCGTATCAGCCGGGAGTTTGATTTCCCAGATGCCATTGGCTTTGTTTTTTAAAGCATACTTTTTCTGCTCCTTCCAGCCGTTGAAGTCGCCTATCAGGAAGATTTGTGTAGCATTAGGGGCCCATTCGCGGAACACCCAACCTTTGCCGGTGTTGTGGAGTCCGAAATACAGGTAGCCGCTGGCAAAATCAGACAAAGTGCCTTTCCCGTTTTGGGTCAATTCGGCTTCCTTGTCCATGGCATGTTGATGGCGTCCGTTAATGGCATCGGCATAGGGCTCTAGCCATGGGTCGTTTTTAATCAAGTTCAGTGTTTCCATACGTTGATATGTTTTGAGTATTTTATTTTTTATCAGTAAGGGTGCTAAGCTTCAAAATCGTCTATCGTGTAGTTTACGAAGTCTGCGAAGCGTTTCATCTGTTTGAATATATCGTCGGCACGATCCAAGAAATCGGGAGCCAGGAAGAAATCATCGGGTACATTGCAATACACGGTGTACTCCTTGCATTGCAGGTATTTCAAGTAAGGATAATCTTTTGGGAAGCCTTTGGGGGCTGTTTTCAGAAAGTTTTCACCAATGACGGGGAAGTATTGTTTGAAGGCAGGGTCTTCCACTATGCTACGAAACTCGTCCATATTGTCGTACACGGCTTGCCGCAAAGCTTTGAGCAAGGGTGGGGGAGGGCAATAGCTCCCTCCGGCCAGCAGGCAATTGTCGGGTTGCAAGTGCAGGTAGTAGCCGCAATGGTCGGATTTTTTTCCATGTGCATTGATGTAACCACCAAAATGTATTTTATAAGGTGTCTTGTCTTCGGTAAAGCGGGTGTCGCGGTAGATGCGGTAAGTGCAGTCTTTCACTTGTACCCCCCGTATGCTTTCGTCGAACAAGGATATACGTGCAATGACTGTGCCCAGCAGGGCCTCAAACTCTTGGCGGGCCTCCTCGTAATAATCGCGATGGGCATTGAACCATTCACGGTTGTTGTTGGCCGCCAGTTCTTTCAGGAATCGGAATATTACAGGTATGTTCATAAGCATCAGTATGCCCATTGTGTGGGCTATTGGGTTTATGTTCGTCAAATGTACAGATAATTATTGAAAATCGCAGGATTTTTATCTGTAAAAAAGAAGGAAGCGAACCGAAAGCGCTGCTTGTCGGCTTACTTCGTTATAATCTTGCCGTAAAGGTCGTAGGTCTCAGCATCGGTGATTTCCACGTCATAAAAGTTGCCAATGTGCAGGGATGTGCCTGTTGGCGGTGTAATCAAAACCTCCGGGTCTACCTCCGGCGAGTCAAACTCCGTGCGTCCGATGTAATAATCGCCCTCACGCCGGTCGATGATGGTTTTCAGCCTTTGTCCTACTTTGGCGGCATTCAGTTCGGCGGAGATGCCTTCCTGAATGTCCATCAGTTCGTCCAGGCGGGCTTGCTTCACTTCTTGGGGAATGTCGTCGGTGTAATGTTGTGCCGAGTAGGTGCCTTCTTCCTCTGAATAGGCGAAAGTTCCCATGCGGTCGAAGCGTGCCTGACGGACAAATTCTTTCAGTTCCTCAAAGTCGGCTTCTGTTTCTCCGGGGTGTCCCACCATTAGGGTAGTGCGCAGGCTGATGCCAGGCACCTCGCGGCGGAAGGCTTCGATGAGGCGGTACGTTTCTTCCTTGGTGACATGTCTGCGCATCAGTGAGAGCATGTTGTCGCTGATGTGTTGCAGGGCGATGTCCATGTATCGGCACACGTTAGGATATTCGCGCATTACGCGCAACAAGTCCATGGGGAAGTGGGCGGGGTAGGCATAATGCAGCCTTATCCACTTCACGCCGGGTACCTGTGCCATTTGCTCCACCAATTGGGGAAGCATCTGCTTGTGGTAGAGGTCTACCCCATAATAGGTAAGTTCTTGGGCTATGACTTGAAACTCTTTTACTCCTTTGTCCACCAAGTGCCTTACTTCTTCCAGAATCTCCTCCATGGGGCGCGATACGTGGTGGCCTGTGATGATGGGGATGGCGCAGTAAGAACATTGGCGGTCGCACCCCTCGGCTATTTTCAGGTAAGCATAGTGCGGGGGAGTGGTGAGGTGGCGTTCCATACGCAATTCATCATGGTAGTTTTTGCCCAGGTCGTGGAGCAGTTCTTTCCAGTTGAACTTGCCGTAGAACTTATCTACTTGCGGAATTTCTATGGCAAGCTCCTTAAGATAGCGCTCTGAAAGGCAGCCCATGACGTAGAGTTTCTTTAGTCGTCCCTCTTCTTTGGCTTGGGCAAACTCCAGTATCATGTTGATGGACTCTTCCTTGGCATCGCCTATGAAGCCGCAGGTATTGATGACCGCAATGGCGCCTTCGGGCTTCTGGGCATCGTGTGTCACCCGGAAGCCTTCCGCTTCCAGCTGGCGCATTAGTTGTTCAGAGTCTACCAGGTTCTTCGAGCACCCCAGCGAGATGATGTCTATGGTGTTGCGTTTCATTTGTTGTCGCCGAAGAGTGAGTCTACGAATTCTTTTCTGCGGAACACCTGCAAGTCTTCCATGCCTTCGCCCAGGCCGATGTATTTTACAGGTATTTTGAACTGGTCGGAAATGCCGATGACCACGCCTCCCTTGGCAGTGCCGTCCAGCTTGGTGACGGCCATGGCGGTGACTTCGGTGGCCAGGGTGAACTGTTTGGCTTGCTCGAAGGCATTCTGCCCTGTGGAGCCGTCCAGCACGAGCAACACCTCATCGGGGGCGTCGGGCACCACCTTCTTCATCACGTTCTTTATCTTGGTCAGCTCGTTCATCAATCCTACTTTGTTGTGCAGGCGTCCGGCCGTGTCGATGATGACCACATCGGCCCCGTTGGCTACTGCCGAGTTCAGCGTGTCGAAGGCTACCGATGCGGGGTCGGCACCCATCTTCTGCTTGATGACTGGCACGCCTACGCGTTCGCCCCATATCATCAGCTGCTCCACGGCGGCGGCGCGGAAGGTGTCGGCAGCTCCCAGGTAGACCGATTTGCCGGCTTTCTTGAACTGGTAGGCCAGCTTGCCTATGGTGGTGGTCTTGCCCACTCCGTTCACGCCGACTACCATAATGACGTAGGGCTTCCGGGCGATGGGCGCTTCAAAGTCGTCTACGTCTTCCGTATTGTTCTCGGTGAGTAGGGCGGCTATTTCGTCGCGGAGGATGCTGTTCAGCTCCTGCGCGTTCATGTATTTGTCTGTTGCTGCGCGTTTCTCAATGCGCTCAATGATTTTCAGGGTAGTTTCCACCCCCACGTCCGAGGTGATGAGCACCTCTTCCAGGTTGTCCAGCACTTCGTCGTCCACCTTCGACTTCCCGGCGATGGCGCGGGCAATCTTGTTGAACACGTTTTCTTTGGTCTTGGACAGCCCCTTGTCCAAGGTTTCCTTCTTCTCTTTGGAAAAAAAACTAAAAAGTCCCATAATTCCTTTGCTTAAAATGTGTGGCAAGGTCTGAGTAGGCACGGATGCCGGGCATGGCCTTACAGGTTACAAAAATACAACAAATCTTTGGGAAAACCTTGCATGCAGGGGGGCAATCGGTGAAAAAATGGGCTTCGCCTTGGTTCATGTCAGAGCGTGGCTGGGCAAGGAGTGGGGCGAGCCGGGCTGAAACAGGTACTTTTCATGCCTGATTTACGTATCAATGCACCCGTCCCATTACAGTGGTACAACCGTCCCACTGCAATGGGACGACTGTCTCACTGGAGTAGGACGACCGTCTCACTGCAGTGGGACGGGTGGAAAGTCAGCACAAACATGCCGTCAAAGCGTTGCCTTAGGACCGGCCAGGCGGTGCATCGGCGGCGGAGGAGTTATTTAAAAACATTCTAAATTGCTTGCACCCTATCGGGAGAACTGTTACCTTTGTGCGGAATTTGAAAAGAAAAAGAAATAGAACGGACTGAATATGCGGTTATCTGAACTTAACACAGGGCAAAAGGGAGTCATCGTCAAGGTATTGGGACACGGTGGATTCCGCAAGCGCATTGTGGAGATGGGCTTCATCAAAGGAAAAACGGTAGAGGTATTGCTCAACGCCCCGTTGAAAGACCCTATTAAATATAAGGTGATGGGTTATGAAATCTCCCTCCGCCGGCAGGAAGCCGAGATGATAGAAATCATCAGTGAAGAAGAAGCGAAGACCTTGTTCAGAAACGAAGAGTCGCCCCAGGGCCTGCACGAAGACATTCCCTTGGACGATGAAACGCTGAAACGCATGGCGTTGGGCAAACGGCGCACCATCAACGTGGCCTTGGTAGGTAATCCTAATTGCGGGAAGACTTCATTGTTCAACATTGCCAGCGGTTCGCACGAACATGTGGGCAACTACAGCGGCGTCACGGTGGATGCCAAGGAGGGCTTCTTTGACTTTCAAGGTTACCATTTCCGGTTGGTGGACTTGCCGGGCACTTATTCTCTCTCCGCCTATTCGCCGGAGGAATTGTATGTGCGCCGCCATATCATTGACGAGACTCCGGACATCATCATCAACGTGGTCGACTCGTCCAACTTGGAACGCAACCTTTATCTCACCACTCAGCTGATAGACATGAACGTGCGTATGGTGGTGGCGCTCAATATGTACGATGAGTTGGAGGCAAGCGGCAATACGCTGGACTACTTGGCGCTGAGCCAGTTGCTGGGGGTGCCCATGGTGCCTACGGTGAGCCGCACGGGTAAGGGTATCGACCGCTTGTTTCACGTCATTATCAACCTCTATGAAGGAGGTGATTTTGTGGATGCGAAGGGTAAAATCCGTGCAGACGTGCAAGGTGATTTACGCGATTGGCACCGTGAGTATGTGCCCGACCATCCGTTTGGTTCCGATGCCGAAGACCATCAGCCGCAGCGCTATTTCCATCATATCCATATCAACCACGGGGCAGAACTGGAGCGCAGCATCGATGCGGTGAAGGCTGCCATCAGCCAAAATGAGGCCATACGTCATAAGTATTCTACCCGCTTTTTGGCCATCAAATTGCTGGAGAATGATAAAGACTTGGAGGATGTGGCTTCGCAATTGCCCAACGGGAAAGAGATTCTGGCCACTCGCAATAGGGAGGAGGAACGCATACGGCAGGTGCTGGGCGAGGAGTCGGAACAGGCTATTACCGATGCCAAGTACGGATTTATTTCCGGGGCACTTCGCGAGACGTTTGTTGACAACCATCAGGAGACTTCGCGCACCACCCACATCATTGATGCCGTTGTGACGCACCGCTTGTGGGGGTATCCCATATTTTTCCTCTTTATGTATGTTATGTTCGAGGTGACCTTTACGTTGGGTGCCTATCCGCAGGAATGGATAGAGATGGGAGTGGGTGCTTTGGGCGACTTCATTCATGACCATATGGGCGAGGGACCGCTGAAGGATATGTTGATAGACGGTATCATCGGAGGTGTGGGAGGCGTCATCGTGTTCCTGCCCAACATCCTTATCCTATACTTCTTTATTTCGTTGATGGAAGATTCTGGCTATATGGCCCGTGCCGCTTTCATTATGGACAAGATTATGCACAAGATGGGGCTGCATGGTAAGTCTTTCATCCCGCTCATTATGGGATTCGGGTGCAATGTGCCTGCCATTATGGCTTCGCGCACCATCGAGAACCGTAAAAGCCGCTTGGTGACTATGCTCATCACGCCGCTGATGTCGTGCAGTGCCCGTTTGCCGCTTTATCTGTTGCTGACAGGAGCCTTTTTCCCAGGGTGTGCCAGCCTGGTGTTGCTGTCCATCTATGCCATAGGCATCGTGCTGGCAGTTATCATGGCACGCCTGTTTTGTCGCTTTCTTGTGAAAGGAGATGACACACCTTTCGTTATGGAGTTGCCTCCATACCGTCTGCCCACTTCAAAGACCATTTTCCGCCATACTTGGGAAAAAGGTGCCCAATACCTGAAGAAAATGGGCGGCATCATCATGCTGGCTTCTATTGTGATTTGGGCGTTGGGATATTATCCTGACCACGATAGTTATACTAACGTGCACGACCAGCAAGAGAATTCCTATATTGGCCAGATTGGCAAGGCTATGGAGCCGGTCATCGAGCCGTTGGGTTTTGATTGGAAAATGGGTGTGGGCATTCTTTCGGGTGTGGGAGCCAAGGAGTTGGTTGTTAGTACATTGGGTGTGCTTTATGCCGATGATGCTAATACAGATGCAACGACTTTAGGCGAACGGATTCCCATAACTCCGCTGGTAGCTTTTACTTACTTGGTTTTTGTCCTGATATATTTCCCGTGCATAGCCACGATAGCAGCCATTAAAGGGGAGACTGGTAGTTGGAAATGGGCGTTGTTCACGGTTTTCTATACTACGGCATTAGCCTGGATAGTGTCATTTATGGTTTATCAGATAGGAGGTTGGTTCGTATGAGCGGTTGGCAAGATTGGATAGTCCTGTTGGTGCTGGTGCTGTGTGTCCTGCGGATAGGAGGTAAGATTTATTTTTCTATTCGTAAAATGAAACGGAAGCAGTCACTTTGCGACTCCTGTTCTGGTGGTTGTTGCCATTGTTCAGGTGCATCAGATGCGAAATGGGGTGGTAAATCTGCCTCATTGACGAAAAAAAACAAGAAAAGTTGTTGTGTATAGTTGCAGGTTCGGGAAAAAGCATTACCTTTGCACCCGCAACCCAAAAAGGAATTGGTACCTTGGATGAGTGGCTTAGTCAGCGGTCTGCAAAACCGCGTACGGCGGTTCGAATCCGCCAGGTACCTCCATCTAAATGAAAAATCCCCGTTGACTTTTCAGCGGGGATTTTTCATTTATTATTTTTCCATCCAAAACTTCCAAGCGCAGCAACAGGAGAGGTCGGTGATATCGGGGAAGCAACTGAGGCATTGGCAGGCGATGCGTTCGTCTATGGCACGAGCAAAGCCTGCATATTCTATTTCACCTACAGGTTTGCAGGGGTGGAAAGGCATGCCTTTGCGTTCACGTGCCCGTTGTACGCGGCATTCGCGGGTTCGGTAGATGAGCGTTGTTTTTTCATCTTCCCATATAATGTCGGCTTCATTAAGGTTGGCATAAAAGCGGAATTGCAGGGCGAGGGCAAGGCCTTCCAAACCGGGATATTCGGGTAGTTCCAGAAATTGCTTGATGCGTTTGCCTTCTATTACCGTATATCTTTTCCAAGCTTCTGCATCGTGATACATCGCTTCGTCCATACCTCGCATGTGTTCTACCGATTGAAACCATACACCATCCATAGCCAACCAGTTTTTGGAGTAGTCTTCTATGAGTCGGATTAGCTTTTCTTTTGAGAGAGATTGCAGCAATTCTTGATTCTTCATGGAGGAATATTTTCATTAGTAATAAAGGCCACCTCTTTAAGAAAAAAGAAGTAGCCTCTTTGTTTGGTAAAATGTACACCCTCAGGGATTCGAACCCTGGACCCACTGATTAAGAGTCAGTTGCTCTACCAACTGAGCTAAGGGTGCAACGACCTTTTGGGAAATCCGGCGCGAAGGTAGTACTTTTGTTTGGAATAGGCAAGCCCTTATCCAAGTTTTTTGTAGATTAAGTAGTGTAGATAGAAAATGGATTGTCCATTTATTGTGTTGTTCAGATATATTTTTTAATATTGCCAATGGAAAAACTATTATCAGCAAAAGTTTATGAGAAAGCAGTATTTACCTTCTCCGGTGGATACGGGAGATGTGCAGTTACCCGATTATCTGGAGTGTTTGACAGAGAAGATGGCCCGCAATGTGCATGAAGTTTGGGCGGAAGGGCGGATGAAGGAAGGCTGGCGTTATGGTCCAGTCCGCGATGATGCGGCCAAAACGCATCCTTGCCTGGTCTCTTATGACGAGTTGCCTGAATCGGAACGTGAATATGATCGCCAGACAGCTGTACAGACATTGAAGTTGATTTTAAAATTGGGCTACAACATTGTTGGGAGTAACGGATAAGGTAGTGCGAAATTTAATGCTATAAGGTTATGGACTTTTTTACTCGGATATTTGTTTTTCATTTCGACCGTTCTTTTTCAGGTAAAGGTTGGAGGCAATTGCTATGGCTTTGTGTTGTCATTTTTCTTGTTTTTATTGTCAGCTACGTGGTTTGCCGCTCTTGTCTGGATTTGACGGCCGATTCGGATGGATTTCTGTATCAGGTCATCAGTTTGTTTATTGACCCTGGGAGTGTGTGGAGCGTGACTGGCATACCGCGCTGGTTGGCGGTTACGGTATCTGTAGTAGGGTTGATTCTATTCTGCGGGTTGCTTATTTCTGTCCTTTCCAATATGTTGGAGCGAAGGGTAGAGCGGTATCGTGATGGTGACATAAGCTATCCGATGCAGGGGCACGTCGTTATTATCGGTTTTGATGACATGGTACCTATGCTCATCAGGCAGATTTGTAACGATAGCCGTTATGGCAATTGTTACATATTAGTGCAGAGTTGCATGCCAACCCCGGAGGTAAGAAGTAAAATACATACGGAACTTGGTGCAAAAGATGAAAAGCGCATTGTTATTCTCTATGCGCGTAGAGATTCGGCAGAAGACTTGAAGAAATTGTATACTCCGCAAGCCAGAGAGATTTTCCTGATAGGCGAAAGGAATGAGCACGACCATGACTCCTTGAATATAGAATGCTTGAAAAAGATAGTCGATATTCATAAGCAGCACAAAGATTGCCCTAAGAAAACTTTTACGGTGTTGTTTGAGTATCAGACTACTTTTGCCGCTTTCCAAGTGACAGACCTTTCCTCTGAATGGCGTCAATATATCAAGTTTCGTCCGTTCAACTTTTATGAGGAGTGGGCAAAGAAGGTGCTGGTGAAAGGGCATTATGTTGCGGGTGATGAATTTATAGAATATCCGTTGCTGGACAGGGAACCAATCACGGCAGACAGTAATAAACATGTGCATTTGGTCATTATCGGCATGAGTCGGATGGGGGTGGCACTTGGTGTGGAGGCTGCCCAATTGCTTCACTTTCCTAATTTCTGTTTGGATGGCCGTCATAAGAGTATCATTACTTTCATTGATGAGGTGGCGGATGAGGAAATGAATTTCTTCCGTGGCCGCTATCGCCATTATTTCGAGGTGGCTTCCACAACGTATTGTGAAGTGACAAGCGAAGGAGAACTGAAAAAGACCCTTCTCCCGCCCACTCGCTTTCAAGGGAAAGATGCAGACTTCCTGGATGTAGGATTTGAATTCATTAAAGGTCGCGCCGAAAGTCCGGCAATCCAAAATTTGATTCGGAATTGGGCGAATGAAGAAAATGAATTGCTGACCATAGCCATTTGTTTGAATTATCCTCCGCAGAGTATGGCCATGGGGTTATATTTGCCCGATAACGTCTATGATAAAAACATTCCCGTATTGATTCGGCAGGAAACATCGGCAGCCTTGTTGGCCATGCTGAATAGTAAGAAAACGGAAGAAGACAGTCATAAATATTCGCATGTATTCCCCTTCGGTATGCTTAGTAATTGTTATGATTTGGACAACCGGAATATCCTTTTGGCCCAATCGGTAAATTATATATATACGTATTATAATCAGTACAAGTCGTTGCCGGAGGCATTGCCTGCTGAGACTGTATTAGCTGATTACTGGAACCAACTTCCGGTAGCACTTCAGTGGTCTAACTTGTACAATGCCTATTCTATCCGGTTAAAGCTTCGTTCACTGGGTATTACGGATTATGACAATTTACAGTTGGATTCTGCACAGATAGATTGCCTTGCCAAAGTGGAGCATAACCGTTGGAATGTGGAAAAACTGCTGTTAGGGTATAGGAAACCTACTTCGGAGGAGTTGGAAAGCATTCGTAAAGACGATGTTTTGAGGAAGGAATACAAGAGAAGACTGGTTCATCCCGACATTTGCCCGTATGATGAGCTGAGTGAGGATTCCGTGAACTATGACAAGTGCATTGCGGCGGGCATTCCGTTGATGGTGAATTTCGATACTCCCCCATCATTGTAAAGAATCAGATTAAACATCAAACGATTAATATACAGTGGGATACGTATAAAAGTGTGGTTAAAATACTTTAAAAGAGGGTGTATATAAGGTTACGTTCTATTCCTTTTTTCCCTACTTTTGCACACCAAAGTAGGAATATAGAAAGTACAATATGGGAATTTACATCGTCTGTTACAGGAATAAAATTCACGATTTCCACGCATGGGGTGCAGCGGCTTTGATTTAGCCGTTGGCATCTTTCCTATTACTATAT
>CALUJC010000024.1 GCA_944320865.1 uncultured Bacteroides sp. | reverse complement strand
CCCTTAAACGCATACAAATCACATACGAAAACTTTCTAACGCATTGTTAGTCAGAAAAGTATTAAAGAGGCGCAGGCTGCGGTGGAAGAAGCATAAATAGCATAAGCTAAATTATTGGATTAGGCTGTAATACCCTGTATTATGACAGGCATTACAGCCTAATCTGTTTTTAAACAACTGTCCATCTTGCTATAAAAAACAGGTACCCAAAGGAACCTGAAATCCGGACAAATTCCATACACATGAAGACAACAATGAACAGTTATAAAAATAAGCGCTCCGACAAGGCCAAACCTTATCGGAGCGAAATAGATGGATTTATGTGTACCTATATAACAGCAATGGTTATTTAGGACTATTCACAAATCAAGAGACGCTACACTACTGAATTATTCTGCCAGTTTACCGTCAGAACCCAGTACATTCACAATCTTGTGCTTGTACAGTTTTTCCATTTCATCACGAGCCGGACCCAAGTATTTGCGCGGATCGAATTCTGCCGGTTTCTCGGCGAATACTCTACGGATGGCAGCGGTCATGGCCAAGCGAGAATCTGAGTCGATATTGATTTTGCAAACGGCCGATTTAGCAGCCTTGCGCAACTCGTCTTCGGGGATACCGATGGCTGCTTCCAGCTTACCGCCGTATTGGTTAATCATGTCTACATATTCTTGGGGAACAGAAGAAGAACCGTGCAGCACGATGGGGAATCCGGGCAGTTTCTCCATCACAGCATCCAGCACATCAAATGCCAAAGGAGGAGGTACCAAACGACCGGTAGCTGGGTCTACGTGGCATTGTTCGGGCTTGAATTTGTAAGCACCGTGCGAAGTACCAATGGAGATGGCCAAACTGTCGCAACCCGTGCGGGTAGCAAAGTCGATTACTTCTTCGGGGTTGGTATAAGTATGGTGTTCGGCAGAAACCTCGTCTTCAACGCCAGCCAATACACCAAGCTCGCCTTCAACGGTTACGTCAAACTGATGTGCATATTCTACAACCTTCTTCGTCAATGCAACGTTCTCTTCATAAGGAAGATGAGAGCCATCAATCATGACTGAAGAGAAGCCCATGTCCACGCACGACTTGCACAATTCAAAGCTATCTCCGTGATCCAGGTGCAGCACGATTTCGGGATGCGCGCAACCCAGTTCCTTGGCATATTCTACAGCACCTTCGGCCATGTAGCGCAGCAAAGTCTGATTTGCATAGTTACGGGCACCTTTCGATACTTGCAGGATGACCGGGGATTTTGTTTCTACGGCAGCCTTGACAATAGCTTGCAACTGCTCCATGTTATTGAAGTTGAAAGCCGGGATTGCATACCCGCCTTTAATTGCCTTCGCAAACATTTCTCTGGTGTTTACGAGACCTAAATCTTTGTAATTAACCATTTTGTTTAAATATTTATTGTTAGTGAATTAAAAATTCTATGCAAAAATAAGCATTCTCCGCAAAATAATGAAACTCCTGCAAGAATAATTTATCACCACACCCGCACCACATTTATTTATTTAGAAACAATCAGCATACTTTAACGGGCGAATGACAAGTCCACATAGCAAAGTCCAAAGGCCTTGGCACTCCGAAGGCTTTGCGCAACTTTTACCCAGCCTTTGTTTGGCATTGGACATGCCTTTGCCTGACATTGCCGCGACTTCTCCTCCGCTCCACCTCCCATTATTGTCCGCTCCTATAGGAATGAGAGAAAGTGGAGGTGATGTGAAGAAGGGGAACGTTGAACCAAGGAAGGAAGATAACAAGATTTTCATTAACAAGCATTTGCGGCCCAAAGATAGTCTGAACTGAATACTTTTTGAAAAAAATCTCCGAAATATATTTTTCAGAGACGCGGAAAAGCTATATATTTGCAGACCAAAAAATTAGGAAAACAATAGTAATAATATTTTTTTTAAACGAAAATGACTAAAGCTGATATTGTAAACGAAATTGCAAAGAACACCGGAATTGACAAAGTCACAGTACTTACAACCGTGGAAGCTTTTATGGAGGCCGTAAAGACATCATTGACGAAAGACGAGAATGTCTACCTCCGTGGTTTTGGTAGCTTTATCGTGAAGAAAAGAGCACAAAAGACAGCTCGCAACATCTCCAAAAATACTACCATCATCATCCCCGAGCACAATATCCCGGCGTTTAAACCCGCCAAAACATTCACTATCGCAGTGAAGAAATAATAAACAGATGTATTAACTCACTAAAAATTGTAGAACTATGCCAAGCGGTAAAAAGAAAAAAAGACATAAAATGTCTACGCACAAGCGTAAAAAAAGACTAAGAAAGAACAGACATAAAAGTAAAAAGTAATTTCCTGGTCTAAACAAACAGACAAAGGCAAAGAACAAACTTGTGAAGCTATCATCTCGCGGGTTTGTTCTTTGTTTAAGCGAACAACTCTAAAAGCCAATTTATTGTGACAAGCGAACTCGTAGTAGATGTACAGCCCAAGGAAGTATCCATCGCCCTGCTCGAAGACAAGCAGCTGGTGGAACTGCAAAGCGAAGGAAGAAACATATCTTTCTCTGTGGGCAACATGTATTTGGGCCGTATCCGCAAACTGATGCCCGGCCTCAATGCCTGCTTCGTGGACGTGGGTTACGAGAAAGACGCTTTTCTTCACTATCAAGACCTGGGACCCCAGTTCAACTCCCTGGAAAAATACGTAAAGCAAACTTTAAGCGACCGAAAGAAACTCAACCCGATAACCAAAGCAACCCTGCTTCCCGACCTTGAAAAGGACGGTACAGTATCCAACACACTCAAGGTAGGACAAGAAGTAGTGGTGCAAATCGTCAAGGAGCCTATCTCAACCAAAGGGCCGCGACTTACGTCCGAATTATCCTTTGCCGGGCGATACCTCGTGCTGATACCCTTCAACGACAAAGTCTCCGTATCGCAAAAAATCAAGTCGAGCGCCGAGCGCGCGCGCCTCAAACAACTGCTCATGAGCATCAAGCCCCGCAATTTTGGGGTTATCGTGCGCACCGTGGCCGAAGGCAAGCGTGTGGCCGAGCTGGACGGGGAGCTTAAAGTACTATTGAAGCATTGGGACGATGCCGTGGCCAAAATACAAAAAGCCACCAAATATCCTACACTGATTTACGAAGAAACCAGTCGCGCCGTAGGCTTGTTGCGCGACTTGTTTAATCCCTCGTTCGAGAATATCTACGTGAACAACGACGTAGTATTCCACGAGATAAAGGACTACGTAACCCTAATAGCCCCTGAGCGGGCAGGGATTGTGAAGCTATACAAAGGCCAGCTCCCCATCTATGACAACTTCGGCATCACCAAGCAAATCAAGGCATCATTCGGGAAAACCGTTTCTTACAAAAGCGGAGCATACCTTATCATCGAACACACTGAAGCCCTCCACGTAGTAGACGTGAACAGCGGTAACCGCACTAAAAACGCCAACGGGCAAGAAGCCAATGCATTGGAAGTGAATTTAGGAGCCGCCGACGAACTGGCACGTCAACTACGCCTGCGCGATATGGGAGGCATCATCGTAGTGGACTTTATCGACATGAATGAAGCCGAAAACCGTCAAAAGCTTTACGAACGCATGTGCCAAAACATGCAAAAAGACCGGGCACGCCACAACATCTTGCCACTCAGCAAATTCGGATTGATGCAAATCACCCGGCAACGCGTGCGCCCCGCCATGGACGTGAACACAATGGAAACCTGCCCGACATGCTTCGGGAAAGGGAAAATAAAATCATCCATCCTGTTTACCGACACCTTGGAGGATAAAATAGATTACTTGGTCAATAAGTTGAAGATTAAGAAATTCTCGCTACACATCCACCCGTACATTGCCGCCTACGTCAACCAAGGAGTATTCTCCTTGAAACGCAAGTGGCAAATGAAGTACGGATTCGGCATCAAGATTATTCCCAACCAGAAACTTGCGTTTCTACAATATGTATTCTACGACCCGCATGGGGAGGAAATAGACATGAAGGAAGAAATCGAAATCAAGTAAAGGAAAACGGGACGGAATGCTTCTTAAAAAGGACATTCTGTCCCGTTTCTTTTTTCACTCATCCGCCTCATACTTCTGCAGGGCACCGATAAGTTGTTCGTTCTCGCCGTGCGTACCCACCGTAATACGCAAACAATTTCCACACAAAGCCACCGTATGCCGACTACGCACGATGATGCCGCACTTCACCAGATAGTGATATATGGCAGGCGCATCGGCCACCTTCACCAAGAAAAAGTTAGCTTCCGTAGGATAAACCTCCTGTACGCAAGGCAAGCATCTTAAAGCATCACCCAACCATCCACGCTCGGCTTTCAATGTATCTACCCAACGTTCCTTCTCGTAAAGGCGATAAGTCATCTCCAAGGCCTGACGCTGAGTCAACATATTCACATTATACGGATATTTTATCTTATTAAAAATATCTACAATGTCAGACGAAGCAAAAGCCATTCCCAAGCGGAGAGCTGCGCATCCCCAAGCTTTGGAGAAAGTCTGCAAAACGATGAGATTAGGATACTTCTCCAACTCAGGCAGGAATCCGGTTTCGGAAGCAAAGTCTATGTAGGCCTCGTCAAGCACTACCAAACCATCGAATCCCAGCAAAAGAGCTTCAATCTCTGTACGTGCGAGGGTATTGCCTGTAGGGTTGTTGGGCGAACAGAGGAACATGAGTTTCGTATGTTCATCAGCCATTTCCATCATGGCATGTGCTGTGAACTGGAAATGTCCATCAAGTAACACCTTGCGATACTCCACATCGTTCACCTCAGCACATACTTGATACATACCATACGTAGGATCAATAGCCACCACATTGTCCACACGAGGCTCACAAAAAGCACGATACACCAAGTCAATAGCCTCATCACTACCGTTTCCAAGAAAAATACACTCGGGCGGCACCTGTTTGATGCGCCCCAAGGCCGCCTTCAACTCGCGTTGCATGGGATCGGGATAACGATTGTTGGGGACATTGTAGGGATTCTCGTTGGCATCCAGAAAGACAGAGGCTTCATGCCCGCTATATTCATCACGTGCTGAGGAATAAGGCTTCATCCGCAAGATATTGGGACGCACCAGTTGTTCTACAGTCCTTTTCATGCGTCTGTCCTCCCCAACCGTAAAGACACTGCACGCCTGTGCCCATCCAAGCCCTCGGCTGAAGCCATGCATTCGATGGCAGGACCTATGGTTTGCAATCCAGCTTGCGTTATCTCCTGGAAAGTGATTTTCCTTACAAAACTATCGAGGCACACGCCACTATAAGCTTTGGCATAACCGTTAGTAGGCAGGGTATGGTTAGTGCCAGAAGCATAGTCTCCGGCACTTTCAGGGGCATAATGCCCTAGGAAGACAGAGCCTGCATTGACAACGCCCGAGGCCAAGACGTGCGGCTCATTGGACTCAATGATTAGGTGCTCAGGAGCATATTCGTTAGTCAAGGCAATAGCTTCTTGCATATCGCGTACTACGATGAGCTTGCTATTGTCCAAAGAATGGGAAGCAATTTCTTTTCGGGAAAGCAAAGGCAATTGCCGCTCTACTTCATTTTTTACCTTTTCGGCCAAAGCGACCGAGGTGGTTATCAGCAAAGCTTGGCTATCTATCCCGTGTTCAGCCTGGCTCAAAAGGTCGGAAGCCACAAAGACGGGGTTGGCGCTATCATCAGCCAACACTTCTACTTCCGATGGACCTGCAGGCAAGTCGATAGCTACCCCATGCAAGCTTACCCACTGCTTTGCGGCAGTAACATACTGGTTTCCAGGACCGAATATTTTGTAGACTCGAGGGATACTCTCCGTACCGTAAGCCATGGCTCCAATGGCCTGCACACCACCGGCTTTGAAAATACTATTCACCCCGGCCACACGGGCGGCAAAGAGTGTGGCAGGATTAACCTTTCCATCCCGTCCAGGAGGGGTACAAAGAACTATCTCATGACATCCTGCTATACGAGCGGGAATGGCAAGCATCAGCACGGTGGAGAACAAAGGTGCCGTTCCACCCGGGATGTACAAGCCTACCCGCTCTATAGGAACAGCCTTCTGCCAGCAAGTGACACCAGGTTGGGTACTCACTTTCTCTCCGATAAAGCGTTGGGCTCCGTGAAAAGCAGCTATATTATTGGCAGCCAACCGAATAGAATCTTTCAACTCATCACTTAGCAAGTTTTCTGCTTCATCTATCTCTTCCTGGCTAACCACAGGAGTAATAAGTTTCACTTTATCAAAACATTCTTCATAGGCTAACAAAGCACGATCACCTTCCTCCTGGATATGACGAAGGATGTCACAAACTGTTTCGGTAAGGTCAGCTTGACCTTTTACCGGGCGTTTTACCACTTCCGCCCATTGAACGGGGTTGGGGTAAGTTATTAATTCCATTATAGTCTCTTTTTTTATTTTACACTATCATTTTCTCAATGGGTAACACCAGTATGCCCTCGGCACCCATGGCCTTAAGTTTACCGATGATGTCCCAAAAGCATTGTTCGTCGAGTACGGTATGAACGGAGCACCAACCTTCTTGTGCCAAAGGCATCACAGTAGGGCTTCGCATGCCGGGCAATACAGAAAGAATGGCATCGAGCTTCTCTTTGGGAGCATTCATCAAAACGTACTTTTTGTCTTCGGCGGTCTTCACTGCATCCATACGGAAAAGGAGTTCGTCAAGAATGGCACGCTTCTCCTGATTCATGCCTTTGTGGCCGATAAGCAACGCTTCAGAACGCATCACTACTTCCACCTCTTTGAGACTGTTGCTCACTAAAGTGGAGCCTGAACTCACAATATCAAAAATGGCGTCGGCCAGCCCGATACCGGGCGATACTTCAACTGAACCGGTAATAATGTGTATGTCCGCACAAACCTGCTGTTCACTCAGATAACGCGTAAGGATGGCAGGATAGGACGTTGCAATCTTCTTCCCCTCGAACCATTGAGGACCATTGTACTCCACATCGCGCGGAACGGCCAGCGAAAGACGACATTTACTGAAACCCAAACGCTTCAGAATGACAGCATCTTCACCTTTTTCCAAAAACTCGTTTTCACCTACAATGCCTACATCGGCCACGCCGGAGGCTACGGTTTGAGGAATGTCATCATCACGCAAGAAAAGCACTTCGAGCGGGAAGTTGGATGATTGCACCAGCAAGGTGCGCTTACTTGCGTTCAGTTTGATATCGGCCTCAGCCAAAAACGACATAGTTTCATCATAAAGACGGCCTTTGGCCTGTACTGCTATTCGTAACATAATGTATAAATAATAATGTAGTGTTTAATGCTTTGTAATTTGTAATGAGTACTCCATATAAATTATTTCTAAAAAGGAACGAGGCCTACCGCACATTCCTCGGTAAGCCTCGCCTTTTATCTCCATTGATGCCTTATGCCTGCACACGCCTTGCCCCTTGCCTACCGATATTGTTCGTTAGGATGATGGTGATGGCGATGATAGCTGGCAAAAGTCTTCATACGTTATTTCTATTGTTTTCGCGACAAAAATAAAGTTTATTTCTGATATTGGCAAACATTTATAAGCTAAATTTCGGTTTTTCTTTCATTTCATATATTTACATCACGGTAAAGCGCACGTAGGCGCGGTCGTCGAAAGAGCGGAGCCCCGCCTGCCTGCCCTTGGTGCTCTTGAATTGAGAGAGGCACAAGGGGTCGCTGGCCAATACAGCATACAAGTACTCCTCGGAGGCGCGCAACGAAGGCAACACGCAGGGGTAGCCGTCGGAAGCCAGCACCACCTCCTCGCCCGGACATACGGGATAGACGCGCACCAGCTCCAACGGCACGGGAAAGCCGTCGATGGCCGCATAGGCATAAGGCGACGAGACTGGAGGCCGGTTCTGGAAAACACCCTGCATGCGGAGCAGGGGGCGGATGAAGTGACGCCCGGGGTCGCAGGCCTCAACATCGGCGCGCGTGCCGCCACTCAGCAGGAAGGCCTGGTCGAAGGCACAACGGGCTTCGGCTGCAAGGTGGTCTATCCGCTTGGCATTCGGGTAACAGGCCTCCCCCACCCTGCACGGGCAATCGCCCACCTGCCACACCTCGCGGCGCGCCAAGCTGAACATCACCACGCTGGCCGTAAAGCGATGACTGGGATGCCCGGCCACATAGTCCTCCAAGCCATGGCGGGCATAGAAGGCACGCACAGCCTCGGTGAGCCGCGCCACGGCCTGGGGCATATCCAACCCGGGAGGGAAACCGGAAATGGCTTCTGCCAGCAGCTCCATGGCCCAACGCCCGGAAGCCTTGCCGTCCAGGCGGAAAGCCGACTTCGACGTGGCCCCGTCAATGACGGCCACGTAGCCGGCAGGGGTAGCCAGCAGGCCATCTTCATTGTCCTGAGGCAGATGTTTTCCACGAAGGTAGTATTCGTGCACCTCTATGGCGCCTGCGGGAGGCAGGGAAAGAGGGCGGCACTCGTTTTCGGGCAGAGTAAAAGGCGTGGCCATAAGTAGGTATACAGAATTATTTAGTCTATCGCTGACTGGTGAACAAAGGTCGGAATAATTTTCAGGAAAAACAATAAAAGAGCCTTATGTTATTGTTTTGGTAGGGTTGAAACGCTACCGTGCTAGCGTTCCAACACTACCGTGCTGGCGTTCCAACGCTACCACGCCGGTGTTTCGACACTGACACGCCAGTTAAAAAGCTGCGGGACGGGACTTTTAGGTTATATTTGCTACCTGAAAAGTGGTGCATTGGGACATATTTCGTAATTTTGCGCCCGATTATGAACCGAATGAAGCAACTCTATTATATCAGGATATTGCTTGCGGCGGTCGTGCTGTGCACCTGCTTCGCCGCGCAGGCATGGGGACAGATTACCGGGGTGGTGACCGACTCGGTAAGCGGCGAGCCGCTGATGTACGTCACCGTGCAATATGAAGGCAAAGGCGTGGGAGCCGTGACCAACGTGGACGGCGAGTACAAGGTGGAGACGCGCCGGGGGTGGAACGAACTGACCTTCTCGTCGATAGGCTACGTCACGCAGAAGGTGAAGTTTGCCCAAGGCACGAAAGTCATCAACGTGAAGCTGGCACCCGACGACGTGATGCTGACCGAGGTAGTGGTAAAGCCCAAACGCGAGCGGTATTCGCGCAAAAACAATCCGGCGGTGGACTTCATGCGCAAGGTCATCGACCACAAGAAGGCGCTGAAACTGGAAGAAAAAGACTACTATCAGTACGAAAAGTACGAAAAGATGAAAATGTCGCTCAATGATGTCACCCCCGAGAAACTGGAGAAAGGCATCTACAAAAAATTCTCCTTCTTCAAAGACCAAGTGGAACAGTCGCCCAAGACGGGGAAACAAATCTTGCCCATCTCTGTCAAAGAGACGGCCAGCCGTACCATCTACCGCCGCTCGCCCAAAAGCCAAAAGACTATTATTGAGGGTATGAACTCGAGCGGAATCGAAGAATTCTTCAGCACGGGCGACATGCTGGGCACGGTACTGAACGACGTGTTCTCGGACATTAACATCTACGAAGACAACATCCGTCTCTTGCAACGCTACTTCACCAGCCCCATCGGGCGAGGTGCCATCAACTTCTACAAATTCTACCTAATGGACACTCTCATGGTAGACAAGCAAGAGTGCGTGCACCTGACCTTTGTGCCCCAAAATTCGCAGGATTTCGGCTTCACCGGGCATCTCTATGTAGTGAACGATTCTACCTACGCTGTAAAGAAATGCACCATGAACCTACCGCAGAACACGGGTGTCAACTGGGTATCGCACATGGACATCGTCCAAGAGTTCGAACAATTGCCCGACAGCACCTGGATTCTGACCGATGATGACATGACTGTAGAACTGACCTTCATAAAAGGCCTGCAAGGCCTGGAAGTACAACGTACCACCAAGTACAGCGACTACGACTTCTCGGAGATTGACCCGCGCTATTTCCGCTTGAAAGGCGATGTCATCAAGGAGGCCAACATGATGAATCGCACCGATGAATATTGGGCAGAAGTGCGCCAAGTGCCCCTCACCAAGCAAGAAAGCACCATGGACATCTTCATGAACCGCATAGAGCAGATACCGGGCTTCAAGTACGTCATCTTCGCCGCCAAGGCACTCATCGAGAACTTCGTGGAGACCACCGGCCCCAAGCACCCAAGCAAAGTGGACATCGGCCCCATCAACACTATGATAACGAGCAACTACCTTAACGGCACACGCTTCCGCCTCAGCGCCATGACCACCGGCAACCTGCACCCCCACTGGAGCTTCAGCGGATACGGGGCCTACGGCACGCGGGACAAGAAGTGGTTCTATTCCGCCCAGGCTGCCTACTCGTTCAACAAGCGCGAATACGTGCTTTGGGAATTCCCCAAGCATTACCTCGCCTTCAAGTACACCTACGACGTGATGAACCCCATGGACAAGTACCTCATGACGGACAAAGACAACATGTTCGTGGGCTGGAAGTGGGCCACGGTCGACCAAATGTCCTACATCCGCGACGCCACCCTGACGTATGAACTGGAGACCAACACGGGCTTCTCCGTCAACGCCATGTTTCGCCATCGCAACGACCAGCCCGGCGGGAACCTGCAATATTGGCACAACAATGGCACCGTACCCGGCGAATGGGATAACTCCAACACCCGCGTGCACGACATCACCACCGCCGAACTGGGGGTCACCCTGCGCTACGCACCGGGCGAAACTTTTGTCAACAGCAAGCAAAGACGCATACCCGTGTCGCTCGACGCCCCCATCTTCACCCTCTCCCACACCACCGGCTTCAAAGGCCTGCTGGGCGGGGATTATAATTTCAACCTCACCGAGCTGAGCATGCGCAAACGCTTCTGGTTCGGCTCGTGGGGAAAGCTCGACGCCACGTTGCGCGCCGGGGCGCAGTGGAACACCGTGCCCTTCCCCCTGCTCAACCTGCCCATGGCCAACCTGAGCTATATCACGCAGAACAACGAGTCGTTCAACCTCATCAACAACATGGAGTTCCTCAACGACCGCTACGCATCCCTGGCCCTGAGCTACGACCTCAACGGCAAGCTGTTCAACCGCATCCCCCTCATCAAGAAACTGAAGTGGAGGGAAATGTTCCGCATACGTGGCCTGTGGGGCACCTTGACCGACAAGAACAACCCCTACAAGAGCCACAACGCCGACCTCTTCCTCTTCCCCATGCGCGACGGTATGCCCACCAGCCACGTCATGGGCAAGAAACCGTATATCGAGGCCAGCATAGGCATCTACAACATCTTCAAGCTCATCCACATCGAGTATGTGCGCCGGCTTACCTACACCGACCTGCCCGGCGTGAAGAAGGGAGGCATACGGTTCATGATTCTTACCATATTCTAAATAATACACACAGGAAGGAGAACATATCTCATGCAACCCTTGGCAGAAAGGCTCCGGCCAAAGACACTGGACGAATATATCGGGCAAAAGCATCTCGTAGGCCCCGGTGCAGTATTACGCAAGATGATTGAGGGCGGACGCATCACCTCCTTCATCTTATGGGGACCTCCGGGCGTAGGGAAAACCACCCTGGCCCACATCATAGCCAACCGCCTGGAGACGCCTTTCTACACCCTGAGCGCCGTGACCAGCGGCGTGAAAGACGTGCGCGACGTCATCGAGCGCGCCAAGTCGGGCCGCTTCTTCTCCCAGGCCAGCCCCATCCTGTTCATCGACGAAATACACCGCTTCAGCAAGTCGCAGCAAGACTCCCTGCTGGGCGCCGTGGAGCAAGGCACCATCACGCTGATAGGCGCCACCACGGAGAACCCCTCCTTCGAAGTCATCCGCCCCCTGCTGTCCCGCTGCCAGCTCTACGTGCTCAAGCCCCTGGAGAAGGAAGACCTGCTCGAACTGCTGCACCGCGCCATCACTACCGACATCGAGCTGAAGCAGCGCCACATAGAGCTGCGCGAAACCACCGCCATGCTGCGCTACAGCGGAGGCGACGCCCGCAAGCTGCTCAACATACTGGAGCTGGTGGCCGACGCCGAGGCCGACCCCGTCATCATCACCGACGAGCTCGTCACCCAGCGCCTGCAGCAAAACCCCATGGCCTACGACAAAGACGGCGAGATGCACTACGACATCATCTCCGCCTTCATCAAGTCCATCCGCGGCAGCGACCCCGACGCGGCCATCTACTGGCTGGCCCGCATGGTCGAGGGCGGCGAAGACCCGGCCTTCATAGCCCGCCGCCTCGTCATCTCCGCCGCCGAAGACATCGGCCTGGCCAACCCCAACGCCCTGCTGCTGGCCAACGCCTGCTTCGACACCATCATGAAGATAGGCTGGCCCGAAGGCCGCATCCCCCTGGCCGAAACCACCATCTACCTGGCCACCAGCCCCAAGAGCAACTCCGCCTACCTGGCCATCGACCACGCCCTCGGCCTCGTGCGTCAGACGGGCAACCAGCCCGTGCCCCTGCACCTGCGCAACGCCCCCACCAGGCTGATGAAGCAGCTGGGCTACGCCGACGGCTACAAGTACGCCCACGACTACCCCGGGCACTTCGTCCGCCAGCAGTTCCTGCCCGACGAGCTGCAAGGCACCCCCATCTGGCACCCCCAGGACAACCCCGCCGAGCAGAAGCACCGCGAACGCATGCAGCGCCTCTGGGGCGAGGACAGGTTCAAGGGCGAGTAGGCTGCATCCTACCCTATCATTCTGTCATGCTGAACGCAGTGAAGCATCTCCCGGTAATCATTCTCGGTTAGTAGGAGATGCTTCACTGCGTTCAGCATGACAGAGTGGATGGAAAAGCATCATCAACATTTATTAAGAATCATCAGAAAGCTTTCTGATAGTTCGTAAGAAAGCTTTCTGATGGACCGTAAGAAAGCTTTCTGACAGTTCGTAAGAAAACTTTCTGATGATATACCATTAAAATAAATGCATAAGATAGATAAGATTTAGAATGCAATCGTTATCTTTGTAGATGGATAAACTAAATCAAGATTTATTATGAAACAAGAACTGAAGGGATGGCTGATGGACAATACTGTACACGCTAGTGGCGGAGAAGGCCAGATACTCCGCCTCGAATCGGCAGGCAGCATCGGCCTGCGCGAGGTGGTGGAAGAGATGAGCCGCGAAGGCACCGGCCTGCGCCCCGAGACGCTGGCCCACGTGGTGAGCCTCTACCAGCGGGTGCTGACGCGGCTGGTGCTGTCCGGCTACTCGGTGAACACGGGCATGTTCCGCCTCGCCCCGGGCTTCAAGGGGCTCGTGGAGGGCGGCGTGTGGGACGCGGAGCGCAACTCCATCCGCGTCACCTTCACCCAGGGCAAGGAGCTGCGCCGGGCCATCGCGCAGACACCGGTGAAGATACTGGGCCGCCGCGCCGAGGGCATCGTCATCCTGTCCGGGCGCGACACGGGCACCGGCGCCACCGACTTCACCGCCACCGCCGGGCGAAACTACGAGCTGCGCGGCCGCCGGCTCAAGGTGGAGGGCACGGACCCGGACGTGGGCCTCACGCTGGACGACGGACAGGGCTACACCCTGCGCCTGGGGCCGGACATGCTGGCCGTGAACATGCCCGGCCGCCTGGTGTTTCTTCTGCCACCGGACCTTCCGGCAGGCACCTACACGCTGACCGTCACCTCGCAACGCTCCAACGCCGGGAAGCTGCTCCGCCAGCCCCGCAGCGCCAGCGTGCAGCTGGAGGTGAAGGCATAAAAAAGAGGCGTGCCCACAGGGGCACGCCTCCGCTATGATAAGTGGCGTTCTTTATCCGCCGAAGTTGTCGAACATCAGGTTGGACATCGGCACGCCCAGGTCGTCGAGCATCTTCTCCACAGCCTTGGACATGGGGCCGGGGCCGCACATGTAGTACTCGATGTCTTCGGGAGCTTCGTGGTCCTTCAAGTAAGTGTTGTATATCACCTGGTGAACGAAGCCCGGGGTGTACTTCACGCCCGCAGCGTCGGCAGCGGGGTCGGGACGGTCGAGCGCCAAGTGGAACGAGAAGTTGGGGAACTCCTTCTCCAGGTCGAGGAAGTCTTGCAGGTAGAACACCTCGTTCAGCGCGCGCGCGCCGTAGAAGTACGACATCTTGCGGTCGGTGGTGTGCAGCGTCTTGGTCATGTGCATAATCTGCGCACGAAGCGGGGCCATACCGGCGCCACCACCAATCCACATCATCTCTTTCTTCGAGTCGAATATCGGGTGGAAGTCTCCGTAAGGGCCGCTCATGATGACCTTGTCGCCCGGCTTCAACGTGAAGATGTAGGACGAAGCGATACCCGGCATCACGTCCTGGAAGCCCACCTGAGGTTTCGGCTTGAAGGGCGGTGTGGCAATACGTACCGTCAGCATGATGCGGTCGCCCTCGGCCGGATAGTTAGCCATGGAGTAGGCGCGGATGGTCTCCTCGTCGTTGTGGCACTTCAGGCCGAACAGGCCGAACTTCTCCCATGCAGGCAGGTATTCCTCGCCGATAAGGCTCTTGTCGATGTCCTTGTCGTAGTCCATGGAGTACTTCGGTATCTTAATCTGCGCATACGAACCCGGGATGAAGTCCATGTGCTCGCCGGGAGGCAGGGCCACGATGAACTCCTTGATAAAGGTAGCCACGTTCTTGTTGGAGATGACTTCGCACTCCCACTCTTTAACGCCGAGCACGCTCTCGGCCACTTTGATAGACATGTCACTTTTTACCTTCACCTGGCAACCCAGACGCCAATGGTTCTGTTGCTGCTTACGGCTGAAGTGAGGCACTTCGGAAGGCAGTATTTCGCCCCCACCTTCCAATACTTGGCATTTGCACTGTCCGCACGAACCTTTTCCACCACATGCCGATGACAGATACACACCATTCACCGACAACGTATTCAACAATGTTGAGCCGGAAGCTACATCCAACACCCGCTCGCCATTGATGGTGATTTTCACATTGCCAGAGGGAACCAGATATTTCTTGGCCACCAGCAAAATTACCACAAGCAACAGGATTACTACCAGGAATACTCCAATGCTCGCTAAGATTAAATTCATATCCATTGTTTATTCCTTTCTTATTAAATGTTCAACCCTGAGAAACACATAAACGCCATCGCCATCAAGCCTACCGTAATGAACGTGATGCCCAAACCCTTCAACGGGGCAGGTACATCGGAGTAAGCCATCTTTTCGCGAATAGCGGCCAAACCTACGATAGCCAGCATCCAGCCCAATCCGGAGCCCAATGCATACGAAATGGCATCGGACACGCCACCGATGTACTTCGGATCGCTCATACCCAGATTAATGCGTTGCTGCATGAACAGAGATGCACCCATGATGGCACAGTTCACAGCAATCAACGGCAAGAAGATACCCAATGAAGCATAGAGGGACGGGCTGAAACGCTCAACCGCCATCTCCACCAGCTGGGTAATACCGGCAATCACCGCAATGAAAAGAATAAAGCTAAGGAAGCTGAGGTCTACACCTTCAATGATAGCATTAGGTCCCAGCACCTTCGTCTGCAACAAATAGTTAACGGGAAGGGTCACCACCAAAACAAACGTTACGGCGATACCCAATCCGACAGAAGTCTTCACAGTCTTCGACACGGCCAAGTACGAACACATGCCAAGGAAGAATGCGAATATCATGTTGTCCACAAATATGGACCGTATGAATAAACTAAAAAAATCTCCCATAATGATATTTCTGTTTTTGTAGTTAGTAGCAAAATATTAATACTAACGGAATCATTTCTCTTGCAACTCCTTATGGTGTGCACGCTGGTACCAGATGATGCAAGCCACGATAATCAACGCCATCGGCGGCATCAACATCAAACCATTGTTCACATAACCTGCATTCTGAATCGGCGCATAGTTCAGGATGTTGAAGCCCAGCAAAGTGCCGGAACCCAGCAACTCGCGGATGAAAGCCACGATAATCAAAATCTTGGCATAGCCCAATCCGTTACCCAAACCATCGAGGAACGACTCCCACGGACCGTTTTGCATGGCAAACGCCTCAAGACGACCCATCAAAATACAGTTCGTAATAATCAAGCCCACATACACGGAAAGCTGTACGCTCACATCGTAGGCAAAAGCTTTCAATATTTCGCTTACCACAGTTACCAACGCGGCTACGACCACCAACTGTACGATGATACGAATACGGTTGGGGATAGTCTTACGGATCAACGAAATTACTACATTGGAAAAAGCCGTAATGATTGTCACAGAAAGTCCCATCACAATAGCCGGCTCCAACTTAGCCGTTACAGCCAGCGCAGAACAAATACCCAAGACCTGTACGGTTACCGGGTTGTTCATGCCCAACGGAGTAGAGAATACTTCTTTATTCTTTTTGGAAAACAACTGTCCCATATTCTTATTCCTCCACATTATTAGTTAAAAACTTCTTGTAGTTACTCAGGCAATTCTTAATCATGGCATCCACGGCTACCGAAGTAATCGTACCGCCGGAAATACCATCCACCTGATAATCGGCTTTTTCAACTTTGCCATATTTTACCACTCCAAGGGCGATTTCGCCATTCTCCAGTGTCTTTTTATTTTGGAACTGCGCTTGGAAAGGCTCAGTAGCGATTTCAGCACCCAAGCCCGGAGTTTCACTGGCATGTGAAAAATAAGTCCCATAAACCGTGTCCTTGTCATCATTCAAAGCCACATATCCCCAAATAGCACCCCACAAACCGGTACCATAAACCGGGAATACATACTTGGTGGCTCCGTCAATTTCAGCCACGAATACATGCAGGCGATTGTTTTCCTTCACCTCTTTTTCATAACCAGTGGCAAAACCGGAAGTATTCTCGGCCAACGTACCGTCTTCATTCATCAGCATGTCGGCTTTGATATATTTGCTATATTCGGCGTCTGCATCCTCAACGTTACGGATATTCAAAGCAGAAAGAATTTGCTTCTTGGTATCCATTTCAACGTTCTTGTTCTGCGTTTCTTTCAACGATGAACTTACGAATGCCAGCAAGAATGCTACGATAACAACTATTACCGAAGCATAAATGATAGTATAACTGTTACTATTGGTATTCATTTTATTTCGGTATTTTAATTGTTAGACTTTACGGACTTCAAAGCTGCACGCTTTTCACGGCGGCTGATGTTATTCTGTACCACGCAATAGTCAATCAACGGGGCAAAGATATTCATCAGCAGGATAGCAAGCATCATGCCTTCGGGATAACCCGGGTTCAACACGCGGATGATGATGGCCATTGCACCAATGAGGAAACCATAGATGTATTTGCCTGTCTCTGTACGCGAAGAGGTAACCGGATCGGTAGCCATAAACACAGCGCCGAAACAGAAGCCACCCAATACGAGATGTTCATACCAAGGCATGTGGGCAACGGCCGTATCCGGACCTGCCACATTGAATACCCAACCCATCAAAGCACCTCCCACAAATACGGAAAGCATGGTTTTCCAACTGGCGACACCCGTCCACAACAAAATAACAGCACCAATGGCAATAGCAATGACACTCGTTTCACCAATAGCACCCGGTATCAAACCTGTTATCATATCCCACGAAAAATCGGGAGCAGCAGCCGAAGTCTTGGCAATACCCAGCGGAGTAGCAACTGTCAAGCCATCCACTGTCTGTCCTAAACCGAAAATACTGTCACCGGACACCCATACGGCATCGCCGGACATCTTGGTAGGATAGGCGAAGAACAGGAACGCACGGGTAATCAAAGCCACGTTGAATACATTCATACCTGTACCGCCAAATACTTCTTTCGCAAAAATTACCGAGAAGGCCGTGGCGATGGCAAGCATCCACAACGGACAGTCTACAGGTACAATCATTGGTATTAGCATACCCGAGACGAGGAAACCTTCCTGGATTTCTTCTTTTTTCCATTGGGCTACGACAAACTCAATGCCAAGACCCACTACATAAGACACAATGATTTTAGGCAGCACAGCCAAGAAACCATAGGCAAACAGTTCGATGAAGCTGCCTTCAACGCCTGTGGCTTGAAAATGCTGGTAACCTACGTTATACATACCGAACAACATAGCCGGTATCAACGCAATGACCACTATCGACATGATGCGTTTGCTGTCAATAGCGTCATGGATATGCGTTCCCGATTTCGCCGTGGTGTTGGGCACAAAGAGGAACGATTCGAAGCCCTCAAACACCGAACGAAATGCGTGGTATTTGCCGCCCTCTTCAAAGTTCGGCTTTATCTTGTCGAGATAATTTCTTAACGCTTTCATTTATTTTTTATGTTGATTTTTATAGTTTAAATCACGCCATTTCCGCACGCAGCATATCAAGGCCTGCACGAACAATGCGCTGTACTTCTACTTTCGACGAACATACGAACTCGCACAAGGCAAAGTCTTCGGGAGCCACCTCGTAAATGCCCAAAGCCTCCATGCGGTCGATATCGCCAGCGATGATGGCTTTTACCAAGTATTCGGGATAGATATCCATAGGGAATACCTTGTCATATTCGTTGGACATAATCATGTGGCGTTCACCACCCTTCACGCGAGCATCGAGTACATATTCTTTCTTGCCCATCAGCCAACTGAAATATGAATGGCTAGTACTGAACTGGTTGCAGCGCGGAGCTATCCAACCTAAGAATTCATGAACCTCGTCTCCTTCCGGAATCACCGTCAGCTGGTTATGGAAAGCTCCCAAATAGCCGTTGGGAGAAACCTGCTTGCCAGTAAGCACGTTGCCACTGATGTAACGTAGGTCCTTATCCTTATTCACATTGCCTTGGAATACATTGGTAAGCAAAGCACCGACTTTCAGCTTGCAATAAGCAGGCTTTAGCACCTCACTGCCCGTTACAGCTACTGTACGAGTAAAATCTACACGACCCGTATTCAACACACGTCCAATAAAAATGACAGCTTCGGCACCGATGGTCCAAACCGTCTCACCTTTACATACAGGGTCAATGTGGTTAATCTGCACACCTACGTTGCCAGCAGGATTCGGGCCATCGAACACGTTGATGGTGACATCCTTGGCTTGCGTAAGGGCACCGGCACTTTGATTCACGGAAAGGCTCAGATAGGTCTTTGCTATGCGCGACAAAGCAGTAAGACCTGTCTGGAAATTCTTTTCTTCCCCTTTCAATGCAAACTCAAAATCAGGTGCCAGCGGATTGCTGTCAAACGCCGACACAAAAATAGCCTTAGGCTGGATAGTCGGGTCGGCAATCACATCGTAAGGACGCTGGCGGATAAAAGCAAATAAACCGGCATTCAACAATACCTCTTTCACTTGCTGCCCGTCCATCTTGGCCGGATCCTTCTTACCAAACTCCTCGTAATCTTGCTCTGCGGCAGCTTCCACCACGATGTTCAGCACCTTGCGCTTCGCACCGCGTTCCACGCTTGTCACTACGCCGCTTACGGGCGAAACAAACTTCAATTCAGGATGATTCTTGTCAATAAACAAGGGTCCCCCGGCCATCACATACTCCTGCTCTTTTACAACTACCTTGGGTGTAACTCCCGTAAAATCGTCCGGAACTAACGAGTAGAATCCAGGCTCTTTCACAGAAAAATACTCCTGTGCAGCTTTACCTTTCAGGTTGATGTCAAGGCCTTTACGTAACTTAATTACATTTGCCATGCGTTATTTAAAATAATGGTTTCTGATTTTGCCCGCAAAAATAACAAAAAAGTATGTGAATAAAGAGCAAAAACGGAAGGAATTACGGAGAAATTTCCGTAATTCCTTCCGTTCCGGGATAAATACCTCTTATTTACTACATTCTGAATACAATAAACCCTGTTCTATCATTGCTCCTCTGCAAACATGGGATCCCAAGCCGGAAGGAGTACAGGCTCTTGCTCAAAAATCTTCAGTACTTTGGCAGGCACATATTTTGTTTCCAGCACCAAGCGGAACATGTATTCGTCAAACCACCGATCGGTCATAATAAGATGTCCCTTGTAGCCGGCAGAAGGCCCCCAACTGTTTTCCACCATCCATTTCACTGGCCTGCCGTCTGCATCGAGGTCAACCGCCATCAAAGTCATGGCGTGGGCAGAGAGGCTGGCGAATGTCTGGATACGTTGTTTTTTGTTCATTCCGAAAGTAGTGCCTAACAGCGATCCATAGTCATAATTGTCCACATCCAGCAACCCTCTTTTAGAATCCAATTGTGCCACGTCGCTCGAGAAATACATACGCGTACCGTCCTTCAATGAGGCAATAGCCATCTGCTTGATATCTTCCACCGGCAGGTTTACATAGCGCCAGTTCTTCCCATCATACCGATGGCGGTCGTAAGCAATCTCATAACATTTATAATATTCACGCGTGGGGTCATTCATCACCATCACGTAGTTGGTGAGCAACTGGGAATCACCATATTTTTCCAGAAATGATTGCGGGGTATGATGCTCCACTTCTACACGCTTGCCTTGAGCATCCTTGCGTACATAATCGAATGAAGTAGGCGGCATACCCAAATTTAACACCAGCATGCGATACACGGTGCCCAGCATTTCGGTCTTCATGCTTTCCAATTCACTTTCTTTTGCATTGGCAGCCACTTTCTCTCGCAAAGTCAAGCCATATTCCTTGAGTTTCAATCCTATCAGCGAAGACATCTGACTGGTGTGGTCACTACTGTAGGTTTCAGGCATTGCCTCTTTAGGCACCAGGCCATATTTGGTCACGATATCTGCCACCCCTGTAAAAGTTCCTCCATCGCTCAAAGGGTGTTTGAACAGCCACTCCACAGTTTGGTCGGTCATAGGTTTGTCCGCCGTGTCGATAATGCCTTGCAAGAAAAGGTTGGCCTTTTCCAACTGATCCCAAAAGAATGAGTAGGCTTGCGAAAACTCCAGTCCCGGCAAATCATAACGTGCGATGGCTTTGGCACGCATAATGTTAAGCCCTGTAAAAAGCCAGCAACGCCCGGAAGACTGCTGGTCGGTAATACCTTTTGACTCCACTATAATAGAGAAATCGGCATTTACCTCCCCCTGGTTCTCCTGATTCAGTGCCAACGACTTGATGCTGTTCGCCCCGATGGCATTACGGATGGCCTTGTCGGATGCAGTATTCTGGTAACTTTGTTGGATCTGCTCCAACATCTCGGCGCTGATGCCTCCTTTATTGTCCTGGGCCTGCAAAGCTAAAGCAGCCCCAAGAAGGATGGCTGATAATAATTGTTTTTTCATCACTATTACGGGTTTGTTAGATTGAATTTGAGAATTGTAACTTTTAAAGTCCTTATTGGTATACTGAGGCAAAAATAATGCCATTTTTTGGATTTTTAGTAAGGCCTTTACATTTATTATCAATCTTGCAGGGGTTTTCCGACTTAAAACGTGTTCCTTTGCACCATATTTATATTACGCATGAAAAAAATCTTATTGAGCATCTTTGCATGCATCTTGGTAGCCACCTGCCTGCAAGCCCAAGAACAGGACACCGACACACTTCGGCAGGACTCCACCACAACGTTAAGTGCCAAAGAACTCCGCAAATTACGGGTAGCCAAACGCAATTTGCATTACAACATACTGGGAGGTCCCAGCTACTCACCCGACTTCGGCCTGTTAGTAGGCGGAAGCGCACTCATGACTTTCAGTATGCAACCAAAGGACAGCACCCTCCAGCGCTCGGTAGTACCTATCAACATAGCTTTTATATTCAATGGAGGAATCAACCTGTTTTCCAAGCCTCAGCTATTCTTCAATCATGACCGCTTCCGCATCTTCGGCAAGTTCAGCTACATCAACACCATGGAGAACTACTACGGTGTGGGCTACACCACCAACCGCGACTATGTGCGTAGCGAATCCACCAGCCAATACCGCTATAGCGGCGTGCAAATCAATCCTTGGTTCCTATTCCGTTTGGGCAAGAGCAACTTCTTTGCCGGCCCGCAAATCGACATTAAGTATGACCACTTCACCAAACCGGCTCAAGGCATACGTGATAATGCCAACTATATCGCCGCCGGAGGCGATGCCAACGGATACAAGGACTTCAGCTCAGGCATTGGCTTCCTGCTGACCTACGACAGCCGCGACATTCCCTCGAACGCCTACAAAGGTCTCTACCTGGACTTTCGAGGCATGATGTACAACAAGATATTTGGAAGCAACAAGAACTTCTACCGCTTGGAACTGGATTACCGCCAATATAAATCGGTGGGCAATCGAAAAGTCATCGCCTGGACAGCCCAGTCCAAAAACGTATTCGGCAGCGACATTCCCTTGACACAATATTCACTGACGGGTACTCCTTTCGACTTGCGTGGCTATTACCAAGGACAATACCGCGACAAGTCATCGCATATCGTTTTAGCAGAATATCGCCAAATGTTCAACACCGATAAAGAAAACTGGCTGAAGCGCATCATTAGCCACTTGGGATTTGCCGCATGGGCAGGTTGCGGCTTTATCGGCCCCAGCCCTGTCAAGATAGAGGGTGTATTGCCCAACTACGGCCTTGGGTTGCGTATCGAAATCCAACCTCGCATGAATGTCCGCCTCGATTTGGGCAAGAATACGGTGAACGACCAGACACTATTCTATTTCAACATCACGGAAGCGTTCTGATACAAAAAAATATATGCACTTGGGGGTGATTCGCATTTTGACGCACCTCCATAAAAGGCTGTTTAATTCTTACTCGGCCTTATGTTGAATAAAAACAGGAAGGGAGAACGGAAAGCCCCAAAGTGGCTGAATAACTCACAACCTATATATACAGATGCACAACCGTTTAACAGAAGAGAAGAATAGTGTGGAATTGATGATACGAATGTATTGTCGGCATAAAGAGCATAACAAAGAACTCTGCGGGCAATGCTCCGAACTCCTTGACTACGCTCTCCTGCGGCTCGACAAATGCAAATTCGGCATCAATAAGCCCACATGTAGACAATGCCCCGTCCACTGCTACCGCAAAGACATGCAGGAACGCATCCGCACCGTCATGCGCTGGTCGGGTCCGAGAATGATGTTATACCATCCAGTAATCGCAATAAGACATTTGATGAGGGAAATAAGGCTGCTTCCTTATACCTTATACTTATAATATAATATAATGATTAGAGCTTATGATTACTTTTCCGAACGCTAAAATAAACCTGGGACTGAACATCGTGGAGAAACGTCCCGACGGATACCATAACCTGGAAACCGTGTTTTACCCCGTGCCCATAGAAGATGCCTTGGAAATTACCGGGCGAAAGGATGCGGAAGGCGGGAAATGCCACTTGAAACAGAGCGGCATGGCCATCGGCGGCAATGCGGACGATAATCTCGTGGTAAAGGCTTACCGCTTGCTGGATAAGGATTTCCACCTTCCGCCCATCGACATCCACCTGTACAAGCACATCCCGTCCGGTGCAGGGCTGGGAGGAGGTTCGGCAGACGCGGCCTTTATGCTGAAAATGCTGGACAAGCACTTCGCGCTTCACCTGTCACGCGAGCAACTGGAAGCCTATGCTGCAAGGTTGGGGGCCGATTGTGCTTTCTTCATCAACAACCGCCCCACCTTTGCCGAAGGGATAGGCAACGTGTTCACCCCCCTCAACATCTCGCTGGAAGGTTACTGGATAGGAATTGTAAAACCTGACATCTTTGTATCCACCCGTGACGCTTTTGCCCGTGTCTCTCCCAAGCGCCCGGAAATATCGTTGAAAGAAGCAGTGCTCCAACCGGTGGAAGAGTGGAAGGAACTGATAGTAAACGACTTTGAAGAAAGCGTGTTCCCGCAATTCCCCGCCATTGCCGACATCAAGCAAGAGCTTTACCGCCTGGGGGCCGTCTATGCCTCGATGAGCGGCTCGGGGTCGTCGGTATATGGCCTGTTTAAGAGCCAAGTAGAAGGCTTCTGCCAGCTTTTCAACGCCAGCGCGCTAGCCTACCAAGGCCAGCTGCGTGGATGACCTAACCCACCAAACCAGTTGTACTATGCCGACAATTGAACTCACCTCACTCCACCAACCCGGGGCTGACGTGTTCAGCACGCTGACCGAAGCCCAACTGCGCAACCGCCTTGAGCCCGACAAGGGCCTGTTCATCGCCGAGAGCCCGAAGGTAATCCGCGTGGCGCTCGATGCGGGATACGAACCCTTGTCCCTGCTGTGCGAACGGAAACATCTGGCAGGCGATGCCGCCGACATCCTGGCCCGCTGCCCCGGCATCCCGGTTTACACAGGTGAGAGGGAACTGCTGGCCCGCCTCACCGGCTACACCCTGACACGCGGCGTGCTCTGCGCCATGCGGCGGAAGCCGCTGCCCGACGTGGAGCAAGTGTGCCGGGATGCCCGGCGTATAGTAATAATAAATGGTGTAGTGGACAGCACGAACATCGGCGCCATCTTCCGCTCGGCGGCGGCGCTGGGCATTGACGCCGTGCTGCTGACACCCGACTCATGCGACCCGCTGAACCGCCGCGCCGTGCGCGTGTCCATGGGCTCGGTGTTCCTGCTGCCGTGGACGTGGATAGCCGCCCCGCTCACCGCCGCCCTGCACCCCCTGGGCTTCCGCCTGGCAGCCATGGCGCTGACCGACGATTCCGTCCCCCTGGACCTGCCCGCACTGAAGGCAGAACCCCGCCTGGCCATCGTGATGGGCACCGAGGGCGACGGACTGCCCCACTCCACCATCAGCGAGGCCGACTACGTGGTGCGCATCCCCATGGCCCACGGCGTGGACTCGCTCAACGTGGCCGCCGCATCGGCCGTGGCCTTCTGGGAGCTGGGGCGGCAGGAACATTTTTCATCCGCAGATGACGCAGATGACACAGATTATTAAGGGGCTTTGCCCACGTACTTGTCATAAGTAGAGAAAATATAAAATAAAATCCGCGTCATCTGCGTCATCTGCGGATGAAAAATGCCTGTAGTCTTGCCTGTTCCAAGAAAAAGCCCTACCTTTGCGCCGCTATTACGAGATAGTAGCATTATTCAAATCATTCATTAAAACAAAAAGTTAAAGTAAATGGCAACAAAAATCAGATTGCAACGTCATGGACGCAAGGGCTACGCCTTCTACTCCATCGTCATTGCAGATGCAAGAGCACCACGTGATGGTAAGTTTATTGAGAAGATCGGTACTTATAACCCCAACACCGACCCTGCCACAGTAGATTTGAAGTTCGACCGCGCCCTGTACTGGGTTATGACAGGCGCACAGCCCACCGACACTGCCCGCAACATCCTCTCCCGCGAAGGCGTCTACATGAAGAAGCACCTGCTGGGCGGCGTGGCAAAAGGGGCCTTTGGCGAAGCAGAAGCCGAAGCCAAGTTCGAGGCTTGGAAGAACAACAAGCAGAGCGGACTGGCTGCCTTGAAGGCTAAGAACGACGAAGCCAAGCGCGCAGAAGCCAAGGCACGCCTGGAGGCTGAAAAGAAAGTGAACGAAGAAAAGGCCAAAGCCCTGGCCGAAAAGAAAGCTGCCGAAGAGGCAGCCAAGGCAGCCGCCGAAGCCGAAGCTGCAAAAGAAGAAGCTGCTGAAGCCGAAGCACCTGCCACCGAAGAAGCACCTGCCGCAGAATAAGGCACAGGACACCTTCTTCAACATAAGGATTAAAACTAACGGAAATCCCCTCCGCACACACAACAGAGTGCAGAGGGGATTTTTCATTATAACCACGAAGAGCCTCTTCAATCCTTCATTTGCCCTGTCATTCTGAGCGCGAGCGAAGAATCTCCTACAAGCAGGATATTGGCAGGAGATTCTTCGCTCGCGCTCAGAATGACAGAGAAGATGAGGGCTTAACACATACTTAATACCTCATCACTAATACTTAATACTTACCACTTACCCCAGCTGGTGGTCCCCGTCGTCCTCGCCCGTACCGGGCGTAGTGGCCGTGCCTCCCTGGCCGGTGGCCTGGTAGAAGTCGGCACGGGTGGCGTAGCTGATGCCGTCCTTGATGACGCCGCCGTCCTCAAACTCGATGTTCTGGCGGATGCGGTCGCGCAGCTCCTTGGAGGGCACAAAGACGGGGCGCACGTCGTAAATCATCTCCTTGGCGTTGAACTCCTGCACCGTGTCGGCCCCCTTGCTCTTGAAGGTGAGGCGGAAGTAGCCCAGCCCGGGCAGCGTGACGGTGTGGCCCTGCAGCAGTTGCTGAGGGATGAAGTTGCCCAGCAGGTCGAGCGCGGCCTCCAGCTCGATGGGCGCCAGCGTGGTGTTCTGGGTGGCCGCCTTGGTCATGGCCTTGCCGCTGAGCGGGGTCTCGCTCTGCGTAGTGCCGTACCATTTCTTGGGGGCAGACTTGTCCCGGGGGTCGCTGCCTTTTTCATACACTTTACATTTTAATCCCATAAATACCTCCTTTTTAAAATGAATAAAATCGTGAATCAAATTAGGTTATATGCTTGGTCGAATCGAGGTCTAGAGGTCGGCCTTACTGAGCTCTAGAGGTCAATGCTGTCGACCTCTAGAGGTCACTGACACCGAGGTCAAGAGGTCGATGCCGCCGAGGTCAAGACCTCGATTCGGGCAGGCTCTTAGTTGCCTTCCGATGACGCTATTACCAAGGGGAAGGCGTCCTTATCTGTGTCCTCGTTCATCTTCCATTGGTAGGCTGTGCTGGAGAGGGCGTTGTTCATGGCTTCCATCGCCGTCTGCCAGGTGATGTCTGTATCACCTACCTTGTGGTCTTCACTTGTGGCACCTTCTCCTTTACTGCCCACACCTTTTGTGGTATCCCCGCTCCAATAACAGGCGGTAATAGTAGAGTGACCATAATTCAGCCCTGCTACGGCGCCCACTTCAGTTCCTGTTGTGACCGTCCCTGTTGCATAGCAGGACAGTATCGTCCCCCTCTCTTGCTGAGCCCCTACTATTCCCCCCACCCTGGAGTTTCCACTAACCGTGGCCGAAGAGGAACAGGCCTGTATGCTGCCAAGTCCGTTGTATCCGGCAATACCTCCCACATTGCTGCTACCACTAACCGTGGCCGAAGAGGAGCAGGCCTGTATACTGCCACCATTGCTGTATCCGGCAATACCTCCTACATAGAAATCACCACTAACCGTGGCCGAAGAGGAACAGGCCTGTATCGTACCTTCATTGTATCCGGCAATACCTCCTACAAAATTAGAGGATGATGTAATGGCGCCTTCCACATGGCAGTTTTCAATCGTGCCACCTGCACCAACAAAGCCAAACAGACCGATGCTCTGAACGTCCTCAGGGTTTGTAATTTGCAGATTGCTGATGGTATGCCCTGCGCCGTCGAAGGTGCCGGTATAGTGATAATCTCTATTTCCTATCGGTGTCCAGTTGCTTCCGCCGGTTTCTGCAGGGTCGGGCAGGGTGATGTCGGCGGCAAGGGTGCAGTTCAGCGAGAGGTTGCTTTGTGCGGCTACGTTCCATGCCAGCAGGCCATCGGCGGTGTAGACGGTGTAAGCGCCGGTCTCCTCGTCCACCGTGTCCGTTGCAGCCTCTACCACCCGCAAGGTGTTTACCTGGCTGCCGTTCGCGCGGAGGAGGGAGATGCTGAGCAATGCCTGGCTTCCTCCAGTGGCGGGGGCGGTGATGGTTACGGTCTGCTGGTCGAAGTCGGTTGCCACGCTCCAGCCATCCCCTGTGCTGCGGGTGTCGAAGTCGGTGTAGGTGTGGTTGCCGTCAGCACCCTTGGAGGTTATCTGCGCCACGAGGGCGGTGTAGTTATCTGCGTCGTAAGTCAGTTGGATGGTGGTCTCTTCGCCGGGAATCAGTCCCATGGCGCCCGATTCGGTGGTTATGCCGGTGCCTTCGATGGCGATGGGTTGGTAGGCGGATACTTCGATGGTGGGGTTGTTGTCGGGGTTGTCGTCGCCATCGGCCAGGGTGAAGATGTAGTGCGTGCCGTCTTCGGAGAGTTCGGGGGCTTCGGCGAACATGGAGTCGCCTTGCTCGCCTTGTATGCCTTGTTCGCCTTGTTCGCCTTGCTCGCCTTGTTCGCCCTGTTCTCCTTGTTCTCCTTGTTCGCCTTGTTCACCCTTGTCGCCGGTGATGCGGTACCACGTCAGTCCGCCGTCCACGCTGAGGTACCAGGCAGTGTTGTCGGGGCTGCTTTGCACCCTGCCGTCGAGGCCGTAGCAAGTACCACTGTCTATGGTGCGCCCCAGCTTGATTTGCGGCGTGGGGGCGGGAGCACCGTCTTCACCATCCTGACCGGGAGCACCATCTTCGCCGTCTGCTCCGGGCTTTCCATCGGCACCATCTTCACCGTCAGCACCGGGTGCACCGTCTTCGCCGTCGGCACCATCTTCGCCGTCCAGTCCGTTGGCACGGATGGGGTTGTTTTCCCCATCGGTCATCAGCTGGCCGTCCAGCGTCCAGTACCAGTTGCCGTCCTCTCCCTTTGTCAAGCCTATCTGCGGGGTGTAGCCGTCTTGGCCGTCGGCACCGTCCTGTCCGGGGTCGCCTTGCTCGCCCTTCTCGCCTTGTTCACCCTGTTCTCCTTGTTCTCCCTGGTCGCCTTTGTCCCCCTTGTCGCCTTTCTTGCCATGATAGATGGTGATGGGGTCACTGTGCAGGAAGGTGATGGTGTAGCCCACCTCCACGCCGCCTTCCACCAAGGGTGTGACGGAGGTGATGTAGTCCGTGGTGTTGATAAGTTCGTAAAGGGATTGGATGTTGTGGTTTGTTTCCTGTTGCCACTCTTCGAGGGCAGAGAGGCGTTCTTCCAGGTTGTTCACCGTGTCCCACAGGGCAGTGTCGTCGTAGTCGTCCTGGCAGGAGAATAGGAAACCTACGAAGATGAGGATGAGATAGTTAAACTTTCTTAAATAGGGGGGGGTGAAATTCCCCTTCTTCAATCGACGCGCATTCATATTGCCTTTGTTTTAGATTTCTTCGCAAAGGTAGCATAAAAATCAACGATATTGCCTACCTTTGCCCAGTTTTCAACCCAAAATAAAGAAAGTAATGAAAAAAGTTATCTACCTCTTTGCTACGGCCGCCATCTTCGCAGCCTGTAGCGGTAACCAAGGTTACACCGTGAGCGGCACCGTGGAAGGTGCGAAGGACGGCGACACCATCCACCTCGTAATGATGGACGGACGCATGCCCGTCAGCCTGGCCACCGCCATCGTGAAGGGCGGAGCCTTCAGCCTGAAGGGCACGCAAGACACGGCCCAGGTGCGCTACCTCACCCTGCACGCCCCCGACCATTGCACCCTGGCGGCAGACTTCTTCCTGGAGAACGGCGACATCAAGGCCGATCTGCGCGAAGAAGGCAGCAGCATCACCGGCACGCCCAACAACGACGCCTACCAGGCCATCCGCAACCAAGTAAATGCCTTGAGCAGCCAGATGGCCGACATCTACGAGCAGATGGCCGACACTACCCTTACCCCCGAACAGCGGGAAGCCAAGGCCGAAACCATGGAAGACCTGCAGGAGCAGGTGATGGACGCCATGAAGGACGGCATCAAGCAAAACATTACCAACGCCGCCGGCATCCATCTGCTCAAGCAAAACTACTACCAGATGGACATCGACGAGCTCGACCCGCTGATGCCGCAAATACCCGCTGCCTACAGCAACGATGAAACCATCGTCAAAATCAAGGAGAACGTGGAGAAGATGAAGGCTACCGCCGTGGGCCAGAAGTTCACCGACTTCGAGATGCAGACGCCCGACGGCAAGCAGGTGAAACTGTCCGACTACGCCGGCCAGGGCAAAGTGGTGCTCGTAGACTTCTGGGCCAGCTGGTGCGGTCCTTGCCGTCGCGAGATGCCCAACCTCATCGACACATACGCCAAATATAAGAACAAGAACTTCGAGATAGTAGGCGTATCCCTCGACCGCGACGCCGAGTCGTGGAAGAAAGGCATCAAAGACCTGGGCATCACCTGGCCGCAGATGTCCGACTTGAAATACTGGAACTGCGAAGGTGCCAAGTTGTATGCCGTGAGCAGCATTCCCCACACCGTGCTGATAGGCGGCGACGGCACCATCCTGGCACGCGGCCTGCATGGCGACGAGATTCAGGAGGCTGTGGCCGGGGCACTGAAGTAAGGAGGATACTCCCTACCATATTATATTATATTATATATAATGAGAGGGGGCGCACCGTGTGAAGTGCGCCCCCTCTTTTGTCTTTTACCACTCTATGAACTTACCGCGCTCCCGCCGCTTCTGCAGTTCTTCTTCCAGAAACTTGCGGCGGTCCTTCGCAATGTACCTTCGTGCAAAGATATTGGGCACCGCTACCCCCAAGGCTATGCAGATGACGATGAGCGACGCATTGATGCCGTTGAACACCACTGCCGTCACCTCGCCCACCACGCCGGTCATGTTGATCAGTCCGAACAGGGAACGGTACATCAGCACCCCAGGAATCATGGGAATGACCGACGGAATGGTGAGCACGTGGTTGGGCACGTGGAACCAGTGCACCGCCTTCACCGCAATGAGGCTCACCACCAAGGCACCCATGAACGAGCCTACCACAGGGCCGTAGCCCAGCTCAAAGTTCACAAAGTTGCGCGTGCATACAGCCAGCATGCCTCCCACGGCCACCACCCAAAGCAATCGCCGCTGTATGTTGAATATCATGGAGAAGCCCATGGCCGAGATAGCCGCAGCTATGGCATACACGTAGTAGGAGTCGTGGGGCACCATGCTCAGCTCGCTGAATTTCTTGTCGATGACTACATCTTCCATAGCCAGCAGGCGCATGGCCATCACGATGCCGAATGCCATGGAACAGAGTATCAGGCAAGTGTTTACCGCCCGCGTGATGCCCACCTGAATGTAATTGTCTATCATGTCGTCCACAAAGTTTATCAAGGGTACCCCCGGCACGATGAACAATGCACAAGCCAACAAGGGATGGTAAGGAGTAGACGATAATCCCGTAAAAGAAGAGGAATAAGCCAGGCACGTAGCCACCAGGGCCGCAATGGCAATGCTCATGTAGTGGTTGATGCCGAAACGAATGCAATGGGCGCGCACGTTGAAACCAATAAACGCACAAATAGACGCGAAAAGAAACGCCACCCAGTCGCACCCGAACAACTTACAGAAGCCTCCGCACGCAAAGCCTGCACAGATAGCCACCAACCACGGGCGGTAATTGCGCTGCTTGTTCTTGATGCGCTCCAGCTCCTCCTCGTAGCGGTCGAGCGAATAGTCGTGCTCGATGGCACGCCACGACAGCTTGCTGATTTCGGAAATGGCCGTCATGTTGACGCCATGATTCGTACACTTTTGGAATTTGGAATAGGAATGAGCCTCATCGCTCAGGTTGGCCATCAGCATGGTGTAGCTCACTTCCATGTGCAGCTTGTCTTCGGGCAACCCCAGGTATGCCGCCACACGATTCATGTTGCGCACTACGCGATTGGTATCGGCGGCACTCTCTACCAGTAATTTCCCGGTGCGAAGCAATAAGTCCAGTTTTCTCCGGATGAGGAGGGTCGTTTCTTGTTCAGTCATTGTTATCCCTTTTTTGAGGGCGCAAAGATAGTGAAAATGTGGCAAACAGGAAAGAGCCCCCTCCCCTCTCACCTCACTATTTACTGCATAACTTTCTCGCTTTCCAACCGCCCCATCTTGTATGTCCGCTGGCGAATGACTTTACCCTCCTTGTCTTTCTCTACAAAAAGTCCGTCTTTCTTGCCCTGCTTGAAGGTACCCTCATAGGTAATGCCGTTTTTATCTACTTGCACGCCCGTGCCATCCTCCAGCCCGTCGACAAAACCACCACTATAGCGGGTGCCATCGGTCATAACCAACGAGCCTTGCCCGTTGAACTTGTCGGCTTTCCACTCGCCTTCGTACGAGTCACCTATCTGCCACTTGTAAGTTCCATAGCCATCGCGGCTGTTGTCTTTCCATTCACCATCATACACGGCACCGTTCGCCCAAGTGAAGACACCGTATCCTTCTTGCTTGCCATCCTTGAACGCGCCTACATATTTATTGCCGTTGGCATGGTAGTATATCCCTTCGCCCGTACGTTCACCTTGTACGTAATCTCCTTCATAGCGGTCGCCCGTATGGAAATAATAGATGCCTTTGCCATGCTGCATGTCGTTGCTCCATTGGCCTACATACTTGTCTCCATTGGCATACTCGAAGGTGCCATAGCCTTCACGCATATCGTTACGCCACTCGCCATCGTACTTGCTTCCGTCGTTCCACGTCAGCACGCCTTTGCCATCCTTCTTGTCGTTCTTCCAGGAGCCCACATAGGTAGAGCCGTTTTTCCAAGTATAGGTACCCTGTCCTTCACGCTTGTCTTTCACCCACTGGCCGTCGTAGACATCGCCATTGTAGTAGGTCATCACCCCTTCGCCGTGCTGGAAATCTTGCTCCCACTGACCGTCGTAGCGGTTGTTGTTCATGAAGTAGTAGACGCCTTTGCCATGCTGCCGGTCTTCCAGCCACTCGCCTTCATAGCGCTCGCCATCGGGAAAAGTGTAAACGCCGTATCCTTGGCGTTTCCCTTTGGCATATTCGCCTTCGTAGACATCACCACTTTTAAAGACGGTCCGCCCTTTTCCGTTAGGCTTCCGGCCTTTCATCTCGCCGGTATATACCGAGCCGTCCTTAAAGGTATAGCTGTCTATCCTTATCTCGGAAGAGAACATGTTTTTCACTTTATCGAAAAAGCCGGATTTCTTTTCTTGAGCCTCCAATCCCCCTTGGAATAAGAACGAGGTGAGAACTAATATATATAGGTATTTCATCTGCAAAACGGTTTTCTATTTCAGCTTACAAATATACGACTAATCCCCCAATGCAAAACGGGGTGCAAAGGCTTTTTAAACTCATTTTGCACCGACCACAATTTCCTTTAAGTCTTCTTTACGCAAATACTTGCAAGCCAGGTCACGTATTTCATCGGGGGTAACATCTTTTACGGCTTGCATGGCATCGGCAAAATATGTCTCGCCCAATCCTGAGGCCTGCAGGAAAATCCACCCGTCGGCCAAAGAAAATGCCGACTCACAGCTACGGCACATGTCGCCCAGCATATAGTTTTTCACCATGACCAATTCTTCGACAGATACTTTTTCATTCTGCAAACGGCTTATTTCACGGTAGACTTCGGCTATCAAAGGCTCTACATACTGATTGGCCGTCTCCGCACTGATGGCCAATAGGCCTTGACCGGGATAAGAGGCATATCCGGCGGAAATACCATAGGTATATCCCTTCTCTTCCCGGATGTTTGACATCAGCCTGCTGCCAAAATATCCGCCCAACAAAGTAACCAACACACGGAACTTCAGATAATCGGGGTGACACCGTTCCATGGTAAGCATGCCTATGCGTACTGCACTTTGCAATGCTTCGCCACGCTCCACAAAAATGCGTCGTCTTGCATCGGCTACGGGAGGGAGAAACATTGATTGCGGCTTCTCCAAACAATGCCCGAAACTTTCTCTTCCAAAGAGGGTTCCTACCCTGCGGACGCAATCATCGGTTACTTTCCCTGAAAGGTAAATGGTGCAATTCTGTGAATGATAATAACGGTCGTAAAAATCATGCAACACTTCCGGAGTGATGCAACGGTAATCGGCTTCGCATACCATCCGGCCGACCGGGTGCTCCTCCCCGAACAAAGCGTGTGCCAGCTCCCGATGAGCCAGGAAATCCACTTTGGAAGTATTTATCTTAAATTGCCCCACATTGGCATCAACAACAACCTTCAACTCCTTCTCCGGAAAAAGAGGCTCCTTCACAATGCTTTCCAGAATGTCCAGTGTCTGGGGCAAGTATTTGTTCAAGGAGTAAAGGGTGACGTAAGTATGCCGAGGCGCACTTGATAAATCAAGCCACGCGCCATAGTAATCCAGTTGCTCGGCTATGCAGGCGGCAGTGTAATGCCGGGTGCCTTCGCGAAGCATCCTATTGGTAAACAATGCCTGTAAAGGTTGCGACTGGTCCCAACGCCCTCCTTCCATCACGATATCCACACGCGTAACTTCGCTGTCGCATGCGTCAAAGATGTTCAAAGGAATTCCATTGGGAAGCGTCACCCGCTTCGGGCGTTGCACATCAAGCTTCGCAGGTTCGCAAATATCCGGTTGTATGCTTCTGTCTAACATAGGCGTTACTTGAGTTCTTCCAATCCCCGCACAATGTAAGCGCGGCGCAGGTCTTCGGGTTTATACACTTCCGAGTCGCACATCAGGAGGTCGATATCCAAGCGTACTATCTCCTGTTGCTTGTCGGCCAACTGGCGTCCAGCTTCCCGCTCGATAGCCTTCAAACACCGGGTTACTTCACACGGAAGGCTGTCGGAAGCGAAACGCGCCACCTGGTTGGAGAACATCTCCGGCCGATGGCAAGCCAAAGGTTCGGTATCCTCCTCTTTGGCGAAACGTATTCCTGTAAACATCTCGGTCAACCGCTTACGAGCCAATGCCAGATTTTCCCGACGATGTTCGTTGCTCCCTATACAGATTGTATAAACCATTCGCGCTATCAGTTAAAGAACTCGTCCAAGCCGGTCACCGTCTCTTCTTCAATAATCTCGCCATTATCGCCACCTATCACAGCATCCTTGCAGGGGTCGTAACCTTTTGGGATATCAAATGTGTCGGCTTCATTATAGCCCAACGTCTTGTCGTCAAAAACCTTACGCATATACTTTGTCCAGATAGGCAATGCCATGGAAGCACCCTGCCCATGAATCATGGTATCGAAATGGATGTCGCGATCCTCACCGCCTACCCAACAGCCGGACACCAATGAGGGAACAAAGCCCATAAACCAGCCGTCGGAATGGAAGTTTGTCGTGCCTGTTTTTCCACCCATCTCAGCGTTAATACCCAGACGACGCACGCGGATGGCCGTGCCCTCATCGACTACCGACTTCAGCATGACAAGCATCTTATAAGCACTCGACTCGCTGATGACTTCCTGCATCTCGGGCAAGAAAGTGGCCAGCACATTTCCGTCGCCGTCTTCAATGCGCGTCACAAACAGCGGAGCCACCCGGATGCCTTTGTTGGGGAAAGCGGTATAGGCACTCACCATCTCTCCCACGGAGATTTCACATGGCCCCAGACAAAGGGCTATGGTCGGTGCAATTTCCTGGTTGCGCACTCCGAAACTATGAAGCAGGCGTTTCAGTTCATACGGATTCAACTTACTCATCAAGCGGGCGGTAATCCAGTTATCAGAGTTGGACAAGCCCCACTTCAAAGTCACCATTTCGCCATAACGCTTCTTGTTGGCATTGCGGGGCGCCCAAACTTTGCCATTTTCATCAAATCCCTGAAACTCCACATGACGCATCTCGTCACATGGCGAGAAACCATTCTCCATGGCAAGCGTGTAGACATAAGGCTTCATGGTCGAACCTATCTGCCGACGGCCTACCATAGCCATATCATATTGGAAATAATGGTAATTGGGACCACCCACGTATGCCTTTACATACCCGTTGTGCGGGTCCATGGACATAAAACCGGCACGGAGGAAGAACTTGTAATAGCGGATAGAGTCCATAGGCGTCATCACGGTATCCACTACCCCATTCCAACTGAACACGGACATTTCTTCGGGGGTATCGAAAGCTTTCCGGATTTCTTCCTCCGAAGCACCGGCCTTTTTCATCAGGCGATAGCGGTCGGATTGGCGCATGGCACGCCCCAATATCTCGTCTACCTGTTCTTGCGTCAAACGGAAAGTATAAGGTGCCTTTTTCGCCCCTTTCTTTTCCTTGAAGAAATAGCCTTGAAGTTCTTTCAAATGGTCGGTCACCGCCTCCTCGGCATACTGCTGCATGCGGCTATCGATGGTGGTGTAGATTTTCAACCCGTCAGTATACAAGTTATAATGCTTCCCGTCTTTCTTGACATTCTTATTACACCATCCAAACAACGGGTTGTTTTCCCAATCGAGCGAATCTTCATAAAACTTCTGCATCTGCCAGCCCCGATAATCCGCCTTATCAGGTTTCTTAGCCGTAAGCACGCCACGCAGGTATTCGCGGAAATAAGTGGCCAATCCTTCCTTATGGTCAACCCGGTTGTACTCCAACTTCAAAGGCAGAGCCTGCAAGGAGTCGTACTCAGCCTGGGTGATGTAGCCCGCTTTACGCATCTGGTCGAGCACCACGTTGCGCCGCCCGCGCGAACGCTCGTTGAAGCGGAGCGGATTGTAAAGCGAAGGATTCTTACACATGCCCACCAAAGTGGCAGCCTCCTCTATCCGCAAATCTTTGGGTTCACATCCAAAATAGGTATGGGCAGCTGTCTTAATGCCCACGGCATTGTTCAAGAAATCAAATTTATTGAGGTACATTGTCAAGATTTCCTCTTTGGTGTAATACCGCTCCAGCTTCACAGCTATCACCCATTCTATAGGCTTCTGAAACAGGCGCTCCATCACATTGTCCGCGCTGGGCGAATAGAGCTGCTTGGAAAGCTGCTGGGTGATGGTACTTCCACCTCCGGCATTTTTCTGCATCAGTATGCCACGTTTTATCACGGCACGGAACAATGCCTTGGCATCGATGCCTGAATGGTCGGCAAAGCGGACATCCTCCGTAGCAATCAGCGCATTGATGACATATGGTGACAATTCATTATAACCTACATATACACGGTTTTCCTTGCTGTAGGAATAGGTGCCTAATACCTTGCCATCGGATGAAAATACTTCAGTGGCAAATTTATAGTTAGGATTCTCCAAGTCCTCCACCGGAGGCATATAACCTATCCATCCCTTGGCTATGGCCCAAAACAACGCCACACATGCCAGCACTCCCAATGCCAGCAACACCCACAGGATTCTAACAATGTTCTTTATCATAATAAATGTCAAACGAATAACAGTATCATATTGTGAGGGGCAAAGTTAGGGAAAATCTACGGAAAAACCTTGGGAAAAGCATAGATTAGCATTTATGGACATACACGGCACATTGCGTGCCATTCGTCAGCAAGGCTACTTTACTAGGAATAAAGCAACACTTTACTAGGAGTAAAGTAACACTTTATTAGGAGTAAAGTAACACTTTATTAGGAATAAAGTAATACTGTAAAGCTTTTACAAAAATTATAAAGTAATACCGCAATGATAACCAGATACTTGCGCGCTTAACCGGCAGAAGTAGAAATGCCACAAAAAATACGGGAGCCGCATTTGACTGATGCAGCCCCCGTATTCTATTTAAAAGAATCAAAAAATGTCAATCTTTATCTTAGACGAACCAACGCACATAGCAGAAGTCCTGGCGATGGGGCAGGTCGGGGTTCTTCGGGAACATACGATAAGATACCTTAAAGCTGCCTGCATTCTCCAGCTTGTGATTCAGTTGGAAAGTATAAAGATTACCTTCCTTCTTCACTACCTTAAACGGTTCTACGGAATAGATGTGCTGCTTCCCGTCCTGACCGGCATAAGTAGTTACCAATTCCAAACCGATGGCGTCGTTAAGGCCTTTTTCATCGATGACAAAGGTAATGGTATAATCCTTGCCACTCTCGATGGAACCAGTCTGCACATCTTCAGGCTTCTGGGCAGAAACGACTTCAATGCTATCCCACTTGGAAACCACCTCTTCCTTCCATGCAGCAATTTCCTTGGCCTTCTCATAGTTGTTGGCGACAAGGGCATGGAAACGCTTAGCCTCCTTGGTGTAGAACTTGGCATAATAGTCGTCCAGCTGGCGCTTCATGGTGTAGTGCGGAGCAATCTGGGCAATGGAATTCTTGATGGTTCTGACCCAACCTTCGGAATAACCCTTCTCATTGCGGGCATAGAACAACGGCAGAATCTTCGTCTCCAAGATGCTGTAAATGGTGGCAGCATCCAGTTGGTCTTGATGTTCCTGATTCTGGTATGTACGCTTATCGGTCAAAGCCCAACCGGCACCCTCACGATAACCTTCCAACCACCAACCATCGAGTACGGAGAAGTTAACCACACCATTCATCAAAGCCTTCTCGCCGGATGTACCGGAAGCTTCAAGCGGACGAGTCGGTGTATTCAGCCAAATATCGACACCCGATATCAGGCGACGTGCCAACTGCATATCATAATTCTCCAAGAAGATAATCTTACCCAAGAATTCAGGGCGGCGGGAAATTTCGATAATACGCTTAATCAATCCCTGTCCTGCACCATCGTGGGGATGAGCCTTACCGGCAAAAAGGAACTGAACAGGATAATCGGGGTTGTTGACAATCTTGGAAAGACGATCCAAATCGGTAAACAACAAATGAGCACGCTTATATGTAGCAAAGCGACGGGCAAAACCTATCAACAATGCGTTAGGATTGATTTTCTCAAGTAAAGAAACAATGCGCGAGGGGTCACCCTGGTTCTTCAACCACGATTCGCTGAATTGACGACGGATATAATCTATCAGCTTGTTTTTCAATTTCAGGCGTGTCTTCCAGATTTCCTCATCGGGAACATTGTAAATAGCCTCCCAAATTTTAGAATTGGACTGGTCATACCAGAAATTCTCATCGAAATGAGAGCCATAAAGTTGCTTCCACTCGGTAGCACTCCAAGTGGGGAAGTGCACACCATTGGTAACATAACCTACATGGTTTTCTTCGGGGAAATAGCCCTTCCAGATAGAGGAGAACATTTCCTGAGAAACTTTTCCGTGCAACCAGCTTACACCATTTACTTCCTGCGAAGTGTTGCAAGCAAAGACAGACATGCAGAAGCGCTCACCCTTATCACCCGGGTTGTTACGTCCCAAATCCATCAAATCATCCCAGCTGATGCCCATTTTAGCGGGATAACCACCCATGTACTTGCCAAACAAGCCCTCATCGAAATAATCGTGGCCGGCAGGTACAGGCGTATGCACTGTGTACAACGAAGAAGCACGAACCAATTCTATAGCTTGATCGTAGCTCAATCCTTCAGCAACGTAGTCGCAAATACGTTGCACATTAATCAAGGCTGCATGTCCTTCGTTGCAATGATAAATATCTTTTTTGATACCCAGCTTTTTCAACAACAAAATACCACCGATACCCAAAAGAATTTCCTGCTTCAAGCGGTTCTCCCAATCACCACCGTAAAGCAGATGAGTAATAGAGCGGTCGAACTCGCTATTCATTTCATTATCCGTATCAAGCAAATAGAGAGGAACACGCCCTACATTGACACGCCATACAAGGGCATGCACATAATAATCTAAATAAGGTACGTCTACAATAACTTGATTGCCATTTTCGTCCAATACACGATCAATGGGCAACTGGCCGAAATTCTGTGCTTCATAATTGGCAATCTGCTGGCCATCCATGGAAAGGGTTTGAGTGAAATAACCATAACGGTAAAGGAAACCGACACCACACATGTCCACATTGCTGTCCGAAGCTTCTTTCAGGTAATCACCTGCTAAAATGCCAAGACCTCCTGAATAGATTTTCAACACACTGTTCAAGCCGTATTCCATGCTGAAATAAGCCACAGAAGGACGTTTGCTGTCTGGCTTTACATCCATATAATTACGGAATTTGGAGTATACATCCTCCATTCGGCGCAGAATCACTTTATCTTTCGCCAAAGCTTCGAGTTTAGCGTAGCTCATACGTTCGAGCAGAAGTACGGGATTCTGTCCGACTTCCTTCCAGAGAGAGGGGTCTAAATCTCTGAACAGCTCGGTGGCTTCATAGTTCCAAGCCCACCAGATATTACGCGCCAGTTCAGACAATTTCTCCAATTCAACAGGAATGTGGGACTTTACATTCACGTCCCTCCAGTTTGGAGCATTCACATTACTCACTTTAATCTTCATGTCTTAAAAACTTTGATCCATTAATTAATTTCTTACTTATCCGTAAAAAGGAACCACACCAAAAGTCATCCCTTTTTCAATCGTTCTACAGACTTGCGCAAAGCCAAGTCGTAAGCTTTATAATAATATTGAATAAAGTGTTTCCACAAAGCCTGCTCTGCAACTTGAGCAGCCCGTTGGCGAATGGTCTGCACTGCACGGGGAGCTTTATCAGAAAAAGATGCAATAGTGTCCTTAATACCGTCTGCAACTTCCGAGTAGTTATAATCAGAACGGTGCAACACCTCTACCCCGTCATCAATGCCGTGCTGATTCTTCAGACTGTTTACCCACAAGCCAAAACCCGCTAAATCGGTAGTAATGGTAGGTACACGGAAAGCCACACTTTCCAACGGCGTGTATCCCCACGGTTCATAATATGAGGCATAAACACTAAGGTCTTCACCTAAAACCAAATCATAATAATTTTTGTTGAAAATGCCGTCTTTACCATCCAAATAGCAAGGCACAAACATAACTTTAACCTTATCTTCAGGAGCATTGTTCATACCTAAATATTTCAACATATCCAGCACCTGATCGTGCGTCATGTTATGCAACCAATGGGTGATAAAAGGACATTGCAAAGGTGTAGCAAATTTTTCGCGGCTTTTAAGGCGCTCTCGCAGATCTTCACGCGCATCTCCTACCCAACTAGGTACACTGACAAAGGCAAGAACATTTTTCTTCAGCTCTTTATCGCGATTCAACCGATTCATAGCCTCCAAAAACACATCCAATCCTTTATTCTTAAATTCATAGCGACCGCTTGTGCCTACAATTAAGGTATCTTCACCAAGATTCGTTCCAAGCAAGCAATTGGCAACATGTAGCATCGCTGTGCGGGCACGTTTTCTTTTGCCACCAAAAGTAATACCTTTGGGTACAAAGTCATCCTCAAAACCATTCATCAAAACTACATCAGCCGACTTATCAAGCAATTCCTTGCATTCATTATTGGTTATCTCACTCACCGTAGTAAAACAATCCACATAATGGGCAGTTTGCTTTTCTATGGAATGTTTGGACTGCATGTTCAACTCTTCTGCCATCTGATCACCATTGTAAGCAAACAGATAATCGTATAACGGTTTATTGTTGCTAGCAATAGAACGTCCGATAGAAGTGGCATGAGTAGTAAAGATTGTAGCAATTTCAGGAACTGCAGTCTGCAGGTAAAGTGCCCCCATCCCAGTCATCCATTCATGGGCTTGGAAAACGACCTTATCAGTTTCGGTCAAATTATATCGATAGAAACTCTCAACTACCTTACCTGCTGCATAGGCGAACATACAAGATTCATCGTAATCGCCATACGCATGAAGGGAATCTACTTGATATCGATTCCACATATCGGTATAAATTTCGTTTTTTTGTGCAAAGAAAGGACGGAAATCCACCAAAATCACAATAGGTTCGCCTGGAATATTCCAGCGCCCCACACGGACAGACAAATGTTCGTGTTCGACAGCTTTTTCTTTCCATGCAGCACAAAGATTATCCGATTCTGTAAACATGGGGTTTTCTTTCCCCTGCCAGATATCGGGACCTATAAAAATGATTCTATCGCGGAATTTTGCCTGTAAAGTATTGGCACGAGTAGATAAAACGGTGTAAATACCGCCCACTTTATTACAAACTTCCCAACTTGCTTCAAATATATAATCGGGGGTTAGTAAATCATCAATCATATGTCCATTTTCATTAATGGCTGCAAAAGTACACATTATTCTTTGAAAAATAGGCTTCTAACCCGGAAAAATGAAAGCATACCTGAAAAAAAACTCTCAAGTAAAAGGAGAACGCATTCTGACGGGGGTCTTGAAATCCAACCGACAAAAAATAAATTGCCCGATACAACCTCGCGGGAAAAAGGCAAGTATCGGGCAACTCAATCGGCATTCTACTATAACGGCAAAATACCCCAATATTTATTATACCATCAAAGCAGCTACCAAACCAAGAATAGCGTAGAATTCAGGAAGAGCCGCATAAATCATCGTATTGGTCAGCACATCATGTCCTTGAGCTATATTGGCAATACCATTGGCGCAAATCTGACCCTGTCGGATAGCCGAAAATAAACAAACCAAACCTACGCCTAAACCGATACCCAACATCAACGGGCCATCTGTAGTAAAATCACGCGTACGAGACATAAGAAAAGCCACAAATCCATAAAGGCCCTGAGTGGCCGGAATTGCAGAAAGCAGCATGTAACTTGCCGATTTTGACGGGTCTTTCTTCAAGGCACCTTCAGCAGCATTACCTGCAATTGTGGTACCAAAACAACTACCAATACCGGCTAAACCCAATACCAAGCCTAAACCGATATAACCTAAAATTTCATTCATAACGCTTCAATTTATTTGTTTTTTTAATTAGTAATAACTATTTCATCTTTCACATGTCTTTATCACTTTTTTACAGCAGCAAAAGGTTTATAGGCTTCACCTTTGCCTTCATAACCTGAATTTTTGAAATATTCTACAAAAGTAAGACGCAAAGGATGTACAAAAGCACTTAAGCAAGACATGGCAATGTTCAATGCATGACCGAATATCAGAATCAGGCCGCACAACAACCAGCCGATTACTGGCCCGGCCGCATCGTTGACCATAAAAGCAATTTGGTTGAACACACCACCTAACATTCCACCAGCCAATCCTAACGCATACAAACGAATATAAGAAAGCACGTCGCCACCAAGTCCGGTAGCCATATTGTATGTATCCCACAACCCTGCACCAATATTCAAGAATACATTTCTATGCAGATTGTTGAGCAAATAGATGCCAATGCCGGCCACACTACCGATAATGATGAAAGCCCATTGGGTGACATTGGCCGATATCACTTCAAAGAAAGATAGTCCACCTGTACAAATAAAGCCTATCACCAATAATAACCATCCCCAGTTACTAATGGCTTCCTTGAAGCCGTACCGCACAGTTTGCACAATGGCTTTTATGGTCATGGCAAGACTGACATGCACTACACCTATCAAAAGGGCAAGCAACATCTGTTTATCGTAAGAAGTATCACCAATCTTACCAGTAATCATAAACTGCTTGATGCCTTCCGGCAAGTCGACATCCATCAACGACACCCCGAAGAATGTGCCGAATATGGCACCGATGATAGTGGTACCGATACCCAACGATATAACCAGATTCATCATACCAGCCAAAGACTTGGACAGCTTACGCTTCAGAATAAATCCTAATGCTATCAAGACCAAACCATAACCGGCATCACCCATACAAAAAGCAAAGAACAAGGTAAAGAAAGGCGCAATAATGGGTGTCGGGTCAAACTCTGCATAATCAGGCATGCCATACATTTTGGTCAGCACCTCATACAAGCGAACAAAAGCGTTGTTCTTCAATTTAATAGGCGCATTATCTTCTTTAGTCGCTTTCCTTATCTGATAATAAACATCGGATGAATCAAGGAATTTACGCACTTCAACTTCATTTTCTTCAGGAATCCAGCCTTCCAACAAAATTACCGCCCCATCTGCCATCCATTCGCTATTGAGGCGTACTTGCATTAAATCTATGTTTTCCTGAAGCCCAAGGTTTGCCTGCGCCAAAGTTTGGCAAAAACGCCGACAATATACTTGCAAGTCATCCGTTGCTTGAGCAATAAGATTTTCAGTATTTTGTCTCTTCTGCTTTAACTCACTCAAGTTTAAGGAAGGCAAACGCAAAGGTTCCAACGCATCTTCTTCCGACTGAACATTATCCGGAGTTACGGTAACAAAATAGATATGAGCACTTTCCTCCTTTACAATAATGGCATTGTGTTGCTCTCCCCACTCAGCATCATACTCTTTCGAAGGACATGCATAAAAACGGATATGCCATCCCGCATCATCCAAGCACTTGATTGTATTCCAATCGAAATCACCCCAAACCTCCATTTGGGCAATGTCTTTATCAATAGCGGGCAACTGCTGGCTAAGTTCTTGGATATGTTCTTTACGTTCCTCATAACCAGTTACTACCTGCTCTGCAGAAACATCGACATACACGTTTTCATCAATCTTGCCATCGGCTTTGACTTGCATCTCTTGATACACCGTTTTATAAGATGCACGACGCTGCATAGCCTGTTGCAGGTTTTCGTCCATTTCGCCACGCTGCTTCTCAACCACGTGCACTACACCCAATGCCCGGAGTTGTTCAAGAAACGCTTCATACTCCTTATGGTAAATAAGGAATGACAATTTCTTCATTTTTGCAATCATGCTTCCGCCTCCTTTCGTTGTTCTTGATGGGACTTCATGATTTTCTGCGATGATTTGGACAGATTTTCTTCATCTTCCATAAATCGCTTTATCTTTCGCAAAGCATCCTGATAACCAGGTATTTGTACTTTTTCAAAAAGATTCACCTTTTGCGTCGTTTTCTTGCGTGCATGTTCAAGCAGGTTGAGCTTTGCTAACGTAAATTCACGTTCTATGGCTGTCCGCGCCAACTCTTTCAGCAAATAAATGCCGTCCGTATACCATTTAGGGGAGTTGAACATACTGAAAGGACGCACTTCAAACTCCACATTCTCCATCATAGGCACACGCACCCCGGCAATCTTTCTGATACCCAAATGTACATCACCCAACTTTATCAACGATGCGTCAAATTCATTCCAAAGGGCAAACATGGCTTCATACGCCTGAATTTCCTTTTCCAAACGGACTTCGAGCATCGCGGCATCATTCTTGCAACGCTTCACCTCCATGCGCAAGGCGCTCTCCTTATTTTTAATGATAGGAAGCGTGCGCAAACGAATCTTCAACTGTTTCTCAAGTTGTTGAAGCGAAGTTTTATTATACTGAAATTTTATCATACAGCAATTATCTTCTCATAGTTTTACTTCTTAGGCCAAAATTCATCAACTAAATCCTTCTTGATGTTGACTTCTTCAGGTTTGAAGTATTTACCAAACAAACTCCATGCCACATCCAACATTTCCGTAGTATTCAGATTAACATCAATAGCAAGCAATTGGCTGGAATAATCTTTAGCAAAAGCAAGAGTGCGCTCATCATAATTGGTCAAATCGAATCCATTTTCCTGCTTGGTCTTTGCATTGGCGGCATCGGCATACAGGCGCACGGCGGCATTCATTACCTGAGGATGGTCGCGACGAGTTTTTTTACCCGTAACCAATTGTTTTAGACGAGACAATGAACGGAATGGGTCAACAATAACCTTACCAATATCACTATCACGGCGAAGGAACAATTGGCCTTCTGTGATATACCCAGTATTATCGGGCACAGCATGGGTAATATCGCCCCCCGAAAGGGTAGTAACCGCAATAATGGTAATAGAACCTCCTGTAGGAAATTGTACAGCCTTTTCATAGATTTTTGCCAAATCCGAATACAAAGAACCCGGCATAGAATCTTTCGAAGGAATTTGATCCATACGGTTAGATACAATAGCAAGTGCATCAGCGTATGAAGTCATATCGGTTAGCAAAACCAAAACTTTTTCATTGTGCTCCACTGCAAAATACTCTGCTGCAGTCAATGCCATATCTGGTATCAACAAACGTTCTACCGGAGGATTCTCCGTAGTATTCATAAAGCAAACGATACGATCCAATGCCCCAGCATTCGAGAAAACATTTTTAAAATACAAATAATCGTCATTCGTCATACCCATGCCACCCAAAATGATTTTATCTGTTTCCGCACGCAAGGCTACAGTTGCCATCACCTGGTTGAACGGCTGATCGGGATCGGCAAAGAAAGGAATCTTCTGGCCGGACACTAAAGTATTATTCAAATCAATACCTGCGATACCTGTAGCAATAAGTTCAGAGGGTTGCTTACGGCGTACGGGATTTACAGAAGGGCCACCAATTTCGACCTCTTTCCCTTCTATCTCAGGTCCGCCATCTATAGGATTCCCGAAAGCATCAAAAAAACGACCCGCCAACTGATTGCTGACTTTCAAAGTAGGCGCTTTTCCAAGGAAAACGACTTCTGCATTGGTAGGGATACCTTCCGTCCCTTCAAAAACCTGCAAAGTAATATTATCACCCGCAATTTTCACCACCTGGGCTAATTTGCCATTTACAGTAGCCAACTCATCATAACCTACTCCTGTCGCTTTCAACGAACATGTAGCTTTTGTTATTTGAGTGATTTTAGTATATATCTTTTGAAATGCTTTTGCTGCCATCTCTTTATATTTTAAAAACGAATTTATTATTAACCCTCTATTTCGCTCAATTCTTGCGTTCCTCAAGCAAAGCTTTCAATTGCAAACGGAAATTCTCGTATTGCTCAGACTTGAACTTCGAGTAATTCATCTGTTTGCAGATATTAATCATTTTCTTGAAATAATCCATCACTTCATTGAAGTTCTCGAATTGGAACTCTGTATGGCAAATGTCAATCACCATATTCAAAATTTCTTCTTGACGCTCCATTGAGGTTACCGCATCAATTTCATCAAAAGCATCTTGCTGGAGAACTACAAAATCAATTAATTCTGATTTCCAGAAAATGACGTGATATTCAACTGGCACTCCATCATCGCCCAAAATATTTATTTGTTCGGCGATTTCTTTACCACGCTGCAAGCGGGTCTTAATTTCATTCACCTTGTTTATCCAGTCATTATTGATGCGCTGGCTTATATAAGACTCAAATTCGGGATATTCTATATATTTAGAATATGAATCTATCGGATTTACAGCCGGATAACGTTTTTTATCAGCACGGTCTTGTTCTAGCGCATAAAAACAACGAGCAACCTTCTTCGTATTCTCCGTTACTGGTTCCTTTAAATTACCTCCCGCTGGAGACACAGTACCAATAAAAGTAATAGAACCGGTTTCTCCATTATTCAGTACCACATACCCCGCACGACCATAAAAATTGGATATAATAGAAGACAAATCCATAGGGAAAGCATCCGGACCGGGAAGTTCTTCCATACGATTTGACATTTCACGCAAGGCCTGTGCCCAGCGAGAAGTTGAATCGGCCATAAGCAAAACTTTCAGTCCCATGCTACGATAAAATTCAGCAATTGTCATCGCAGTATATACTGAAGCTTCACGTGCCGCAACAGGCATATTAGACGTATTAGCAATAATAATAGTACGTTCCATCAATTTACGTCCGGTATGTGGATCGACCAATTCTGGAAATTCTGTAAAAATTTCCACTACTTCATTGGCACGCTCACCACAAGCGGCTATAATCACAATATCTGCTTCCGCCTGTTTGGAAATGGCATGCTGAAGCACAGTTTTTCCCGTTCCAAAAGGTCCCGGGATGAAGCCTGTGCCACCTTCTACTATCGGGTTTAAAGTATCTATGACCCGAACTCCTGTTTCCAGCAATTTAAAAGGACGAGGTTTCTCCCGATAATTTGTCATGGCGCGCTTCACTGGCCATTTTTGAATCATATTAACTTTTATCTCATTCCCTTCCTCATCCGTCAGAACTGCGATTGTATCTTCTATTCTATAATCACCTTCGTCAGCAATTGTTTTAACAAGGTATGTTCCTTTCAGGGTAAAAGGAACCATAATTTTCAAAGGTTGGTGATTTTCTTCCACTTGTCCCAGCCAAGCAGAAGCTTCTACCTTTTCACCCACTTTTGCCAAGGGTACAAAATGCCACTTTCTCTCTTTATCCAAAGGATAAGTATATTGACCACGCTTCAAAAAGACGCCTTCCATCTTATCTAGGTCATTCTGCAAACCATCATAATTTTTAGAAAGCATGCCCGGTCCCAATGTAACCTCAAGCATATGTCCTGTAAACTCTGCTTCGGCACCGACTTTTAACCCACGGGTACTTTCAAAAACCTGCACATATACTTGCGTACCTACTACTTTTATGACCTCTGCCATCAATCTGTCCCCACCAGTCAGAATATAACATATTTCATTTTGTGCTACCGGGCCATCTACGACAAGGGTCACCATATTGGCTATTACGCCACTAACCGTTCCTTTTGTTGCCATATCTCACTAATATTTTTATCTGAATTCTCCGGGTATCTGGACTTCATCCTTCAACGCGGCAATAATACTACGAAACATCTTATTACCTTTTTCTTTATCCAATGGAATCCACCGTTCAATTATACTCAACTGTTGGAAAAAGACAATAATACGTTCAACCGTAAAATACTTAAAAGTGGAATGTTCTTCCAACCAATTCCAACGCAATTGGTCTATTTTCTTCTCACGTTCTACTAAATCTTCCGTCTCACCAGCTTTCGCCAACTGCTCCCAATAATCGATACTGCCCGAAAGTCCAAAATCACGTGCATTAGATGTACGCAAAGCATCACATACAACTGTATCCCCTACGATGTGGGGAGCTATATCCAACTTGTACTTACGCGCAGTCAAAGCTATCAAAACATTATTTACTGTAAGATTAAAATCAAACCAATCTATCATAAAACGATTTTTACACCTTAAAGCATACGCATAATAAAGTGCAGCCAAACGATCATCCCATAAAACAGATGTATCAAAAGACTCTTTAAAATAGTTTATAAGAAATATAGACATATAAGAAGGGAGCTGAGACTCTGCTATTTCAGCACCTTCTTTTATCATTGATATACCTTCAAGCAAACTTTCTTTTGAATAAAGCCCTCGCAAGTCTATTGAAGCGTCCCTATCCCTTAACAGTTTTAACAAGTTCAGATTGTCAAATTGTAGATAAAACAAATCTAATAACTTGCGGTCTGGTTTTGATAAAAAAGGATAATACTCACTCTTAAAATCAGCCAACGTACAATATAATTTATTGTCTTCCAAGGCCAATTCAGGTAGTCCGGCTATTAAGTAATAATACTTACTCATAATCACCAAGCACGATTAAAAGAGCATTTCCACTATTTGCGGACGTAAAAATTCTTTAAAATAATTCATGAATTCTTCTTCGCCAAAATTCACTTTATAAGAACCGTCAGCCGGTGAGATAGAGAATAAGGTTTTTATGCCATTAACTTGCTTTATCTCAACACCTTTATCTAACAAATTCTTAGCCTTTACTCCAAAATATTTCTTCAATTCCTCTGCATCGGATGTTGAAATCACAATAGGCTCATTAACGCTCCATTTAGTAGCCAAAGAAACGACAAAAGCATTAAAGTAATTCTTATCTTTAATAAAATTGTCAACACTATTCGCAACCACTTTATCAGTAATCAAAGAAGCGATTTCCGATTTCAAAGCATTTACAGCTTGATTTGCGAACAATTTCAACTCGGATTTTGTATTATCTTCCAAATCATTAGCAGACTTCCTGGCAGCAGCAAGAAGCATTTCTGCTTTCCGTTGCGCATCATCCACTATTTTTTTAGCTTCCTCTTGAGACCGTGCAATTATTTTTTGCGCTTCCTCATTTCCTTTCTCTACCCCTTCACGATAAATTCTATCGGTCAACTCTTGAATTTTGTTTTCCATAATAAAAAGGAATTATGATATTATTTTTCTTGATTATCCACAATTAATCATCCATTTTTCAAAAAATACGCCTCAAAAATACGAAAATACATTTAATATAAAAAAAGGATTTTGATAAGAATATACTTAGCCGCCCTAAACATTCACATTAATTTATCATATACTACATCTATTAACGCGCATATATTACCCACAACTATTAGAATATGAGATATTACCAAAAGGAGGCAAAGGCTGAAAGCAGAAGGCAAAGGAGGGGAGGAAAAAATAAGGGCGGGGGGAAAGTTGCAGGGGAAGGCTTTGCCCCCGCCGGGAAGGGACACACCAAAAAATAGAGAGTCCCGCGCCCGACGGACGGGCACAGGACTCTTGGCTTAACTTGAAAAAAAACGGCGGCGACCTA